>DASTPP010000142.1:0-50333 GCA_035762175.1 Polyangiaceae bacterium | reverse complement strand
CCCACGGGCTTCGGCCCCCGCGGGCGAGCGCGCGCGAGCGGCTCGCGGCGCGCGAGCCCGGCCCCAGCGAGGGCCGGGCTTTGCTCTCCGTTCGCGCGGGTCACCCCGTGCCCCGCACTTCAGTGCGGGGCCGCGCAACGTCACCCGCCGCGCGTATGGCGGCTTCGCGCCTTAACGCCGGCCCCGGCTCGCCGTCGGGCTCGTCGCCCGGCTCATCGTCGCCCGGCTGCTCGTCGCCCGGCCCCCCCCCGCCGCCCGGCCCTTCGCTCGAGCGCTTGCGTTGCGGGGCGCGCACGGCCGCGAAGAGCGACGGGTACGTCTCCGCCACGTCTTCGGTCTCGCCGAAGAAGAAGCGCCCGCAGCGGGCGTGCGCTTCGTAGCCGCGCACCAAGAGCGTCGCCGCCCGACGCGCGAGGCCCGTCAGCCGCGCGGCCTCGCCCTCGCCGCCGATGCCCAGCGAGGTCGCGAGGATCGCGGCCAGCCGGAGCGCCTCGTCGGCGTCGGACGCGCGATAATGCTTGACGTCGTGCTCGAGGAGCGGCCGCAAATCGTCGCGTCGGTACATCTCGGCGAGCGAGTCGAGATCGTTGGCGAGGTCTTGGTAGCCCGACCCCTCGCGCACCTGCGCCAGATCGACCGCGACGTCGTGCCGATCGCCGTGCCAGTGCTGCAGCACGCCCAGCATGCGACCGCGAACCTCGTACGCCAGCGCCACCTCTTCTTTCGAGACCGCCGCGCCCGAGGCGCCGAACAGGGCCTGCTGCTGCTTGCGCCGGACGTACCAGGCGGCCAGCGAGAGCGTCGGCAGCCGGTCGAAGAGCGTCAAATCGTAGTTGCCCTGCGCCGCGTACCGCTCGAACACCGCCCGCCGCTCGGGCGCCGAGTCGCGCCCCACCAGGGTGAGCACCGTCATTGCCATCTTCTGCAGATCGGTGCGCACCACGAGCAAATCGGCCAGCGCCAGCGCCTCGAACTCGCCCCGGCACGACTCGTACGCTCGCCGCGCCTCGCGCAGATCGAAGCGCGCCCACGTCGCCCCCACCGGCACCGTCACCACCACCTCGCCCGCCCCGGGCGCCGCCGCCGCCGTGCCCCCCTTGGCCGGCTCGGCGGGTGCCGCCCCCGCCGCCATGGCCACCGACCCCGTCGAATCGCCCACCACCTTGCGAGAACCCTTCATCTTTTTCATGGCCGCCCCCTCCTGCGAGGGCACGAAGCCGCAGCCCACTTGCTGCGCCTCCTGCAGTCCCCTCGGCCAGGCCGTCGACGCGGTTGCTTGCCATCGAGCGGAGGGGGCGATTTTTTTCTCCGGCCCCTCCCCGACGTCGCCCGCTCGCCCGGGCCGGGGGGCGAGACCCCCAAAAACACCGGAGAAAAAAGAGTTCGCCCTTTTTTCAGGTGGTCGACCACCCCCCAAAAAGGGCGAACTCTTTTTCGGAAGGTGCCGACGCCCTCCCAAAAAAGGGTTCGGGCTAATTTTTGTTAGCTTTCACCCAAGACATGGCGAGATAAAGCTAATTTTTCTCTCGCCAGGGCCGCCCCCAAAAAGACCGAACCCTTTTTGGGAGGTGGTCGACCACCTGAAAAAAGGGCGAACTCTTTTTCTGGCCCCTCGGCGCTCCGAATGGGCACGCTCTTTCACGTGCTCGAGGGGCTCTCAAAGCGGTGTACGCCGGGGCGGGCGCAGGGGTAGTCGGCCGAGCGTACCGCACGCCCGGAGATCGATCACGGCCACCTTCGGCCCGCGGCGGACTGGAGGACGTACGATTTCGTGATCCCGCGAGGCGGCGACTGCCACGGGGGCGGTCGAGGGGGTGCAAGCGTCGCCCGACCCGCGACGGCGCCCCTCTCGCCTTCACCCCCCCTCGCCCCCGACCGGGGCGCCGTGCCGACCTTGTCTTTCTCTTACCCAAACCAGAGGACCGCCATGAAACGACTCGCCCCCCACGCCTCGCTTCGTCTCACCCCCGCCCGCGCGCTCTGGCCGCTCGGCGCCCTCGCCCTCGCCGCGTCGGCCTGCGGCCAGGCGCCCGACGAGAGCGCCGCGAACAAGGCTCCGGTCATCACCGAGGCCGCACCCGACGGCGCACGCGGCGGCCCCCCCGACGGCGCACGCCGCGGCACCCCCGACGGCGAGCCCGGCACCATCGTGCGCGTGAACGACTGCGACGTCGGGGCCGGCTACGCGATCACCTCGTACGAGGGCACGAGCTCGGGCGACGATCTGCTCGCGATCGGCGTCTACGACGCCGGCGGCGAGGCCATTGTCCGCGACACGCGGGCGACGCCCCACGATCTCGCCCTCTCGGTCTACGAAGCGACCCACTGGCGCATCGAGGCCGCGCCGGGCTCGGGCCTGCGGCGCGTGCTCGTCTCCGGCTTCAAGCCCCAGACCGTCGACGCGCCCCCGGGGGTCGAGGTCGTCGATCTGAACGCCGGCCGATCGCGCCGCCTGCCCCCGATCTTCTCGTTCGTCCCGAACGGCTACTCGGACCCCGGGGACCTCGTTCGTGCCGCGCAAGCGGCCACCGGGGGGCTGCTCACGGCGTTCACGGGCTGCTACGACGCGAGCGACTTCAGCGTCAATGACGGCCCGGGCGCCGGCCAGCCCCACCCCTTCGACCCCTGCGCCGCCGAGGGCGCCCCCCGCACCGCGACCGCCGTCGGGTCCGACTGCGCCTCGGGCCGCGAAGCCTTGCCGAGCGCCGAGCTCTCGTGCGAAGAGGCCCGCGCGGCCTGCCGCCAGCACGCCGAGCGGAACCCCGGCCAGAGCGTCTCGTGCACGTGGGACGGCCAGATCGTCTACGAGCGCGAGGCCGCCGTCGGCGCCTGCACCGACCCGGGCGTGCCCGAAGCCTGCGTCGGCCGACAGGGCGAGGCGAGCTACGCCATGAACCTCTGCGAAACCACCGGCGGCGTCTACACCCAAAGCATCCCGTGCGCCGAGGCCTACGACAACTGCCTGATCAACGCCGACGCGAACCCCGACTACAGCGCCATCTGCGTCTGGAACGGCCAGACCCTCTTCGAGCGCGAGCTGACGCCGGGCGCGTGCGACGTCCTACCCTCGCCCCCCTCGCCCCCCCCGCTGCCCCCGCGCTGAGCCGCCCGAGAACGGCGGGCCGGCCGAGACCCCCCGGCCGGCCCGCCCGGGCCGAGTGCCGCTGGCCCGAAGTCTGGGCGGACTTCGGGCCAGCGGCACTCGATTGATCAAAACTAGTTCCCGTTCGCCCGAAAACCTGCCCGGTTTTCGGGCGAGCGGAACTAGCCCGGTGCCCGCTCGGGTTGCGCACGGCCGGGGTGTTATGCCCTCAGTTCTTGCAGCAGAGCGCCCCGGCGGTGTCGTCGCCGATGCAGCCGCCGAAGTGGCGGTTGGTGAGGCTGCCCGATCCGAAGCCGCAGCCCGTCCAGTTGCAGTGGTTGCCCTCGGGGTCGGTGCCGTCGGGCGAGCAGACGCGCATGGGCGTGTCGGCGCCGCAGCTCGAGCCGCCGGGCGCGGCCCAGCAGCTGCCCGAGCTCGTGCCGCCGTAGCCGAGCTGGTCGTCGGTCCAGTAGTGGTGCTTGGGCGACTCGGCGTTGACGCTGCCGTAGAGGTTGTTCGAGACGTATTCTTGGGCGCTGCAGACGTGGTAGCCGGTGGCGCAGAGGCTGGCGCGCTCGGCGAAGGGCACGCTGCCGGCGCAGCCGAACATGTCGCGGTCCCAGTAGCGTTGCACGCCGCGCACGAGCGCCGGGTCGTCTTTGCAGCCGCCGGCGTCGCGCTTGTAGAGGGCGTTGGCGGCCATCCAGTTGACGACGGCGTGGTTCGCCTCGGACGCAGCGGGGCCGCCGTTCGCGAACGAGAGGTAGGCGACGTCGATCTCGGGGTAGACGCAGATCCTCGACTGCATGCCGCTGATCGACCCCGTGTGGCACATCGCCGTGTACTCGATGCCGCCGGCGGTCGTGCGGGGCCCCGTGGACCAGCCGAAGTTGTACTCGGCGAAGGGCTTCTCGTGCACCTTGCGCCAGGCGGGCGAGGTCTCGCGCAGGTGGGCGATGGCGTAGCGGGCCCAGTCTTCGATGCCGAAGGCGAAGCCGCCCGCCCCCGGGGCGAGCGCCCACGGGTCGACGTCGGGGTCGTTGACGCTCGCGACGGCGCCCTGCTCGTCGTGGCCCCAGGCGTACTTGCCGGCGGCGAGCAGGGGGTGCGAGGGGTTGAAGAAGTAGGGGTTCCAGTAGGCCTTCTGCGCGGCGGTGCCGTCGATCGAGCCGGGCTGCGCGAGCATGAAGGCCTGCGAGGGCAAGAAGGTCTTGCCCATGCCGTACGGGGTGATGAGCTTCGCCTTCGCGTACTCGACGAAGGGCATGCCCGACCACTGGTCGATGACCGCCTGGGCGATGGTGAAATTGAGGTTCTCGTAGACGCGGTCGCCCACGCCGTAGTTGCCCAAGGGGTCGATGCAGTCGGCGAGAAGGCCCGTGGGGGTGCCGCCGACGCCGATGGCCGGGCCGCGCAGGTACTCGCGCAGCAGTTGCGGCCGCGTCTTGGACTTCCAGGCGTCGCCGACGCCGTAGTCGGGGTGGCTGAACTCGGTGGTGTCGACCTTGACGTCGCCCGGCAGCTCGTAGCCGCAGACGTAGCCCGAGCGGTGCGCGACGAGCTGCTCGAGGGTGACGGCCCGGCGCGCGGCCGGCTGAATGTACTCTTTGCCCGGCTCGGACGCCCAAGGCAGCGCCTGCGCGAGGGTGGTCTGCCAGGTGAGCGAGGGGTGCTCTTCGATGAGCATGGCGAGCAGCACGGCGGTCATGCTCTTGGTGTTCGACCCGATGTTGAAGATCATGTCTTCGGTCATCGGCGTCAGGGGCGAGAGCTTGGCGTAGCCCGACGCCCCGAGCGCGACGATGTGCTTGCCCTTGACGACCGCGGCGATCATGCCGGGGGTGTCGGCGCCGAAGATCGGGTGGCCGGTGAAGTCGTCGAGCACCGCGGCGAGGTCGGCGTGGTCGACGTTCACGACCGGCGGCGGCGTGGCCGCCGCGAAGTCGAGGGCCTGCGCGGCGCGGTCGAGCGCGGCCCCCTCACCCGCCGGGGCGGCCCCCTCGTCGTGACAGCCGGCGACGACGGCGGCGGCCCCGAGACCCAGCAACACGGTTCGACCCAACACGCTTCGGCGAATGTTCATGGCGAGGCGCATGAGCAAGCGCGGTGCCACGCCGCGCGGGCCCTTCGCCGCGGCCATTTCCGGCCGACCTACGGCCCCTCGGGCCGCCCCGCGCGGGCCCGGCCCCCCCCGCTGTCGCGACCGCATGACGGCGGCCGTCACGGCGGCATGACAGTGTCACCCCCGCGAACGGGCCCGAGGGGTCGGCCGCGACGGGACGTCCCCCCCCGGGCCGGGCGCTCGGGTCGCCGGCGCCCGGCGGCCGCCCTGCGCCCGGCCTTCCGGCCGGCCTCGTCCCCGCTGTTCGTCGCGCTCGTCGAGGGCTGGCTGACCACGTCCGGTCGCTTTCGGCATTTGGCGTCGATTTCCAGCAACCGCGGAGAGAACGCCCGGCCCAGCCTCCGCGCCGACCCGAGCGAGCCGCGCCGACGCGCGCCGGCGCCCGGCCGAGCCCCGGTTGGACTGCCTTCTCTGGGAGAGACGTGCAAGAACGAGCGCGATCGCTGCGATCTTCCGGTAGGCGGCGAAGAGCGTCTCGGCGGCCTGCCGACTCGAGGCCGGCAGTCGGCCCAAGACCTCCGCTCGCGTGGACATCGCGTAGAGCTTCTTGCCCGGGGTTGGCAGGCCACGCGAACGATAGAGCGCGTGGATCCGATTCATGCACCGCACGGCGTCGCCGACGACCATCGGGTGCGCCTTGACGAGCTGGCGCAGCGTCGTGAAGCACGCCGTGTCTTTGCATACGGAGGGGCCGAGGCCGCCCGTTCGCAATCGCTCGGCGAGCGCGTGCGCGTCCTTCGCGTCGCTCTTGGGCCCGCGGCTCCGGGTGACGTGCTCGACGACGAGCCCGAGCGGCGGCTCGGTTGCGGGATGCCCATCCGCAGCAAGTTCCACGACGCCTTCCTCGCCGAGGACGCGCGCGCCGCCGTCGCGCTGAAGCTGTTCGCGGGGCTGTCCCGCATCGAGGCCGAGTGCAAGGAGCGCGGCCTCGACGCCGCGGCGCGCGGCGAGGAGCGGAGGCGGCGCTCGCGGCCGCTCCTGGACGAGCTCGACGGGCTGGTCGACCCGTGGCACCCGAAGCTCTTGCCGAAGTCGCCGCTGCGGCGGGCGACGACGTACGCGCAGAGCCAGCGGGCCTTCTTCCGGCGCCGCTTCGAGGACGGTCGGTTCGAGATCGATAACGGGCGGGTCGAGCGGCGAATTCGGCTTTTTGCCGTCGTCCGTCGCAATTTTCTCTTCACCGGCTCGGTGCGCGGGGGCGAGCGGCTCGCGGCGGCCTACCCCCTGGTCGACAACTGCCTGCCGCTCGGGGTCGACCCGTTCGGCTACCTGCTCGACGTGATCACGAAGCTCGAGGGCGGCTGGCCCCTGCGGCAGCCGTCGGAGCTCGTTCCCTGGCGCTGGGCGGCCGAGCAAGCCGCCCAGAAGCGAGCCCAGTAGCCCGGGCGCGAGCGGCGCGGCGGGGGTCGCGGGGCCGGGGGCAACGGGCGCGGTCATCGCCGCCCAGTCTGGCGACGCCGCGACGGCACGCTACCAGGCTCGGCATAACGGGTTTACGTCCCAGCGCGAGCTGTTGAGGAAGTGGCAGAGCCGGTCACGATAGCGCTGGCAGCGCGTGGGGTCGCCGCCGGCGGCGCGCGGCGATGGGCTCGGCGCTCTTTCGCTCGCCCTCGCCCAGAAGGCCGAGGGCGTACAGCGCGAACGAGGCCTTCCTCTCGGGCCAATACAGCATGCCGAGGCCGTCGAAGAAGCGGTCGAGGTTGGCCTGAGGCACGAGCGGAGCGAGCGTCATGGCCCGACGGACGGCGGGCCGCCGTCCGCCTCAGCCCAACCCTCCCGCAGTCGTGCTAGTCCACCTCGCGCGTGATAGCCTCAGGCGCGGAGATTGACGATGGTCGCACTCACCAAGGGCCGGGTGATCGCGGGGAGATATGCTCTCGAGAGGTGCCTCGCCCGCGGCGGCATGGGCTCGATCTGGGTCGCGCGCCACCTGGCGCTCGACACGCTCGTGGCGGCAAAGTTCATAAATACGCGCCTGGTATCGTCGCCCATCGCCCGGGTACGGTTCGAGCGTGAGGCCCGCGCGGCGGCGCAGCTCCAGAGCCCGCACGTCGTCCACGTGCACGACTACGGCGTCGAGGAGGACACGCCCTACCTCGTCATGGAGCTGCTCCACGGCGAGGACCTAGGTACCCGCCTCCGGCGCGTGGGGACGCTCCCTCCCCCGCCTGTCGCCGAGATCCTCGTGCAAGCGGCGCGGGCGCTCCGGCGCGCGCACGAGGCCGGCATCATCCACCGCGACATCAAGCCGGGCAACGTCTTCCTTGCGCAGGACGACGACACCGAGCTGGTCAAGCTTCTCGACTTCGGGATAGCCAAGGCGCCGAGCCTCGGCACCGACAGCGAAGCCACGAAGACTGGGCAGGTCCTAGGGTCGCCTCACTATATGAGCCCGGAGCAGGCGCGCGGCTTGGCGGACGTAGATCACCGCAGCGACCTCTGGGGGCTCGCGGCGGTCGTCTACCGCGCCCTCACGGGCGCTCTCCCCTTCCCGGGCGAGGAGGTCTACGAGGTGCTTCTGCGCATCTGCTCCGAGCCCGCGCTGCCACCCTCGCGCCACGTCCCCCACCTCCCTCCCGAGCTCGATCGCTTCTTCGAACGCGCCCTGGCCAAGGTTCCGTCCGATCGGTTCCAGTCAGCGCTGGAGCTCGCCGAGGCCTTCGCCGAGGCCGCCAGACGGTGGCTCCCTTCCGAGGGGGCCGCGAACGAGCCGCATGCCT
The DNA here is from genome assembly GCA_035762175.1 of Polyangiaceae bacterium. Taxonomy (GTDB): domain Bacteria; phylum Myxococcota_A; class Polyangia; order Polyangiales; family Polyangiaceae; genus DASTPP01. Next base: position 42,409 of record DASTPP010000142.1, on the reverse strand, counting down.
TCCAGTCCCGGGTCGTCTCGGTCGGCCCGCCGGATTCCCCGGCGGACGCGGGCCGTTCGCGGATGTTGCAGAAGCGCCGATCGAGCTCCGTGACGGCGGCGCCTGACCGTCTCGCCTCCGATGACGACTTCTGGGTGACGCTGGAGACTGGACGCTCGTCGTTCCACGCGGCGCGCCGACACGCGCGCGCCGGCCCGAGTCGGCCATGGGTCCTCGTCTTCGTCGTCGCCGCCGAGGCGGCCGTCAGGTGGAGTCGGCTCGCGCGGAGCCTCGTCCTCCACGAGGACTCCGACTTCGACGTCCTCCTCTTGCAGCTCGACCCCGATGCGCCCGTGTCCGTGCCCGAAGCGCGTATGACGATCGAGCTCGCGTCCACCGGAGCCCTCAACGTCGTCGTCGTCGCCGACGAGCCCGGCGCCCTCCTGCTGCGGCAGATCCTGGAGCAGGACTACGCCGCCGCGATCGAGGGCCTCGCCTCCGGGCGCGTGCCCGACTTCGATCGATCCGTGGCCCTGCGCACCCGTCAGATCGTGATGATCGCGGGGAGCGATCCCGGTGGATGGGGCACGACCGTGTCCCTCGACGATCGCGCCGGGGAGATCGAGCGAGCGTACGAGGCGCGCGCGACAGAGGCCGCGGCGATTGGCCTGCCCTGCCCGCTCTTCCGAGCGTTCGGGGCGCGCCACCTGTCGTCCGACGACACCCCGGGCGGACGCAACCTCGAAGACAGCGCCGCGCGATCCCTCTCCGGCTTCCTGAGGCTCGACGCGTACGCGGGCGTGCCCGACCAACTCGTCGCGCTGGAGACAATCCGCCGCTCCCTCGCGCTGGACCGCGCCGCGCAGATCGGCACGTTGATTGGCGATGCCGCTGGCGCTCCCGGGGGCGAAGGGGACGTCACGCGGCCGACCCTCGACTACGCGACCGCCGGCACCCAGCGCGGCGTGCACGACCAGATCCTGGCGCTGCTCCGCAAGAGCTCGGCTCGCCCCCGCCGGCTGGTCGTCGCCGGGGACGTCGGCGTGGGAAAATCGACCGCGCTCCGGACCCTCGGCCGCAGGCTCGCACTGGAATTCCAGCAGGACGTCGCGCGCCGATTGCCGCTGCCCATCGTCTGCCCATTGCAACAGGAGTCGCTTGACGCCGAGGATCTGAAGCGGCTCGCCGCCGCCGCGCCCGCCGATCGGGGTAGGCTGCTCCTCACGACAATCCTCCGAAGGTGGTGTGACTGGGCCAATGCCCTGCTCTCCGCCTACGGCCCGCTCCGCCGCGGCGACCTCGTCACGTCGGCGTGGCTCGAGACGCGTGTCAGGGATCTGCCGACGGTGCTCGTCCTCGACGGGGTGGACGAGTTCCTCACAAACAATGCCGGGGTGGGACTCTCCGAGTTCCGCGAAATGCTCCAGCACATTACCTCCGAGTTCTCGCACAACGGCGATCTCGTCGTCGTGCTCGGCGTGCGCAGCAGCCAGCCCGGCATCCGCATGCTGGCCAGCAGCACCAATCACATCTTCGAGATCTTGCACCTTACGACGGCGCAGGCGCAGGAGCGCTTTCCGGGGATCGCCCGGCTCCTCGGCTCGGTCGCCGACCCCGACGTGCGGAGGCTGCTCTTGACGCCGCTGCTCCTCTCGTGGCTCGGGCCGCGCTCCACGACGCTCACCGAGCGCTCGCTCCAGACGCCGGCCGAGGTGATCGAGCAGGCGCTCCTGGCGATCATAGAGGAAAGCCACCTCACGGACATCCACGACGCGGACGAGCAGTCCACCGACGCAGACCGCTGGATGGATGCTGTCACGCTCGTCGGCTGGATCTTCCAGTCGAAGCTCAGAGGCGACATCGCCGTCGCGGAGCTCCGCGCGGAGGCCACGGCCGCGGCTGCGCGCTGGCGGGCCTTCTCTGAGCGCTGCCCCGAGGACGAGGCCGCCTACCTCTTGGCCGCGGGCTTCGATCTCGTCGCCGACAGCCGGGCCTCCGAGGCGCTGCTGAAGCGGAGCGTCTTCTTCCCCACCGGCCTGCAACGCGTCCGCTTCATGCACCGCGAGTGGCAGGACTTCCTCGCCGCGCGCTACCTTGCCGCGTGCATCCGCACCTGGCACGTCGACGAGCTGCGCGTCGTCGGGATCTCGCCGCACGTCCACAAGACGGCGGGCGAGCTGCTCTGCAAGGCGGGCGTCGTCATCGACGAGCCGCTCGTGCGGCACGTCCTCTCGCGCGCCGTGGAGACGGGCGACGCGCTCATCGCAGCCAACTTCAACGCCCTGATCGCGAGCTCGCGCGTGCCCATGGACGGCCCCGCCATCGACGCGCTCATCGCAGCGCTCGACCACATGAAGCCCGTGGCCAGGTGCATCGCGCTGAACGGCGTTAGCTACCGAGCGCTCCGGGACGACGACCCCGCGGCGCGCGACCTCCGGCAGCGGCTCATCCCGATCTACGAGGGCTACCTCTCCCCCGGCGCCCCGCGTGACGCGATGATGGCCAGCATTTCCTGGTGCTACATGAAGGCCTTCGCCCAGCGCTTCCGCACGCGGGCGCCCGCGATCCCTTGGCCCGGGCTCGGCGACGATCTCGAGACGCAGCACCAAGCCCTCCAGGTGGTCAGCACCCTCACGGAGAACGGGCCGCGCGTCACGGTGGAGAACCGCTCGGTCCAGGTCGCCTTCCTCCGAGCGCAATACCTCGCGGCTACCGATTCGCACCGGCCCATCTCGGCGGTTCACTACCTCTACCACCTGGTGGTCGCACGCCGCCATGACGCACACGTCGCCGAGCTGGCGAGGGAGCTACCGGCGATCTTCGATCCTGACAGCCCCGTCGCCGAGGCCATCCGCGGATACCTTCCCGTGCCCGAGCTGGCGACGGTCTTCGAGACCTGCCGGCGCATTCACGACAGCGCTTGAAGGCGCGTCGCCGGACCCAGAGGCCCTTCATGATCGAGCCTTACTACCGTGCGCTCCTCGACGAGTCCCATGTGCTCTTCCATGAGAGCTGCCGGCGCTTCGCCGATCAAGAGATCGCCCCAGAGGCCGCCGCGTGGGACGAGACGGGGAGCTTCCCCCGCGAGCTCTACGCGAAGGCGGGGGAGGCAGGGATCCTGGGAGCCGTGTTCCCGGAGCCCTACGGGGGCGGGGGCGGCGACCCGTTCCACCTCATCCTCGGCGTCGAGGCGCTGATGTCCGCGGGCGTCGCCGGCGTCGTCGCGGGCCTCGGCAGCGCCGGCATCGCGCTGCCCCCGATCGTCAGCCTCGGCACTGAGGAACAGAAATGTCGCTTCCTCCCGCCGGTGCTCCGCGGCGAGCGCATCGCCGCCCTGGCGATCACCGAGCCGGGCACGGGCTCCGACGTCGCGGGGATCAAGACCCGAGCGCGCCGCGACGGCGACGCCTACCTGCTCGACGGCGAGAAGACGTTCATCACCAGCGGCGTCCGTGCCGACCTGGTGACCGTGCTGGCGCGCACCGGCGAGTCACCCCACGGGGGTCTCACGTTCTTCGTCGTCGAGAGGGGCACGCCCGGCTTCTCTGTCTCAGGATCGCTCAAGAAGATGGGCTGGCGCGCGAGCGACACAGCGTCGCTGAGCTTCGACGGCTGCCGCGTCCCGGCAGAGAACCGGCTCGGCGACGAAGGGGCGGGGTTCCGCGCCTGCATGCAGAACTTCCAGATGGAACGGTTGACGCTCGCGGCCTACGGCTACGCGAGCGCCGAGGTGGCCCTCGCCGAGGCCGAGTGCCACGCGCGCGCTCGATCCGCCTTCGGCCGCCCCCTGAGCGGCTTCCAGGTGACCCGCCATAAGCTCGCGCGGATGGCCACCCAGACGCGCGCCGCGAAGTCGTTCGTCTACCTCGTCGCCGACGCCATGCGCCGCGGCCTCGGGGCGCTCGAGGAGGTGAGCGAAGCGAAGAACTTCGCGAGCCTCGTCGCCCTCGACGTATGCAATGAGGCGGTTCAAATCCTGGGAGGGATGGGCTATATGCAGGGGACGATCGTGGAGAGGCTCTACCGTGACGTCCGGGTGCTCCCCATCGGCGGCGGCACGGTCGAGGTCATGAACGAGGTCATCGCCAAGGTTCGCGGTTACGGGTCCTAAGTAGGTTCGCAGAACAAACTTGACGCTGCTCCCGCAGCTCACGACCTACCGGAGCTGCGGCCGCAACTCCGAGCGTAACTTTTATTTTGCGGCCCCCCTTAGGCGCTTGCTGGGCTCCGCTCCATCGCCGAGGGTATATAGAGTCCATGTCCGACGCAGAGAAGGCGGCGCCGCGCTCCGTGGCGACGCTGCTTGACGATCTAGAGAGGCCGCGCGATTTCACCGTGTGCGTGGGCGGCGAGGCAGTCGTCTGCCCCAGCGAGGGGCAGCCGAGCCGCTTCACGCTAGTGTTCGCGTCCGCCGACGCGGCGGCCCGAGTGCTGTCGATGCGCGACAGCCTGTCCCTCGCGGTCGCGTATGTCGACGGTCTCTTCGACCTGGAGGGAGACGCCGAGGCGGCGGTGGGGCTGTCTGAGCGCCTCGCGGTCTCTCTGGGCGAAGGGGCGGCCCCTTGGCTCGCGGCGCCGGGCCTCGGCACCGAGCTCACCGGTGAGCCAGGCACGGTGGAACGTGCCAGAGAGGCGGTCAACTACCACTACGATCTGCCGTACGAGTTCTGGCGCTCGTGGCTCGACCCGACGATGCTGTACACCTGCGCATACTACGATTCGCCCGACGATGCGCTGGAAACAGCCAGCGTCCGCAAGATGGATCACGTCTGTCGCAAGCTCTTGCTCCAGCCGGGGGACCGGCTCCTCGACCTCGGCTGCGGGTGGGGTAGCCTTAGCGTCCACGCCGCGGTGCGCTACGGCGCGGACGTGCTCGGCGTGACGCTGAGCGAGCATCAGGCGGAGGTCGTGCGGAGGCGCGCCCGGGAGGCGGGCGTCTCCGAGAGGTGCCGCGTCGAGGTCATGGATTTCCGAGCGCTTGAGCGCGTGGAGGCGTTCGACAAGGTCGCGACGCTCGGGATCGTCGAGCACGTGGGCAAAGACCTCCAGCCCCGCTTCTTCGAGACGATCGCCGGGGTCCTCCGGCCCGGCGGGCTGTGCCTCAACCAGGGTATCGTCCGGCCTCCACGGGCCGTGGACCGCGGAGGACACGCGTTCATCCAGCGCTTCATTTTCCCCGACGCCTCGCTCTCCTCGATTGGAACCATGCTGGCGAACGCTGAGGGTGCGGGCCTCGAGGTCCACGACGTCGAGAGCCTGAGCAGTCACTACGTCCTGACGCTCCGGGCCTGGTTGCGCCGCCTGGAGGAGGGCGCCGAGTCGGTCAAGAGGACCACCTCCGAAGGCCATTACCGCGCCTTTCGGCTCTACCTCGCGGGCTTTGCGTTCGAGTTCCGTGAAGGTGACCTCCAAGTCTACCAGACGCTGCTCCGCCGGCGCGGCCGCGCGCCGGCGCTGCCCCTCACGCGGGCACACCTCTACGCGCGCGACTGAGCGCCCCCGCGGGCCGCCGTCGTGGCGCCATTCTGGACGCCCGACTCAATCTCCGCCGCCCCCCAGCAGCGGTGACACCGAGACCACGTGGAGTCAGAAGGCGCGCGAGGGATTGGCGCTCGGAGCTCGTCGACGAGGGCCCGCAACTCGTGGAGGGCATCGACGGACGCTCGCCGCGCCCCCAACGTCATCGGCGCGCAGGCCGTGCGATCGAACATCCACGCCGGGATGACATCGGGGCCCGGTGAAGCGCCCAGGAAGAACATCTCGTTCGTCATGGGTGCTTTTCACCGGCCCAAGGAAGAGGAGATGCTCGACGAGACGTGGGCGGCCGCGGCGGAGCACCAGCTGAACGTCGTCGCGTTGATCCGGTAATTTGTGGCGTTTTCCCGTGGCAACAGAACGCGGCGCAGCCCCGCCCCCCCGCCTCGCCGGGCGAAGCGCGCGCCCCACCGCGGGGGCACGGTGCCAGCGGGCGGTTGGGTTGCCGAATCCCCGCGACCGCGGCGAGCTCGGTGGCGCCCGCCGTCAGGGCTTCTTGGCGGGCTTCGGCGCGGTTGGCGGCGTCCTGACGTGCTCGCCGGTCGCGTCGCCGGACGGCCCGCCGGTCGCCCGGTCGGACCTTCCGCCGGCCGCGTCGCCGGCCCCGCCGTCGGAGTCATCTCCGGCCCCGCCGTCGGGCCTGTCGTCGCGGCTCGCGAGGTCGAGCTGCGCGGGGTCGATGCCGAGAGCGTCGATCAAGTTCCGCTGCAGGTTCTGAATCATCTGCCCGACTTCGAACGAACCGGGGGGCGAAGCGTCGCCCGCCTGCGCGCCGAGCAGCTGACCGGCAAGGGCTTGCAACGCACCGAGGTCGAGCGCCCCGTCGTCGTCGTCCGGCTCGCCGCCGAGGAAGATGCCGCCGTCGCCGATTTCGGCGATGAGCCCCTCGTAACTCGTCGCTTCGGGCTCGACGTCGTCGGGGAAAAAGAAGAAGCCGCGCGGGTCGTCGTGCACCGCGGTGAGGTCGTCGCCAAACTGGGCCAGCCACTCGCTCGCGGCGTCGGGGGCCTGCACGAACACCTCGAAGGGCTGGAACGTGTGCACGAGGAATGTCCCGTCTTCGAGCGCCTCGGCGTAGGGGCGCTCGTCCTCCTCGCTCTCCTCGCTCTCGTCGTCGAGGTCGAGAAAGGGCGTCAGCCGGTCGGGATCTTTCGGGTGGAAAACAACGATGGCGTCGCCAGACATGCGGCCCTTTGTACCAGGCCCGTCGCGCGCGCGCCGTTCGCCGGTGCCTTTTTGCGCGGCGATCGCACCCGCCGCGGCTCCCTCCGAGGCCCCGGGGGCGCGCGGGCAGGCTGATTCGGTAATTCGCGGCGCTTTCCCGTGGCAGCGGGAGCGCGGCTCGGCCCCGCCCCCCCGCCTCGCGGGGGCAACGCGCGGCCCGCCGCGGGGGCACGGGAACGCGCCGCGAATCGGTCGATTGAGCGCGCCCACGGCGGCCGCGGCGCCACATGGGGCAGAATGGCAGACCGGGGGGTCAGTCTTCGGCGTAAAACTGTTCGATAGGGTAGAACGACTCGCTCTCGAACGAGACGTCCCAGGCTTGATCTTGGGCCGACTCGTTCGTCGGCTCGTTGCCGGGCTCGGCTTGCACGACGTCGGTGGTCTCGGCAGCTTCGTTCATGGCGTCCTCCTGAGTGGCTCATCCGGCGTGCTCGACCGTTGCGAGCGCAATCACGACAAGGCCAAGCAAAGCCGGTGCCACGCACCCCGAGCCCTCGACGTCGCAGCGTTGGCCCCGCCGTTCGGAAAGGGCGGCCCCCCCCGCCGCCCCGTCGGCCGCGGTAATCGGCCGGCAGCGACTTCGATGGCCAATCGAAGCCCGACCCTTCGGCCCCCTCCTGATCCGTTTGCGGTGCTAAGCCCGACCCTTCGGCCGGCAACGACGTCGTTGGCCGATCGAAGCCCGACCCTTCGGTCGGCAACGAATTCGTTGGCCGATCAAAGCCCGACCGTTCAGCCAGGGGCATGGGGGGGCTATTTTCGAACGGTCTGGCTTTGGGTCGGGCCCTCCGGGGCTTCAAAGGGAACGGTCGGGCTTAGGGGTCGAGTACCGATCGGTTGGTGGGCGAAGGGTCGCGCTTTGGTCGGGCAACGCCCCCGTAGGGGGGCAACGGTCGGGCTTATGCCCGCGGTGGCCTGGTCGGGGGGGCGACGCCTGTCGGGCCCTCGGCCCGGCCGTCGGCCCGACGCCGGCCGCCCGGCCCGTGCGCCCGCGGGCCGGCATGCGAGGGGGACGCCGGTACCGAAACGGCGTTGAAATCGTCGAGCGTGCCGACGGGCAAGTCGACCTGGATGCACGCCCCGCAACTGCGCGAACCTGCTGTCGTTGGGAGCACCGTAAAAATGCCTGCCGTAGGTGCGCTCGCCCTAGGGGTACCCCCAGGTGCGTCGCGGCTGCCCTCCCTACCAATCGAGCGCTTCGGGGGCCTCGCTGAACAGGGCGCGTAGCTCGGCAATCTTGCTCTGCTGGCGCTTCATTTCTGCCCACACGGTGGGGTGGCCACGCCGCCCGAGGGCCGCCCGCTTCCGGGCCAACGCTTCGGGCGGGTGGCCAGCCTTCTTCTGCGAAACGTAGTGGCCCAAGATGGCGCACCGGGCCTCGTACTCTTCGGCGCGCGCCTTGGGCAGGTATTCGCGCCCGCGCGCGCCGTTCAAGTCGAGCACGTCAATCGTATGATACGCCCGCTCGTAGTCTCTCGTGCCGGGCGGATAAAGCTCATGGAAGAGAAACGTGTCTCGTAGATCGAGGCGCATGAACAAGAGGGGGTTCTCGCGCCGGGGGTCGATGAGCAAGGGGTCGCCCGGCTCGGGCGCGACGACCGGCGCCTTCGGCGAACGGGTCACGTTGACGATCTGACCGCTGCGCGCCGAGAACACCTGAAAGCGGTTGTTCTTCGGGCCGTTGCAGGGCCCGCAGGCGTAGAGGTAGTTGGCCCACGCGAAGACGACCTCGGGGTAGAGGTCTTTCGGGCGAACGTGTTCGACCTCGTCGGCGGCCGAGTCTTCGCAGTACATGCACCGCCTCGGGCCGTGGCACATGCCGTCGAGGGTCTGGCGAACCGCCCGGAACGCCGGGTTCTCTTTGCGGTTCGCCGCGGCGAAGCGCTCTTTCGCCGCGACGACGCGCTCTGCGTACGAAGCGAACATGTCGACGGCCGCCTGGTAGTCGGCGAGGGACCGGGCCGCCTCGGGGGGCAATTCGGCCGGAGGTACCCGGATCATGGCCCCCGCACCCCGGCGGACCCGCCGGTCGGCAGCACCCGGCGCAAACGCTCTTGCTCGGCTTGCTCCTCCGGCGAAAGCCCGTCGTCGAGCTCTTTCTGGTTCAGCTCGGTCAGCCTGTGGAGCATCTGCTTCGACGTCTCCGAGCGCGTCACGCCCTGGCCGAAGACGCCCGTGCCGTAGGCGTCGAGCACGGTGCCAAAGCGCACGCGGTCGAGCTCGATGCCCGCGAGCATCCGGCCTTCGTCGTCCGTGCCGGGCCTGGGCAGCAAGAACACGGTGCCGTGCTCGGCCGCCTGGCAGACGAGCGGGCTGTGGCTGGTGACGATGAACTGTATGTTCGGAAAGTGCCGGTGAAACCACACCCCCACCTCGCGCTGCCAGGTCGGGTGCAGGTGCGCGTCGATCTCGTCGATGAGCACGATGCCCGAGGCGATGACCCTCGTCGGGTCGCGCGGCACGAACACGCCCCGGGCGCCGACGGTCGCGGCGAGCTGCCGCAAGAGGTCGAGCGTCAGGCTCAAGACCGAGCGAAAGCCGTCGCTGAGCTCTTCGACGTCGATGGCGTAGCCGTTGCCGTCGGTGAAGATCACCGCCTTCGAAGAGATGGCCGAGAGCCTGGTGCCGTGCGGCAAGAAGCCCGGCTGGTTGATGAACTCGGTCAGCGCGTCGAGCAACTCGCCGTCGGGGTGCTTCTCGTGGCGCCGGTGGTCGAGCTCTTTCAACCAGGCGAGGCCCTCGGGCAAGGCGGCCCGCTCGCTGAAGAGCGAGATGTGGCGCAACGCCTGCGGGTAGGGGGCGAGCTCTCTCACGAGGTCGGGGTCGCCCCCCGTGAACCGCCGAAAGGGCCCGTAGCCGGCGCAAAATACGTGCGGCACGTCGCCCTCGCGCTCTAGGCGTACGGGGCGGGCCCCCGGCTCTAGCCCCGCTTCTTCCGGCCCGCGCGCGAACGCGAGCCGCACGTCCGCGGCCTCGCGCTCGCCTTGCCCGTTGCCATTCGCCGCGCTCAGCCCGAGGCGCTCGACCGTGACCGCCACCTCCCCCTGGTCGCAGTCTTTTCGAAGCCACGTCCGAAAGTCTTGCCGCAGCGCCCGGGCGTCATCTTCGGCCATGAGGGCGAGGGCGAGGGCGCGCAACATCGAGCTCTTGCCGGCGCCGTTGTTGCCGATGAGCACGTGCCAGCCCGTCGCCTGTTCCGGGGCAATCTCCCACACGATTGACCGCAGCGAGCGCACGTGCCGCGCGGCGGCGCGCCGGAGAAAGAACCGGTCTCGGACCGCGCTCGCGGCCGGCGAGCCCGCTAGCTCAAGAGCCGTGCGGGGCGGCGTGAACCGCGAAAGAACCTGCATGGCGAAGGCGGCCGCGTTCTGGGCCGCCACCTGCCAGTTCCTATCGATTTCGCCGACGATTCTTCCGATGCCACGGATGAGCAGGGCGTCCACGGGCCGCCGCGTCTGGATGACGTTGAGGAGGCCGTACGCTGTCTGGTCGATCGCGGCCGCGTCCGGACATGCTGTTTGCAATTTGGCGTAGAGGTCAAGTTCGTCTCTGATAGTAAGAGCGGCCCATTGAACTGCCACGATCGGTTGCACCCAGGCGCGCGGGCCGGCGGCGGCCGGGGCGCTCTTCGCGGCAGGGTTCGGGCTGCCCTCGGCGGGGGCGTCGGGCGCGACGCCGGCCCCGGCGGTCGGGGGCCGCCATTGAGACTTTCTCGCCTCGGCGCGAGCCCGCTGCTCGAGCGCGTACGAAGAGCTGACGGAAGGCAACGCGTTGAAGTCGCCACCCCCTTCGTGGGCGTACTCGTAGGCCTTGCTGGCCGCCACCACGTCCCCAATTTGGGTGCTTTTGAAACCGACGGCCGCGCCAACGAGAAGCACCACCGCCGGCTGAAAGTAGTCGATGGCAAGCTGGGCTTGCAGGGTCGAGTCGGTGCTGCCCACGCCCGTCTCGACGAGAATGATATCCCACGCTGCCACCTCGCCCGTGAAGACGCCCCGTTCGTACACGGCACCGACGGGGCTGACTTCCTCGTCGAGATTGTGCAGGTGTTGGCGTACGGCCTCGTACTCGTCGGCGTGCGACGTGAGAATCACCGCGCGGTGGCGGTGAGACGGCCCTTGTCGATCGGTTTGCGCGCTCATTTTTGGGCCCCGAAGCCCCAACTGGGGGCGGCGAGCGTAGAACGGGCCGCCGACATCGTCGAGCCCGAAGCCGTCGTTCGCCCCGCGCCCGAGCCCGAAGCAGAGGCCCTCTACGTCGGCATGGCGCGCCTGATCGTGAGGCGCCTCACGGCCTGAGGTTCACGATGAGGTCGGCCGCGAGCACGGGCAGGTTGAGCGGCCTTTGGGCCGCTGGCGGGGGCTCCGCGGCCCGGGCCGGCACCGGGCCGCGCGCGGTCGGCGGCAGCAGCGCCGCCCCCAACCACGCGCCGCCCCTCACCGCGCTACCCGGTAGACCACGCCGTCGCCTTGGCTGACCGGCACCACCTGGTTGGTGTCGACCGTGCCGACGTCGGCGACGTAGAGATAGCTCTCGTCAACCAGCACGTACGCCGCCCCGAAGGGGTTGCCGGCGTACCCCGCGGCCTTCGCGGCGATCTTGCCGAGCAAGAAGGGCTCGTCGTCGCCCTCGCCCTTGCGCCAAGCCTCGAGCGCGCCCGCCTCGAGCGTCACCACGTAGAGCGTCGTGCCCTCGACCCGAAAGCCCTCGACGCGCCCCCGGCCCGAGAACGCAACGGTGCCGGCTGCGGGCGGCGTATCGGTCTTCGCGGCCGACCGGACGACGCCGGCCGCGGCGTCGGCCCAGTAGACGCGCTCGCCCGCGAGCTCGACGGCCACGACACCCGCGCCCGTCGCGAAGGCCTCATAGCCAGGGGGCGAGGCCTTCGGGCGGCGCACCTCGCGCGTCACGCCCGCGACCCAATAGGGCACGCCAGCCTCGTCGGCGGCGACCCAGGCGGGGTTGTCTTGCCCCAAAACGTTCGGGTCAACAGCACCGCCCGCGAGCGCCTTGCCTCGAATGGCGGCCGAGCCACCCGCCGACCAGAACGCCTTGTCCGCGGCGATGGCGAGGTGGCGCACGTCGAGCTGGCCCTCGGCGAAGGCGGGGGAGTCGGGGAAGAGCGAGCCGGGTGTGCCCGAAAGCACGCTGTTGGCTTCGAGATCGCCGAAGTAGAGCTTGCCCCCCGCGAACGCCAGCGACCGGGCGCGCACGACGGCGCTGCCGAAGGCGTTCTCGGCCGCCCCGCCGGCGCTCGCCTTGGCCACGCGCCGCAAACGGGGGATGAAGCCCACCTCGCTCTTCACGGCCGGCGAGGCCCAATACAGGTGCGTCGCGTCGTGCGCCAGCGCGTAGGGCGCCACCTCACCCGTCGCCATCACCTCGGGCACGCACGCGCCCGCCGAGCACGTCGAGCCCCGGCACGACCGCCCGCACGCCCCGCAGTTGGCCGCGTCGCTCGCCTTCACGTCGACGCATTGGCCGTCACAGTCGATCTCGGGCGCGTTACAGACGAGGCCCCCGACGCCGCCCGAGCCCCCACCGCCGAGCCCCGACGCGCCCCCGGCGCCGGCGTTGCCCGAAGCGCCAGCCGGGCCGCCCCCGCCGCCCGAGCCCGAGGCACCGGCCGCGCCCGCCCGGCAGACGTACCCGAACGATTCGTCACACCAAGTCGGCTGGTCCTCGCCCCCGCAACTCGCCCACGACGCCGCTGCCAGCACGAACTCGCCCAACGCCAGGCTCGTCGCCCACCGCGCCTTCATGGCGAGGCCCCGCCCACCGACCGAGGCGGCAGGCTCGGGCACTGCACAACGAAGGGTTTGGCGATGTCGAGCACCCCGAGGTCGCGCTGCCCAGGCGTCGCCCCCCCGTTGCAGTTACCCTGCTGCGTCAGCGCCGAGCAGTCGGTTTGCGTCGCGACCACGCCCGATGGCAGCGCGTTGCCCGCGCCGAGGAAGAGCAGCGTCGAGCTGGCGTTGAGCAACGCCCCGCAAATCGCTACCCCCGCCGACACACCCACCACGAACCGGTTGCCCACGAGCGAGACGTTCACGAAGGCGTCCGGAGCCGACGTGCCGCCCCCATTGAGGTTGAGGCCTCGGTTGTTGTTCTCGAAGACGTTGTCGGCTAGCGCCACCTTGCGGCCAGAACGCACTTCAATGGCGCCGGTGCCTCCCAACACGTCGCCGCCCGTAGTGCCTCGGAACCGCGCCCCCGTCACCGACACCCCGGCCGATGAGTCGCCCGCCTCGATCAACACGGCCGCGCCCCCGTCGGTGCCCTCGAGCACAAGCCCCGCCTCGCTCTTGTCGCCCGTCATGCTGAGGCCGGCCGTGGGGCTAACCCGCACGCCGCGCACGTTGCCCACGAAGAGCACCGGCGCCTCGGCCTTGCCCGTCACCGTCGCCGCCGCCGTGCCCTCGACCGAGAGGGCGGGCTTGCCGCCCCGAAGCTCGAGCGGCCCCTCGAGCGAGGCCTTGCCCGACGCAACGCGCACGCCCACCGCGCCCGCGGCGTCCAAGGCAAAGCCCGCGAGCGCCGCCCCATCGCCGAGCGTCACGAGCGCCGGGGCTGCACCGCCGCCCGCGCCACCGGCCCCCGCCGCGCCTGCGCCCCCCGCCGTCAGCTCGACCAGCACCGCGGGCGCCGTCGCCCGCCCCTCGAGCCGCACCCCGCCGGGCACCACGGCCGGCCCCTCGACGGCCGCCGCGTAGGCCACGACGCGCGTGGTCGTGCCTGCGTTGGTCGCTGCGACCGCCAGCGCCGGGCCGAGCGCGCGGTAGAAGCACGCGCCCTCGAGCCCGCCCTCGAGCGCGCCCGCGAAGGCCGGGTCGGGCACGACCACGAGCGTGCCCGCGGCGCACGTCGCCGACGGCTCGGTGCACAGCCCCGTCACGCACAGCGAGCCGGCGGCGGCGGCGCATTCGGTGTCGCTGTCACACCCGCCGCCACCGCCCGAGCCCCCGCCGCCGAGCCCCGACGCGCCCCCGGTGCCGTTGCCCGAAGCGCCAGCCGGGCCGCCCCCGCCGCCCGCGCCCGAGGCACCCGCCGAGCCGCCTTGGCCGAAACACCCGGGCGCGTCCGGCGCGCGACGGCACACCTCGTCTTGGTCAACGAAGTAGCCAGAGCTGCAAGCCGCGACCGTGAGGGCGCCTGCCCAAGCCAGAGCGTGCGTGCGCACTAGAAATGCCCCCCGATCGAGACAGCGCCGCCGCCGGCGATGGGCACGAAGCCACCGACAACCCTCGGCTCTCGCCTTGCCATGATGAGATACGTTGCCAAGCCCGCGCCCGCCGCGAGGCCGACGCCGAGCGAAGCCACCGACAGCGTGCCGTAGCGATCGGCCCGGTCGACCGCGCTTTGCTGGTCGGGGGTACACGCGCGCCCGTAGCAAGACCGCTCGAGGCCGCGTAGCTCGTCTTGCCGAAGTGCGTAGAAGACCCCCGCTCCCGCAAAGCCTACCAAGGTGGCCCCCCCGAGCGCCCACGGCCAGGCCGAGGCGCGCGGCCGGATGACGACGGGCGGGGGCTCGGTCGGCAGGCGCGGCGGGGGCGTCGGGGTAGGCTCGGCCACCGGCTCGAGCCGCGCCTCGGCCCGCCCCCCGACTTCGACGCGAGCCCGGGCGCGCGCAACGACCTTCAGGCCCTGGCGCACCTCGATCTCGTGCTCGCCCGCGACGAGCGTCAGCTCGACGCCGGGGGCGTAGGCGCCTTGCGGCCGCCCGTCGACGACGAGATCTCCCTCGAAGGCGCCCGCGAGGGCGAGATCGCCCACGCGATCGGGCGTCACCAACTTGTGGTAGAGCCGGGCGACGACGCGCTCTCTCGCCGCCGCGTCGTAGGGCAACGACGCCGAGCGGCCGGGCCGCCCCTCTTGCCAGAGGTGAAGGCGCACGACGAGTCGGCCGCCGTCGGCGCCGACGAAGCCCCAAAAGAAGCGCGCGACGCCGAGGAACTTGCCGAGCTTTCGCAGGCACGCCTCGTCGAAGGGGCGCTCGTCGGCCGTCTTGATCGGGCACCGCAAGTCGTGTGCAGTGGGTATGAGCGGCGGGCTCTCGCCGCCCAGCGTATACTCGGGCGCATCAAGAATCTGTTGGCGCAAGGCGTTCGTGAGCGTCTTCGCGGCGTGGTCGCCCGCCCGGTCCGACTCGAGCGCGAAGACGCCGACCGGCTCGACGCCCCGCCCCATCGGCGCCGAGCGCGCCGGGGCCGGCGCGGCGAGCGTAAACGCGAGCAAGAGCGCGGCGCGCCTCACCTCACCGGGCCCCCGTGAGCCGGTCGAGGTACGCGTCGGCGTGCTCGAGGCAGATTTCATCGGAGAGGACATGGCAGAGCGTGCGCAGGGCATGCACATCGTCGAGGGTGCCCCGGCCGCTCCTCAATTTGGCCTCGAGGGCTGCCCTCTTTCGCGCCACCCCAGACGGCCCCGTGGCAGAGACCGAAGGGGGGGCGGGCTCTTTGGAGGGCGCTTGGGGCGGCTGCGGCTCGGCCGGCGGCTCGAGCGCGGGCGTTACGGCCGGCGCGACCACGCCCGCGGGCGCCGCCCGAGGCGGCTCGGGCGACACACGGACGACCGCCGGCGGGCCCGCCCACCAGAACACCGCGACCGTCATCGCGACGCCCACGGCGACCCCCGCGACCCCGAACGCGACGGCCGACACGAGCGGCACACGCCGCCCCCTCCGCGGCCGGGCGGTGGCGGCCGGCAAGGCCCCCTCGGGCGCCTGCGCACCGGCCGACGACTCGAGCGCGGACGCGGCCGGCGCCCCGGCCGACGGCTCGAGCGCGGGCGCGGCCGGCGCCGACAGCGCGGGCGCGGCCGACGCCCCGGCCGACGGCTCGAGCGCGGGCGCGGCCGGCGCCCCGACCGGCGCCGGCCCTTCGAGCACGTCATTGACCGGAGGAGTCTCCAGCTCTGGCAAGGGGGCAAGCCTGTCGCGGAGCCTCAGGACGAGCAAGGCAACGGCCGACGTCGGGGGCAGCGGCAGGGTCGTGGCCGGCGGCTCCGCCTTCGCGCCCGGTCGTGGCGAGGGCGTCTTCGGCGCTCGGCCGCCCCACCCCAACGTCAGGAACCGAAAGCGCGTCCGCGCATGCGATCGGAGCGGAGGGGTCGGCTCGGGGCCGCTTCGGGGCGACGGCGTCTTGACCCGCGTCGGCGAGACCGAATCGACCGGCGTGGGCCGCGTCGACAAGACCGAATCGACCGGCGTGGGCCGCGTCGGCGAGACCGAATCGACCGACGTAGGCCGCGCCGAGCTGGTCGGGGGCACCGCGGGCCCTGCCGCTACCCCCCGGATGGGCGTCGCGTGCTCGGAGGGGGTGAGCAGCGAGGGGGCTCGGTAGACGCGCGGAGTCGGGGCGTTCGAGTCGTACGCGCTCGGCGTCGTCGCCGCGTGGTGGGCAAGAGCCCGCGGGGGCGGGGCGCCGAGCACCGGGGGCACGCTCGGCGAGAGGGGCCACAAGCGCAAGCCCAGCGCCTCGGCGACGCGGTCGATCTCTCGGAGGAAGGCCAGCGCGCTATGGAAGCGCCTCACCGGGTCGTGCATCGTGGCGCGGCGCACGAGCCCGCGGACCTCACCGGGCAAGTGCTCGCCGCCCGCCAGCTCGAGCGAGGGGACGCCCTCGTTGATGAGGCGCTCGAGGTACTCGCGCTCGCTCAAATGGGACAAGAGCCGAACGCCGAGCAAGCACTCGGCGAGCACGAGGCCGACCGAGAAGAGGTCGGCGCGATGGTCGACGGGCCCGCGGCTAGCCATCTCGGGCGCCATGTACAAGGGCGTGCCGATGAGGGCATGCGGCCCGGTGCTGAACTGGCTGGGCGACAGGCCGATGTCGTAGAGGGCCTTCATCACGCCGAAGTCGAGCAGCGTGCAGGTGCCGTCGCGCCGCACGAAGAGGTTGCTGGGCTTGATGTCGCGGTGAACGACGCCCTCCGCGTGCACCGCCACGAGCCCCCAGAGCGCGTGCCGCACGTACGAGAGCGCCTCGGCCAGCGGCAGCGAGCGCCGAGCGAGCAGCGCGTGCAGGGTCTCACCGTAGAGCCGCTCCATCACGAAGTAGGGGCGGCGATAGGCGTCGTTCAGCCGGCCCCAGGCGACCACGGTGACGACGTAGGGGGCGCCCTTGACCAGGCCCAAGAACTCGGCCTCGCGCACGACGCGCTCGGCCAGCTCGGGGTGCTCGGCAACGCGGGTCGAGAGCACCTTCAAGGCATAGATCTGCCGTAGATCGAGGTGCCGAACCTCGTACACGGTGCCCATGCCCCCGCGGCCGAGCTCGCGCAGCACGACGTAGGGCGTGTCAATGATGACCGACCCCGCGCCCCAGGTCGGGCCTTGGTGGACATCGGGCGGCTTGCGCATGGTCTCGGGTCCCCTTCTGCCGTGGCGTGGCAACGTAGTAAAGGTGAGCCCGCAGGGCTTTGGCAACGCTCTTCCGGGCGCGCTGCCCCCTCGGCCGCCCTTGGTCACGAGCACCATGGGCGCCGCGCCCAGCCCCGTAGCCCGCGCCAGGGCTCGGCGACTGCGAAAGCGTCGGTGCTCGAGAATCTACGCGAGGCACGCACCGAAGGGGGTCGCCCCAAGTTCCCGGCCCCGACAGCCTGGTGAGGGTCGGTCAACCGGTCCTACACGTTCTTGTGGTTGGGGACTCTCAGCCCGCTACTTCCTGCGAGGTTCGCCTACGCAAGGGTCTCTGTGTAGCCTGTGTGCGCAGCGGTCTCCCTTTGCCTTCGTTCCCGTTGAGCCATCTGCTCTTCGTCCCTGATTTCCGTCCTTCAAGGGGGCTTCTCACGGGACTTCTTCGCCCTGCCCCATCCTGCCGGGTGATCGCTCGGCAGGCTCGCCCCAGGTGGCTACCGCGTCAGGACGGGGCAGGGCGAGGACAGACGACAGTTGGAGCGCCAGCTTCGGAATCGCAGGTGGTCAATCTTATAAATCAGAGGCCAAAGTCACCATGCGGAAGGTTAGCGGCGGCTGTTTCGACAACAACGACACGGCCATCTCTCTGCGCTGCTACGACAACAAAGGCCATAAGCTACCGAATGTCGAAATTCGTAACAGCGAACAGGGCCAAAAGAAAACGATCCCTGATGCGGTCCATTGTGAGGCTTACAGGTCTAACTACGAATGGACGGCTCCTCTTAATGGCTGCTGCATTCGACGCCTCGACTTCGAATGGACCGCGACGTCTGACCCTGCCTGCTGGTAGCATCGTTTCTGCCCAAAGGAGCGCTCGACTCGAAGTAAGCTCAATCGCCAAGCGGCTTGGTGGTCAATTTCAGGGCGCGTCGGGGCTGAAGGTGGTCGTCGGCGATTTGGGGCTTGCCACCGGCGTTCTTGCGGGTATGCGTCCCCCCCCACTCGCCGTCGATCGAGGGGGCAGGCCCTTCGAGGGCTGACCGGTCGCCTTGCCTTGCGCGGCAGCATTGCTCGCGTTGTTGGCTGGTGCCGGGACGCTCTTGCTCTGGCCGGCCGGCGCCCCCTCGTCATAGACGCTCAGGTACCCCCTACCATGAGCATGGGCCTCTCGACCCTCCGCTTCAGCGTCGCCACGAGCCGGCTCGTCTCGAGGAGAGCCGGCGCTTGCGATTGTTCGCGGTTGATTGCCGGATTCAAACGGCGGGATCTCTTCGACGCTGCGCGTGGGGCTCGGCGCCAAGATCTTGCGCTCGACGCCGCGCGTCGACCCGGAAGCCGTCTCGGTAGCGCCAGGACGGCCGACGGCCACGTCGCCGGCTGTGCTACGCCTCTCGGAAGGCTTGCCGACCGAAGCAGGGGCGGTGCCAACAGATCGCCGAGACTCGAGCTGCTTGATGGTGGCTCGAACGATCTGAACGACGCTGCCCCAAGCCTCGTCGCGGTCGGGCCACGTGGCGATGGGCCCCCTTCCGCGGGGGGCGTGGCACAGGTGCGCGAAGTTCGTGTCGGTAACATCAAAGGGCCGGACGAGCACCGGAATGACAACGGCCGCCTCCGCGGCGTGGCGCTCCAGCGCTCGGGCCTCTTGTTTTCTGCATTCTTCACGGGCAGCAAAGTCACAGCTAACGAAGAACAGGTAATGTCAGCGTTTTCGAGCGCCCGCTCAATCTGCTCCGCACGGTTCTCGAAAAAAATTGACGTCGAGGTAGCTCCAGAGCTCGACCCGACCTTGCCTGCACGTCGGCGCGAGGTGCTTCTTGAACTCGAGCAAGCTCTCTTCGTCTTCCGGCGCATGGCAAACGAAAATACGGAAGGGCTCGATGGCGCAAGCGTTTTTCTTGAGATCGGGCTCCATGCTGCGCAGGTACGACTCTGGTACTCTCCCTCGTCAACTGCAAGGATGGGGGGCTAGGTAAACCAGCAGGGCGTCGGTTAGGGGCCGCGCGAACGGAAGCCATGGGCGAGGCAGGCCATGGTAACTATGTCGGGCGCACGTTCCGCTATCACTGGACCGCGCGCTGCAAACTACCAAAGCAGGGCCTCGACTCTTTACGAATACTTCGAGGGTCAGGGTATCGATGGGGTGCAGCGTGCGAGGGGGGGGCCCGGAGAAGGTGAGGCGGAGGGTGCTCGTGTCGGCCAAGCTCCGTTGTCACTGGAAACCGATACAACTTTGCCAAGCTTTCTATGCCAAGCGCACGAGGCACCGCAACTCGTCACCTCGGGTCGTCCGAAGCCGCTCGACCACCTCGGGCCCTGCCACCTCAGCGCGTTCGAGCGCCCGAGCTCATGTACCCCGTCCTGACGGGCTCGCCGCCGGGGGCGAGCCTGCCGAGCGCGCGCCCCCGAGCGCGCAGGAGGTTCGCCCAGGTTCGACGCCGAGGCCCGCCAACGCCGCCATGCCCTTCGCACTGCCGACCGCTCCGGCGTCGGGCGCGGCTATCCGAGGGCCTTGCGCGAGCGCGTCGTCGCCCCCCCCGAATCGGCGCCCGCCCCGCGATGAGGCCGGGCTCCGTTTGCGGGGACGTTCGAGGCCCGTGGTGGGGGCGCGCTTCAGCTGAACTCGGCCCAATCACGCGGAATGTGCCAGGCCTTGGGCTTGAACGCCCAGGTGATGATCGTGGCAGGCTCGAACGTCTCGTCGAGCGGGGTCATCGAGACGAGGTCGGCCGCGAGCACGGGGAGGTTGAGCGGCTTGCGTCGGCCTTCGAGGTCCCAAAACTGGTACCGGGGGGCCGCGTCGGACGCGCCGCGCAGCGGGCCGTAGTCGAGGGGCGCGCAGATTCGCACCATCTCGCGCCCGAGCTTCCGGTTGAAGAAGCGCACCGAGAGGCGGCGCTTGGCGGCGATGGCGTCGAGAAAAACCTGGTGGTCTGCGTGCATCGCCCTCGTCTTACTCAAGATCGGACGGGGCGGGCGCCGAAACGGCACCGCCGGGCGCGACCTTCGGCGGGACCGCGCAGACGCCGCGCCCGGGCGGTGGTAATCGTGCCGCCCGGTGACACTCTTGAGGTTCCGCGCGAGGCGCGTCGTCGGCTCGCTGCCCGGCGGCAGCTCGCGCCCGCTCCTCGTCGACACCGAGGGGGGCCGCTTCATCGTCAAGCTCGTGCACGGCCCCGAGGGCCCGCGCGCCCTCGCCGCCGAGTGGCTCGGCCACGCGCTCGCCGCCACGCTCGGCTTGCCGACCGCCGAGCTCGCCGCCGTAGAGCTCGACCCCTCGCTCGCGGCCCCCATCGCCGAGTCCGAGCTGCGCGAAGACATCGAGCGGGGCGCCGGCACCTGCCTCGGCTTGCGCGAGCTCGCGGGCGCGCGGCCGGCGAGCCCCGCCGACCTCGCCGCCGCGCCCGACGACTTCGCCCTGCCCCTGCTCTGGCTCGACGTCTTGCTCGAGAACCCCGACCGGCGCGCGAGCAACCCCAACGTCTTGCGCTGGGGCGCCTCGCTCGTACCCATCGATTATGCGGCGTCGCTGCCCTTTCACCACGATTGGGCGCTGACCGAGCAAGGCCCCGCCCGCGAGCTCGGGGCGCCCACCGGCCACATCTTCGAGCGCCGCGCGGGCGAGCTCGGGCGCTGGCACCCCGCCCTGCGGCCGCTCTTGTCGCGCCAGGCCCTCGAGGCGGCCGCCGCGTCGCTGCCGCCCGAGTGGCTCGAGCCGGCCGCCTTCGCGACCGAGGCCCGCCAGCGCGCCGCCTACGTCGCCTACCTGTGGAAGCGCCTGCGCGCCCTGGACGAGCGCTACGGCGGCCCCTGAGCCCGCCCAACCCCTACCTCGGCCCTCGACTGGGCCGACCCTCGGGTGGGGTAAAATTGACCCCCTGGGGTTTTCTTCATGCTTGCCGAGGCACCTCTGGCCGGGGTGCAGACCTCGGGTAACGTTCGTATTTGGCTCCATGAGCGGACAGCTCTTTGCCGGCCGCTATCGAATCCTGCGGCGCCTCGCGCAAGGGGGCATGGGCGTCGTCTTCGTCGCCGAGCACGCGGCGACCGAGGCGCAGGTGGCGCTCAAGGTGCTCTGGCCGCACGTGCTCGGGTCGAAGAGCGCGGCCCGCAGCTTCGAGCTCGAGGCGCGCCTGAGCGCCCGCATCGAGAGCGAGCACGTCGTGCGCGTGCTCGACGCCGGCGTCGACGAGTCGGGCGTGCCCTTCTTCGTGATGGAGCTCCTGCGCGGCGCCACCCTCCGGGCCCTGGTCGAAGAGGCGGGCCCGCTCGAGCCGGCCGAAGCGCTCGCCGTCTTGCGCCAGGCGGCCCGGGCGCTCGACAAGGCGCACGGCCACGTCGACCGCGAGGGGCGGCCGGCGCCCATCGTGCACCGCGATCTGAAGCCCGAGAACGTCTTCGTCGCCCTGCGCGAGGGGGGCGACGCCGTCGTCAAGGTGCTCGACTTCGGCCTCGCCAAGGTGCTGTCTGGGGGCCAGGCCTCGAGCCACGAGATCAAGGGCACCCCGGCCTTCATGGCTTGCGAGCAATTCGCGCAGGGGCCGCTCACCCCGCAGCTCGACGTCTGGGCCTTCGGCCTCATCGCGTTTTACCTGCTCGCGGGCCGCGCCTACTGGCGCTCGAACACCCGGAACGTGCCCGAGTTCACGCCGCTGCTGAACGAGATCTTGCTGCAGCCGCTCGAGCCGCCGACCGAGCGCGCCCGGGCCCTCGGGCTGCCCGCCCCCTGGCCCGCCGGCTTCGACGGGTGGTTCCTGCGTTGCCTCGAGCGCGAGCCGAGCGCGCGCTTCGCCTCGGCGGGCGCGGCGGTCGAGGCCCTGACCGAGATCTTCGTCGCGGGCGGCGTCCTCACCGAAGCGGCCATTGTGGCGGCCCCCTCGCAGCTCGCCCGCACGATCGCCCTCGTGCTCGAGAGCGCGCCGAAGGCGCAGGCGCCGGCCGAGGCCACGCTGCCCGAAGAGTCGTCCGTCGACCCGCTCGAGGCCACGAGCCTGCTCGGGTCGGCCCTCCTGGGCACGCCCCCGGCGTCCTCGCCCGAGCCGACGGCAGGCGAGGCCTCGGCGAGCGCCTCGCAAATCTCTTCCCCCGATCTCGCTGGCCCGCGCGGCGCCTCGGCCGGGGCGTCTTCGCCTGCACGGCCTCTCCCGCAGGGCGCTTCGGCCGGGGCATCTTCGCCTGCACGGCTTCTCCCGCAGGGCGCCTCGGCCGGGGCGTCTTCGCCTGCACGGCTTCTCCCGCAGGGCGCCTCGGCCGGGGCGTTGGTCTGGCGCGGCGGGGCGATGGCCAGCGTCGCCGTCGCGTTCGCAGTCGTTGGCCTGCTCGCCCTGCGAGAAGGCACGCCGAGAGACGAGGGCGACGTTTCGGCGTCGGCCCCTTCGTCCGGGGTCAGCGCCCAGGCGACCCTGAACCCCTTGTTCTCGCTCGGGCGAGCGCCGTCCGAGCCGGGTCCGGGTGTGCCGAGCGTCTCGTCACCCGCTGAGCCGGCCCCGAGCGAGCTGCGCGCCTCGGCGGCTGCTGAGCCGGCCCCGAGCGAGCTGCGCGCCTCGACGACTCGTCGGGCCCCGGGCGCGATGGGCACCCCGGCGCCGGCTGAGCCGGCTCCGCACGTGGTGCGCGTCTCGGCGTCGCCCGAGCCGCCCGCGGGCGCGCTGCGCATCTCGGCGCTGCCCGAGCTGCCCCCGGGCGTGCTGCGCGTCTCGGCGCCGGCCGAGGGCGGCGAGCGAAGGGCGGCGCCCCCGCGGCAGCCTCTCCGATCGCCGCAGGCGCCCGGCAATGTCCCCCCGACCGAGCAGGCGCCGAACGCCGAGCACGCACGAGACGGGGCGCCCGAGCCCGGGCCACGGCCGGTTGCCCCGGGCCCGTCCCGAGACCCTCGGGGCTCGACCTGGGTGCCCCCCCTGCCCTCGAACGGTGGGTGACCGAGCGATGGCCCTGCTCCGCTCGCCCAGGCACGACACCGCGCAGAGTACGCGGCCCTTCGCCCGCCGGTGCGCGGCGCTCTTCGTCGCGAGCGCCGCCCTCGGCGTGGCCCCCCGGGCGGCGCGCGCCGACCAGGCGGCCGACGCCGAGGCGCGTTTTCAAGAAGGGCGCCTCCTGCTCGCCGAGGGCAAGCGCGAGCAGGCCTGCGCCAAGTTCGCCGAGAGCCAGCGGCTCGCGCCTTCGCCCGGAGCGCTGCTCAACCTGGCCGATTGCCATCAGAGCGAGGGCAAGCTCGCCACGGCCTGGGCCGAGCTCCTCGCCGCGGCGCGCCTCTACCGCGACCCCGGCAACCAGGCCGAGCGAGACTTCTGCCTGCGCGAGGCGGCCCTGATCGAGCCGCGCCTCTCGCGCCTGACGGTGCGCCTCGCGGCCCCCGTGCCGGGCCTGTCGATCAAGCGCGACGGCGAGGCCCTCGACGTCACACAGCTCGACGTGCCCGTGCCCGTCGACCCGGGCGTTCATGCCATCACGGCCGAGGCGCGGGGGCGTACGCCCTTTCGCGCGTCCGTGCTGGTGGGCGCCGAGCGGGCCGAGACGACGGTCGTCGTGCCCGCCCTCGCCCCGCGGCCGACGAGCCCGCCCCCGCCCGGCCGGCCCGCCGTCGAGTACGCCATCGGCGGGCTCGGCGTCGCGGCCTTCGGCGTGGGCGCGACCTTCGGCGTGATGGCGCTCGTGAACAACCACCAGGCCGAGAGCAAGTGCCCCGACGGACGCTGCCCGCCCGGCAGCCCGCCCGAGGCCGACCGCGAGGCCCGCGAGCTCTACGACCGGGCGAGCGCCCAGGCCTGGGTGGCCAACGTCGGCATGGGGCTCGGGCTCGTCGCGGGCGGCTACCTGCTCTTCGTCGCGCCCTCGCGGCCCCGGGTCGGCTCCTCGTCCGAGGGCCGCGCGCGGGTGGCGCTCACGCCGGGGCCGGGGGGGCTCCTGCTCCGGGGGCAATTCTGAGAGCCAGAAGGAGGGAGGCATGAGACGCATGGCACCTGCAAGCAAGGCCCGACGACGCGAAGCGCTCTCCCTGCGCGCCGGCGCCTTCGCGGCGGCCCTCGGCGGCCTCTCGGCCCTCGCGAGCTGCCAGCTCGTCGGCGACTTCGACGAGCCGCGATCGACGCCCGAGGGCCCCGCGCTGCGCCTCGCCGCGAGGGCCTCCTACGCCTGCGCCTGGGTCGTCGGGGGCGAAGCCCAGTGTTGGGGCAGGCGCCCCTCGGGCGCCGGCGCCCGCGCGAGCGCGCACGTACCGGCCTCCGTTCGCGAGCGCGAGGGCGACGCGCTGACCGGCGTCGCCGAGCTCGCGCTCGGTGACGAGCACAGCTGCGCGCGCCTCACCGACGGCCGCGTCAAGTGCTGGGGCTCGAACGCGTTCGGGCAGCTCGGCGTGCCCCCGAGCGGCGCCAACGATCACTCGCCCGTGCCCCTCTTCGTCGAAGACCAGACCGGCGCCTGGCTGACCGGCGTCGTCACGATCGCCCTCGGCAGCAACCACAGCTGCGCGCTGCTCGCCGACGGGCACGGGCGCGTCGTCTGCTGGGGCTCGAACGCGCGCGGACAGGCGGGCGCCGCCGTCGAGAAGGGCGGCCAGACCTACGCGCCCGTCGTGGTCGAGGCGACCGGGCACGCCGATCTGACCGACGTCGCTCAGCTCTCGCTCGGCGACGAGCATAGCTGCGCGCGCCTCACCGACGGCCACGTCAAGTGCTGGGGCTCGAACGCCTCGGGCCAGCTCGGCCCCCAGATCGAAGGCGACGACGACGCCTCGCCCAGCGTCGTCGAGGGGCTCGAGGGGGTCGAAGAGATCTCGGTCGGCGGCAACAAGAGCTGCGCGCGCCTCGCCGGCGGCCGCGTCAAGTGCTGGGGCGAGGGCTACGGCCCCTACCCCACCCCGGTCGGCGACCGGTACGATGGCGACGACGGCGGCCTGCTGAGCGACGCCGTCGAGCTCGACAGCGGCGGCTCGTCGCACGACTGCGTGCGCGATCTCGAAAAGGTCGTCAAATGCTGGCAGCGGCGCCCGCCCCCGGTGAGCGACGCCGCCCCGGCCGACGGCGCCTCGGCCCCCGCCTTGCGCCTCGCCCTGCTCGAACGCGACCGGTTCGACGACGCCCCCGAGCCCGTCAAAGACCAGAACGGAGCCCCCCTGCGCGACGTCGCCGAGCTCGCGCTCGGTGACGATCATAGCTGCGCGCGCCTCACCGACGGCCACGTCAAGTGCTGGGGCTCGAACGCCTCGGGCCAGCTCGGCAACCCCACCCGCGCGGGCGACCCCGAGCCGATCTCGTACCCCCTCCCCGTCGAGGGGCTGACGCTCGTGCGGTGACCAGTGGGTCCGACGGCACGCTCTGCGCTAGACTCGCATCATGGCGCGGCCGGTGATGCCCCCCCGGGTTCGACGAACTGTCTCCGCAAGAGAAGCTCGATTACGTCGAAGCCCTTTGGGCCCGCATCGCTGCCCGCCCCGAAGACGTGCCGACCGAAGACTGGCAGCGCGAGGTCGTGGCGAAGCGGCTGGCCGCCGATCGGGCCGGCGAGGGGGCCTCGCGCCCCTGGGCCGAGGTTCGCCAAGAGCTGCTGTCGCGTCTGCGCGGCGAGCCTCGATGAGGCGTCTGCTCAACCGACCTCGCGCTTCAGGCCCTTCGGCGGTCGGCCCGGCGCACGCGCCGGCGCCGGCGAGGCGGCGACCGCCTTGCCCTGACGCGCCGGCCCCGGCAGCCCCGCGCGCATCGCGAGCGGCAGGCACCTCGTCGCTTCGCGGAAGGTGAGCGCCGACGCCCGCGCGCCGTGCTCGAGCACGAAATCGCGGACGAGCTCGGGGCGTCGCTTCGACACGTCGCGCAGCACCCAGCCGATCGCCTTGCGGACGAAGAACTCGCGCTCGGCGAGCATCGGCACCGCGACGGAGGCGAAGAGGTCGAAGTCGCCGCCGCCCTTCCGGAGAGCGTCGAGCTGGGCGATGAGCGCCGTCCGGCGCACCCAGAGGTCTGGGTCGGCCGCCCAGGCCCGCAGCAGCGCGGGCGCCCGCCGGTGCCCGGTGACCAGGGGGCCGATGATCTTGGTCGCCAGCCAGTCGACATGCGCCCAGTTGCCCGTGTGGCGCACGAGCCCGACGAGCCACGTCAGATCGTCGGCCGTAAGCTGCGCGCGCGCGCGCTCGAGCACGCCGATGGCGGCCGAGCGCAGATCGTGAAAGTCGGTCTGCATCAGCGCGTCGACCTCGGCGCGCAGGCGCTCGCGGTCGAGCCCCCGGTGCTCCTGGCAGAAGTCGGCGCAAGCCCGGCGGATTTCGGGCACCGTCACGCCGTGGAAGCGCAGGGGGCTCTTGAGGTAGGCCTTCTCGGCGGCCGCGCGCGCGGGCGTGCCGAGCGCGCGGAAGTGTTCGGCGAAGAACGTCGGGGCGGCGGTCGCGGGGGCTCGGGCCATGGCGGGAGGCGCGCGAAGTCGACCCCCTCAGCGTACCCCGGCGACGCGCTTCACGTACCGGAGAACCTGCACGACAATGGGCCCGGCCTCGGTCGCCGCAGAGTACTCGAAGGGGCCTTCGTTGGCCCACCCGCTCCGCTCGTAGAACCTGCGGGCCCGGGCGTTGCCGGCGACGACCGCGAGCCACGCCCACGCGTGGCCCCTCGCGGCGACGAGCCGCTCGGCCTCGGCCAGCAAGACGCCCGCCACCGCTGTGCCCCGATGAGACGCCGACACATAAACCTGCTCGACCTCGTCACCGACCGCCATCACGAAGCCCGCGACCTCGCCGCCGACGACCGCGACCACTGTGTCACCGACCCGGCGCCGAGCCCGCGCGCCGAACGACGCCCGCGTCCGCACGGCGACGAGCGCATCGGGGACATGCCCGAGATGCCCGTCGTACCAGCCGCGATGCCAGATCTCTGCCACGGCCTCCGCGTCGTCCGCCGTCGCCGGGCGGAGCTCGATCGCCGCCCCGTCGGCCGATACTCGCCCGTCGCGCCCGTCGCGCCCGTCACGCCCGTCACGCCCGGCAGCCCCCTCGCCGCGCCCGTCACGCCCGTCGCGCCCGTCGCGCCCGTCGCACCCGTTGCGCCCGTCACGCCCGTCGCGCCCGGCAGCCCCCTCGCCGCGCCCGTCACGCCCGGAAGCCCCGAGGGGCCCGACCTCGCCCAGCTTCACGGCCCACCCCCCGGAAACGATCGCTCTCGCTCTGACAGTCGGGTGTGCATGGCAGGCTCCTCCTCTCGCTCGGGGGGCACGACGGTAGTCGAGACCCCCTGACGCCGTCTCGGCCCTTCGGGCGGCGCGCCGAGATTGCGCGAGCGGAGGTGGGTGCGCAACGCGCGCAAGCCCCCTTCTCCGTTTGCCCTTCGCCCCGCCCCCGCGCGGGCCCGCCCCGGGGCCCCGCCTCAGCGCCGACGGCGCCACGAGCGCAGGGCACGGTCGGCGTCGTCGCGGTAACGAATGCGCTGCACCAACGCGCGCGCCTTTCGAATTTTCGCCTCGGCGTCGGCGCCCGGGGTGCCGAGGGCCCGCAAGACGGCGTAGGTCATCGAGGGGGCGCGCGAGACGCCCGCCAGGCAATGAATGAGCACGCGCGAGCGGCGGCGGTCGAGGGCGCCGAGCACGAAGTCGATGCCGCGGTGAAACCACTCGTCGGGCTTGGGCAGGTGGTCGTCGAGCACGCCCGCGCGCAAGAGCTCGATGCCCGTCTTCTCGTAGAGCACGAGCTCGGGGCTCGAGACGTGCAGCCGCAGGTCGAGCACGTGCGTCACGTGCTCGTCGAGCAACACCCGAACCTGCTCGCCCCGCGTCACCGCGCTGCCGAGCGCGATTCGATCGGTGACCCACTGGTGGTCGTGGCTCGGCTTGGGAATCATGGGCGACCCCAAGTTTACCATGCCACGACGCGGCGACGAGGCGGCCCCCTCCGGCGGCCGGCCGGCCGGCCCGCCGGCCGAGCTGAGACCGGCGCTCGCTCGTGTCGATTCGCCCCCCGACCGCGCCCGGATAGGCGATGCGTCACCGGCCGCCGGCGCGGGCGCCCTGGTTAGGGCCCCGGGCGCGACGCCAACGCCGGCGCGCGACGCCGGCCGACGCTCACTTGCAGTTGCCCGTCCGCGTCGGCGACCCCGGCGGCACGGAGCAGGTCTTGCCCGCCGGGCAGCTCTTCGGATCATCGAGCGAGCACACCGCGCCGGGAGGCTCGGTGCCCGCAGGCGGCGGCGCCTGCCCGGCCTGGGTGGCCCCCGGCGGCGGCGCGGCCGTGGCCGGGGGCGGCTGCGTGCCCCCCCAGCCGGGGGGCGGGGGCGGGGCGTCGGCCGGCGCAGGCGGCGGGGGCAGGGGCGGGGGCTCGCTACACGCCACGAGCGCGGGCACGAGAAAGGCGAAGATCGATCGGGCTTTCATCGGACGACGGTCGTAGCACAACGCCGCGGCGCGGGGTTACTGAGCGCTCCGGCCGCGGGGCCGGGCCCGCCGGCAGCGGCGTAGGGGGCGGGCCCGACTTCACTCCGGGTCGCAGGGGCCTCGCAGAGCGCCGCGACGACGCCGTTACGAAAGAACCCGTCGGCCTGGCGGTACGCCGAGGGCAGGCGGCGCACCCGTGTCTCGTTCGAAGTGTGTCGGCGCCCTTCCGCCGAGGCCCCCTTTGGCCTACCCTCCGCCGTCACCGTGCTGCCCGCCCTGCCCGTCGCCCTCTGGGTCGTCCTGCGCGTCGTGCCCCACCCGCCGAACGTCGCGCCCGTCCTCGCGCCCCGCGCATGAACGCCGCTCACGACGCGGCCCCACCGAAGCCGCTCCGCATCGTTTCGCTCTTGCCGTCGGCGACCGAGATCGTCTGCGCGCTCGGCGCCGAGGGCGAGCTGGTCGGCATTTCGCACGAGTGCGACTACCCCGAGTCGATTCGCGACCGGCCGGTGCTCACCGGCTCGCGCATCGATCCGCACGGGTCGAGCCGCGACATCGACGCGGCCGTGCGCGGCGTCGTGCGCGACGCGCTCAGCATTTACGCCGTCGACGACGCGCGGCTCGGCGCGCTCGCGCCCGACGTCGTCGTCACCCAAGACCTCTGCGAGGTCTGCGCCGTCTCGCTCGACGACGTGCGCGCCGCGGTGGCCCGGCTGGCGCACCGCGACCGCGTCCGGATCGTCAGCCTGCGGCCGACCCGCCTCGCCGACGTCTTTGACGACGTCGAGCGCGTCGCCGACGGCATCGGCCGGCGCGCCGAGGGGGCGACCGTCCGCGCGGCGCTCGAAGGCCGCGTGCGCGCCGTCGCGGGGCGCGCCGCCCTGGCCCCCGCGCGCCCCCGGGTCGTCTCGCTCGAATGGCTCGAGCCCCTGATGCTCGGCGGCACCTGGATGCCCGAGCTCATCGAGCTCGCGGGCGGCGTCGCCGTCGGCGCCAGCGCGGGCCAGCCCGCCCCCACCGTCGAACCGGGCGCGCTGCGGGCGCTGCGCCCCGACGTCGTCGTCGTCAAGCCTTGCGGCTTCTCGCTCGAGCGGGCGCTCGCCGAGCGCGACGTCATCGAGCGCTCGGTCCTCGAGAATGTGGGCGACGGGGCGCGCGTCTACGTCACCGACGGCAACGCCTTCTTCAACCGCCCCGGCCCGCGCCTGGTCGAATCGCTCGAGATCATGGCGGCTTGCGTCCACCCGCCGCTCTTCGCCGACTTCGCGAGCGAGCACGCGGGCGCCCTGCGCCGCCTGCGGTGACCTCGGGGGCACGCGGGGGCACCGGGCGGGCGCCCGCGCGAGCCCGCGGCGCGGCGGCTCGCGCGGGGCGTCGAACCCGCCGCCGCGGAGGAGCCCGTCGCGAGCGAGATCTCCGACGCGAGCGCGGCGCTCGATTACCTCAGGGGACGGTCAGCACGGGCGCGTCGTCCATCACGAGGGGCGCGACGGTGCCGTCGGCGCCCGAGAACTTCCATTGCTCTGGCTCGGGCACCAGGGCGCGATAGCCGCCGTCGTAGTCCCAGGTGGTGACGTAGAGTTTGACGCCGCTGAGGCTGGCCGGGTTGCCGATCGACTGGGGCGGGAAGAAAAATTGAATCGTGCCCGCCCCGCGGTCGACGGTCACGTCGGGCGGCGGCCCCGCGCTCGCGCCGGGGCTCTCGGCCGAGGCGCCCTCGGCCCGGTAGAGGGCGTTGATCCAGCCGCCGGTGAGCGAGCGGTAGGCCCAGCGCAGGCCGTCAGGCGCCGTCGCGTTGGCGAGCGGCAGCACCCCGACGCCCTCGGCGCCCGGCACCTCGAGGTAGAGGTTGACGCAGACGTGGTCGAAGCCGAAGACGGGGTTCCAGATGCTGGAGACTTCGCCCATCGTGAGCGTGACGCGAAGGTTTCTGCCGGCGGTCTCGACGCGCACCTTTCGCAGGTCGGCCTGGCGCGCGGCGTAGGTCGAGTCCGTCGGGTAGGCGTAGGCGCCAGTCGGGCCGCGGTCGTCGCCCGACGGGTCGTCGTGCAGGGCGGCCTGCAGGTAGGGCAAGTCGACCGAGAACGCGTGGCTCTCGGAGAGCACGCCTTGCTCTTCGACGAAGGCGACCAGGCTGTGATCGACGGTCGGGTCGGGCCGCAAGCCGTCGACCGAGAGCGAGGCGGACCAGGTGCCGTCGGGGTTGGCCGTCACGAGCTGGGCCGACGAGAGGTTGCCGTCGACCACGAGCAGCAGCTTCTGCGCGCCTTGCAGCGTGCCGGCGACCAGGGGGTTCGACGAGAAGGTCGAGTGCGGCGGCAGGTCGATCGTGGCCTTGGCCGCGGGGGCCGGCACGGGGCGGGTCTTCGAGGTGGCCAGCAGGACCTTGCCGGCGCGCGGCTCGAGCACGAGCGAGAGCTTGCCGCCCTCGCCCGCGACGGGGGCGGCGGCGCCGGGCGACAGGTCGGCGAGGGTCGCGAACTCGGTGCCCGCCGGCAGGCCGGTGTCGACGTTGCCGAACAGCACCCGCTCTTCGGACGTGTTGAACAGGACGAGGGCCCGCTCGCCCTCGTGCTCGAGCGCGTAGGCGAACGCGCCCGGCCCGGTGCCGCTGTCTTGCAAGACGCGGGGGCGGGCCCGGCGGAACGCCGCGTGCTCTCGGCGCAGCGCGGCGAGCTGCTGGAGGAACCGGTACATCTCGGCGTCGGCGTCGAAATGGTCTTTGCCCCCCGAGTGAAAGCCCCCCGCGAACATGGCCGAGCGCTCTTCGGCGAACGCCTGCTCGGTGCCGTAGTAGATGACCGGTATGCCCGGTATCGTCATGATGAAGAGCAGGCTCTGCTTCAGCGCGGCGGGCGGGCCGATGCTCAGGAAGCGCGGCTTGTCGTGGTTGTCGACGAAATTGAGCAGCAGCGCGGGCGACTCGTAGAGCTCGAAGGCCTTGCCCAGGCGGTACGAGAGCTGCCGGGTGGCCTGCCCGCCCGCGAACACGTCTTGGAGCGTAAAGTGCAGGGGGAAGTTGAGCGCCGAGTCGATTCGCTTGTCGGCGCCGCGGCTGACGTACTCGGCGACGCTCCGGTCGGCCGCGTCGTCGTACGGCCGGGGCGGGAACCACGCCTCGCCGAAGGTGAAGAAGCCCGGCCGGCCGCTCTGCCGCGCGAAGACGCTGACGCCGGGGCTCGCCGGGTCGGCCGAGTGCAGAAAGTCGGTGTAGAACGCCGGGGGCGTGTAGATGACGGTGTCGATGCGGAAGGCGTCGACGCCGACCTCTTTGACCCAATGCCGGTACGAGTCTTTGAGCGCCTCGACCACGACCGGGTTCTCGGTGTTCAGGTCGTCGAGCTCGCTGAGCTGGTAATCGAAGCGGTTCTGCGGGTCGAGAAAGTCGGTGATGCCGGGCGTCCAGTGGTAGACGCCGGCCGCGCGCTGCGCCGGGTCGGCGGCGTCGTTCCGGTCGAAGGGCGGCTGCGAGGGGGCGCGGACGGGCAGGCTGCCCAGGTTGCGCTCGAAGTTGAGGGCCACGTCGGCCGGGTCGTACGCGCCCGCGTAACGAAAGAAGTTGCCCGTGTGGTTCACCACGACGTCTTGCACGAGCAGCATGCCGCGGTCGTGCAGCCCCCTCGCGAGGCGCCGGTACGTCTCGAGGTCGCCGTAGTGCTTGTCGACCTCTTTGAAATTCTCGGCCCAGTAGCCGTGGTAGCCCGAGAAGTTGACCCAAGGGTCCCACCACTGGTTGGCGACGGGGGGCGTGATCCACACGGCCGTCGCCCCCAAACCTTGGATGTAGTCGAGCTTGTCGGCGACCCCCTTCAAGTCGCCCCCGCTGTACTTGGCGCCGTCCGCGGGGTCGTACTCGTTCGCGCCCTGGTCGTTGTTGCTCGGGTCGCCGTCGTTGAAGCGATCGGTCATCAGAAAATAGACGACTTGATCGCGCCAGTCGGGCCCCGCCGGCTCGGCCGGCCCCGCCCCCCCGCCGCCCTGCCCCGAGGCGCCGCCCGCGGGCGACGGCCCCCCGCCGCCCCCCGCGCCGCCCCCCGGCGCCCCGCCCGCGGAGAGCTCGATCGGGCGGGCCGGCGAGCCCCCGTCACAGCCCCCGAAGGCCGCACCGCCCGTCAACCCGAGCGCCCAGACCAGAAGACATCGGTTCGAAAGAGCCATGGCACCTCTCACTTTTTGCATCATAAGGCGAAAACCGACCGCTTTGTCACGCGGCGGGCGCCGCGGGGCCCGGTTGGCCCGCGAAGCCCGTCGGGCGCACCTCGGGTCGCCCCGGGGGTTGCCCCCGGGGCTCCTACCGATCCGGACGTGCCCAAGGGAGGCATCCGGCTCTTCGGGGCATGGGTTCGCGACGCGCGGCCGGGGGGCAGTCGGGCGGACGGCACCGTAGGTAATGTCGCAGAATCTGCCCCACGCGTTGCCACGTCAGTCGAAGCCCCGGGGGCGTTCGAGCGGGCGCTGCTGCGCCCCTGAGCGCGGCCGCCGGCGGGCGCCCGGCGATCGATCGAGGGGCTGAAAGTGGGGCGCCAGGGTCTCTTCGTCGTAGCTCGGCTTCATCGCGCGCCGCCCTCCTACCCTTGCACGGGAGGATGCCTCTGCCCGCCCCCGGCGTCGTCGGGCCTCGGGCGTGTCGCCCCTCCGTCGGGCCGCTCGAGGCGTCGCCGTCGCTGCCCGTCGCCCCCCTCGGGCCGCTCGAGGCCTCGCCGTCGCTGCCCTTCGCCCCCCTCGGGCCGCTCGAGGCCTCGCCGTCGTTGCCCTTCGGCGCCCCGCGCGGCCGGGCGCGCACCGCCGTGACGAGCGTCGGGTAGGTGCGCCCGACCTCTTCGCGCTCGCCGAAGGCGTAGAGGCCGCTGCGCCGGTGCGCCTCGTAGGCGCGCGAGAGCAGGTTGGTCAACGAGGGTTGTACGCGCGCGGCGATCGACGACGCGTTGACGCAGGGGCTCGGGGTAGCGGGGGCGGCCGCGCCCTTGGGCGGCGCGGTCGAGCGCGCGCGGCTCGCCGGGCAGCCCGGCGAGGCCCTGCACCGAGCCCTCGGCGAGCTTCAGGCGCGCGCCAACCCCGGAGAGGCCTGCTATCGTCGTAGGGTGCTCGCCCCGCCCGTTCGTGGGCGCCGCAGCCGAGGAGCGAGAGATGGCAGAGCTCGTGCCGTATCGTAAGAAATACGTGATCGGCGACATCCCGTGGACGATGACCCAGAGTCAGCGCGGGCCCACCTGCGGGTGCACGGCGATCGCCGTCGCCTACCGCATCCTGACGGGCTGGACGGTCTTTCCGACCAAGGGCAACTTCCGCCAGTTCTCGAACGACCGCCGCGGCCGGTGGCTCGAAAAAGGCCAAGAGCACATCGTCTCGGTTCGCAACGTCGCCAAGTACGACGACGTGAGCACCGCCGGCGAGATCGTGAACGCGGACGACATGGCCGAGCTGATCAACGACCATGCCGAAGGGGTGAGGGCGAGCGTCGTCGACGTCGAGGGTCAAAACGTCGGCGCGGCGTTCGTCGAGCAGGTGCGAAATGCGTTCGACGCCAAGCTGGCGCCGCTCGTGCTCTTCTACATCGACCCCAGGGACGGCGAGCTCGGGATCGGGCGGGAGTTCGACGGCGCGCACTGGGTCAACATCTATGCGGTCGAAAAAGGCGGCGAGTGGCACTTTACGGCGATCAACAACCTCACCGTCAAGAAGCCGCTCTTGCTGACGAAGGCCCCCAAGAAGGGGCAAATGCTCGTCTGGTCGTGGGCGCGCGCGTGGGTCGTCGACGGAGAGGCCCTGGGGAAGGCCTCCGCCCTCAGCGTCGACTGGAAGACCACCCCTCGCTTGTGGACGAAAGACAAGACCGAAGAGAACGTCGGGCAGCTCGCGTGGAAGGAAATCGTCCCGGATTCCGACGACTACGAAGAGTCGAAGCCGTCGACCGACGTCCAAGAAGTCCGTTACACGGGGGTGGCCCCTCTTCGGCCGCTGAGCAAGTACGGGTTCGTGGTCATGCGCAACGCCTTATACAAGCGGCGGGTGACCTGGCACGTCCGGCGCGGCCCGGACGCAACGTCCGGGGCCGCCGGCCGAGCGAACGCATCTGCCGCGCGGATCAGAGCGGCTGCAGGCGCATGATGACGGGGCTCTCGCCGATGATGCCGACGACGATCTTGCCGTCGGGCTGGCGGGCGAGGCGGACGCCGGGCGTGGCGGTCTCCGGGCCGGCCAGGGCGTAGACCCCGCCGGCGCCGAAGGTCGGGTCGAGCGCGCCTTGGGCGGTGATACGCATCAGAAAGGGCGTGTTCCAGTTTCCCGCGTACGACCCGGCGCGGCCGCCGGCGAGCAGGGCCCCATCGGGCAGCACGACGATGTCGGTCAGGGCGTCGACCGGCGTCGCGAGGTTAAAGAGGCCGGCGTTGCCGAAGCTCGGGTCGGGGCTGCCGTCGGGCAAGAGCCGCGCGACGAAGCCGTCCCGGCGCCCGCCCAGTTGCTGGTAGTCAGGGTCGGTCACGGCCACCTTGTTGTAGAACTCACCGGCAACGATGACCTTGCCATCGGGGGCCTCGACGACGGCCAGACAAGAGGCCGCCCGCTGTTCGCTGCACCCCGAGCCGCTGATGAAATCGGAGACAGAGAGCTTGCCCACCCCCTCGCCGAAGGCGGGGTCGAGCTGGCCGTCGGGCGTGTAGCGCACCACCAGCGGGCTAGGGTAAGGCGAATCAATGGGCAAAAACTCGGTGATCTCGCCGCAGGCGTAGAGGGCGCCGTCGGGCCGGGCGTAGCCCCGGTCAATGCGATCGACCCGGGGTTTGGCGTTGGGCGGCACCGGGGTGTCGTAGAAGGCGAAGCCGTCGGGCGCGTGAAACTCGGTGTCGAGCGTGCCGTCGGGGCGCAAGCGCAGCGCGAGGGCGTCGACGTAAAAGTTCGGGGTGGTCGCGGCACCGTTGCCGACGGCGAGCACGCGGTCGCCGACCACGAAGAGGTCGCTCACCCGGCTCGAAGCGGTGCCGAGCGAGAAGGTGGCGAGGCCGCCCTCGCCGAACGACGAATCGAGCTTGCCGTCGAGGCCAAAGCGCCCGAAGGCAATGTGCTGGTCCGTCGCGCCGTCATCGGACTGGCCGCCAAAGACGAGCTTTCCGTCGGGTTGCAGCGCCAGGCCGGCCCACGCATAGCCGGCGGGCAGGGTGAGAAAGCCGCCCTCGCCAAAGGCGGCGTCGACGCTGCCGTCGGCGAGCAGGCGCACGATGCCCGCCGTGGCAACCACGCCGGTCTCGGTGTAGAGGTAAAGGCTGCCGTCGGGGCCGAGAATCACATCGCCCAGGCCCTTGAACGGCGCCAACCCCTCGAGCACGACGCCGCCCTTGCCGAAGCTCGGGTCGAGCGGCAGAGGCGACCCGCCCCCGCCCTGGCCACCCGCACCGCCCTCGTCACCCACGCTGCAGTGGCTCGACGAACCGCCCGCGCCCGCCCCGCCGCCCGCGCCTGCCCCGCCGCCTTGACCGGACGCGCCTGAATCGCCGCCGCTGCCAGCTCGGCCCGACGAACCAGCCATCGGGCCCCCGTCGTCGTCGCCCGATTCGGGGTCGACCACACACGCCCCGAGAAGCGCCACCACGCCGGTCAACGCCCACGCTACCGGCCCCACCCCCGCTCGCCGTCTCGTCCGCATTGGCCCCGAGCCTGCAAGACCGGCGCCAAGGCCCGTCAGCCCCAACGCCTTTGCGCTCGCGGCCAAAGCTCGTCTACCCACGCCGTTCGTGGCAACGCCCGCTGTGTCAGCTGTGCCAAAAGCCGCCACCGCGATCAGGCCTTCCGACGGGCCCTTTCCGCGCGTACCCCATCAACGACGTCGCGACACGGCATCAGGAGCTCAAGCCGATCGCGCACGGTGACAAGATCTGCCCTCCGCTGGGTCACCCGAGGCGTCCCCGTCGCTACCCTTCGCCCCCCTCGGGCCGCTCGAGGCCTCGCCGTCGCTGCCCTTCGGCGCCCGGCGCGGGCGGGCGCGCACCGCCGTGACGAGCGTCGGGTAGGTGCGCCCCACGTCTTCGCGCTCGCCGAAGGCGTAGAGGCCGCTGCGCCGGTGCGCCTCGTAGGCGCGCGAGAGCAGCGTGAAGGCGCGCTGGGTGTGCGACGTCCAGCGTTGGGTTTCGCGCTCGGCGCGCACGCCCAGGCCGGCGAAGATGGCGCGGGCGAGGCGGCGGGCGTCGTCGGCGTCGGTCTCGCGGTAGTTCGGGTCAGAGTCGGCGAGAATGGCCCGCACTTCGTCGCGCTCGTAGAGGCGGGCCAGCGCGTTCAAGTCGCTCACCCGATCGACATAGCCGACGGCCCGCCGTCGGTAAGCGAGCTCGGCGGCGATGTCGGGGTGCCTTCCGAACCAGTAGGTGAGCACCTGCCGCACGCGGGCGCGTTGCGCGCGGGCCTCGCGCACCACCTCGTTCGGCACCCTCGCCTCGGACGCGAGAGCCTCGTGCAACCTTTGTTGCTCGCCGGCGAACCAGACCGCCTGCGCGAGCCGCGGCAGTCGCTCGAGCGTCGCGAGCTGGTAAAAACCCCCGGCCGCGAGGCGCTCGAACGAGCTACGCCGGGCCGGCTCGGCGTCGCGCAAGGCCACGCTGTAGGCCACGGCGGCCGCGCGCTGGGCGTCGACGCGCAAGGGGGCGAGCGTCGCCTGGCGGAGCGCCCGGAGCTCGCCGCGCAGGGCCTCGAAGGCCTCGGCCGAGCTGTCCAGGGTGAAGGCTGGCCCGGCCTCGCCCGCTACCTGCCCTTCTTCGTTCTCGACGCCTCTCTGCCCTGCCATGGCCGCCATGCCTCCGTTCGCCCGCGCTTTGGGGGTCCTGATCTCCTGCTCGGCCAGGGGTCGGGGGCAGTTTCCTGGTTTGTGTCGGCGTCCTTCTGACGACCCGGTCGGGTCGGGCGAGGGGCCAGGGCAGGCGCGGGGCGACCCGGCCGGGTCGGGCGAGGGACCCGGGCAGGCGCGGGGCGACCCGATCGAGTCGGCCGGAAGGTCTGGCCACACCTTCAGCGACCCAAACGGGTCGGGCGGCGAGTCTGGGCACCCTTGGGGCGACTCAAATGAGTCGGGTCAAGGGTCGGGGCACCCCTGGGGCGACTCAAACGAGTCGGGTGAAGGGTCAGGGCACCCCTGGGGCGACTCAAATGGGTCGGGTGAAGGGTCGGGGGGCTCGCCGGGCGACTCGAACGGGTCGGGCAGAGACTCCGGGCACCGCTTGGGCGACCCAAACGAGTCGGGTGGCATGTCCGGCGGGTAGGCGGTGCTCTCGCGGGCGTTGACCCCTGGGCGAGCGAGCAAAGCGGCTCGCTCCGCGGGAGCCCTGCCTCCGGCAGGGCTTTGCGAGCCGTTCCCGAGGGAGTTTGCTGCCCCCGGCTTCAGCCGAGGGCAAAAAGCGCGGCAAAAGCGCCGTCCCGGGGGGTCACGAAAAAAATCGACCGAAAGGCAGCAACTGCCCGGGGGGCTGGCCGAGGGGAAGACAGGTGCCCCGAAAAGGCTCGGCGGGCGCCAGAGAAGAGGAGGCGATGAACGAGCAATCGATGGTCAAGACGAAACCAGCAGTGAACTCAGAAGAAACGAAAGGAGCAGCGGTCGTGGAACATGCGAACGGGGGGTACACAATGGCAACGGAAGATACGGTAGAAGACGTCAAGGGGTGGCTGACGGCGGCAGGCGAAGAGAAGGCAGAAGAGAAGGCAGACGAGGCCGGCGGGCAGCCCCGGCCGGGCGAGGTGGCGGCGAAGGCCTCGGGCGGCGAGGTGGTGGCCGGCTCGGGCGGCGAGGTGGTGGCCGGCTCGGGCGGCGAGGCGAGGCAAGGGGCCTTCGAAGAGATGCGGCCCGAGATCGAGGCGGTGCAGGAGGCCGACGTCGCCCCGCGGCGCGTCAACATGCAGCGGGCGGCGGCGGTGGTGCAGACGGTGGCGACGCGCGACGCGGCGCCCGAGCGGCGGGCCGAGTTCGAAAAGCTCGCGACCGTGGCGCTTTACGACATCACCCTGCTCGTTCGGCTGGTCAAGCTCGCGCTCGCGGCCTGGTTCGTCCGGGAGATGCAGCTCGAAAGCCAGTATCGGGCCTCGAACGCCAGCGTGCCCGAAGCGATCATTCAGCGGGCGCAGGCCCGGCGGGCGGCCA
Organism: Polyangiaceae bacterium; assembly: GCA_035762175.1. Classification (GTDB taxonomy): domain Bacteria; phylum Myxococcota_A; class Polyangia; order Polyangiales; family Polyangiaceae; genus DASTPP01. The sequence goes on along the minus strand of DASTPP010000142.1, from coordinate 3,854 downwards.
TGATTCGCGTCATCGAGTACTGGGCGCGCGGCGTCGCCGAGATCGTGACGCTGCTCGAGCTCGTGCGCACGGGCAGCGGCCACCAAGATCTCGCCAACGATCTGCGGGTGCTGGCGCGCATCTACCGGCGGCCCGACTTTCAGGGCTTGGTGAGCCCCGGCGCCCCCGACTACGACCCGGCCGACGCGGGCGAAGCCGAGCGCCTCGCCGAGGCCATCATTCGCGGGCTCGGCCTGAGCGAGCAGAGCGAGGCCGAGCGGTGGTCGTCGCTCGCCGACCGCACCTGGACGCTCCTGTCGCGCGCGTACGAAGAGCACCGCAGCAAGGGCATTCTGCTCTTCGGATCGCGCGAAGACGTCGCCGTCACCTACCCCTCGCTCACCTCGGCCGTGCGCAGCGCCACCCCTCGCCGCCGCGCCCCTGAAGCGCCCGCGCCGGGCGACGGGCCCGGGGGCGAGCCGGGCGACGAGCCCGACAGCGACGGCGAGAGCAACTGAGCGACGCCCTTCGACCCCCGGGCTGTACCCCAACGGCGCGCTTCACGGGCCGGAGAGCTCGCCCGACGCCGGGGCGTCGAGGCGGGCGTGGCCCCCGTCGGCCGCGCGCGCCGAGGCGCCCGGCGAGCGTCCGGCAGGTCAGCCCGGCGGCGAATGCAGAATGCTGATGTCGTCGACGAAGAAGGTGCTCGCGAACTGGTAGCCGACCCAGAACCGCACCGAGCTCGCGTCGCGCGCGACGTTCACGAACGAGATCGGGCGGTCGACCTGGCCCGAGGCCGGCGAGAGCAGCGAGATGGTCGCCGAAGCGCTCGACGAGCTGACCTGCGTGCTAACCGAACTATGCGCCCGCCGCGCCGGCGTCGCCATTCGGACCGGCGGCGTAGGCTCTACCTCGCCGGGCCCGCCCCCGCGCCTTCGTGCTTCTGCTCGTGCGCCCGCAACGTGCCTTCGACGCGGCGCAAAGCGTCTTCGATGCGGGCGGCGATCGGGGGGCCCTCGTTGCCCCGGGCGAGCAGCGTCGAGGTGTGCGCGGCGCAGAGGTTTCGCAGGGGGGCGGCGCGCTCGATCAGCTCGCGCGCCCACGCCCGGAAGGCGCCGGCCGCGCCCGGCTCGCGGCGCAGCGCGCGGCCGAGGCCGGGGTGAAAGCGGGTAAGGTCGCGCCCGAATACGCGCAGCGGCGCCGGCAGGCGCGCGTAGGCGAGGGTATCGTCGACGTGCAGCGTCTGGGTGGCCCGGTGAATGGCGAGCACCGAGCCGAAGTGAACATTGGGGTTCGGGGTGACGAGGTCGACGCCGCGCGGGACGGTGAAGTCGAGGTCGGCGGCGAAGTGCGCGTGCAGCGCAGGGTCTTCGGTCCGCAGCGGCTCCCAGGGTAGGTCGGCGAGCTCGGCGTGGTGCCGCGCCGTCCCGTAGAGTCGTGCCCGGGGGTAGAGCTGGTGCAGCGCCCGCACGTGCAGCGTGTGGAACGGGTGCAAGTGCAGGACGGCCTCGAGGCGCTCGCCGCCGCCCGTCGTCTCGTCGAGCAGCGCGCGCGTCTCGGGCACGAGGCCGCACGCGTCGAGCGCGAGGTAGCCGCCGCCCTCGCGCCGCACGAGGGACATGTGCGTCCCCAGCTCGACGACGCCGGCGACGCGGAACGAGCCGCGGAGGTTCCAAAAGCCGTCGTCTACCTCGATCACCTGGCGACCCGTCATGGGCCTATGCTACCAGCTCGGGCGCGGCGGGCGGGGCGCGGCCGTGCCAGACTGGGGCGGTGGCCGAAAAAGGACTCAAGCACAACCCCTTCTCCGCGCTCCGCCAGGCCGCGGCCGGCGCGCCGGCGCGAGCCCGCCCTTCGGCCCAGGCCGCGGCCAGCACGCCGGCGCGAGCCCGCCCTTCGGCCCAGGCCGCGGCCGGCGCACCGGTGCGAGCCCGCCCTTCGGCCCCCGCCGCCCCGGCGCAGCCCCGCCCCCCAGCCCCCGCCGCCCCGGCGCCTCTCGGGCGTATCATCGTGCGCGAAGAGTTCGACGCGGCCGAGGCCGCCCTGATCACGCGCGTCATCGGCGTGCCTCGCGAGCAGTTGAACGCCTTCGGCAAGCGCTGGCACCAGGCGCTGGGCATCGCCGTGCTGATCGAGGGGCGAGACCTGCTGGTGATGGCGAGCGAAGGCGAGCGGGTCGCCGGCTGGCTCCGCGACGCGGGCGCGGCCGAGGTGGTGGTCGTCCGACGGCCGGCGCCGGCCGACCTGTCGCAGGCGGGCGAGCCCGGCGGTACGGTGCGGGCGCAGATCCGCCGCGGCCTGCGGGTCGCCGTCGTGCTCAAGGCCGATCAAGGCAGCGGCGCGCTGACCGAAGGCGTCGTGCGGGACATCTTGACGAGCTCGCCGGTACACCCGCGAGGCATCAAGGTGCGCCTCGAATCGGGCCAGGTCGGGCGCGTCCGGCGGATCTTCGCGGGCTGACCCGCGCCCCCGCCCCGTTGGTCGGGGCGTCGCCGGGCCCCGCCCGCTCGTCGCCGTCGTTCGCCACCGGTCGCCGGCGCTCGGCGCCCCTCGGGGCCGGGCGCGCGGCCTCGGCGGGCGGGGCGGAGGTCAGAGCGTCAGAACCGCGGCGCCCCAGGTGAAGCCGCTGCCGAAGGCGGCGAAGAGCACGTTCGAGCCCGGCCCGCAGCGGCCCTCGCGCCACGCCTCGGACAAGCCCAGCGGGATCGTGGCGGCCGTCGTGTTGCCGTACTTCTCGATGTTCGTCACCGTCTTCGCCTCGGGTATACCGAGCTTCTGGCCCACGAACTGGTTGATGCGAAGGTTCGCCTGGTGGGGCACGAAGAGGTCGACGTCGCCGGGCGAGAGCTTCGCCTCTTCGAGCGCGGCGCGCGAGACCTCGGGCATCTTCTCGGTCGCCCATCGAAAGACTTGCTTGCCGTTCATGGCCGGAAAGTGCTTGCCCTCGTCGAGCATCTCTTTCGTCAGGCGCGGGTTGTACGCGCTCGCCGGCGCCTCGAGCCAGAGCTCTTTCGCGCCCGCGCCGTCGGCGTGCAGCCGCAGGCTCTTCAGGCCCCGCCCCTCGGGCGCCGCCCCGACGACGGCCGCGCCCGCGCCGTCGCCGAAGAGCACCGCGACGTCGCGCCCGCGGTCGGCGAGCTCGATGCCCGTCGAGTGCACCTCGGCGCCGACCAGCAGCACGTGCCGGTAGACGCCCGCGCGCACCCACGCGTCGGCCACCGACAGGCCGTAGAGAAAGCCCGTGCACTGGTTGCGCACGTCGAGCGCGGGCACGCCGCCGAGCCCGAGCTTGTGGCCGAGGAAGCAACCCGAGCCGGGGAAGTTGTGGTCGGGCGAGAGCGTCGCGAAGATGATGGCGTCGATGTCGTTCGGGCCGAGGCCCGCGTGCTCGAGCGCCATCTTCGTCGCGGGCACCGCCAGGTCGCTCGCCCCGATGCCCGAGTGCTCGACGAAGCGCCGCTCCTTGATGCCGGTGCGCTGCACGATCCACTCGTCGGAGGTGTTCATCACCTTCGCGAGATCGTCGTTCGTCACGACCTTCGAGGGGACATAATGGCCGATGCCGAGGATCGTCGAGGCGGGGACTGTCTTCATGGCGGCCCCCTTACTTTTCGCGTCCCAGGCCATCGCACAAGGGGCAACGAACGACGCGAAGCGTCAGAATCGCTTTTCGCAGGGCGCGGAGGCCCTGGGGCGCGGCCGGTGGCGCTCTTGCCTGGCGTCGGGTGCGGCCTTGGGGCCCGCCCGGCGCTCGTGACGAGCGGTGAGGTCGGGCCGCGCCTCGGGCCGCGCCCGAGGCGCGGGGAAATGCCCTAGGCTCTGTCGGACGAATGCGGACCGAGCGCGGCGGCCGAGACGCAAGCCGTCGGCCGGGG
>DASTPP010000141.1:0-62591 GCA_035762175.1 Polyangiaceae bacterium | reverse complement strand
CGAGGCGCCGGCGGATCGGGCGGCTGTAGGGCGCGTCGGCGAACAGGGCGTCGGGGTCGAAGGGGGCGAAGGCGGCGGCATCCACCCCGCAGCCTAGCCGACCGCCGGGCAAGGAAAAAAAGTGACCAATCCCTAGGCCCCTCGCTGGGGGCGGGCTCGCGCGCCGCGAGCCGATGACGCGAGCTCGCCCGGGGGCCGAAGCCCGCGGGAGCCCGGCCCCAACGGCGGCCGGGCTTTGCTCTCCGGATCGGTGTCGATGCCGCGCGGCACGAGGTGGTTACCGCGTGCCCCGTACTTCAGTGCGGGGCGCGCACTTCGGCCCCCGCCTCACGACGCCTTGAGCACCACCTTCTCGCAGTTGTCGAGCTTGTTCAAGAAGAGCTCGTACCCCTTCGGGGCGTCTTCGAGGCTCATGCGGTGGGTGATGACGAAGCTCGGGTCGATCTCGCCCCGCTCGATGCGGTCGAGCAGCGGTTTGATGTACTTCTGCACGTGGCACTGCCCCGCGCGAATGGTCAGCCCCCGGTTGACCACGGTACCCATCGGGAACTTGTCGATGAACCCGCCGTAGACGCCGATGACCGAGACGACGCCGCCGTTGCGGCACGCCCGGATGGCCTCGCGCAGCACGAGCGGCCGGTCGGTCTCGAGCATCGTCGCCTGCTTGACGCGGTCGTAGGCGTACTGCAGCCCGTGGCCGTGCGCCTCCATGCCGACCGCGTCGATGCACGCGTCGGGGCCGCGCCCGCCGGTCATCTCTTTCAGGGCCTCGAGCACGTCGACCTCTTCGTAGTTGAGCACGTCGGTCGCGCCCGCCCGGTTCCGGGCCATCTCGAGCCGGTAGGGGAAGCGATCGATCGCGATGATGCGCTCGGCGCCGAGCAGCTTCGCGCTCGCGATGGCGAACTGGCCGACGGGGCCGCAGCCCCAGACCGCCACCACCTCGCCGCCCTTCAGGTCGCACATGTCCGCGCCCATGTACCCCGTCGGGAAGATGTCCGACAGGAAGAGCACCTGCTCGTCGGTCAGCCCCTCGGGCACCTTGATCGGGCCCACGTCGGCGAAGGGCACGCGCGCGTACTCGGCCTGCCCGCCCGCGTAGCCGCCCAGCATGTGCGAGTAGCCGAAGATGCCCGCGGGCGAGTAGCCCCACATCTTCTCGGCCAGGACGGCGTTCGGGTTCGAGTTCTCGCAGCAGGCGAAGAGCGAGGCCTTGCACATCGAGCAGCGCCCGCACGCGATGGGGAAGGGCACCACCACCCGGTCGCCCGCCCGCAGCGTCTCGACCCCGCGGCCGACCTCGACCACCTCGCCCATGAACTCGTGGCCGAGCACGTCGCCCTTCTCCATGCTCGGAATGAACCCGTTGTAAAGGTGCAAATCGGAGCCGCAGATCGCGGTCGACGAGATGCGCACGATGGCGTCGCGCGCGTTCAAGATCTTCGGGTCGGGCACGTTCTCGACGCGCACCTTCTGCTTGCCGTGCCAGCACGTAGCTTTCATCGTCTCCCTGCCTTCCTACACCTGGGGTAGCTGCCGCGACGCCGCCTCGAGCGTGACGTCGTCCGAGGGCCGGGCCGGGTGCGGCCCGAGGTGTACGCTCGCGTCCGAGTGCGCGAGCTCGCCGAGCTCGACGAGCTGCTTGAAGTTGCGCAAGTCGTTCTCGATCTTGAGCGAAGGCAGCGCCTTGAAGAGCTTCGCCAGCGCCGTGCCGACGCCGCCCATCGGCGGCTCGTAGCGCAGCTCGAGCCGCACCTCGGTGCCCCGCCCGCCCGGCGCCTCCCGGAAGGTCACCAGGCCCTCGTTCATCACGCCCGCCCCCGGCACCGAGCGCCACCCGAGGCGCCGGTTGGGCAGGTCCTCGCTGAGCTCGGCGTCCCACGCGAGGTGCGTGCCCGCCGGCCCCTTGAGCCGCCAGTGCGAGCGGTCGCCCGTCACCTCGACCGACTCGAGGTGCGTCATGAAGCGCGGCAGGTTGCGCAGGTCGCGCCAGAGCCCGTACGCCTGCTCGGGCGTGCAGCCGACCGTGATCGCCTTCGCGATGCGCACCCCGTGCTCCTCGCGCACGCCGGCGTGCGCCTCCGCGCCGCCGGCCGAGGGCCCGCCCTCGCTCCGGCCGAGCTGCACCGCCGTCAGCGCGTCGACCAGCGTCACGCCGGCGAGCGCCGCCGTCGCGCCGAGCGCCCGGTCGCGGTCGCGGCGCGGCGCGCTCAGCGACTGGCCCATCAGCGCCAGGTCGATGAGGTCGCCCGCGACGCGCGCCCACACCCAGCGCGTCGGCTCGGGCTGCGTGAGGATGCCGACGCCGCTCATGATCTCGCGCAGGCCGAGCGCCAGCATCGTCGTCTGCGTCCGGTCGTCGTCGCGCACGCCGATCGCGCGGGCCAGGCGCCGCGGCGCGATGATCTCGGCGAGCCCGAGCCCGATGCTGAACCAGCCGAGGAAGTTCGCGCGCCCCTCGGGGCTGCGCACCGCCCCCCGCGCCGTCGCGCCCGGTCGCAGGCGGGGCGCCGCGCCGCCGTCGCGGCCCTGGCGCGCCCGCGTGGCGACCTTGCCGTTAAAGATCCTCTCTGTCACAGGCATCGTCAGCCTCCTCTCTCGTCGTCCTCGAAGGCGCTCGCTCGCCCGGCGCTCACGCGGGCCGGCGCCACGCCGACCACGGCGGGCCGGGTGTGCAAACTCCGAACCGGCACGGGCCGAGCTCGCGCCCCGCCCCGCCTCATTCGCGGCCGTTCTCGCGGGCGCCGCCCGCCTTCGCCACGTCGCGTCCCGCCTCCGCCGCGGGTCTCAAGGCCGACGCCGAGCTCGCGCCGGACCGATGCGCCCGTCGTGCGGACGCGGTCGCGCTGCTGCCCCAGTGTGTCAACTCTGAGTGAAGCCCTGGCCCCCGCGCTCGAAAGGCCGCGCGCGGTCTGCCCCGGCTCGACAATGCGCCGCGCGGGACGGCACGGCTCTACAATGCCGCGCGCGGCATGGCCCGACGGAACTTTGACGACGGAGAGGGCTAGCGCGTCTCGCCCGCGCGACGGGTACGTACCCCGAGCGCGTCTCGCCCGCGCGTCGGGTACGTCCGCCGGGCATCCCGAACTCGCCGCTTCGCGGCTCAAACAGCGGGGCCCCCGCCCTCTGGACGCACCCGACGCGCGGGCGAGACGCGCTCGACACATGGACAGTAGTGCCAACCCCATGGCGACGCCGTACAGGCCGCTCGGCATGCGAGAGAGAGGGGTCGGGCGGGCGCGTTTCCGGCGTACCAACGCGCTCGGACCGAGAACCGCGCTGCTCGAACCGTGGATCCGGGTCGCCGGGACCGTGGAGCCGAGCTGCCCAGACCGTGGATCCGAGCTGCTCGGACCGTGGATCCGAGTTGCCCGGACGGTGGATCCGAGCCCCCCGGACGGTGGATCCGAGTGCCCAGACCGTCGATCCGAGCTGTCTCGACCGCCAAATTTGCCCTCCTGACCCTCCAACGAGGGCGGCGGGGCGCTCGGACGCTCGGCTAGACCTACATCGGTGCCATCTGGCCTCGGGGCCGAGCGGTCGGTGGGCGGGCCCCGGCTGAAACGATCAGCAACTGGCGCGGGGCGGGGCCGAAAGGAAGGTCAGAGAGGCAAGAACCATCATGAGAAACGGCGCCAGCGGGAGCAGCGGGCTATTGGGGAACCAGAAGGGGGAGGGGGGCGACGGGCCCGAGGGCTCGTTTCGCCTTCGCACGGTCGATTTGCGCCTGCTCGATCGGGTGGCAAGGCTTCTGATCGGCGTGCTGGCGCCCGCTCGGGCGAGGGCCGCCCTTCGCGTGGGGTACACGCAGCAAGAGCACGCGCTCGGCTGGTCGCTTTACGGCAAGGCAACCGGGCAAGGTCGCTCGCTCGATCTCTACGACGACGACGGCGACGGCGACCAGACGCCGGCGGCCGGGCAGATGGGCCGACTGCGCGAGCTCGACGCCTTCGAGAACCTTTGGTTCCCCCGGACGAGGGCCGTACTCTTGCGGGTGGCCCCGCCCGAAGAGCGTGGCCGCCTCGCTAACGTCTTCTTCAAAGGGCTCGAGCAGCAGCCCCTTGGCCCTCTGGTCGTCGGCTCGGTGGCGGCCTTCCTCCTTCGCCTCGATGGGCTGTCATCGAGCACGATGAAGGGCGCCGCCGAGGCGCGCGAGATGTTGCGGCAGCGGGGCCTGAACGACGCCGAGGTCGCGCGCGTGCGCGGCCTGCTCGATCAGGTGCGCGACGTGTCGGGCGCGTCGTCCGAGCACGACCCGCGCGAGCGGCTCGAGGCCGAGCGCGAGCAGCGGGCGGCGCTCGTGTCGCTGCGGGCGTGGCTGCGCGACTGGGGGGCGATGCTGCGCCCGGCGGTGCCGAAGCGCGACTGGGTCGAGCTGGGGCTGGCGCCGCGCTGGCGAAGGGGCGGGGGGGTCGAGAGGGGCGAGGGCGAAGCGGGCGATGCGTAGGCTGCGGACGCGCTGCTGCCGCCGGCGCGGCGTCAGGACGCGGCGGCCCATCGTTCGCCAGAGGCGCACCAGCGCGACCTCGACCCGCTGGCCTTCGCCGAGGGGCGACAGCTCGCTCTCCAAACTCGCGCTCGGGGAAGGTGCCCTCCCGGCCCGGGGGCCCGCTCGTCGAGCGCGGCCCCCGTCAGAGCCGCTCGACCGAGCGCACCCGCCGCTCAGAGCGGCTCGACCGAGCGCACCCACTCGTAGCCGAGGCGGCCCCGGCCGGTGCGGACGAGCGCGCGGCGCGCGGCCTTGATGGCTTCGAAGCGGCCGCCGGGCACGCGCAGCTCGATGGGCCCCTCGCCGGGCGTCCATGACGCGACCCGAAGGTAGTGCGTCGGGCGGTTGCGGCTCCGCCGGGTGTAGGCGTCTTCGACGCCCACGGCGTGCTCGGCCGCCGAGTCGTCGCCCCAGCCGTTCGCGGCGGCGAGCCCCCCGACGGCGCTGCCCGTGCCGAGCATCATTGCCCCGGGCAGCGCGAAGCAGAGCCGCCGGAGCGCGTCGGGGCGGCCCTTGAAGCGCGCGACGGCGAAGGCCAGCGGCAGCGCCGTCGCCAGCGCGGCCGCGCCCGCGGCGAGCGGAGTCATGCGATCGCCGGCGGGCGGCCATGCGAAGAGCGAGAGGCTCGCGAGGGGGAAGGCGGCGATGCCGAGCGAGAGGTAAACGATCTCGAACCAGGGGGCGCGCAGGAAGGGCGCCCCGGCCTCGCGCGAGCGGAGCGGGGGCAGGCCGTCGGCGATCGCGAGCAGGCTCTCGGCCGAGGCCCGCAGCGACTCGGGCGTGAGCGCGGCCGGAAGCTGGGCGGGCCAGAGCGCCGCGACCAGGTGCTCGCCCTCGGCGAAGGTGATCTGCATGCAGCCCCCGTCGAGCAGCGCGAGGGCGCCCCCGCGGACGCGCCGGTCGGACAGGAGGGCCGCCACGTCCTCGCGGGGCCCTTCGCCCTCGACGTAGACCCGGCGATCGAACTCGGCGTCGCCCGTCTCGATCTCGAGGTTTACCTTGAGCTGCTTGCCGAGGCGGTCGAAGCCGGTCTCCTGGCGGAGCGTGACGTGGGGCAGCTTCTCGAGCGGCTGGCGCGCCGTGCCGCCCGCGAAGGCTACGCCCGGGGCGGCCTTCGCGCCCGCCGCGACGCCGATGCCCACGACGACGTTTCGCCCCTTGTTGGGCCGCGCCCCGAAGGCGCGCAGGCGGCGGCCCGCGACGTCGAGCTCGAAGGCGCCGTCGGTCGCGAGATCGCCCCCGCCGGCGGCGCCCAGAGCGGCGGCGGCGCGGGCGAGCGCCTCGGAGGCGCGCGGCGCGCCCGGCCCGGCCGCCCGGCGCGCCCGGCGGAGGCTGGCGAGGGCGGCGAAGGCGAGGAGCACCACGGCCGCGCCGAGCAGGGCCAGGGGCGCATAGAGAATGGCTTCCACGCTCGATGGCTTGCCCTCGCGATCGCGGGGGGGCAAACTCTTCGCGAGGGTGTGAACGGGTCATGGCGAACCGGCTTTTGTCCGTCGGGCGGCCCTGCGGCCGGGCCTTCCGGTGAGCCTTTGAGCGGGCCCGGGCGCGCGCCGGGGCCTTTCTGCGCGGGTCGAACGCATGCCATTCGTCGAACGGGGCACGTACAGGCTGCATTACGAGATCACCGGGCCCGAGGGGGCGCCGCCGCTCTTGCTGGTGATGGGCATGGCCTTCTCGTCGCGCGCGTGGGACACGCTGCCGGCGAGCCTGGCCGACCGGTTCCGGGTGATGGTGTTCGACAATCGTGGCACCGGCCGGTCGACGCGCCCGCGCGACTTCTTTCGCATGGGCGATCTGGCCGACGACGCCGCGGCGGTGCTCGACGCGGCGGGCGTCGGGCGGGCGTACGTGTTCGGCGTCTCGCTCGGCGGCATGATCGCGATGGAGCTCGCGCTCCGCCACCCCGAGCGCGTCGAGGCGCTGGCCCTCGGCGCGACCTTCGCGGGCTACCTGAAGAGCGCGAAGCCCGCGTGGCGGGTGACGCGGGGGCTGTTCTTGAGCGCGGTGCTCGGGCGCAGCTCGGCCGAGCACGTCGCGCCCTTTCTGGTGTCCGACGCGTGCTGGGCGGGCGAGAAAGAGCGCTTCGCGTCGTGGCTCGCAGGCGTCGAGCGCGGGCCGCCGGGCACCGTGCTGCGCCAGATGGCCGCGGCCGCGCGCCACGCGGCCGAGGGGCGGCTCGCGCGGCTCGGGGTGCGCACGCTGGTCATCACGGGGGGGGGCGACCGGCTCATTCCGCCCGCGAACTCGGCGGCCCTCGCGAAGATGATCCCCGGCGCCGAGCTCGTCGAGATCGACGGCGCGGGGCATTGCTTCCCCTTCGAGCGGCTCGACGAGACGAAGGGCGCGCTCGTGCGCTTCTTTCTCGAGGGCGCGCGGGGCCCTCACCCCCCGGCCCCCTCTCCCTAGGGAGAAGGGGGAAGAGCCGGCACCAGGGGCGACCGGGGCGGGCGAGGGCCTTCGTGGCGCCCCCTCACCAGGTGTCGATGAAGCGGCGCCGGCCCGGCTCGGGGGGCGGCGCCGACTTCAGGCCGCGCACGAGCCAAGCGCGGGTGTCGGCTGGGTCGATGACGCCGTCGAACTCGAGCAGCGAGGCGGTGTTGATGGCGCGCCCGCGCTCGTAGGCGGAGGCGACCGCCGACGTGAAGAGCTCGTCGCGCTCGGCGGGGTCGTCGATGGCCTCGAGCTGCTTGCGCAGGGCGAGGCGCACGGCGCCCTCGAGGCCCATGCCGCCGAACTCGCCGGCGGGCCACGCGACGGTGAAGAAGGGGGCGTGAAAGTGCCCGCCCGCCATGGCCTGGGCGCCGAGGCCGTAGCCCTTGCGCAGCACGACGGTGAAGAAGGGCACGCGCAGGCTGGCGGCGGCGACGAAGAGGCGCGACACGTGGCGGACGAGGGCGGTGGTCTCGGCCTTGGGGCCGACCATGAAGCCGGGGGTGTCGCAGAGCGAGACGATCGGCAGGCCGAAGGCGTCGCAGAGCTGCAGAAAGCGCGCGGCCTTGTCGGACGCGTCGGCGTCGATGGCGCCGGCGAGCTGGTACGGGTCGTTGGCGAGGAGGCCGACGGGGCGGCCCTCGAGGCGCGCGAGCGCCGTCACGATGGGCCGGCCGAACTCGCGGCGCAGCTCGAGCACGCTGCCCGCGTCGGCCAAGGTCTCGATGATGGGCCGGATCTTGTAGGCCCGTCGCCGCCGCTCGGGCAGCGCGTCGCGGAGCACGCTCTGGTCGGCCGCGGACCAGGTCGGCAGCGGCCCCTGGAAGTACGCGAGGTACTTCTTGGCGGCGGCCACGGCGGCGGCCTCGTCGGCGACGCGCAGGTCGACGACGCCGTTCTTGCTCTGCACCTCGATGGGCCCGACCTCTTCGGGGGTGCAGGCGCCGAGGCCGCCGCCCTCGATCATGGCGGGGCCGCCCATGCCGATGCTGCTGTTCTCGGTGGCGATGATGACGTCGCAGCCGCCGAGCAGGGCGGCGTTGCCGGCGAAGCAGCGGCCCGAGGCGATGCCGACGCGGGGGGCGAGGCCCGAGAGCGCGGCGAAGGCGAGGAAGCTCGGGGTGTCGAGGCCGGCGACCGTGGGCACGTCGGTGTCGTTGGGGCGGCCGCCGCCGCCCTCGGCGAAGAGCACGACGGGCAGGCGCCACCGGGCCGCGAGCGAGAGCACGCGGTCGAGCTTCTTGTGCCCCATCAGGCCCTGGGTGCCGGCGAAGACGGTGTAGTCGTAGGCGAGCACCATGGCGCGGGCGCGCTCGTCGCCGAAGAGGGCGGCGTTGACGGTGCCGACGCCGCAGACGAGCCCGTCGGCGGGGCTGTTCCGCACGAGCTCGTCGACCGAGTGCCGCTGCCGCTGCGCCGCGAGGGCGAGCGCGCCGTACTCGACGAAGCTGCCCTCGTCGACGAGGTCGGCGATGTTCTCGCGCGCGGTGCGCTGGCCGGTCTTGCGGCGCCGGGCGACGGCGTCGGGGCGGCCCTCGTCGGTCGTGGCGCGCAGGCGGGCGCGCAGCTCGGCGAGCTCGGGCCGCTCTCCCTCGTCGGGCATCGCGGCACCTTACCAAGGCGGGGCGCCGCGGCCCAGCGCGGCGTGCTCAGCGCAAGAGGCCGCGGCCCAGCGTGGCGTGCCGGAGCATGGCGTCGGCCGGGAGCGCCTTCTGGTAGAGCGCGAGCTCGTCGACCGCGCCTTCGAACCCGCACCCGCCCGCGGCGCCGACGACGAAGGGCGCCTCGGCGGCGGGCTGGAAGGGCGCGTACGTCAGCGCCGCGCGGCAGAAGAAGTCGCCCGCCTGATCGCGACAGAAAGTGACCCCGAAGTCGCTCACGGCCGCCGCGGCGTAGACGAACTCGCCCGGGCGGGGCTCGACGTCGACGAGCACCGAGGCGACGCCGCCGCTGCCCGAGGGGGTGTCGCCCCCGCGCGCGAGGAACTCGAGCCCGCCCTCGATCAGGCTGAGGCTCATGATGCCGCGGCCGGGCCCCGCCTCGATCTGCACGACGCACCGGCGCGCGTCCGTGAAGGCCTCGGGCGCGAGCCACAGCTCGAGCGTGAACGCCCGATCGAAGCGAAACCCGAACGAGCCGAAGCGCGCGCCGCTACCGAGAGTGAGCCCCAGCGCGCGCTGCCCGGGCCGCGAGAGCACCCCCGGCACGCCGAGCTCGGGCGCCCCGAGGAAGGTCGCGCTCGGCGCCCCGGGCACCGCGTTGAGGGCCGCCGGGCTGCCCTTCACTTCGTCGAAGCGGTAATAAACGAGCGGGTCGTCGCCGAGCACCGCCTCGCCGTACGGGTCGGCCGAAGGCGCGCCTGCCGCCCCCGCCGAGCCGGCCGCGCCGCCCTGGCCGCTACCGCCGCCCCCCGAGCCGCCGGCGCCGCCCTGGCCGCCGGCGCCGCCCTGGCCGCCTTGGCCGCTGCTGCCGCCCCCGCCGCCCTCGCCGCTGCTGCCGCCCTCGCCGCCGCTGCCGCCGTCGCCGCCGCTGCCGCCCGAGCCGCCCTCGTCGCCGTTGCCGCCCATGCCCGCCGAGGGCGCCCCCGCCGAGCCGGCGCCGCCGCGCCCTGACGCCCCCGCTTGCCCCGACGCGCCCGCCGCCCCGCCCACCCCGGCCGCCCCGCCCGAGCCTGCGCGGCCCGCGGGCTGCGAGCCGTCGTCATCGTCGTCGCCGCAGGCCGCTAGCGTGGCGACGAGCGCCGCACAAGCGACGAGGCGGGCGACACCATGACCGACACCACCCCCGTGCCGGCCACGCCCATGCTGTTTCAAAGGGCTCGCCATCTTCTTACGATAGTCGAATTAAGGTAGTGCCGCTACGGCGCGTTCGGCGCACAAGGCGCGCCCGTGTGGGCATAGTGCCTGTCGGGGTAGAGGCGATGACTAGGCGATGAATCTAGGGCAGCGCGCGCCTGCTCTGGTGCCGGCGGCGCCTCGCACGGAAGCGGGCGTTTCGAGCCCGGGCCGTTCGGCCCACGCGCGCCTTCGCGACCTCACTCGGGCCGCGGCAACCTTTGCACGCCGGTCAGCGGGCCCCAGCCCTCGATCTTGCCCCAGCGCACGCGCGCGAGCGCGCCGCGCCGCTCGAGGAGCTCGACGCCGGCGGCCTCGGGCAGCGTGGGCGAGCCGGGCAGGGGCAGGCCCGCGTCGTTCGTCAGGCGCAGCTCGGGCGCGACGACGACGGCGCGCTCGCCGCGCGTGCGCGCCCGCTGGGCCGAGAGCGCGAAGGCGGCGCCGAGGGCGAGGGCGAGCAGGCCGAGCGAGCCGGCGATGGCGCCGCCGAGGCGCGTCGGCCGGTCGCGTCCGCGCAGCCAGGCGGCGAGGCCGGCGCTCAGCGAGAGCGAGCCGGCGGCGGCGAGGAGGGCCCAGCTCTGCTCGCTCAGCAGGCCGACGAGCGCGGTGAAGGCGCCGGGGCTCGTGTCGATCTCGATGGCCTTGCCGCCGCGCGCGCGCCGGTGCGCGACGGCCGAGCGCACGACGTCGAGCGCGTGCGGCGCGTCGGGGTCGTCGGGGCGCAGGGCGAGCGTCTCTTCGAAGGCCGCGGCGGCGCGCCCGAGATCGCCCGGCCGATCGTCGCCGCCGCGCACGCGCGCGACGTAGGCCGCGCCGCGGCTGTAGCTGACGTCGGGGTGCAGGCCGCCCGCGTCGGCGAACGCCTCGTAGAGCTCGATCGCCTCGCGCGGGGCGCCGCGGGCGAGGGCGGCGGCGCCGCGGGCGAGCGCCTCGTCGGCGCTCAGGTCGGGGGCGCCGCCGCTCGAGGCGGGGGCCGGGCTGGCGGGGGCGCTCGCGGCGGGGGCGGCGGGCGCCTGGGCCCGGGCGGGGGCGGGCAGGGTGAGCGCGAGGGCGAAGGCAAGCGGGAGGCCGCTCGGGGGGCGGTGGCCTCTCATGCGCTCGCTCGCCCCCGGCGGGGCAGGCGCTTGAGGAGCGAGCGGGCGCCGGCCACCAGATCGCGCCCCGCGGCCTCGTCGGCGTCGGGCCGGAAGCGCAGGGCGTCGCAGGCGTGCAGGAGCTCGACGAGCGCCGAGGCGGTGGGCTCGTCGACGCCGGCGCGCTCGAGCGCGGGCGTGATGTCGCGGCGCAAGAGCGCGCGGATCTTGACGCCCGTCGCCTCCTCGACGGCGAGGGCCGCGGCGCGCTCGACGGCGGCGGCGGCGTCTTTGCTCGCGCCCTTGGCGAGCGCCTCGTCGGCCGCCTTGAGCGCGAGCTCGGCCTGCTTCGAGGCCGAGGCGGTGCGCTGCTGGCGGCGCTCGCGGGCGCCCCTCCGGGCGCGGGCGAGGCCCTCGGCGGCGAGCACCGAGGCGGGGGCGCCGGCGACGAGGGCCCAGAACCAGGGCGCGTCGGTGACGGGGCGCGCGGGGCGGGCGGGGCCCGCGGGGGCCGCGCGCGCGGGGCCGATGGCGGCGAGCGGATCGCGGGCGGGGGCGCCCGGGCCGGCGTCGGGCGCGCCGCCGCTCACCTCGACCACGCCGAGCTCGGCGCGCGTGATCTCGTAGCTGCGGCCCGTGGGCTGCCAGTAGGGGTAGGCGAGGGTGCCGAGGTCGACCGCGCCGGGCTCGCTCAGCTTGGCGAGGTAGACGAAGGTGCGGCTGCCCGAGACGCTCGTCTCGTTCGCCTCGCTCGCGTCGCGCACCTCGGGCTCGGACCACTCGAGGCCCTTGCGCTCGGGCATGGGCAGCGACGAGGGCAAGAGCCCGGTGCCGTGCACGGTGACGGTGACGGCGACGTTGCCCCCGGCGGGCACCTTTCTCGGCTCGACCGAGGCCGACAGCGAGAAGGTGCCGACGTCGCCGGGACGGTAGCCCGGCGGGCGCCCCTCGCGCGGGGGCTCGCTCACGGCGACCGTGACCGGCCGCGACGAGCGCACGAGCCCGCCGCGCAGCCCGCCGCCGCGCAGGCCCTGCCCGAGCAGGGTCAGGCTCATGGGGCCGATCGTGAGCTCGCCGGTGTGCAGCGGGAAGAGCGCGACCTTGCGCACGAGCTGCACGTGCCAGGTCGACCCGCCGACGGCCACGGGCCGCGGCTCGCTCTCGTGGGTGACGAGGGGCCGGTGCACGAAGTCGGGCGCGCTCGGCTCGTGGGGGTCGTGGAACTGGTAGAGCCGGGGCTGGGCGTACAGGTAGACCGAGAGCGTGACCTGCTCGCCGATCACCGCCTCGCTCTTGTCGACGACGGCGCGCAAGAAGGCTTGCGGCTCGGGCGGCGCCTCGAGCGAAAGTTGCGGATCGTGCGGCGGCGGCGGCGCCGGCAAGCGGTCGCGGAAGAAGTCGTTGAAGTCGGGGAAGGAGGGCCAGTTCGGGAAGCCCGGCAGGGGCGAGGGCCGGCCCCCCGGCGGCGGGCGCCGCGGACCGCCGGGCGCCTGGCCCTGCGGGTAGACCGTGACGCGCTGGGTGCCGGTCGTGAACTTGCGGCCGTTCCAGATGAAGGAGCCGGGGCCGAAGGTGTACGAGCCCTCGCGCGAGGGCGTCGCGCGCCAGGTGGCGATGAAGCGCGAGCGCACGGTGAGGTGGCCGTTGATGATGATGCGCTCGTTCGGCATGCTGATGCTCGGGCCGCTCAGCCGCCAGCCGGGGGGCACGGCGAGCTGCGGGCTCTCGACCGCGAGGCGCGTGGCGCCCGTGCTGAGCGCGCTCAGCGTCACCGTCACCGACTCGCCCACCTCGATGCGTTCGGCGTCGACGCTGAGGTTGACCGTGGGCTCGGCCGAGGGCGGCGCCTGGGCGTAAAGCGGGGCGACCGGCGCCGAGAGGGCGAGGGCGGCCGCGAGGGCGCGAGCGGCGGGGCGGCTCGCGAGGGCGGCCGCGAGGGCGCGGGCGGCGGGGCGACTCGCGAGGGCGCGGGCGGCGAGGCGGCTCATTTGTCGGCCACCCCCCGCAGCTTGCGCCCCGCCCCTCGCACCTTGCCCTCTTCGCGCTGCCAGGTCGGCGCCTGTTCGAACTGATCGAGCATGTGCTCGTCCTGGTTGGTCGGGCCCCGCGGGGCGCCCGAAGCTTGCTGCTGGTCGTTCGGGTCGCCCTGGCCCTGGGGCGGGGGCTGGCCCTGCCCCCCGCCCTGGCCGCCCTGGCCGCTCTTGTCGTCTTGGCCCTGGTCGCCCTGCCCGCCCTGGCCGCCCTGGCCGTCGTTCTGCTGCGGGTCGCTCTTCGGGTCGTCTTGCCCCTGGGGGTCGTTCTTCTGGTCTTGGCCCTGGGCGCCGCCCTGGCCGCCCTTCTCGTTCGGGGCCCCGCCCTGGCCGCCCTGGCTCGGCTGGTCGTTCTCTTTGCGCTCTTTCTCTTCGCGCTCTTTCTCGCGCTGGCGGTTGCGCATGGCGAGCGAGCGGTTCCACGCGAGGTCGCGGCCGAGGGCGTCGGCCTGCGGGGCGTCGCTGCCAGGGGCGAGGCGCAGGGCGCGGTCGTAGTCGGCGAGGGCCTCGTCCCAGCGGTGCTCGAGGAAGGCGGCGTTGCCGCGCAGAAAGCGCGCGCGCGCCTCGAGCTCGGGGGGCAGGCGCCGCTCGAGCAGGGCGCCGAGCAGCATGCGGGCGCAGTCGACCGACGAGCGCCGGTCGGGGTTCGACTCGGCGGGCTTGCCGTCGGGCCCCTGGGGGCGCACGTCGTCGACGTCGGCGAAGCGCTGGCCGAGCTTCTCGGCGGCGCCGAAGAGGCCGAGGCCGAGGTCGAAGGCGGCGTCGGCCGAGGCCGTGGCGCCGGGCGGGGTCTGCAAGACGCCCTCGTGGCAGCCGGTCAGGCGCAGGTAGCGGGTGAGCCGCTCGTTCGCCTCGTCGAAGCGGCCGGCCTCGAGCGAGGCGACGGCGGCGTCGACCTCGGGCGAGTAGCGCTCGAAGGGGTCGTGGGGGCCGCCGCTCGCGCCGAGCGCGAGGCCGAGGGCGCCCGCGACGAGGGCGAGCGGGGCGAGCCAGTAAAGCGAGCGGCGGCGCATGGGGGCGCGGGGCGCGGGCGGCGGCCCGGCGGCGGGGCGGGGGGGGCGGGGCGGGCTCGGGCGGCCGGCGGCGCGGCGCCTCGTTCAAGAAGGCGTCGGCGAGCAGGAGCAGCAGCGCGAGGCCGAGCGGCCAGGCGAACTTGTCTTCGTAGACGGTCTCGACGCGCTCGGAGAGCTCTTCGCTCATCATCGTCTTGAGCATTGCGGCGATCTGGTCGATGCCCGTGCGCCCCTCGGACGCGCGCACGAGCGTGCCGCGGGCGGCCTGGGCGACGGCGGCGAGCTGCGCCTCGCCCTCGGCGCTGAGCGAGGTGGTGAGCGGCTGGCCGCGCTCGTCGGTGCGCCAGCCGACGACGCGCCCGTCGGGGGCGACCTCGGGGATGCGCTCGGGCGTGCGCCCGCCGATCTGCACGACGTGCACCGTCGTGCCCTCGGCGCCGGCGGCCTGGGCGACGGCGCGCGGGTCGCCCTCGAGGTCTTCGCCGTCGGTGACGAGGACGATGACGCGGCGGTGGTCTTTCGACTTCGGGTCGCGGCGCAAGATCTCGCGCCCCCGCTCGAGCGCGCGGGCGATGGCGGTGCCGCCGACGGGCATGTCGTTCGGCTCGGTCTGGCGCAAGAACTGGGCGATGGCGGCGCCGTCGGACGTGAGCGGGAACCCGATCGGCTCGCCGGCGAAGGCGACGGCGCCGAAGCGCGCGCCGGGCAGCTTCTTGACGAGCTCGCCGACCTCGATTTTCGCCCGCTGGATGCGCGAGGGCGGCACGTCGCGCGCGTACATGCTCTTCGAGAAGTCGAGCACGACGACGACGTCGAGGTTGGTCGCGGGCACGAGGCGCTGGCCGCGGCCGGTCTGGGGGCGGGCGAGGGCGACGAAGGCGAGGGCGACGGCGAGCACCGAGAGCACGGCCTTGACCGCCCGGCGCCCCGAGGGGTCGAAGGTGACGAGCTCGCCGAAGCGCTCGGGCGGGGCGAAGCGGGCGACGGCGCGGGCGCGGGCGAAGGCGCCGGCGGCGGCGAGGGCGGCGACCGCGAGCGCGGCGAGCGCGCCGAAGAGCCAGTGCGGGGCGGCGAAGGTCAGGGGAACCTCCGCAGGAGCCACGCCCGGAGCAGCGCGTCGAGCGCCACCAGCAGCGTGGCCGGCAAGAGGAAGAGCGGGAAGAGCTCTTCGTACGAGGCCGTCTGCGCCTCGAAGCGCGTCTTCTCGAGGCGGTCGAGCACGTCGTGCATGCTGCGCCGCAGGGCCTCGGCGTCGTTGGCGACGTACGACTCGCCGCCGGTCGACGCGGCGATCTTGCGCAAGAGCTCGGGGTTGACGGGGAAGTGCGCCCGCACGTAGTGCGGCTGCCCGAACATGTCGACGCCGTCTTGCATCTCGACGTCGTCGCCGGTCCCGATCTGGATGGTGAACACCCGGCAGCCGACCGAGCTCGCCAGGTGCGCGCCGTACTCGGGGGCGACGCTGCCCGCGTTCGAGTCGCCGTCGGTCAAGAGCACGACCGCCTTCGAGCGCGCGTCGCTGCGCCGCAGGCGCGCCGAGGCGACGCCGAGCGCGTCGCCGATGGCCGTGCCGGTCGAGTCGATCATGTCGAGCTCGATGCGCGCGACGAGCGTGTCGAGCAGCTGGTAGTCGAGCGTCGGCGGCGCCAGCACGTAGGCCTGCCGCCCGAAGACGACCGCGCCGATGCGGTCGGTCTTGCGCCGGCCGACGAAGTCGCGAATGACGTCTTTCGCGACGTCGAGCCGGGTCGGCCGCTTGCCCGCGACCTGGCGCCGCCGCGCGCCGCTGCCGGGGCCGGCGAGGGGCACGTCGTCCATCACTGCCTTCATCGAGCCCGACAGGTCGAGCACCAGCACGATGTCGATGCCCGACTCGCTCGACTCGCTCGGGCGCACGAGCGAGAGCGGCCGGGCGAGGGCGAGCACGCCGAGCGCGAGCGCCACCGCGCGCAAGACCCCCGGCGCGTCGCGCAGCCGCGCGCGCCACCCGAGCGGCCCCCCCGCGAAGGGGAAGAGCGCGCCGAGCCGCAGGCGCGGCAGCCTCGGGTCGGCCCCGAAGGTGCCGCGCCAGTAGACGAGCGGCACGAGCGGGAGCAGAGCGAAGGCCTTGGGGGCGTCCCACCGGACGTCGAGCCACTCGGCGCCGCGCGCGGCGAACGGCCAGGCGGCGCCGAGCCCGAGCGCGACGAGCGTCAGCAGGGCGAGCAAGAGAACGCGGCGCGCCCTCACGGCCCGGGCCCCCCCGTCGGGCGCGGCGGCGGCGGCACCAGGTCTTCGGCGGCCACCGCCGCGGGGATGGTGGCCCGCACGACGCGGTCGGCGAGCTCGCAGAGCACGACGCAGTCGTCTTCGCTCGGCGCGACGCGCGCGAACTTCACGAGGTCGGTCTCGTCGAGCACCTTGTCGATCTCGGCGAGCACCGTCAGCGGCGGGAAGACCCGGCGCAGCGCGCGGCGGATCTCTTTCGACGTCGCCTCGAGCCCCTCGAAGCCGTAGCGCTCGCCGAGGTAGCGCCGCAGGACGGCCGAGACGCGCGCGACGAGCTCGGCGTGACGGCCCTCGGTGAAGAGGGGGCCGGTGCGCAAGAGGGCCAGGTCTTCGATGGCGACCTCCCAGACGGGGCGCGGCGGCGGGGGCGGCGGCTCGGGGCGGGGCCTCTGCGACCACCAGCGGTAGAGCAAGAAGCCCGCGACGAGGCCCACGATCGTCGCGAGCAGCGCGCCCGCCGCCGTCTCGGCCGCCTGCCAGTGCTCGCGCTGGCGGCGCGGCGGCGGGTTCGGCTTGGGGCGCGCCTCGGGAGCGCTGGCGGTGGGCTCTTCGAGCGTCACGACGTGCGGGGCGGTGCACACCGTCGTCACCTCGCCGCTCGCCCGCGAGACGGCGACGGGCAAGGGGGGCAAGGTGAGGGTGACGCGCCCCGGCTCTTTGGGCAAGGCGACGAGGGGCAGCTTGACGCGCGACGAGGTGCGCGGGCCCTGGCCCGGCGGGGCCGGCTCGACGCTCGGCGCCTGCCCGCTCTCGGGCGCCGGCAGCGTGAAGCCCGCCCGCGCGAGCGCCTCGGCACCGCCGCCCCGCCCCGAGAACGAGAAGCCCTCGGGCAGCACCGCCTCGCCGCGGCCGTGCTCGACCTCGATCTCGAGCCAGAGCACGTAGCCCCCGAGGCCGGTCGCGGGGAAGGTCTCGCGCAAGAGCGGCCGCTGCGCGCCGGCCGGCACGCGCTCGTCGCAGGTGCTGTAGACCGAGCCGCCGGCCGAGCCCGCGGGCGCCGGCGCCGAGGCGGGGGGCGCCGCGGGAGCGGGCGCGGCGGGCGCCGACGCGGGGGGCGGCGGGCCGGGCGGCACCTGCGCCCAGAGCGGCGACGCCGCCGCGAGCAGCGTCGCGGCGAGCGCGAGGGCGGCGCCCGCGGGAGCGGCGCCCGCGGGAGCCCGGCCCCGGCGAGGGGCGGGCTTTGCGCGCCGTTCCCGCGGGAGGTAGCTGCCCCGGGCTTCAGCCCGGGGTGCGCCCGGCGCCTTCACCTCCGGGCCCTCCGGGCGCGGCGGGCGAAGAGGTCGCGCAGGGGCGCGACGAAGTCGCCGGCGGTGTCGATGCGCACGACGTCGAGGCCCAGCTTGCGGAAGGCCTGCTCGCGCTCGGCGCGGAAGCGGCGCATCTCGGCGGCGTAGAAGGCGCGCACGCGCTTGTCGGAAGTGTCGACGACCACCGACTCGCCCGTCTCGAAGTCTTCGAAGGCCGTCAGGCCCGTCGCGGGCAGCTCGTCGTCGCGCCGGTCGGTGAGCCACACGGGGATGACGTCGTGCTTGGCGGCGGCGAGCGCGAGCGGCCGCTCGTAGCCGCGGGCGAAGAAGTCGCTGATCAGGAAGGCGACCGAGCGGCGGCGGGCGACGCGCACGAGCGCCTCGATCGCGGCCGTCAGGTCGGTGCCGCGGTGCGGCGACCGGAAGCCCAAGATCTCGCGCACGATGCGCATCGCGTGCTTGTCGCCCTTCTTCGGCGGCACGATCTTCTCGACCCGGTCGGTCGAGACGATGAGCCCGACGCGGTCGCCGTTGCGCACGGCGCTGAAGGTGCAGAGCGCCGAGACCTCGGCCGCCACGCGCCCCTTCGACGCCCGCGCCGAGCCGAAGCGCTGGCTCGCCGACAGGTCGACGACGAGCATGACGGTCATCTCGCGCTCTTCGACGAAGACCTTGACGTAGGTCTCGTTCATGCGCGCCGACACGTTCCAGTCGATGGCGCGCACGTCGTCGCCGCGCTGGTAGGGCCGCACCTCGCGGAAGGCGAGGCCCTGGCCCTTGACGGCCGAGACGTACGTGCCCGAGAGCTGCTCGTTGGCGAGGCGCGCGGTCGTGATCTCGATGCGCCGCAGCGCCTTGAGCAGCTCGCGCGGGATGCCCCCCGCCCGCTCGCCCTCGCCCTTCGCCTCGCCGCCGGCCGCCATCTGCGCCCTTCGCCCCGAGCCCGGCCCCTCAGGGCACCTCGACCACCTCGAACACGCGCCGCACCACGTCTTCGGCCTTCACCTCTTCGGCCTCGGCCTCGTACGAGAGCACGACGCGGTGGCGCAGGACGTCGGGCCCGATCGCCTTGACGTCTTCGGGCAGCACGAAGCCGCGGTGGTTCAAGAAGGCGTGCGCCCGCGCCGCGAGCGCCAGCGCGATCGAGGCGCGCGGGCTCGCCCCGTAGTCGATGAGCCCGGCGAGATCTTTGAGGCCCCGCTCTTGCGGCTCGCGCGTGGCGAACACGACGTTGACGATGTAGTCTTTCGCCCGGTCGTCGACGTAGATCTCGCGCACCGCCGCCCGCGCGCGCTGCAGGTCTTCGAGGCTCGCCACCGGCTCGACCGAGCGGGGCGCGCGCGAGGTCGCGCGGTCGATGATCTGCCGCTCTTCGGGCCGGGTCGGGTAGCCGACCTTCACCATCATCATGAAGCGGTCGACCTGCGCCTCGGGCAGGGGGTAGGTGCCCTCTTGCTCGATGGGGTTCTGGGTCGCCAGCACCAAGAAGGGGTCGGGCAGCGCGTAGCTCTGCTCGCCGATGGTCACCTGCCGCTCTTGCATGGCCTCGAGCAGCGCCGACTGCACCTTGGCCGGGGCGCGGTTGATCTCGTCGGCGAGCACCAGGTTCGCGAAGACCGGGCCGAGCTTCGAGGTGAACTCGCCGCGCGCCTGGTTGTAAATGACGGTGCCGACCAGGTCGGCCGGCAAGAGGTCGGGGGTGAACTGAATGCGCGCGAACTTCGCGTGCACCGCCTCGCAGAGCGTGCGCACCGTGAGCGTCTTGGCGAGGCCGGGCACCCCCTCGAGCAGCACGTGCCCGCCGGTCAGCAGGCCGATGAGGATGCGCTCGATCATGTACGTCTGCCCGACGATGACCTTGCCGACCTCGTTGGTCAGGCGGTCGACGAAGGCGCTCTCGCGGGCGACCATCTCGTTGAGGACGCGGGCGTCGGGGGCGGTCATGCGTCTTGGCTTCTAAACCCCCGGGCCGGGCCAGGCAAGGGCGGGCCGGGCCGCCCCGGGGCCGGGGCGGGGGCCCCCCGGCCGGCCTCAGCGACCGGCCAGGGCGGAGACGAGGGCCTCGTGCAACCGCCCGTTCGAGACGATGATTCCCGAGGCGTGCTCGAGCCCCTCGCGGTCGTAGGCGATGGGGGCCCCCGCCGCGTCGGTGTAGCGGCCGCCGGCGGCGGTCACGAGGGCGTCGGGGGCGCAGAGATCCCACAGGCTGCCCGAGCGGCCGAGCTGCACGCAGGCGTCGGCCCCGCCCCGCGCCACCTCGGCCGCCTTCAGGCCCGAGCTGCCCAGGGGGCGCACCTCGGCGGCGCCCAGCGCGGCGAGCGCGCCCTCGAGCCGCTCGCTCCGGCGCGATCGCGAGACGACGAGCTTCGCCTCGCTGAGCCTTAGCGCCCCGCTGACCCCGAGCGGCCGCGCCGTGCCCCCCCGCTCGCGCTCGTAGGCCCCGAAGCCCGGGGCGCCCGCCCAGGCGAGCCCCCGCGTCGGCGCGTAGATGGCCCCGGCGGCGGCGCGCCCGCGCTCGGCGAGGCCCACCATCACCACGAACTCGCCGTTGCGCGCGACGAACTCGCTCGTCCCGTCGAGCGGGTCGACGAAGAAGGCCGCCTCGGCCCCCGCGAAGCCCCGGTAGCTCGCCGGGGCGCTCTCTTCGGCCACCACCGGCACCCCCGGAAAGCGCTCGGCGAGCGCGGCACAAAGGAAGGCATTCGCCCGCCGGTCGGCCTCGGTCAGGTGGTCGCCCGGGCCCTTGTCGGCGACGGCGAAGTCGGTGCCGTAGACCTCGAGCACGAGCTCGCCCGCCCGCTCGACCAGCTCGCAGAGGGCCTCGAGCAGCGGGCCGCGCTCGCCGAGCGGGGGCGCGCTCACGCGACCCCCACGTCGCGCAGCCGCTGCGGCAGCCGCCCGAGCCGCTCGGCCTCGAGGTAGGGCGGCGCGCCCGCCTCGCGCACGAGCTGCTCGAGCTGCGAGACGTTGCGCGGCCCCAGCACCGCCGCGCTCACCCGCTCGTTCGAGAGCACGTAGCGTAGCGCCGCCGAGCGCATCGTCAGTACGTCGCCGCCGAGCAGCGAGCGCACCGCCGCGAGGTGGTGCAGCCGCGCCCGCAGATCGCGCGCCGACCAGCGCTCGCGCCGGTGGTCGCCCTCGGCGAAGGTCTTGCCCGCCGCCCACATGCCCGCCAAAAGGCCGTAGCCCAGCACCGAGTGGGCGAAGACGCCGGCCTTCTTCTCGACCAAGAGGTCGGCGAGGGCGTGCAGATCGTTGGCGAAGAAGACGTTGTACGCGATCGAGACCGCCTGCGCCCCCGCCTCGAGCGCCGCCCGGCCCGCGCCGGCGTCGCCGACCGAGACGCCCCAGGCCCGCACCTTGCCCTTCTCTTTCAGCTCGCGCAGAAAGGCCTGCAGCTCGGCGCCCGCGAGCGTCTCGGCGCTCGGGTGGTGCAAGACGTAGAGGTCGACGCACTCGCGCCGCAGCCGCTCGCGCGAGCGGTCGAGCGCGGCGCCGAGGTAGGCCGGGTCGAAGCGCTTGCGGGGCGGCTCGTGCGAGCGGTCGACGCCGTGGCGGGTCAGCACGTAGGTCGACGCCACGTGCGGCTCGAGCAGGCGGCCGAGGCGCTCTTCCATCGCGCCCTTGCCGTACGCGTCGGACGTGTCGAACACCGTCACGCCGAGCTCGACCGCGCGCTTGATCGTTGCGTCGGCCGTCTCGTCGGTGACGGGCCCGTAGGGCTCGCCCGACAGGCCCCAGGTGCCCAGGGCGAGCTCGCTCACGAAGAGGGGTGGGGTGCCGAACGATCGTTGTCGGATGGGCATGGCAAAGGCTTCTAGTGCGAGGGGCCCGCGCGCCCGCCGGGCGGCGGCGCGGCGGGCTCGGGGGGGGCCGCCCCGGCGTCGTAGGCCCAGTAGTGCATGCTGACGAAGCGCCGGCCGTCGGTACTCTCGACCTCGACCCGGCGCTCGCCGGCGCCCGAGGCCGGCGGCAGCGCGACCGAGAGCTCGTTCCAGGCGCCGCGCGGCACCTCGAGCTCGGCCACCGCCCCGCCGCCCGTCGCGACGCGCAGGCGCGCGCCCTGCGGCGCCCCGAGCCGCGCCACCAGGCGCAGCGGCCCGACCCCCGCCCGCAGCGTGAAGCCGTCGTAGAGCCGCTTGCCCCGCCCCCCGTCGGCCGCCCGCCGCTCGCCCGCCTCGTACACGTGCGCGAGGTTGTCGGCCTCGGTGCCGCCGCCCTCGGGCGCGTCGTAGGCGTGCGCGGCCTCCGACTCGAGGTCCGCGACGTCGAGCTCGTCGAGCGGCGCGAGCGCCGCGTCGGGACCGAGCGGGCGGGCGCCCGTGTGCAAGAGGTCGTAGCGCGCCTCGTACGCGACCATCGTCGTGCCGCCCAAGATGGTCTGGTCGGTCACCGTCGCCCGCGTCAGCTCGCGGCCGAGCACGGCGTCGAGGCTCATCCAGTGGGGGTAGACGATGAAGTGCGTCGGCAGGACGCTCGGGCTCTCGGCCTCGAGCCGCTCGTAGTGCTCGAAGCGCGAGCCGGCGCCCGCCACCCAGTAGCGCGCCTCGCGCGGCGTCGTCAGCCCCACCACGTCGAAGGTGCGCCGCCCGCTCAGGTACGCGATCGCCCCCGTGTCGTTGACGCCGATGCGCGCGCTCGCCGGCAGGCTCTCGGCCGCCCAGCGCCCGAGCTCGACCTGCTGGTTGTGAATCGCGTACGCGCTCGTCGCCACGTCGTCCATCGACCAGGGCAGGTGGTGCGCCAAGAGCCCCGCCAGCGCCCCCGCGACGAGCGGCGCCGCCGAGGCCCAGCGCGGCCGCACCGACGCGGCCGCGTCGGCGAGCGCCCGGGCGAGGCAGGCGAGGCCGATGCACCAGGCGAAGGCGAAGGGCCAGAGGTAGCGCAGGCGGTTCCAGAGAAAGCTGAGGTACGTCGTCGGCAGCGCCATCGAGGCCGCGAGCCCCAGCACCAGCAGCGCCCGGAAGGGCGCGCGCCCCCGGTAGCCCGCGTACGGAATGCAGCAGAACGCCGCCAGCGCCACCGGCTGCGACCCGGCCGGCACGAAGATGGCGCTCCACTCGCGGCCGTCGAGCAAGACGCGCACGAAGGTGTCGAGGTTCGCGCGCACCGTCACCCAGAGGTTCGCGCCGCCGTAGTACGGGTTCGGCGGCAGCCACTTGACGATCGTGGTCGTGGTCGCAAACTGCCCCGTCAGCGCGCGGTTGATGAGCGGCGGCACCAGCGGCCCCGCGAGCGCCGCGAGCGCGAACGCCCGCGCGAGCCAACCCCGCCGGCCGCCCGCCCCACCCGCCTCTCTTCCCCTCTCCCCCGGGAGAGGGGCCGGGGGTGAGGGCTCTTGCCGGGCCCCGGGCGAGGGCCCCGCCACCGGCGGCGCAAAGAGCGCGAGCGCCGCGGCCGCCATCAGCGAGCAGAGCGTGCCCTCGGGCCGGACGAGCGGCCCGACGAAGGCCATCACCAAGAGGCGCTGGCGCAGCGGCCACGCCCGCCGCTCGGGCCCCTCGTGCCACTCGGACGCGAGGCGCGCCGTGTACGCGAGCGCCCAGGCGAGCGGTGTTACCTCCATGCCGCTCGCCGCGAACCAGGTGTAGCCCCCGAAGCCGAGCGTCGCCGCCGCCGCCCCGAGCGCCGTCGCCCGGCCGACGAGCCGCTCGGCCAGGCGCATCACCTCGGCCACGAGCAGCGCGAAGAAGAACCAGCCGAGCGCCCAGGCGGCCCACACGATCGAGGTGTCGCGCAAACCGAGCAGGTAGAAGGGGGCGAGCGCCGCCGGCCAGAGCAGGCTGGTCGCGCCCGAGGTGTAGCCCTCGCCCGGCATGAACGCGTAAAAGCGGCCCTCGGCGAGCGAGCGGGCGTACTGAAAGTGAATGTACGCGTCGTCGAGCGGCACCCCGGGCTCGCCCCCGTTGCGCGCCAAGATCGTCGCCGTCGTTCGCTGCGCCAGCAGCCCCACCGCGAGCCCCAGCGGCACGTAGCGCCACGCCGCGCTGACGAGGCGCTCGACCCGCGGGTCGGGGGCAGGACGGGGGTTCACGGCGGCGCCAAGGGGTCGCATCCATCGCCCCCGGGGGCAAGCCCCGCCCCCCGCGCCCGCTAGCCCGCCCGCAAATCGGGCCTTGCGCCGCCCGCCGCCCGGCCGACGAGGGCTCGAAGCCCCCCCGCGCGGGCCGCAGGGCTCGGCCCCCGCGAGGGCCGCAGGGCTCGGACCCGCGCGCCGACCGGCGGGGGCCCGGGCCGGGCGCGCCACCTCGCGTCGATGGGCAGCGCGCGCCGACCGGCGGGGGCCCGGGGCGGGGCCCGCCCTGAATTAAGGACAGGCGGCGAAGAATCGCTCGGGCCCTGTCGCAGGCTGTGGGCGAGCGACGTCGGGTGCGATGGTTTCAGACATGCCCGCTCAGCCGCGCCTGGCTGCCTTGCGCTAGGGGCAGAATCGGACGCTGGGACTCGACGAGATTCTTACGTGAAAAGGCAATCCGAGTAAGAGATCTGAACGGGCCCGGATTGGGGCGTTAGGAATCTGAACGGGCCCGGATTGGGGCGTTAGGAATCTGAACAGGCTGTCTCTGCGCATTGCGTTATTGCGCTTTGTGTCACGGTTTGAGTTTGTCTTTCGGGCTTCCTGACGCGCTGCATTGGCGGCGTTTTCTCTATTGACCGTCGTTCAGGCTCTGCCATACCGTCGGTAACGTCAAAACGACGTCAATGCCTATTGGCATTCCAAGGAGGGTAAGATGCGCCCCACGTTTGGCAGCTTTATTTCGACGCTCGCGCTGGCGTCGCTCGTGGCCTTCGGCTGTAACGGCGAGGCCGGCGAAGAGGTCGACCCGGCGGGCGATACGGCGGCCGAGAGCTCCGACGTCACGTCGGGCACGTACACCGCCACGAAGTACCCGATCGTGCTGGCGCACGGCATGGGCGGGTTCGACAGCCTCTTCGGCGTGTTCGACTACTGGCACGGCATCGCCGACTCGCTGCGCTCCGGCGGGGCGAAGGTGTACGTGACCAAGGTCAGCTCGTTCAACGACACGGTGGTGCGCGGCGAGCAGCTGCTCGAGCAGGTCGAGCAGATCGCGGCGGCCTCGGGCACGGGCAAGGTGAACCTCGTCGGCCACAGCCACGGCGGCCTCGACGTGCGCTACGTGCTGGCGGTGCGGCCCGACCTGGTCGCGTCGGTGACGACCGTGGGCTCGCCGCACAAGGGCTCCGACGTGGCCGACTTCTTGGCCGACAACACGACGTCGGGCGGCTTCACGCAGACGGTGCTCTCGTTCTTCGCCAACAGCCTCGGCGTCGTCATCAACCTGCTGACCGGCACGAGCAACCCGCAAGACTCGCTCGCGGGGTTGAACAACCTGACGTCGGCGGGCATGGCGTCGTTCAACGCCGAGTTCCCGGCGGGCATCCCCTCGACCGCGTGCGGGCAGGGGGCGACGTCGTTCCAGGGCGCGCAGCTCTACTCGTGGTCGGGCTCGAGCGTCTTCACCAACATCCTCGACGTCGCCGATGGCTCGCTCGGCGTCTCGTCGCTCGCCTTCGACGAAGACAACGACGGCCTGGTCGGCCGCTGCAGCACGCACTTCGGCCGCGTGCTGCGCGACGACTACGCGATGAACCACATGGACGAGGTCAACCAGGTCCTCGGCCTCACCGCGCTCTTCGCGACCGACCCGGTCGCGGTGTTCCGGCAGCAGGCCAACCGCCTGAAGCTCGCCGGGCTCTGACCCGAGTTCGGCCGTCATGCCGCCCGCTCGCTCGGGCGGCCAACGATCCGCGAGGGGCCGCCGCCGACGCCCCCCGGCCGGCCTCCTGCCGGCCATCGTTATTCGGACCAGCAAGCGGCCGGGGCCGCCGGGCGCCCAAGGTCACCCGCCGCCCGTATTCAGAAGGCCACCTGCACGCCCAACGCCGCCCGCAGCTCGGGGCGGCCGCGTTCGGCGACCCTGACGTCCGCAATGCGGACGCCCACCGCGGGCAGCGCGAAGCTCGCCCCGACGCTCGCGACGCCCGCCACCGGGCCGACGAGCGGGCGCAGCACGCTCGCGTCGAGCATGGCCAAGGCGCTCGTCGTCGCGGCGCGCCGGGCGACGAAGCCCGGGGCCCCGCGGCCCTCGATGGCGTAGCGGGCGACGCCCACCCCGACCGCCGCGGCGAGCCAGGACGAGCCCGCGAGGGGCCACGACCAGCCGGCCGACGCGGCGGCGCCGAGCGAGCGGACGCGCGCCGAGCCCTGCGGCGCAGCGACCGTGGCGCGGGTCGAAGGGCCCCAGCCCGACAAGCGCACGAAGCCCGCGCCGCCGACGCCCGCGCCGAGCGCGACGGCGGGCGCGAGCGTGACGTCGCCCCCGTCGAGGGACATGGCGAGCGACGCGCTCAGGTGGGGGCGTCCGTAGGGGCTCGCCGGGGCCGTCGGCGGGCCGGAGAGGGCTGCGGGCGGGGCGGGTGGCGGCGCGGGCGCGGGGCGGGGCGCCGGCGCCAGCTCGGCCTTGAGCCACTCGACGGCCCGGAGCGCGACCACCGCCGGCGCCTCGTCGACCGGCACGTCGTCGGCGCGGAAGATCTGCGGCGGCCGGCGCGTCCTTTCGATCACGATCATCGGCCGCTCGCCCTCGGCGACGACCGTCGCGCGAAGGTCGCCTTCGCCTTCGCCCTCGCCGCCGCCCGCGCTGAGCCCGGCGGCCTCGGCTTCGGCCTCCAGGCGCGCGGCCGCGTCGCGCGCGGGCCAGGGCAGGCCGCTCGGCGAGGGAACGTGCAGCCGCGGCGTCGCGGCCTGCGCGACCCCGCCCAGCCCCAGCGCGATGGCCAGGGCGACGCCCGCCGCCGGGCGCTTCACGGGCCGCCGACCAGGGCGCCGGCGCGGGAAGCGTAGGGGCCGTCAGGGTAGAGGCGCAGGTACTCGGCGGCGAACGGGCGCGCGGCGAGCGGGCCGGCGACGCGGGCGGTGGCGAGCATCTGGCGGCCCCGCACCTCGGGGGCGAAGGGGCCGGCGCCGCCGCTCTCGCGCAGGTAAGCCTCGTACCAAACGAGCGCCGCGCCGGGCCGCCCCTCGTCGTCGTCGACGCGCCCGAGGTGGAACGCCGCCAGCGCCGCCTCGCGCGTGCCGGGGTGGCGCGCGCGCACGAGCCGCAACGCCGCGAGCGCGAGCGCCGGCTTGCGGGCGTAGCGGGCGGCGTCGGCGACGGTGACGAGCTCGGCCGGCGACGAGCGCGCCGCGACCGCGTCGAGCCCATCGCGCTCGACCTCGGCGACGATGGCCGCGGCTTCGCCGCTGACGACGCGTTCGGACAAGGCGCGCGGGGGCAGGGGCGCGAGGGGGCCCGAGCTCGTGGCGGGCGGAGCAGAGGCCGAAGCCGCGACGTCAGGCAGGGGCGGAGCAGCCGACGGGAAGGGGGTTGGGGCGGGCAAGGTGGCTCCCGGCGGCGAGACGAAGGGAAGGGCGGTCGCCGTCGTCGACAGCGGCGCCAGCAGGGCCGCTGACGATGCTCGCGGGGCCGTTTCGAGGGCGGTCGGTTGGGCCGACGGGGCCTCAAGGGGGGCAGGCGGTGCAGGCGTTGCAGGCGGGGCAGGCGTTGCAGGCGGGGCAGGCGGGGCAGGCGGGGCGGGCGGGGCAGGCAGTGCGGGCGGGGTGGGCGGGGCAGGCGGGGCGCTCGGGGCTTCGACGACGTCGAGCGCGCGGGGCCCCAGCGGCTCGATGGCGATGCCGCCCGAGGCGAGGGCACGGAAGCGCTGCCCGGCGTGCAGGCCAATGCCCTGGGCGGCGTCGGGCCCCGCGATGACGACGCTGCCTTCGTGCAACTCGGTGACGAATTCGCCGCGCTCGGGCGCCCACGAGACGGCGAAGCGCGTGCCGGTCACGGTGACCTGGTAGGGCCCGGCGGCGACGCGCCAGGCGCCCGCGGGTCGGCGGGTGACCGCGTAGAAGGCGCGCCCGCGCTCTTGCACGAGGTCGGCGCCGCGCGCGTTGACGCGGGCGATGCGCAGGCTGGTGCCGGGGGTGACGTCGACCCTCGTGCCGTCCGAGAACGCGAGCCGGCCGGCGCCCTCGTCGGAGGTCTGCACCCATTCGTCGGTGGCGAGGCGGGCGGCGCCCGAGACCTCGTAGCGCAGGGGCCGGGCGGCAACGGTGAGCGCGGCGACCGCGGCGGCGGCGACGCCCGCGCCGAGCGGCCACCGGGCGCGGCGCCGGGGGGGGCGGCCGGCGAGCGCGTCTTCGAAGCGGCGGCGGGCGAGGCGCGCGGCCGGCGGGGGCAGCGCGCCGTCGCCGGCGCGGCGGGCCAGCTCGAGCAGGGCGGGCGAGAGGCCGGGGCGGGGGTCGTCAGACATGCGCCTCGCCTCCGCGCGTCACGTACAACGAGAGGAGATCGTCGCGGCCCGCCATGAGCGAGACCCGCGCGTGGACGCGGGCGAGCTGGCGCTTCGCCGTGGCGACGGAGACGCCGAGGGCGGCGGCGACCTCGGCGAGCTCGAGGCCCTCGACGTAGCGCAGCACGAAGGCCAACCGGTCGCCCGCCGAGCACCCGTCGAGGATCTGGTAGAGGCGCGTGAGCGCCCGCGGCCCGTCGTCGCGGCAGCCGGCGCGCTCGGGCACCTCGCCGTCGTCGGTGAGCGACAGAAAGCGCCGCACCTTGCGCCGCCGCAGCTCGGAGATGGCCGTGCGCGCGGCGATGCCGACGAGAAAGCTGCGCAGCGACTCGGCCTTGCGCAGCCCCCCGACGTTGCGGTGAAACTTCAAGAAGACCTCTTGCACGAGATCTTCGACGTCGGCGCCGGGGCCGAGCGAGCGCCGTAGCACGCCGCGCACCGCGGGGCTGTGGCGGTCCCAGATGAGCAAGACCACGTCGTGCCGGCCGTCCCGCGCCGCGCGCGCGAGCGCGCCGTCGTCGGGCGCGCCGTCGTCGGGCGCGCCGTCGTCGGGCGAGGGCGAGGGCGTGCTCATCGGCCGGGGGCGGCTCAGCGCGCGAGCCGGAAGACGCGGGGCGCGCCGCCGACGTCGCCCTCGTAGGACCAGTAGACGGCGGCGTTGTCGACCGCGATGCGGTTGCCGTAGGTGCCGTAGAAGACGGGCGAGGTCGCCGCCGCGGGCGCCGTCGCCAGCTCGGTCAGCTCGCCTTGCAGCGAGGCGCGCAGCACCTTGCCCGTGCTCGCCCCGCCGGGCCGCAAGAAGTAGGCCGCGTCGGGCGCGCCCGCCGGCACCCCGAAGTACTTGTCGCTCGTGGCGATCGTGACGGGCGCCTGCCCGGGCGCGGCGCTGCGCAGCATGAAGGTGCCGGCGTCGGACACCGTCCAGTAGAGCCGGTCGCCGCTCGACGCGATCGCGCCGATGCTGCCGAGCTCTTGCACGAACACCTGGGCGTTGGCGCCGTCCTTGTCGGCCCGAATCAGCTGCGTCCCGCCGGCGGTCGGGCGGGCCCAGAAGACGTGCGCGGCGTCGACGGCCACGACGTACGAGAAGTCGGCCGACAGATCGTGCGCGGGGCCGCCCGCCTTCGGCACGCGCCGCACGACGCCGACCAGGGCCTCGGGGGGGGCGTTGCTGTTGTAGATGTCGGGCTGCGTCAGGTAGACCCACTCGTCGTCGACCGCGATGGCCGCGGGCACCGCGAAGTTGGGCCCCTTGACCGAGGTCACGGCCGACACCCGCCCGCCCGCCTTCGGGGCGCGCAAGATCGCGTAGCCGGTCAGGCTCTGAAAGTCGACGACGCCGGTGTAAACCGACCAGTACGCGTGGGTCGCGTCGAGCGAGACGAGCTGCACCGAGCCGGCGGGCTGCGCGCTGCCGTCGGCGAGCCGCTCGGGCGTGCCGCCCGTCTTGGCGACGCGGTAGGGCACGTTGCCGCTCGTGCCGATGAAGAGCGTGGTGTCGTCGACCGCGAGCGTGCCCGCGATGCCCGTCGCCACGATCGCGGGCTGCGTCGGCACGGGCGGCTCGGTCGGCGACCCGGCCGCACCGCCGGCGCCGGAGCCGGCCGCGCCGGCCGTGCCGCCGCTGCCGCCGCTGCCGCCGCCGCTGCCGCCGGCGCCCGCCCGCCCGCCCGGGGCGTCGGGCTCGCCGCCGGGGCGGCCGGCGACGCCGACCGGGCCGCGCGGGCCGGGCGTGGTCGCGCCGCCTCCGCTGCCGCCATTGTCCACGCGTACGGCTTCGACCACATCTGCGGATTCGACGGCGTCGACGTCTTGGATGCACCCGGGTAGCGCCAAAAAGAGGGCCGAGCTGGCGCCGAGGGAGCAACGGAACAATGCGAAGTTCTTCATGAGCGTCGCCTACCTTTGGTCGGGCCCCACAGAGGGGCCGCTGGGGTAGTCGCGGCCCGCACCGACGCGGGCTCAAAATTCGTCAACGCCCCGCGCCGCCCGCGCGCGGCCCGTCCGAGGCGGCGTCGGCCGGCGGCCTCGCACCGTGCGCTGGCGAACGTGGTCGCTCGGCAAGCGCGCCGCCGGCGCGGGCGCGACGGTCGCCTCCTCCTCATAGCGCTCCGAAGGGACCCCGGACCCGACGGGGGTCGAGTGCGCTGGGGTCTTGCAGGTCCCCGGACCCGACGGGGGTCGAGTGCGCTGGGGTCTTGCAGGTCCCCGGACCTGACGAGGGTCGAGTGCGGTGGGGTCTTGCAGGTCCCGGGACATCTTGGAGATCGACAATTCGATCGCCCGGCCCCTCTCGGGAGGCGGCGGAGCCCCCCGCACCTCGGGTCGGTCGGGTCCGGGGACCTGAAACGACCCAAGGGAGCGGCCCGCGGGCAGATGCGGGGGGGTGTCGAACGCCTGACGAAGCCGACCCTGGGGGGTTCGGGGGCCAGGTTCCGCGCCGACGGAACGCGCGCCCGGTGCTACCACCCCCCCCCGCTCCGCCGGCTGAGGTTCCGCTCGCAGGGGATCGAACCGGCGCCCGCTTGCGGTGCCGAACCCCCGCCCTGGCCAGGGGGCTGGTGCGCGCAGGTGCGACCCGAGCAAGCACCGGACCGAACCGCCCAGGCTTCCGCCTGGGCGGTCCGCCGGGCGTTTTGAAACACCCTTTTCGAGTCCGGGGTCGCCGGGCGCTGCTCGTAGCAGG
Organism: Polyangiaceae bacterium; assembly: GCA_035762175.1. GTDB lineage: Bacteria > Myxococcota_A > Polyangia > Polyangiales > Polyangiaceae > DASTPP01. The sequence goes on along the minus strand of DASTPP010000141.1, from coordinate 32,162 downwards.
CCCGATGTCGTCCGCCGTGATGCCGAAAGGCGTTGCGCACCTGGGCAAGAGGCGACGGGGCGGCGCTCGGGCGCTTCCGTGGCGTCTGCGCGCGCTGGCGTGGCGTGGGCGTTCGCCGGGGCGGCCTGCGTGGCGTGAGCTGGGCGTTATCTAGTTTGAGCGAGCCTTCCGTCGTGAGGTCGGGTGCGTTGCTCGCGGGCCAAAAGTCGCCCGCGCCGTGCCTTCTTCGCTCGCGCCCTTCCGCCCTTCTTGCTAGTCTCGACGAATCTCTTTTCGCGGGGGGTGTGTGAATACAGCAAGTCATATCGCATTACGCTCGCCGAGCTCACGGCCCTGCAGGCGCGGGTGCTCGAGCTCGCCCGCCGCGTGCGCGAAGCCTGCCTCGACAAGCTCGCCTCGTTCTGCGGCCCCGACGCCGTCCGCCCCGCGCTGCCCGCGCCGCCCGCGCTCGACGAGCCGCTTTGGGCGCACCTGCCGCCGCCGCCCGCCGACCCGTCCGCGCTCGGGGCCTGGGCGCGCGGCCTGGCCGAGCTGGCCGAGGCGCAGGGCGAAGCGAAGGGCGAGCAGCGGGGGCGCGAGGCGGGGTTGCGCGAGGGCAAAGCCGAAGGGCTGCGCGAGGGCGAGGCAAAGGGGCTGCGCGAGGGCGAGGCGAAGGGCAAAGCGGCCGCACTCTTGACGGTGCTTTCGGCGCGCGGGCTCGAGGTCGACGGCGCGACGCGCGCGCGCATCGAAGCGTGCGCCGACGTCGCGCAGCTCGACCGCTGGCTGGCGCGGGCGCTCGGGGCGGCCTCGGCGCACGAGGTCGTGGGCGACGAGCCGCGCTGACGGGCCGGCCGCCGGGGCCGGGCTGGCCGGGGCGCGGGCTGACAGGGCTCGGGCCCTTTGCTAGCCTGCACGCATGAGCCAAGCGCGCTGGCCCGGCAGCCCGCCCGAGGGCCCCTTCCGGCTCGAGCACGTGCCCGAGGGCAGCCGCTACGAGCTGAGCGAGGGGCACACCCTCTATTGCGCGCCCGCCGGGCCCAAGCACGGCGAGCCCCACGGCGTCGGCCCAGTCGCGCTCGGGAGCGACCCGGCCCGGCCGCGGGTCGGGGTCGACGTCGGCCACGCGCTCGACGACAAGACGCTGCGCGCGCCCGACCTGTCGGTGGGCGACTGGGGCGAGGGCGAGGGCGCGTGGGCGCCGAAGGCGCCGCCGCTGGCCATCGAGTACGCCGCGCAGGGCCAAGACGAGGCCGACCTGCAGACCAAGATCCGAGAGCTGCTCGCGGCCGGCTCGCGCTTCGTGTGGGTGGTGCGGCTGGTCGGGCCGCGCCGGGTCGAGGTCTACGAGAAGGGCCGCGCGGCGCAGGCGAAGCGGCCGGGCGAGCGGCTTGAGGCGCCGGGCATTCTGAAGAGCCGCCCCTTGGTCGAGGCGCTGTACGACCCCGAAGCGGCGTTCGAGCAGACGTTGCAGAACCTGCTCGAACGAAAGGGCTACGCGGGGCTTGAGGCGGTGCTCGCCGAGGGCGAGGCGCGCGGGCGCGAAGCGGGGCTGCGCGAGGGCGAGGCGCGGGGCAAGGCCGAGGGGCTGCGCGAGGGCGAGGCGAAGGGGCTGCGCGAGGGCGAGGCGAAGGGGCTGCGCGAGGGCGAGGCGCGGGGCAAGGCCGAGGGGCTGCGGGCGGCGGTGCTCGACCTGTGCGAGGCGTTCGGCGTCGAGCCGACGGCCGAGCAGCGCGGCCGGCTCGACGCGATGGGCGTGGCCGAGCTCGAGGGGCTGCGCCAGGCGCTCAAGCAGCAGAGGCGGTGGCCGGGGTGATCACGCCCCCTCGCCGGCCGAGGCTTGCGCGGGCGCGCGGGCGGGCCCTCTGCTAGCCTCGCCCGGCGTGAGCGCGCGAAGCAACGGGCACGTCGCGGCCGGCGCCCCCCCGGCCGCCGGGCCGCCGAGGCTGCCGCCGGGGCCGCCGCCGCGCCGGGGCGGCGTGCTCGAGTCGGTCAAGTACGCGGCGAACTTCTTGTGGGACCCGTTCGCCTTCGTCGGCGAGCGCTTCGCCCGCTACGGCGACGTGTACTACGCGCCGAGCCGCGGCGTGGGCCTCTACGTCATTCGCCGGCCCGAGCACGTGCGCGAGCTGCTCGTCACGCAGGCCGACGCGTTCGCCAAGGGGCACAGCGGCCTGCGGGGCCTGTCGCGCGCGCTCGGCGAGGGCCTCCTGACGTCGGACGGCGAGGTGTGGCGGCGCCACCGCCGCCTCGCCAACCCGGCCTTCGCGAAGAAGGCGATCGGGGGCTACGTCGGGGCGATGGTGCGCGAGGCGGTCGCGACGCGCGAGGCGCTCGGCGAGGGGCGGGTGCGCGACCTCGCGGCCGACATGACGGCGCTCACGCTGCGCGTCGTCGGCCGCACGCTCTTCGGCACCGACGTCGCGGCCGACGTCGACACGATCGCGCGCTCGATGCGGGTCTTTCAGACGACGCTGGCGGCGCCGGCGGCGCTGCCCGGGCCGCTCCAGCGCCTCGTCGGGCGGCGCGCGGCGCGGGCGACGGCCGACCTCGACGCCATCGTCGCGCGCCTCTTCGCCGCGCGGCGGGGCGCGCCGGCGAGCCCGCCCGACCTCGCGCAGATGCTGCTCGACGCCGTCGACCCCGACGACGCGGGCGCCCGGCTGACCGAGCGCGAGGTGCGCGACGAGCTCGTCACCTTCCTGCTCGCGGGCCACGAGACGACCTCGAACACGCTCGCCTGGGCGCTCTACCTGCTCTCGCGCTCGCCCGCGGCCGAGGCGCGGCTCTGCGCCGAGGTCGACGAGGTGCTCGCGGGCCGCCCGCCCGGGCCCGACGAGCTCGAGCGGCTGCGCTACACCGAGCAGGTCATCAAAGAGGCGCTGCGCCTCTACCCGCCGGCGTTCGCCATCCCCCGTAGTGTGGCGCGCGACGTGCGCCTCGGCGGCTACGACGTGCCGGCCGGCAGCGAGGTGATCGCGTGGGTCTACTTCACCCACCGCGATCCGGTCGCCTTCCCCGAGCCCGAGTCCTTCCGGCCCGAGCGCTTCGAGCCCGAGGCCGAGGCGCGCCTGCCGCGCGGCGCCTACGTGCCCTTCGGCGCCGGGCCGCGCGCCTGCATCGGGCGGGCCTTCGCGATGAGCGAGGCCGTCGCCGCCCTCGCTTGCCTGTACCAGACCCACACCTTCGAGTACGCCCGGCCCCGGCCGCCGCGCCTCGTCGGCCGCATCACCCTCGCGCCGGGCGGCGGCCTGCCGATGCGGCCGCGCCGCCGCCGCCGCTGAGCCGGCCGGCGCGGCCCGCGGGGGCGCCCGCTCCGCGGGCCACCGCCGCGGCCCGCGGGGGCAAGCGCTCCGCCGACCATCGGCACGGCTCGCGGGGGCGCCCGCTCAGCCGGCCACCGGCGCGACGTGGGTGAGCTTGGCCGTCGCGAGCACGCTGTAGAGCCGGGCGATGCGGCCCGAGGCGTCGAGATCGCAGGCGAGCACGATGCGGGGGGCCTCGCGGGGGCGCGCGTCGCGCTCGGCGACGAGCGCGGGCAGGCCATTGATCGCGCGGAAGGCCAGGCGCACGATCGGGCTCGACTTCTTCATCAGCCCCAGGTGCAACCGCACGACGCGATCGACGCCGCGCACCACCGCCCGCGCCGCGAGGAACTCGCCGCCCCCGTCGCTCCAGACCTCGGCGCCCTCGGCGAACGCGCCCGCGAGCGCCGCCTCGTCGCCCGAGGCGAGCGCCTCGACGAAGCGCTGCAGCGCCCGGGCGGCCTCGTCGGCGAGCGCGGGCGTCGGGCGGGTGCGCTCGCGCGCGGCGTCGTAGGGGGCGAGCGCGGCGCGGGCGCGGTGGTGCAAGACCTTGACGTTCGCCTCCGAGAGGCCGAGCGCCTCGGCCGTCTCGCGCACCGAGCGGTCGAACACGTCGCGCAAGAGCAAGACCGCCCGCTGGTTCGGCGTCAGCACCTCGAGCGCGAGCAGGAACGCGAACGACACGCTCTCGAGCAGGTCGTAGCGCCCCTCGGTGCCGCCCGGGCCCTCGAGCTCGAACGAGGCGAGCTCTTCGACCTCGACCGGCGAGGGCAGCCAGGTGCCCGCGTACCCGCGCCGCTTGCGCTGGCGCAGGGCGTCGCGGCCCAGGTTCAGCGCCACGCGCGTCAGCCAGGGCCCGAGCGGCTCGTCGGGGCGGGGCGGCGGCCGCTCGATCGCGCGCAGGAAGGTCTCCTGCACGAGATCGTCGGCGTCGGCCGAACTGCCCGTCAAGCGGTAGCAGAGGCCCCAGAGCGGCCGGGCGTGCTCGGCGAGCCGGGGCTCGAGGGCGGCCTTCGGGCGCCCGGGCCGGTGCGTCGCGGCTCGCTCCATGGCGACCAGGTTACGCGAGGGCGGGCTCGGGCGCGCGTGCGTTCGCGGTCGCCGGGCGCGCCTCGCGGGCGAGCAGGGCGGCGCACTCGGACGCGGCGCGCCGGGCGCTCGCGAGCGAGGCGTCGAGCAGCATGCCGGTCGGCCCCACCCAGTCGCCCGCGACGAACACGCCCGTCGCCCCCGGCACCGCCACGCCGGGGCGCCCGGCGTAGCCGCCCCGCGAGGCCTCGACGAGATCGTTGGCCGCGACCATCGCGGGCAAGAAGCGGCGGTAGGCGACGTGCTCGCGCCAGCCGGGCTGCACGAGGTCGAGCGCGCCCTCGAGCTCGCGCTCGTCGGCCCGCGCGTCGCCGCTCGGCTCGTAGAGCATGGCGTGCACCGCCGCCGCGCCCTCGGGCGCGAGCCGGGCGACCGCGGAGTGCACCGAGACGTAGGTCGGGCGCGTCGTGCCGAGCCCGAACGCGACGCGCGGCCGGGGCAGCTTCGAGAGCCCGAGGTCGAGCGCCGCGATCTTCACCGGGCGGGCCCGGCCGGCGAAGGCCGCGAGCGCGGGCAGCGCGGGCGCGAGGGCCGCGGCCGCCTGCGGCCCCACGGCGAGCACGGCCGCGCGCGCCGAGATCGCGCGGCCGTCGTGCAGCCGGACGCGCACCTCGCCGGGCCCGCGCGCCTCGAGCCTCGCCGCCCCGCCGCCCGGGGCGATGACCGCGCCGGCCTCGGCCGCGCGGTCGCGCAGCCCGTCGACGAGCGTCTGCCAGCCCCCGTCGAGGTAGAGCACGTTGTGCTTGATGGCGTGTTGCAGCTGCGCGACCGCCGCGCCCGCCGAGAGCCGCTCGAGGTCGGCCGCGTAGGTCGACACGCGCACGAACGCGCGTACGAAGGCCCGCGCCGCGGGGGTCTTCAGGGCCCCGTCGACCCAGGCCGCCGTCGGCACGCCCGCGAGCGCGGCCGCGTCGAGGCCCGGCAGCGTCGCGAGCAGGCGCGAGAGCTCGAGCTTGCCGGCGAGCGGCAGGAGGCCGGTCGTCAGCAGCGAGACGAGGCCCCCGGGCAGCGCGTGCGCCCGGCCTTCGGCGAGCGCGAGCGCGCCCGACGCCTTCGGCACGCCCCCCCGCACCGCCACGCCCAGCTCTTCGAGCACGCCCCAGGCGGGCCCCTTGCGGTAGAGCGCGTGCGCGCCGAGGTTCAGCGAGAACCCCGCCTGCACGGTCGTGCGCCCGCGCCCGCCGAGCTCGCGCGCCTTTTCGATCACGATCGGGCGCAGCCCCGCCCGCCCGAGGTACGCCGCCGCCGCCAGGCCCGCGAGCCCGCCGCCCACCACCACCACGTCGAACGCCCTTTCCATGGCCGAGTCTCGACCGGCCCCCGGCGCCGCGTCGGGCGGGGCAGGGGGCCGATCGTCCTTTCGACCCGTTCACGTTCGGGCCCCCCGGAAGGTTACAAGCCTCGGACGATTTCTCGCGGGCCCGCGTTTTTCGGCCGCGCGGCAGGGCCGGGGGGCCGGGGGGGCCGCCGGGGGCCTCCATTCTCGGCGCCGACGAAACGTTGTATGGGTTCGTTCGTGGGCACCCTTTTGCGCTCGCGCGCCCTCGCCCTCGCCCTCGCCGGGGCCCTCGCCGCCCCCGCGCCGCTCGCCGCCGCGCCCGCCGCGCCCAACCGCAAGGCGGTGGCCGAGGCGGCCGAGCGCTACAAGCGGGGCATTCGGCTCTACGAAGAGGGCGACTACGCGGCCTCGCTCGCCGAGTTCCGGCGGGCGTACGAGCTCGCGCCCGCGCACCAGGTGCTCTTCAACCTCGCCCGCGTGCACCGGCAGATGCAGAACTACGTCGAGGCGCTTCGCCACTTCGAGCGCTACCTGCAAGAGGCGGGCAAGCAGGCCTCGCGGGCGCGCGCCGAAGAGGTGCGGCGCGAGATCGACGAGCTTCGCACGCGCGTCGCACGGCTCGAGGTGCGCTCGAAGCAGGCGGGCGTCGAGATCTTCGTCGACGACGAGTCGGTGGGCAAGACGCCGCTCGCCGAGCCCCTTCTGGTGAACGCCGGCCGGCGCCGGCTGAGCGCCAGCAAGCCCCGCCACGAGACGTTCCGCGCGACGGTCGAGGTGGCCGGGGCCGAGACGAAGGTCGTCGAGGTGTCGCTGGTCGAGGTCGGCACGCCGGCCGCGCCCGCGCCGGCCGCGACGAGCGCCGCGCCCCCGGCGGCCCCGGCGGCCCCGGCGCCTCCGGCGGCCCCCGCGCCCGCGGCCGCGTCCGCCGAGGCGGGCGCGTCGAAGCGGCGGGCGCCGCCCTGGGCGTCGCGCGGCGAGGGCCCGACGCCCACGACGGGCTTCATCGCCGCGGGCGCGCTGGGGGCGGCGGCGGTCGTTACGGGGGTCTTCGCGTTCGCCGAGGCCTCTCGGGCGCGCGACCGGGGCGACGAGGGGCCCATCGCCGAGGGCCAGTTCGACTTCGACGCCCGGCGGCAGAAGGCCGAGCGCTGGGCGCTGGCGACCGACATTCTCGCCGGCGCCGCGATCATCACGGCGGGCGTCAGCGTCTACTTCTCGCTCAAGCCCCGGCCGGCCGCGGGCGCGGCGCCCCCCGCGGCGCCGGCGGCCGCCGTCCGCCTCGACTTCGGCCCGGGCGGGCTCGTGGCGCGGGGGCGCTTTTAGACCCGCACGGGGCGCTCTGGACGCTGCATGCGGGCGCGTGGTAGCCTGTGGGTTCCCTGCGGGGTCTGACCGATGAGCTGGCCCCAGGTATCGCAAGCGCCGGGCGCGATCGACGCACAGATCGGCAAGTATCGCCTGCTGACCGAGCTGGGCAGCGGCGGCATGGCGCACGTGTACCTGGCGGTGGTGCGCGGCCCCTCGGGCTTCATCAAGCTCTCGGTCATCAAGCTGCTGAAAGACGGCGGGGGGCTCGCCGACGAGCCCGACTCGCTCGCGATGTTCTTGAACGAGGCGCGGCTGTCGGCGCGGCTGAACCACCCGAACGTGGTGCAGACCTTCGAGGTCGGCGAAGACCGGGGCCGGCACTACATCGTGATGGAGTACCTCGAGGGCCAGTCGTTCGACCGGCTGCTGCGGCGGGTGCGCCAGGGCAAGGCGGGCGAGGCGCCGGCGCTGCCCTGCCTTTTGCGCGCCCTCTGTGACGCGCTCGCGGGGCTGCACTACGCGCACGAGCTGCGCGACTACGACGGCGCCCCGCTCGGCGTCGTGCACCGCGACGTGTCGGCGAGCAACGTGTTCGTCACCTACGAGGGGCAGGCGAAGGTCGTCGACTTCGGCATCGCCAAGGCGCGCCGCTCGACGAACCTCACCCGGACGGGCGCGCTCAAGGGCACGCTGCGCTACATGGCGCCCGAGCAGGTGCGCGGCCAGGGGGTCGACCGGCGGGCCGACATCTTCGCCGCCGGCGTCCTGCTCTGGGAGGCGGCGGCCGGCAGCCGCATGTGGTCCGGCCACGACGACGTCGTCATCTTGCACCGGCTGATGACGGGCGACGTCCCGAGGCTGCGCGAGTCGGCGCCGGGCGCGCCCGAGGGGCTGGCGATCGTCTGCGACCGGGCGCTCGCGGCCGACCCGGCCGACCGCTACCCGACCGCGCAGGCGATGCGCGCCGACCTCGAGCGGCTGCTCGACCGCTTCGGGCCGGCCGGGCAGACCTCCGCGCTCGCCGCGCTGACGAGCGACGTCTTCCGCGCCGACCGCGAGCAGCTCCGGGCGCTGATCGAGCGGCAGCTCTCGGTGACGCTGCGCTCGGCCTTCGACCTGCCGGCCTCGCCCGCGCTCGCGAGCACGCTGCCGGCGCCGCCGCCCGCGCGCTCGGGCGGGGCGCGCGACGAGCCGCCCCCGCCCTCGGGGCTGGCCGGCATGGTGCGCGCCGAGCTGGGCTCCGCGGTCGGGCCGCCGGGCGGGGCGCGGGCGGGCTACGGCTCCTCGCCCGGGCAGGGCGACGCGGTGCGCGAGGGCTTCGGCTCGGCGCCCGGGCAGGGCGACGCGGTGCGCGACGGCTTCGGCTCGGCGCCCGGGCCCCTGGGCGCGATGCGCGCCGAGCTGGGCTCCTCGCCCGGACAGGTGAGCGCGACGTACTCGGCGCTGCCTGCGGTCTCCACCGCGGCGCGGGGCGTGCCGGCCCTCAACCCCGCCCTGCTCGCGGCGCCGCCCCGCGGGCGCTCGCGGCGCGGGCCCCTGGTGATGGGGGCCGTCCTGGTGCCGCTGGTGGCCTCGGGCGTCTGGGCGCGCGACGCGCTGCAGGCGGGGGCGCAGCGCGTCGGCGCGCGGCTCTCGGGCCTCGGGGCCACCACGTCGGCCGCGCTCGCGCCGGCCGCCCCGCCGCCCGCGTCCGCCGGGCCTGCCGCCGAGATCGTCGAGCTTCGCATCGACACGGGGGCCGTCGAGGCGCACGTCTCGCTCGACGGACGCCCCCTCGGCAAGACCCCCCTGCGCGCCGCGGTGCCGCGCGGCGGCGAGCACCAGCTGCGGCTCGAGGCGCCGGGGCATCAGGCGCTCACCCGGCGCGTCTCGCTGGAGCGCGACGTGATGGTCGAGCTCGTGCTGCCCCCCGCGGCGGCTTCGGCATCGCCGCCCTCGCCGCCCTCGGCGCCCGGGGCGCCGCGCCCGCGCTCGGCCCCGGCCGCCTTGGCGACGGCCGCGCCCCCGAGCCCGCCCGAGCCGCCCCCGCGCCGCAAGCGCGCCGCGCCGCCTCTCGACAAGACGGACCCCTACCAGCTCAAGCCATGAGTCGACGTACGCGACCTGGTGCCCGCCCCCTCCGGCGCGCCCTCGCCGCCCTGCTCGTCGCCGCGCCCGGCTGCAGCCTCGCCATCGACTTCGTCATCGACCGCTGCGAGACCGACGAAGACTGCGCGTCGAAGGGCGCCGCCTACCAGGGCACGGTCTGCTACGAGGGGGCTTGTCGCGGCGGGCCCCCCGTCGTCGCGCGGCCCGAAGCGTGGGCGTGCGTCGACGCCGGGCCTCCCGCGGGCGAGCCGCCGCCCGAGATCACGGTGGGGCTGCGCTTCGTCGACCTGTCGGGCGGCATGCCCCTGGCCGGCGTGTCGGTGACGCCCTGCGGGCGCCTCGACGTGACGTGCGCGATGGCCCTCGGCTCCGCGGTCCTCAGCGACGCGAGCGGGCGGGCCGAGCTGCGCGTGCCGACCGCCCCCGCGATGCCCGGCGAGCCCGGCTTCTCGGGCTACTTCTTGGTCAGCGCCGAGGGGCGCGAGAGCGTGCTCTTGAGCTTTCACCCGCCGCTCATCGCCGACCGCGAAGAAACGACGCCGCTCAGCGCGGCCGGCCAGTTCGCCGAGCTCGCCGGCTTCTCCGGCCTCACCCTCGACCCCGGGCGCGGCAACGCCGTCTTGCTGAGCGCGAACTGCAACGGCGAGCCCGGCGCCGAGGTAATCTTTCAGATCGAAGACGGCGACGAGCTGTCCGCGATCTACTACTCCGTCGACGGCGCCCCGAGCCGCGCGTCCGACGAGACCGACGCGCTCGGCACCGCGTTCGCCATCAACCTGCCGCCCGGCTACGTGGCGCTGAACGCCTCGCTCGACGACGGCGACAACGAGTTCGGGCTGGCGCGCTTCAGCGTGCTCTCGCGCCCGGGCTTTCTGACCGTCGCCTCGGTCGCCCCCGACCGCTGAGCGGCCCCGGCCCGGCGCGCTCGGCCCGCGCCCCCGCGGCGGCCTCGCGCGCCCTCGCCCCCGCGGCGGCCTCGCGCGCCCTCCGCCCTCGCGGCGGCCTCGCGCGCCTTCCGCCCCGGCAGCGGCCTCGCGCGCCTTCCGCCCTCGCGGCGGCCTCGCGCGCCCGGGGCGAGGGGGCGCCGTCGGCGCGCGAACCGGGGTATGATGGTCGGCCCTTCGAGACAACGGACGCGACCATGCGTAACCTGATCGCCATCGCCTTGCTGCCCCTCGTGGGGCTCGCCGCCTGCGCCCCCCCCGAGGCGTCCGCCCCCCCGGTCGCCGCCGTGCCCAAGCCGCCGCCCGCCGCGCCGCCGCCGGCGCCCGCGGCGCCCCCCGCGGCCATGCCGGGCGATCTGTCGCCGCAGGGCGTCGCCGCGGCCGACCCCTACCTTTGGCTCGAGCAGGTGCAGGGCCCGCGGGCGCTGGCCTGGGTGAACGAGCAGAACGCGGCCGCGCGCGCGCGGCTCGAGGGCGATCGGCGCTTCGAGGCCTTCCGGGCGCAGGCGTACGACATCTTGTCGGCCAACGATCGCATCGCCAAGCCGCACCTGCGCGAGGGGCTCGTCTACAACTTCTGGCAAGACAAGGCCCACCCGAAGGGCGTCTACCGCCGCACGACGCTCGAGAGCTACCGCTCGGCCTCGCCCGCCTGGGAGGCGGTGCTCGACGTCGACGCGCTCGCCAAGGCCGAGGGCAAAGACTGGTTCTGGAAGGGCGTCGAGTGCCTGCCTTCGCGCGAGTCGCGCTGCCTGGTCAACCTGTCCGAGGGCGGCAAAGACGCGGTCGAGGTGCGCGAGTTCGACACGAAGGCGAAGGCCTTCGTGGCGGGCGGCTTTCGGCTGCCCGAGGGCAAGCACCGGCTGGCCTGGCTCGGCCCGAACGAGCTGCTCGTGGCGACCGACTTCGGGCCGGGCACGCTGACCGCGGCGGGCTACCCCTACATCGTCAAGCGGCTGAAGCGCGGCGCCCCCCTCGCCGAGGCGGCCGAGATCTACCGGGGCGAGGCGCGCGACGGGGGCGCCGGCGTCGAGCCCGTCGTCTTGAGCGGCCCGACGGGCCAGGTCGAGGTGGTGCTGATCCGGCGGCCGCTCGACACGTTCCGCAGTGAGACCTGGGCCCTCGTCGGGGGCAAGCCCGTCAAGCTGAGCCTGCCCGAGCGCATCGACGTCCATGGCGGCCTCGGGGGCAAGATCGTGTTCGGCATCGACGAGGCGTGGGCGCCGGGCTGGGGCGGGCCTTACGCGGCCGGCTCGCTCTTGGCCGTCCGGGTCGACGTGCTCGCGGGCCGCGCGCCGCGGCCGGGGGCCGACGAGAACCCGCTCGTCTTCTCGCCGGGCCCGCGCCAGTCGCTCAACGGCGTCGTCGTCACCCGGGGGCGCGTCGTCGCGGCGGTCTACGACAACGTGCGCGGCCAGATCGTCGGCTTCGCGCCCGACGGGGCGAAGCCCTGGCGGCAGGCCAAGCTGCCCGTCCCCGAGAACGTCTCGGCCTCGCTCGTCGACGCGGGGCGCTCGAGCGAGCGGGTGTTCTACTCGTACGAGGGCTTCTTGACGCCCACCACGCTGATGCTGGGCGACGCGGCCGCGGGCAAGGCCGACGCGGTGCGCGCCTCGCCCGCGCGCTTCGACGCCTCGCGCCTGGCGGTCGAGCAGTTCGAGGTCGCGTCGAGCGACGGGGCGAACGTCCCCTACTTCGTGGTCCGCCCCAAAGATTCGAAGGCCAACGGCCAGGCGCCCACCCTGATGTACGGCTACGGCGGCTTTCAGCTGACCAAGCCCCCGGCCTACCTGCCCGAGATGGGCAAGCTCTGGCTCGAGAACGGCGGCGTCTTCGTCAACGCCAACATCCGGGGCGGCGGCGAGTTCGGCCCCGCCTGGCACCAGGCGGCGCAGCGCGAGAACCGGCAGAAGTCGTTCGACGACTTCGCCGCCGTCGCCCGAGATCTCGCCGCGCGCGGCCTCACCTCGCCGCGCCGCCTCGGCATCTACGGCCGCTCGAACGGCGGCGTCTTGACCTCGGTGTCGATCACCCAGCACCCCGAGCTCTTCAACGCCGCGGTCATCGAGAGCCCGCTCGTCGACATGCTGCGCTACCACGAGCTGCCCGCCGGCGCCTCGTGGATCGGCGAGTACGGCGACCCGCGCGTGCCCGGCGACGCCGCCTTCATCGCGCGCTACTCGGCCTACCAGAACGTCAAGCCCGGCCGGGGCTACCCGCAGGTGTACGTCACCACCAACACGCTCGACGACCGCGTGCACCCGGGGCACGCCCGCAAGTTCGCCGCGCGGCTCAAAGAGTACGGCTACGACCCCATCTACTTCGAAGACACCTCGGGCGGCCACTCGTACGACGCCGACCCCGCGGCCAACGCCCGGCGCTGGGCCCGGCACTACGTCTACCTGGCCCAGCGCCTGATCGATTGAGGCCCCCGTGCGCGAAGGCGCCCTCGCCCTGCCCGCCTTCGAGGCCGCGCGGCTGCGCCTGCGCGCCGCCCGTTGACGCGCCCGGTCACGCCCGCGGGGGGGCGGGCGCGCCGTCGCGCGGGGCGGGGCGTATGAGAAAAAGAGATAGGTGATAGGGCCCGGGGGGGTATGCTAAAACGCTGCGCGACAATGCAGACTTTTACTCAGACCTTGACCTTGTTTCGTTTCGCCCTCGTCGGGTTCGGGCTCTGGGCCGCGGCCGGGTGCGCCGCGCCGCCCGGGCCCGGCGCCCCGGGCGGCGTCGCCGACGTCGCGGCGCCCGACGACGAGGGCCTGGCCGCCCAGGCCGTCGCCAACTCGCCCGGGCAGCAGCTCGCGCTCGACGTCGAGGCGCTGCTCGTCGGGCCCCAGAGCGCCTGCCAGAACTGCCACACCATCACCCGGCAGACGGTGCGCGACTGGGCCGAGGCGATGCTGGCGGTCGAGGCCGCGTGCGTGATGCCGCTCGGCCTGACGCCGCTGCAGCGGGTCGACTGTCTGCGGCTCGACCCCTCGTCGGGCGCGAGCCCCTTCTCGGCGCACAAGCTCGGCCTCTACGCGGCCGGCGCCTCGGGCGCCCAGTTCGCCAAGCTCTTCGCCGGGGCCTTCGGCGCCGCCGAGGGGGCGGCCCAGCACGCGGCCTTCGTGCAGAAGGTGGGCATGCCGCTCGGGGGCCCGGCGCTCTCGCCGACCGACTTCGCCAAGATCAAGGGCTGGGTCTTGCGCGGCACGCCCGCGATCGACGAGGTGTTCGACGACGGCATCAACCCCGACCCGTCCTGCGACGAGACGACGGCGGCGCCCGAGCTCTTGCAGCACATCGCGCGCATGAAGACCGAGGGCTGGGGCGCCCGCCTCGCCGAGCTCGCGACGCCGATGTTCGGGTGCGGCGGCGCCACGAACCCGCTCGACTGCCTGGCCTCGTTCGGCGACATGACGGCCACCTACGGCGAGCCCGCGGCCCCGCAGACCCTGCGCTTTCTGCGCAAGCAGGGCCTCGTCTCGCACTACTGGGTGCGCAGCTCGGCCGACGGCCGCTACGTCGGCTTCGGGCTCAACACGGCCGGGCGCATCGTCGACCTCTCGAAGCCCGACAAGCCGATCGCGGTGGCGGCGCTCTACGACCCCTACTTCTTCCCGAGCAACGACGGCTTCGCGTTCGCCGGGGTGGGCGCCGACTTCGCCATCCGCGCCTGCCGGCAGAGCCTCATCGCCGACGCGGCCGCCCTGCCCACGCCCGCCATCTCGATGCTCGAGCCGAAGTGCTCGCCCGTCGCCGCGGCCATCTACCAGAGCGTCGGCTCGTCGCTCGACGGCGTGCGCTACTTCATGACCCTCAGCGCCAACGTCAACGACGACGCCGGCTACTTCCAGACCACGCCGCTGCCGACGCCCTTCGGCCAGAACACCGAGACCACGTTCATCCCGATGGAGAACGACGGCCAGGCGTACCAGGTCGGCGCCCCCGCCTCCGTGGCCACCCCCGGCGAGGGCGACGTGATCCTCTCGCCCTCGACCCTGCTCGCCTCGGCGCGCTTCCAGCGGACGAACGGGCAGAGTGCCTACCGCGTGCGCCTCGTCAAGGCGCAGGGCGCGGGCGCGGGCCTCTCGATCGAGGCGCCGCTCGTCGCGCAGGTCTGCGCCCCGGGCGCCAAGGCGAGCTTCTCGTTCGACGAGCGCTTCCTCGTCACCCACCAGTACGTCGACCACGCCGACCCCGACCAGGCCTCGCTGCCGCTCGGCTCGTCGAACATCGTGCTGGTCGATCTGAAGACGGGCAAGAAGACGCGCCTGACCAAGATGCCCGCCGGCAGCTTCGCGTTCTCGCCGCACTTCCGCGCCGACGGCTGGCTCTACTTCATGGTGCGCGACATGAAGGTGGGCCAAGAGCTGCTGCTCGCCAGCGACGCCGCCTTGCGGGCGCCGGAGTGAGCGCGGGGCGAGCCGGCCCCGCGGGCGCCCTCGGCCTCGCGCTCTCGGCCCTCGGCTGCGCCCCCGCGGCCGCCCTCGGCCTCGCGCTCTCGGCCCTCGGCTGCGCCCCCGCGCCGCCCGAGGGCGAGCCCGGCACCCGCCGACAAGAGGCCCGCGCGCTCGACCGCTACCTGCTCGGGCAGGCCGCGCCCTACCCGGCCGACCCCCCGGTCAAGGGGCGGGCCGAGGCGCTCTCGGCGAGCATGGCCCTGCGCCGCCAGGCCGCCTGGGCCGTCGTCGAGAAGGTCGTCGCGCCGGTGCCGATCGCGACGGCCGACGCGCTCGGCGAGACCATCACGCTGCCGAGGTTCCACACGTGGTACTCGCGCGACGACTTCTTGCCGATGTTCGACCAGCTCTTCCGCTCGCTGCCCGACGCCGACAAGATCGCCCGCGCGCCCTTCGGCGACGAGCGCATCGCCCGCATCTTCCCCTGGAACGTTGTTCGGGCGACGCGGCTGCCGACCTTCTCGCCAGCGAAGCTCGAAGAGCGGCGGCGCGAGCTCGAGCTGCCCGGGGGCCCGAGCTCGCTCGGCGGCGACGGGCGCGCGCTGCTGAGCCCCGCCTACGTCGCCCACGTCTTGCGCAGCTACCGGCCCCTCGTCGAGTGCGAGGCGCCGCCGCCGGCCGAGGGCGGGGCCTTCGCGCCCTGCCTCGAGGGTGAGTTCCCCCCCGACGCCGTGGCCGTCAAGACGCGCTGGGTGACGAGCGCGTCGCCCCTGCCCACGTACGACACGAGCGCGGGCGCGCTCGCCGCGAAGCTCGCGGGCGGCACCTTCGGCCCGGGCGACGGCGAGGCCGACCCGGGGCCCGACGCGATCTACACGATGCGCCTCGCGCCGGGCCTCTCGACGCGCCTCGTCGCCCTGCACATCATGACGAAAGAGTTGCGCGACTGGTTTTGGATCACCCTCTTCTGGTCCGACCAGCCGAACTCCGACTTCGGCGCCGACCGCCCCGCGCGCCTCGCGGCGGGGCCCTTTCGCAATTACAAAATGTGCGTCACGACGGCCTTCGAAGAGCACGATCCGGCGCCCGGCGCGGCCTTCGAGGCCGAGCACCCGAGCCTCGCCGCCGCGCTCTCGGCCGCCGCCGCCCACGGCCCCTCGACCTGGTGCAGCAACCCCTACCTCGAGACGGCCGAGCACGCCGCGCGCACCAACTGCATCGGCTGCCACCAGCACGGCGGCACCGACGAGACCACCGACACCATCTTGCAGAACCCCGCGGCCTTCCCCGACGCGGGGCGCACGAAGGTGCGCGCGAACTTCCCCGTCGATTATGCGTTTAGCACCCACGGCGGCCTCGATCTCGCCGCCGAGATGCTCGCCCGCATCGAGGCGCTGACGCCCCCGCCGCCGGGCCCCGAGCCGCGCTCGCCGGCGGGCGCCGACGGAACGTTCGCCGCCCCCGACTGAAGTCGGGGGCAGCGTTCGCCCGCGGAAACGGCCGTCCAAGCCCTGCCGGAGGCAGGGCTCCCGCGAAGCGAGCCGCTTCGCGCGCTCGCCCGGCAAGCCGAAGCCCGCGGGAGCCCGGCCCCCGGCGAGGGGGCGGGCTTTGTTCTCCGAACCGGCCCGATTCCGCGCGGCACGAGCGGGCGTCCGCTGCCCCCGACTTCCGTCGGGGCCCCGCCGGGGCGCCCCGCAGAGCTCGACGCCCGCCAGAATGGCTTCGGGCTCGCAGCGGCCGTCGAGGCACTCGCCCTCGCCGCACCTGGGGTCGTCCGAGCACTCGGCCCCGCGCGGCAGGGCGGCGACGCAGGTGCGGCTCGCCGCGTCGCAGCGCAGGCCCGGCCCGCAGGGCCCGGCGACGCAGCCCGTCGGGCCGCACGACGCGAAGCGCTCCGTGCCGAGCTGGCCACCCTCTCTGCCGTACCCCCGGGAGGTTAGCCGAGCCGCCCGCGCCTTCTTCGCGGGCGGCTCAGACCGCCGCCCCCTCGGGCTCGACGTCGGGCTCGCCCTCGCCCTCGCCGGGCGAGCTCGCCCCGCGGCGGGGGCGGCGCGACGCGAGGCCGAGGCGAATCAGCTCGTCGCGGCGCTTGAAGGTGACGCGAGCCATCTCGGACCACTCTTCGTACCAGAGGCGCAGCTCGAGGAGGGCCTCGCGCATTCGCTTCTCGACCTTCGCCCGCTCGCTCGGGTTGTCGAAGCGCTCGGCGAAGTCTTGCGCCCGCTCGACCAGGGCGCGAAGCCGCTTGCGCTCGCGCGCGTCGATGCCCCGATCGGCCAGGGTGGCGAGCGCGGCGTGGTCGGCCTTGCGGGTGGCTTCGCGCTCGGGCGCGCGCTCGAGCGCGTCGAGCCGGTCGAGCAGCGCGGCGACGCCGGTGACGGACTCGGCGCCCGTGCTCGCCCGCAGGCCCTGGGTCAGAAAGGCGTGCTGCGCGGGGTGGCGCGCCCGGAGCGAGGCGTTGATGATGCGGAAGCCCGGTTCGTCCCAGGCGTCGATCTCGGCGATGGCGGCGCGCACCGCCGTGTCGTCGGCCTCGCCGTCGGTCGCGCCGTCGTCGAAGAAGCCGCTCGTGGCCTGAAGCAAGCGCCAGCCCTGCGCGTGCACCTTCTTCGAATAGCCGCGGGCGGTGAGCTGGGCGCGAATCGAGGCCGACGTGCCGACGCCGCGAAGAAATTGGTGAACCCGGCCCGGCGTCTGCTCGAGCGTTTGTCGCGAGACCGAAGGCCAGGCGCCCTCGTCGGCGCCCCCTTCGGAAGGTGGCTCCGATGGTGGGCCGCCGTCGGAGCCTTCGCTCGCGGGCGACGCCGGTCTCTCGGCGGCCGCCTTCCGGCGCGAGGCGCGGCCGCCAGGCGCCGCCTTGGCGGGCGACGGGGCGGCGGGCCGGTCGGCCTTGGCCCCCTCCGTTGAGCAGGGAGGGGGCTTGGCGGTGGTCACAACGGGGGCCAGCCGGGCCGGCGCCGACAAAATGGTTCTGCGAGTGAGCATGGTCGGTTCTCTTGGTTGGGGGTGTCGTGGGTGCTTCTGTCCTCCCTTCGGCCCCGCCTCGGCGCGGGTTGCGAAAAAAAATGTTGGGCCTCACCAAGCCCGGGCGGCACCGCGTTTTGCCGTCTTTCGTGCGACGAACCGAGGGCCGCAGGCTTGTCGAGCCGCTCCGGAGGCCTGCCGAGCCAACGGAGAGGCCTGCTCGGCCGAAAATTCGGCTTGCCTGCCCGCCCCAGCGCCTTGCCAGCCCTCGAACGGCGCTTCTGGCTCGAACCCCGAAGCCTCTTCGGCCGCCTCCGACGGCTCGTTGCTCGGGGGCGAGGCTTGCTCGCCCGTTCGACAAGCGGGGGGGGTGGTTCGACAAGCCTTCAGACTGAGCAAGGAGGCCTTCAAAATGGCGTAGCAAGCCGCGGCGGTGGTTCGGCAAGCGTGCCGAACGGCTGACAAGCCTCACCGGCTGGTTGAAGAGGCGTCCCGGTACGCTGCCCGACGAGGTGCCCGGCTTCGCCAGGCGCAGCCTACGCCCCCGCGGGCTGGCGGAGCTCGAGCGAGAACAGGGCGACGGTCAGCGGCTCGGCGCCCGTCTCGAGGCCGAGGATGAAGTAGCCTTGATCGAGCTCGTAGCAGCGGACGGAGGCGGCGGAGGCGCCGTTGACGTAGACGTGCAGCCGGTCGTCGCGCAGGGCCGCCCGCAGCTCGACCGAGCGCGCCGCCGAGAGCACGTCGCCCGCCTGCATCTCGGCGATCATCTCGCGGACGGCGTCGGCGTCGCGCAGCGCGACCGTCAGGCGCCCGTCGCCGTAGAGCCGCACGGTGTACGCCCCCGCCTGGTCGTCGACCCGGAGCCAGAGCGCGACGTTCGCGTCGGGGCCGAGGCCGCTCTCGACCCGGAACCGCACGCAGGCCTCGACGCCGTCGAAGACGCCGGGGTGGAAGAGCAGCGGGTAGCCGACCTCGGCCGGCGGCGCGGTCACGACGAGCGCGCCGTCGGTATCGCGCCAGCCCCAGCGCGCGCCCTGCGCGACGCCGCGGTCCTCGAGCGAGAAGCTGCCGAGGCTCTGGTCTTCGAAGCGAGACCGGGCGATGAAGCGGCGTGACATCGGCCCGGCGCTCACCACCGCCGCGCAGTTGTCGCAGCGCGCGGGGCCCTCGTCGGTCGCGCCCAGCCCCGCCCCGCAGACCCCACACCGAAACGGCTGCCATTCCATGGGTCTTCACATTGAGGTACCTGAACCGGGGCTTGCGCGTCAGCGAAAGTGCGGGCGACCGTTCGGCTTTTTGCGCAATTTTCAGTGAGGGTGCAGGCGTACGGTGGCCCGACAGTGGCGAACTTTAAAATCGCCTCGTTCGGGTAATTTTTGAGCACCGACCGCAAAAGGCCCGAGGGGGGGCATGGTGCGCTCGAACGGCTCTCGCGTGGCGCCCTTTCGAGAGCACCGGCCGGGGGTTCGGGGCAACCGTGCGCTCGGCCGGCGCGCCGGCCGTCGCAGGCGGCTACCCCTTCGCGCCCGCGCGGCCGCCATCGCAGGCGGCTACCCCTTCGCGCCCGCGCGCCCGCCATCGCAGGCGGCTACCCCTTCGCGCCCGCGCGGCCGCCGTCGCAGGCGGCTACCTCTTCGCGCCCGCGCGGCCGCGGCCCCGGGAGCCCGCGGCGCCGGGCTGGCAGCGCGGGCACCAGCAGGTCGTGCGCCCGCCGATCGCCGCCCGCGAGAGCGCCTCGCCGCAGCGGGGGCAGCGGCCGCCGGGGCGCCAGCGCTGCGCGAAGAGCCAGGATGATGGGTAATTCCACGCGTCGTCGATGGTGTCGACGGCGAGCCGGGCGACCCGGCGCACGGCGCGCCAGAGCGCCGTCGCGCCGCGCTGGTCGAGCGAGCCGGCGGGGGTCGCGGGGTGCATGCGCGCCCGCCAGAGAATTTCGTCGGCCATCCAGTTGCCGACGCCGGGGAAGCGCTCTTGCATCAGCAGCACCGCCTTCAGCGGCGCCCGCCGGCGCCGGCCAAGGAAGGCAATGACGGACGCCGCGTCGAACTCGTCGCCGAGCACCGAGGGCGCGATCGACGCCCACCACGAGGGCTCGCCGCCCTGGTGAAAGCGCACCCGCCCGAAGTGGCGCGGATCGCTGAAGACGAGCGAGCGCCCGGCCTGCCGCAGCACGAGGTGGTCGTGCTTCGCCGGCTCGTAGTCGGCCGCTTCGACCAGCAGGCGCCCGCTCATGCCGAGGTGCAGCCCGAGCCACGCGGCGCCGCCGGGGCCGAAACGAAAGGCCATCTGCTTGCCCTTCGCCGCCGACGAGTGGAGCGCCCGGCCCCCCAGCGCCGCCGAGAGCTCGTCGACGTCGGCGCCGCGGAACACCCGCGAGCCCGGCGAGCGAATGGTCACCTCGTGCACGCGGCGGCCGAGGCCGACGTCCCAGAGGCGGCGGGCGTGTTCGACCTCGGCGAGCTCGGGCATGGGCGGGGTGGGGAGGGGGGCGCCCTCGGCACGGGCCATGGGCGGTCTCTGCTCTGGCCGGCGAAGGTGGGTCGGGTCTAGCGGCCGAGTAGGGCTTTGGCCCGGGCGGCGGCGGCTGGCAAGATGGTGCCGATGCCCGCCTCGATGCGCGTGCCGACGAGCTCGTCGTAGGGGGTCTCGCCGCGGTTGATGAGCACGACGTGGGCGCCGTGCTCGAGGGCGAGGCCGACGAGGGCGGCGGCCGGGTTGACGACGAGCGACGAGCCGAGCGCGAGCATCACGTCGCAGCGTTGGGCGTGCAGGGCCGCGAGGGCGAGCTCGCGCTCGGGCAGCAAGTCGCCGAAGTTGACGACCGACGAGACGAGCCGGCCGCGGCAGCGGGGGCAGGGGGGCTGGCCCTTGACGGGCTTCTGCGTGCGGTAGCCGGGGCCGAAGAGCTCGCGGTCCCAGCCGACCTCGCTGCGTTCGAACTGGCGGTCACACTCGGTGCAACGCATGAGCCGCCCGTTGCCGTGCAGCTCGGCCAGGAGCTCGGGCCGAATGCCCGAGCGGCGGTGCAAGTTGTCGGTATTCTGGGTGATGAGGAACTTGAGCCGCCCGAGCTCTTGCAGCTCGACGAGCGCCTCGTGCGACGCGTTCGGGCGCACCTTGGCCTGCGGCGTGCCCCACGCGGGGGGCGGCAGGCCGGCGTCGCGGCGTGTCCACACGCCGTCGGGGCCGCGAAAGTCGGGGATGCCCGAGTCGGTGCTGATGCCCGCGCCGGTGAAGGCGACGAGGTGCTTGCTCTCGGCGATCAGGCGGGCGACGGCCTCGACCTGCGCGCTAACGTCGTGGTCGTTGGGGTGGGTGGTCGACAACATCGTGAAGCTCTGCAGCTCGGGGGGGCTGTATTCACCCCCCGCGCCGCGACACTCTGGGCCGCGGCGGCCGCCCGCGCAAACGATCGCGGCGGCCGCCCGCGCCAACGACCGCGGCGGCCGCCCGCGCCAACGGCGGTGCGGCGCCGGCCGGGCGGCTCGGCCCCGCTCGCGTCCGAGTACCCGGCGGGCCGGGTCTGGCGCTAGGCTGGGCGGCGATGGGCCACCGACTCACGCCGCACACCATCGACACCGAGGCGCAGCTCCGCGAGCTCATCGGGGCGCCGACCGAGATCGTGCGGTCGAAGGCGAGCGACCGCTTGAACCCGCTCACCCGCCGCTTCGTCGAGCTGTCGCCCTTTCTCTGCCTGTCGACCGCGGGCGCCGACGGCTCGTGCGACGTCAGCCCGCGGGGCGACCCGGCCGGCTTCGTGCGCGTGCTCGACGACACGACGTTGCTGGTGCCCGAGCGGCCCGGCAACAAGCTGGCCGACTCGCTGCGCAACATTCTCGGCAACCCTCGGGTCGGGCTGCTCTTTCTCATCCCCGGCGTCGGCGACACGTTCCGCGTCAACGGCCGGGCGACGATCACCACCGACCCCGCGCTGCTCGCCGACTCGGCCGTCGAGGGCAAGGCGCCGAAGCTCGGCATTCTGGTCGACATCGAAGAGGCGTTCGTCCACTGCCCGAAGGCGGCCATCCGCTCTGCGCTGTGGGCCCCCGAGCGCTTCGCCGACCCGTCGGCGCTGCCGACCTGCGGCGAGGTGCTCCGCGCCGTGCGCGGCGACGACTTCGACGTCGAGGCGTTCGACGTCGCGCGCGCCGCCCGCTACGCCCGGCGCGAAGGCTTTTACTGAGCGCCCCCGGGGGCGAGCGGGCCGCGGCGGGCGAGGGCGCGTCGGCCGCGGCGGGCGAGGGCGCGTCGGCTGCGGCGGGCGAGGGCGTGTCGGCCGCGGCGGGCGAGGGCGCGGAGGCGGCAGCGGTCCGTTTCGCGCGAGGGGCGCCGTGCTACACTGGCCTCCGAGATGTCGGGCGCGAACGCCGTGTCGAACCTCGCCCCGCTGCTCTCGCTCGAGCAGTGGGCGGCGCTCGCCGAAGACGAGCCCGGCGAGCTCGTCGACGGGCGCCTCGTCGACGAAGAAATGCCGAACGTCATTCACGAGCTCATCGTCGGCTGGCTGCTCGCGGCCCTGCGCGCGTGGGCGGTGCCGCGGGGGGGGCTGGTGCTCGGCTCCGAGACGAAGCTCGCCGTCGCGCCCGGGCGCGGCCGCAAGCCCGACGTGGCCGTCTACCTGCCGGGCAGCCGCAAGCCGCCCGGCCGGGCGTCGCTCGTCTACGAGCCGCCCTCGCTGGTCGTCGAGATCGTCTCGACGCGGGCCCGGGACGGGCGCCGCGATCGCATCGAGAAGGTCGGCGAGTACGCGCGCTTCGGGGTGCTCTATTACTGGCTCGTCGACCCCCAGCTGCTCACGCTCGAGGTCCTCGTGCGAAGCGCCGAGGGCGCTTACGTGCACGCCCTCGGCGCGACCGAAGGCGTCGTCAGCGCGGTGCCCGGCTGCGAGGGGCTGGCGCTCGATCTCGACGGCCTCTGGGCCGAGGTGGCCGCGCTCGACGACGAGAACGAAGGGGGCGCGGCGCCCCCGCGCTGAGCGCGGCGGGTCGCCCTGCGGGCCCCCCGGGGCGCCGCGGGGGGGCCGGGGCGCTCAGCCGGCGCGCTTGCGGAAGCGCATTCGGTAGACCGGCAGCCCGTCTTCGTCGGCCCGCACCTCGCGGTTGCTGCGCACGCCGTAGGGGTTCTGCCCGAGGCGGGCCGAGCCGCCCTCGCCCGCGGGCTCGAGCGCGGGGCACGCGCCGACGACGCGCTCGTAGAGCTCGGCGCGCTCTTCGACGTCGGTCTGCAGGTAGAACACGCCGCCCGGGGCGAGCAGGCGCGCGGCCTCGGCGGCGAGGGCGTCGCCGAGCACGAGGCGCTTGTGGTGGCGCTTCTTCCACCAGGGGTCGGGGAAGTGCAAGAAGACGACGTCGACCGACCCGTCGGGGCCGAGCCGCGGCAGGGCCGCGCGCGCGTCCTCGGCGAAGCAGCGGCCGCGCCCCCCGTAGCCCCGGGCGCGCATCTGCGCGTCGAGCACGGCGGCCCACTTGAGCCGCACCTCGAGGGCGACGAGGCGGACGCGGGGGTCGTGCGCGAGCCACGCGAGGGCGAAGGCGCCCCGGCCCGGGCCGATCTCGAGCGCGAGCGGGCCCCCCTCGGGCACGAGCGAGGGCAGCGAGATCTCGCCCTCGGGCAGGCGGGGGGCGTGGGCGTAGGGGTGCGGGCGCCGGGGCCGCGGCGAGGCGTCATCGGGCGCGGAGGTCATGGCGCCCGCGCATGCCCCGGCCCGCCCGGCCTGGCAAGCCTTCAGGGGGCGCGGCCGGGAAGGTCAGGGCGGCGCGGCCGGGAAGGTCAGGGCGGGGCCGGGGGGCCGGACGGCGTGGTCGCGCAGCACGGCGGCGAGGTCGCTCGTGAGCTCGACCTTGGCGTTGGCGACCCGGGCGGCGACCAGGTTCGCCGTGTGCAGGGCCACCTGCAAGAGGGCCGAGGGCTTCTCGACGACGATGACCGAGGCGCGCAGGTAGGTGCGGGGCCGGGCCTGCATTCGCGCGAGGTGCAGGCGCATCGCGTCGGCGTCGAAGTGGCGCAGCGAGCGCACGTCGTAGAGCAGAAAGAGCCCGCCGCTCTGCGCGATCTCGGCGCGGCGCACGGCGAGGGCGGCGTCGACCCAGCCCTGGACGACCTCGACGCTGGCGACGGTGCCGTGCTCGATCGAGGTCTGAAAGACGCAGGTGGCTGGGTCGGCCCACCAGCCGAACCCGAAGCGGTGGTCGAACGCTTGCGCGGGCCAGGCGTCGAAGGGGGCCCGCGGCGCGACGATCGCTTCTTCGGGCATGATGGCAGCTTGCTGCGTTCGGGTTACGCGTCAAGCGCGCCCCACGCCGGCGGGGCGCGCCCGAACGGTCTTACGGAAGGGGGGCGGGCGCTACCCCCCGCCGGGCCCGCGCGGCGGCGTCAGCGCGTCAGCTTGAGCACGTTCTGGTCGGCGCCGTTCGCCAGGTAGAGCGTGTCGCAGTCGACGACGACGGCGCGAATGTCGCCGGGCGCCGCCGTCGCGGCGAGCGGCACCGCCGGCCCGCCCAGCAGGGGCACGCGGAAGAGCGCGCCCGGCACGGGCGGGTCGATCGAGCCCGCCGCGGTGATGAAGACGTCGCGGCCGTCGCTGGCGATGCCGAGCGGCACCCTCTCGTTGAAGAGCGTGACGAGGAGCCGGTTGAGGCCGTCTTTCTCGGCCGAGGCCACGCCCCCGGCGCCGACCCAATAGACGCGGTCGCCGACGACCTCGACGTCGCCGACGATGCCCTGGCCGGTGACGATCTCTTCGGAGAGCGCCGCCAAGTCGGACAGCGGCCGCCGCACGATCGAGCCGGCCTCGGTGCCCCAGTAGACGTGGGTCTCGTCGGTCGCCACGCCGTGGGTGCCCGTGCCGTCGAGCAGGACGGGCTGGGCGGGCAGGCTCGCGAGCGGCGCGTAGTAGACGCCCTTCGTGAGCTCCATGGCCCAGAACGCGAAGCCGCCCCCGACGGCGATCTGGCCGAAGCCGGCCTGGGGCTGGGGCTCGGGCGGCAAGGCGGTCAGCTCAGCGACGGTCTCGGGGGCGCCGCCGCCGAGCGGGACGCGCACGACGCGGCCGGAGCCGAAGTTGGTGTAGTAGACGTGCGTGCCGTCGGCCGCGAGCCTCGTCAAAAAACCCTGGCCTTGCTCCGAGGTCGCGTGCGTGAACACCGGCCCGCCGTCGATCGACGTCATGTAGAGCTTGCGGCCGAACCCGCTCGACCAAAACACCTGGTCGTCGACGACCACGACGTCGAGCACCTCTTCGGGGTCGGCCGACGTCGACTTCGCCAAGATCACCGCGCCGCATTCGCCGTCCGTGCAGGCGCCGCCCTGGCAGCTTCGCTCGGCCACGCAGCAGTTCTCGGCGTCATCGAGCGTGCCTGGGGCGCACGTGGCGGGGCGCGGCGGCAGACAGCGCGGGCCCGCCCCCGCGCCGCCGCCCATGCCCCCGCCGCCCGGCCCCCCGGCGCCGCCCCCCGCGCCGGCGCCGCCCCCCGCGCCCCCGCCGCCCACCCCCGCCGCCCCGGCCGACCCGCTGGCGCCGCCGGCCCCGCCGCCCGAGTCGTCGACGTCGGCGCTTTCGATGCCGAGCAGGGCGTTGCAGCCGACGGCGCAGGCCACGAGCAGGGCGAAGGCAACAATTCGGGATCGCATGGGAGACCTCACCAGGCCGACCGGGGGATCGCTCTAAAAGAGCTTCCACCATTTCTTCTTCGGCGCGCTCGGGTCGGCCGGGGCGTCGGGCGGGTCGGGCGCCTTGGCGCCGGGGGCCGCGGGCGGCGCGCCCGTCGCGGGGGCCGCGGGCGGGGCGCCCGTCGCGAGGGCCGCGGGCGGGGCGCCCGCCGCGGGGGCGGTCGTGGCGGCGGCGCGCTTGCCACGCGCGGGCCGGGGGGGCGGGCGGTAGGCGTGCTTGGCCATCAGCTCGCGCACGCGCTGGCGCAGGGCGGCGCCCTTCTCGGGCTGCACCATGGCGACGTAGTTGGCGAAGCCCAAGGCGGCGGCGAAGACGTCGTTCGACTGGCCCCAGCGCAGGCCCTCGGGGCCCTTGACGTCGAGTTGGTGCAAGAGCGCGCGGAAGCGCCGCAGCTCGGCGCGCTCGACGCCGAGCGAGCGGTTGACGGTGAGGCCGGTCACTTCTTGGCGGCGGCCCCGGCGCAAGACGCGGGTCTTGTCGGGGTGCAGCTCGAAGCCCTCGCTGGCGATGACGGCGCGCAGCACGTTCAGCATCTTGGCCGTGGCGCCGCGGGCGGGGTCGGGCGACGAGAGGCTGAGGTCGTCGGCGTAGCGGGTGTAGACGAAGCCGAACTTGGCGGACGCGGCCTCGAGGCGCCGGTCGAGGCGGCGGCAGAGCAGGTTGGTGAGGGCGGGGCTGGTCGGGGCGCCCTGCGGCAGGCGGCGCTCGCCGAGGGCGACGAAGTAGCGGCGGCCGTCGAGCTCGACCGCTTCGACCTCGGGCTCGGTGCAGAGCAGCGCGAGCGCCGTGGCGACCGACTCGGCGTGGCCGTGCGAGCGGAAGACGCCCTTGACGCGCCGGTAGGTGACGCTCGGAAAGAAGTCTTTGAGGTCGACGTTGATGACGACCTTGGCGCCGACGTGGGGCGCGGCGTTCGACACGATCGAGCGGCCCCGGCGGAAGCCGTGGGCGGCCTCGTGGGCGGCGAGCGGCGCGAGCAGGCGCTCGAGCACCCAGCGCTGGGCGGCCTTGAGCCGGGGCATCGGGGCCGAGATGAGGCGCGTGCCGCCCGCCTTCTTGGGGATGGTAAAGCGGACGTACGAGCTCGACTCGCTGACCGGGCGGTGGAAGGCGAGCGCGCGCAGGGCGCCGACGCTCAGGCCGAGGGCCGCGGCGAGCGCCGGCGGCGCGTCGAGGTGGGGCAGGCCGAGGGCCGAGAGCTTGGCGGGGTCGGCGGGGGCGCCGCCGGTCAGGCCGCCCGAGACGCGCTCGCCGAGGTAGACGATCTCGGTCGCCTTCTTTTCGCGCCAGGCCTCGGCCCGCGCCTTCGCCTCGGCCAGGCGCCGCTGCTTGGTCTCTTGCCGCGCCTTGCGCGAGGCGGCGAGGCGCTCTTCGAGCAGCTGCTTGCGGGCGCGCTCGACGTTGGTCACCTTGGCGAGGTCGGCGCGCAGCTCGGCGAGCTCGCGCCTGAGCTCGCCCTCGCGCCGGAACTCGTCGGACGGATCACCCGGCAGGCCGCGGCCGGGCCAGAACCCGAGCCGCACCATGTCGTCGAGAATGACTTCGTCTTTCGACGTCTGGGCGATGCGGTCGTAGAGCTCTTGGCGGGTGCGCGGGCGGGTGGCCATCGGTCGGCAAGGGCTCAGGGCGGGGCGGGGGCCGCGGGAGGCAGGGCGCGCAGCGCAGGGGGGCCGAGACCTTCGTCAAACTCGGGACGGGCGCGCTCAACTCAAGCGCTACCACCACCTACTGACGCGTTGAGTCGGCGACGACTCTCACCGACAACCGTCAGTAGGTGGTGGGTAGCGCACAGTGAAGAGCGTGCCCGTGATGCGTGAGAGGCCAACGGGCATGGGCGGCGAAGCGCCGCCCGGGTTGCAAGGCGTCGGGGGCCCGCCCTGCGCTGCGCGCCCTGCCCCCCGGGGGCAGGGTCGAAACCGAGAAAGGAACCAAGCGAGGGGCGCACGGCGTCGTTCACGAGCGGGGGGCCGCCATGCGCAGCGCGAGCTGGTGCTCGCAGGGCCCCTTGCGGAGCCGGTTTTGCTTGAAGAAATTGCAGTCGCAAGCGCCGTCGACGATACGCTCGTCGCCGTCGATCTGCAACGAGACCGCGTACGCGTGCGACTTGTCGCGCACCCGGCCCGAGAGCGTGCGCCCGCCCGGCGCCCGGCCCGGCGCGGCCGCCGCCCCGCGCTCGAGGCGAATCGAACGCTCGACGTGGATGCCCTTCGCGGCGAGCAGGCGGCTCGCCTTCTCTTCGCGCTCGTTCGAGAAGCGCAGCGCCTCGAGCGGCAGGGGGGTGCGACTGAGCTCGCGCACCCGGTAGACGCCCTTGTTCAGGTCGAACATGACGCGGCCCGCCTGCGCGTAGGCCGAGAGCGCCCCGAGCACCTGGGCCCGCGGCAGCCCGAGCCGGCCCGAGAGCCGCGCGGGCTCGTCGAACCACGACTCTTTCAGCCCCTCGAAGACGCGCCGCTTGGTCGTGTCGTCGACGGCCGCCCGGGGCGCCAGGAGGTCGAAGTTGCCGGCGGCCGCCCAGTCGTTGGCCACCCAGCCCGAGAGCCCCAGGGTAAAGCTCATGTCGCCGAGGTCGGCGACGTAAAAGCTCGGCAGCCCCGTGCCCAAGAGGTGCACCGTGAAGCCGCGCGCGAGCGGCAAGAGCCGCTCGAGCACCAAGAGGCGCCGCCGCCCCCAGATGCGAATCTCGTCGGCCTCGTCGCCCTCGTAGACCGAGCGCGGGCAGGCGAGCTCGACCCCGAAGGGCTCGACCAAGACGCGCACCGGCGCGCCCGGGGTCAAGAAGAAGCGGAGCGAGCGCGGCCCCAGGAGCTCGCGCTTTCGCCGCAGCACGAAGCAGATGTTGAAGAGGTCGACCGGGTGCAGCCGGAACGAGCGCGCCGGCAGCGTCATCGCCGAGTTGACCTGCAGAAAGCCCCGCACCCACGAGTCGGGCAGGTCGATCTTCACCTCGCGGTAGGCGTCGTCGAAGCCCGTCTGCACCTCGAAGCCCGCCGGGTCGACCTGCAAGCGCGTCGTCTTATAACTGCGGATCTTCTGGAACTCTTCGTACAGCTTCGACGAGTAGTCGACGTTCGTCGTGCCGCACGCGATCTCGCCGCGGTCTTTGAACGAGTCGTAGCCGACCGAGAGCCGCCCGTAGGTCGACTCGTCTTGGCTGAAGCACTCGAAGAAGACCTCGTCGGGGTGCACCGTGACGACGGGGTCGAGCACGTACCAGAAGTCGCGCTCGTGCTTGTAAAGGTAGTCGAAGTAGCGCTGGCGCGCCTGGTAGAAGCTGCCCCAGCGCCGCGCGCGCTCGGCCAAGAGGGCGTGCAGCTCGCCCTCGACGCGCTTGACGCGCGCGGCGATGTCGGCCCTCCGGCCCGCGATGAGCGCGAGGTCGGCGGCGGCGCGCGACTCGGCCCAGGCCTTGTAGGCCGACTTGTCTTTGGGCGGCGTGCGCAGGTCGGACACGACCACGTCGTGCAGCGCGCTGATGGCCTCGCGGAAGGGCACCGCGCGCCCGATCTCGCCCGAGAAGTAGGTGGGGGGCCGGCCCGCGTCGGGCACGAACGACATCTGCGTGCGGTAGGGCCCGCTCTGGACGGCGGTGCTGCCGCGGTAGGCGTAGGTGAACTCCACGGTTAGCGTGCCTCCGGCGGGGCGGCCTTCGCGCCCGGGGCCCCGCGCGCCTCGGGCGGGGCGGCCTTCGCGCCCCGGGCCCCGCGCGCCTCGGGCGGCACGACGCGCAGGCCCGTCTCGAGGCCGGGCCAGGCGCGGCCGAGCGCCGCGAGCGCCTCGACGGCGCCCGCGCGCGCCTCGACCGAGACGCTGACCGAGAGCGAGGCGAGGGGCCCGACGGCGAGGCGCGCCACCTCTTCGCTCGCCAGGCCCTCGCTCCGCAGGAAGGCGAGCGCGCGGCGGCGCGCGACCCGGCCCCGGTTGACCTGCAAGAAGACGGTGCGAAAGTAGGGCACGAGCTCGCGCACCCGGTCGGGCCGGCCCGCGGCGTAGCGCTCGAGAAAGTTCGTGGCGAAGAGCTGCGCGCCGGGCGCCGGGTGCTCGGCGAGCCGGCGCAAGAGCTCGGGGCCGTCTTCGTCGCGGAAGTGCCGCGTGATGAGCTCGCGCCCGAAGGCCTGCACGTCGGGCCGCGGGCTGTCGGCGACCGCGACGAGCGTCTCGAGCGTCAACCCCGCCCCCGCGAAGTGCTCGCGGAAGAGCCGGAAGGCGAACGCGCGCGTGTCGTCCCACTTGGCGTCGAGCATGCGGGCCGCCTCGGCCGCCTCGGCCCGCAGCCGCGCGACGTCGGCCTCGGCCTTCGACCAGGCGAGCTGCCGGACGGCGACCGCGTCGTGGTCGGCGAGGTCGACCAGCTCGGAGACCGGCAGGCCCTCGAGCGAGAGGCGCCCGCCGTGCATCAGCGCGACGGCGAGATCGTTCGCCTCGCCCGCGCGCGAGCGCACGAGCCGCCAGAGCAGCTCGTCGGGCAGCCGGTCGAGCAGCGGCCGCAGGCCCTCGGCGAGCAGGCGCGCGGCGTGCGGGCCCGCCCCCTCGGGCAGCTTGCGCCGCAAGATGGCCTCGACCAGGCCCCCCGCCACGGCCGCGCCGAACGCGGGCCGCGCCGCCGCGAGCCGCGCGAGCAGCGGGGCGCTGCCCTCGCGCAGGTCGGCGTGCCGGCTGGTGGCGAGCGAAAGCCAGAGCGCGGGCCTCGCCGCCTCGTCGTCGCCCGCCCGCGACAAGATGCGCAGCCCCGTCGCCCGCAGGCTCTCGTGCTTGCTGTCGAGCAGCGAGGCGAGCACGTCGTCGGGCGGCAGCGCCCCGCTCGCGAGCGCCGAGAGCTCCCAGGCGGCGCGCTGGGCCTCGGCCGAGGGGTGCTGAAAGAGCGCCCGCAGCTCTTCGGCGCTCGGCCGGACGCGCCCGCCCGCGGCGAGGGCGACGAGCGCGTCGCCGAGATCGCGCGCGAGCTCGGCCTGGGCCTCGGGCAGCGTGGCGAGGTCTTCGAAGAGGCGGCGGAAGAGCCGCTCGGCGACGCCCGGCGCGAAGGCGAGGCCGGCGAAGAGGCGGCGGGCGTAGGCGCGCGTGTCGGCGTGGGGGGCCGAGGCGAGGGCGGCGAGCAGATCGAGGTCGCCCGCGACGCGCTCGCGCCCCCGGTCGAGCCACCCTTGCGCCTCGGCCCGGGCCTCGGCGTCGACCGAGAGCGCGGCGGACAGCCAGAGCGAAGGGCCCCCCTCGCCCCGCGCGACGCGGACGCGCGCGAGCTCGAGGCCGAGCCGGGCGGTGGGCGCGTAGGGCCGGGCGAGCAGCATCGCCACCGCCTCGACGTCGAGCGCGTCGCAGAAGGCGCGGCACGCGCGGAGCGCGCGCGCGGCGAACTCGTGCACGGGCGCGCAGCGGCTCTCGTCGAGCAGGTGCAGCAGGCCCTCGGGCTTCTTCGACCAGAGCTCGGGGAAGGACTCTTCGCGGCCGCTCGGCTCGGCGGCGGCGGGGGCGGCGACCCCGCGGCCCCGGCGCGGCTGGGGGGCGCTGCGGGTGGAGAAGGCGCGCCCGCTCGGCGAGAGCACGACGCGCCGGCCGCCGCCGTAGAGGATCTGGTTGAACGCGAGGTAGGGGGCGAAGGGGCCGTAGTGGGCCGAGCGGGTGCGCCGCTCGGGCACGGCGTCGGCGTCTTCGTAGGCGAGCAGCACGCCGACAGCCATGGGCACGTAGGCGTCGCTGCCGAGCTCGCCGAGCCGTCGCAGCGTGCGCCAGGCGCGGCGGCGCAGGTAGAGCTTGGTGCCCGGGCCGAAGGCGCCGGGCGGGCTCGACCCCGCCCAGTCTTCGGGCGTGGCCCGCGCGTAGCGCCGGCCGCCGCCGTGCACGTAGCTGTTCTGCGAGACGCCGGGCGCCGCGTGCTCTTTCTCGAACGCGCGGGCGAGCGCGCCGAAGATGGGCGCGTCGCGCCGGAGCTCGGCCAGCTTGAAGATGCGCCGCAGCCCCTTGAAGTGCGGCGGCTTGAGCGGCGCCCGCGACACGTACTCGAGCACGACGGCGTGCGCCTCGTCGTCGCCGAGGCGGTACAACGTGGGGAAGTCGCGGGCGACCGCGGCGTCGCCGCGCGCCGTCCAGTGGACGTTCGCCTGCGCGCGCAGCTCGGCCGGGTCGCCCTTCTCGACCGCCGCGCGCAGCGGCGGGGGCAGCTCGGCGAGCAGCGCGGCGCGCACCCGGGCGCGCTCGGCGGCGCCGCCCGCCCGCACGAGGGCCTCGGTCGCCACGACCCGCGTCGCGTCGGCGCGGCCGCGGTCGTCGACGAGGCGGCGCAAGAAGGGCACGCTCGCCTCGCCGCCGCAGCGCGCGAGGGCCCAGGCGAGGGTGTAGGCGCGCAGCTTGTCGTGGCTGGGCAGCGCGAGCAAGAGCGGCTCGGCGGCGCGCAGGCCCAGGTCGCCCGCGCGCCAGATGGCGCGGTCGAGGTCCCAGGGCGTGAGGTGGGCGCGCGCGCCCCGCCGGAAGGGTGGCGCGCCCCGGCCGCCCGCGGGCGCGTCGCCGCGGGCGAGCCGCTCGAGCACCATCTGCGAGCGCACGTCGCCCACCGCCGGCACGATCGGCCGGGCGGCGGGCGGGGCGGCGGGCGGGGCCGCCGTGGGGGTGGCCGTCGCGATCGCCGCCACGCTGACGCTCCTCTTCGGATTCGCGATCACGAAGGCGGCGACACTGAGGCGGCGGCCGCCCGAGGTCGGCACACACCGCCTCGTGGGTGTGACCGGCAGTGTCCGGGGCGCCGGGCTCGTCTTCGTGGACGGCGAGCTCTGGCGCGCACGCACCGCCGACGGCAGTCCACTCGAGCCCGGCGGCCGTGTACGCGTAGAGTCCGTGGGACAGGACGATCTCCAGCTCGTCGTCGAAAGGATCTGACCGTGCCCGTCACCCTGATCGCACTCGCAGCAGTCGTCTTCATCCTCCTGATGTTCCTGTTCGCCGCGATCAAGGTGGCGCGCGAGTACGAGCGCGGCGTGATCTTCCGGCTCGGCCGGCTGATCGCCCAGAAGGGCCCGGGGCTGATCCTGCTGATCCCCTTCATCGACCGCATGGTCAAGGTCGACCTGCGCACCGTGACGCTCAACATCCCGCCGCAGGAGGTGATCACCCGCGACAACGTGCCGGCCGGGGTCAACGCCGTCGCCTACTTCCGCGTGATCG
>DASTPP010000140.1:0-65081 GCA_035762175.1 Polyangiaceae bacterium | reverse complement strand
CACCCTGTTGCAGGAGCTCGAGGAGGCGAAAGGAGACTGAGTGGAGAGCCGGATGCCGGGAAACTGGCCCGTCCGGTTCGGGAAGGGGGCATGGGAAACCGACGCGGGAAACCGCGTACGGCGCCCATGCCCCGACTTCATCGATGCGGTGCGGCGGGCGAGCGCTCACGACGGGCCCCCGCCGGCGGCGCGAACGAGCGGGCCGGGGTCGAGGCGAAGGCGGGCGTAGGCGAGCCGGACCGCCGCGAGGTAGCGCGGCGCGGGGCGACGGGGGGCCGGCCCGAGCGCGCGCAGCACGTACACGAAGGCACGCCGCCGCGTCCCGCCTTCGGTCGTCACCAGGCGGGCGACGCGTTCGTAGACCCACGGGGTGCCTTCGAAGCCGTCGAGGGCCCGGAGGTCGGCCTTCGACAGGGCGTACAGAAGGCCCTCGACGGCCTGCCCGCGCCTTCGCACCACGCTCGCGACCGCCCCGCCCCAGCGCGCGCTGAAGCCGCCGAAGGCGAGGGCGTGGCCCTCGAGCCGCGCCCGCCCGACGGCACGGGCCGAGGGGCAGCGGGCGCGCATCTGCGCCCCGTCGAGGTTCGAACCGAAGGCGAATACGAGCATGGCGTTTCCTACATCGCGCGGGCGCGAGCGCCCGCTTCGTATCGTTGCGTCGCCGACCCGGCGCGCGTCAAGGTCGTGTGCCCCGAGCGCCTCGGCGCGTATGGGCGCCGCGCCCCTCACGCCGCCTCCCGTTCGGCGCGACGGCTCGCCTCGCCCTCGCCCTCGCCCCCGCTCTCGCTGGCCGCGGGCGGGGCGGCGGGGCGCGCGCGCCGGTCGCGCCGCTCGCCCTTCCACGCGGCCGAGCCGCCGAGGTGTTTCGTCAGATGAAGGCGCGCCGTTTTGAACTCGTCGCCGATGAGGCCCAAATTCAGCAAAAATACGCGGAAGTCGTACTTCGCCGTGCTCGGGTCGAAGGCGCGCCGCTTGCTCGACGCCGCTCGGCCCGTCAGGCCCTTCGCCGCCAGGGCGAGGGCGAGTTGCACGTACGCCTTGACCTCACCCGCATGGACCGTGCCATTAAAATAGCGCAGCTCGATCGTCCCCCGATAGAACAGGCTATTTAGATTCAGGCCGTGGTAGCGGCTGGAATCATAGCGGGTAGGCCGGACGTTCGCCCGACCGTACCACGCGGCGCTCACGTCGGCGAGCGTCTTCGGCCGGCGCGCCTCGAGCTGAGCCAAAAATTGCGGCTCGATGGGGCGGCAATACCGGGCGAGGCGCTCCTGCCGGATGCCGAGCGCGTGCTCGAGCAGCCACTCTTGTTTGTGGACGGTTTTCACGAGGTTCGTGACGCTTTTGGCGTCAAAGCGATCCGCTCCAACGTGGACATGGATACCCGCGCTGGCGTCGGCACGCCCGCCCGCTTTCCGCACGGCGCGCACGGCCTCCTGCAGGTCGCCGAGGTCGTCGTAGCGTAGCACGGGCGAGACGATCTCGCCATTCAGCGCGCCCGCGAGCGAGCCGTCGGGCACGACCTTCCAGGTGCGCCCCTTGCCGTCGAGCAGGGCGTAGTCGTAGCCCTGGGCGGTCACCTCGCCCCCGAGCGCGGTGCGCAGGGCCTCGGCGAGCTGGAGGCGGCCGAGACCGACGGTTTCGATTTCGATGCCGAACGTCAGGGCCTTCATCGTCGCGGTGTTCATGCTCGGAGGCGTGTGCGGGTTCCGGTCCTGCGCCGCGCAGGCGCCACGCGTTCGGAGAACGCCGCCTCCGGAAGCTCCGACCCCTGATTCTCCCATCAGGGTGTCGGGGCGAATACGCACTTCGGCGGGGTTTCTGGGCTGACCATCGAATCGGTGGATGGCCCTTCATCCACCCCTGGCCGCCGGTGCCATCGGCCTCGGGGGCGGGGACCGCGCGACCAGGGGCCGCGGCGGCCTCCTGACCCAGGACGCTGGCCGCCCGCGTGTCGGAGAGCGCCTACGGGGGGACAGCACAAAATCGTACCGGGTTGGTGTCCCCGAGTGGGTCGTCGCCTGGCCTTGCTTGGGGGAGACGATGCACACGCCCGACGATCCCGGGGCGCCCCCGGACGCCCCCCATGCCCCCCTCCTTGACGCCCTCGCGAGGGGCTTGCTTGAGGTCTTGCTCGACCCCTGTCCCCGGAGCGCCGCGCCCGAGCCCGCTCCTGGCCCACGTCGCGCCGACGTCGCGCTTGACGCGGGGCCCGAACCGAGACGCGCGCCCCGCCGGGCGAGACGGAAAGAGCTTGCTGGGGCGCCCCGCGAGAGCGTGTCTGTGCGGGCGCCGAGCCCCCGGTCGGCGCGAGGAGGAGAGCCATGAAGCAAGCCCGCCCGGGCGCCCAGAAGGCGCACCTCGGGCGCGTGCGGGACGAACTGCGCCCGCTCGCGTCGATGACCGTTTCCGAATTGCGTGCGCGCTACGCCGAGGTCTTCGGCGAGCCTTCGCATTCGCGCAATAAGCCGTATTTGGTCAAGAAGCTTGCGCGCAAGCTCCAGGAGCGGGCCGAGGGCGGCCTCAGCCCGCGCGCCCGCGCCAGAGCCGCCGAGCTCGCGCCGAGGGCGCTCGCGCGCTTGCACGACGGCCTCGCCGAGCGCCAGGCCCTGGCCACGGGCACGCCCCCCCGCGACCCGCGCTGCCCGCCCGTCGGCGCCGTGCTGCGGCGCGACTACCGAGGCACGACGCATGAAGTGCGCGTCGTCGAGGGCGGCTTCGAGCTCCGGGGCGAGCGCTACGGCAGCCTCTCGAGCGTGGCCAAGGCCATCACGGGCACGGGCTGGAACGGCTACACGTTCTTCCGACGTGCGCTCGAAGCCGTCGCGGCGGAGGCGTGATGGATTTCGCCCGCACCCAACTCGGCTACCGCTTCTTCGAGCACACGCTGCCCGCCCTCGTGCGCGAACTCGCCCGGCTCGCCGACGCCGTGGGCCGACTCGCCGACGCCGTGAGCCGGCTCGGCGGCGCCCTGCGCGACGTCGCCGACGGGCCCGAGCCCCCCACGGAGCGCCAGCCGTCCACCCCCGGGGGGGGCCCATGAGCCGCCCGGCCGCGCCCGCGCCGCCCGAGCGGCGCTGCGCCGTCTACACCCGCAAGTCGACCGCGGCCGGGCTCGAGCAGGACTTCAACAGCCTCGACGCCCAGCGCGAGGCCTGCGAGGCCTACGTCCGCGCCCGACGAGGCGACGGCTGGCGCCTTCTGCCCGAGCGCTACGACGACGGGGGCTTCACCGGCGCCACTCTCGACCGCCCCGCCTTCCAGCGCCTGCTCGAGGACGTCGACGCCGGAAAGGTCGACCTCGTCGTCGTCTACAAGGTCGATCGCCTCTCGCGCTCCTTGCTCGACTTCGCCCGCGTGATGGAGCGCCTCGGGCGCGCGGGCGCCGCCTTCGTCTCGGTCACGCAGAACTTCTCCACGGCTGACGCCATGGGGCGGCTGACGCTCAACGTGCTGATGTCGTTCGCCGAGTTCGAGCGGTCGATGATCGCCGAGCGGACGCGCGACAAGATCGCCGCCTCGCGCCGCCGGGGCAAGTGGACCGGGGGGCCGGTGCCGCTCGGCTACGACGTCGCGGGCGGCAAGCTCGTCGTCAACGAGCTCGAGGCCGTCGTCGTGCGCGAGGCCTTCGCGCTCTACCGCGAAGAGAAGAGCGCCTTCTTGGTCGCGAGGGCGCTCAACGCGCGCGGCCGCCGCACCAAGGGGAGGCTGGGCGAGGACGATGTGCGCCGACCGGGCCCCCGCTGGACCAAGGTGGCGGTCCTTCGCGTCTTGAAGAACCCGCTCTACGTCGGGCTCGTGCCCTACGGGCGTGAGCGGCACCCGGGCGAGCACGAGGCGCTCGTCGACCGAGAGACCTTCGCCCGGACGCAGGAGCTGCTCAAAAAGCCCGCCGTGCGGCGGCGGCAGGCGGGGCGCAACGAGCGGTACCTGCTCGCCGGGCTCGTGCGCTGCGGTGCGTGCGGCGGCGCGATGGCGCCGGCCTCGACGCGCAAGGCCGGGCGCGCCTACCGCTACTACCGCTGCGCCCGGCGCGACCGCGAGGGGCCCGAGGCGTGCGGGGCGCGGGCGCTGCCGGCCGCCGCGCTCGAGGCCTTCGTGCGAGCGCGCCTCCGCGAATGCTCGCTCGCGCCGGAGTTGTTCGACCAGGCGCTCGCGGCGTTCGAGGCGCGGCTCGCCGAGGCGTCGGAGGCCCTCGGGCGCGAGCGCGCGGCCGTCGCGAAGGAGCTCGCCCGCCTCGAGGCGGACGAGGCGCGCCTCGCCGCCGAGCTCGAACGAGGTGGGGGAGGGGACGCGCCCGCGCCGCTCGTTGCCCGCGCCGGCGGCGTGCGGGAGGAGCTCGCCGCCTGTCGCCTGCGCGCCGCGGACGTCGAACGCAAGGTCGCCCTCGCGGCGGGCGCTCGGGGCGACGCGACCTGGGCCGCCGGCGTGCTCGCCGAGCCCGATGCCTTCTGGGGCGCCCTCTCGCCCGAAAACGAACGACGCCTGCTCGGCGCCTTGCTCGACCGCATCGTCGTCGACCTCGGAGGCGGCGGCATCGAGATCGTGTTCGCCTTCGGCGCGCTCGTGGCGGGCACGCCCGGGGCCGCGACGACGGCGCACGCGGCCCCCGCGCGCGGAGGCGAGGCGGTGCCCCGCGTCGCCGAGGGGGCGGCGTGACCGAACGAGCTCCCGCCTTCGGCACGTCGGGCGACGGCGCGCCGTGCCTGCGCGCCCCCCTCGCGCTCGTCCGCCGCGGCCGCCGCCTCGCCTTCGTCGACGGAGCCCCGCCCCCGGCGCCCCGGGCGCGCGTCGCGCGCGCCGCCTACGCCCTCGCGCTCGCCCACGCCTTCGAAGAACGGCTCGCCCGCGGCCTCGCCGGCGACCTCGCCGACCTCGCCCGGCAGACGGGCCTGTCGCGCGCCCGCGTCACGCAACTGTTCGACCTCTTGCTGCTCGCCCCGGACCTGCAGGAAGAGGTGCTCTTCCGCACCGAAGGCCCCGGCGAGCGCCCGCTGACCGAGCGGGGGCTTCGCGGCGTCGTGCGCGCGCTCGACTGGGGCGAACAGCGACGCCGCTTCCGCGCCCTCGTCGCCCGCCCCTGGCGCTACGCGCCCGCCGGCGCGGCCGGCACGTAGGGACGCAGTTCTTCGGGGTCGAGCGGCTTGGGCAGGAAGAGCTCGACCACCCCTGCCGCCCGCAGCGCGTCGAGGTCGGGCACGTTCCGCTCGCTCACCAGCACCCGGCGCGTCGAGGGCGACCGCCGCTGCACCTCGCCGAGCAGGCGCACGCCGCCGCGCCCTTCGAGCGCCTCGTCGGCGAGCACCAGCGGGTAGTAGCGCGCGCCCAGGTGCGCGAGCGCCTCGTCGACCGACGCCGCCGCCGTCACCGCGAGCTCGGCGCCGAAGGCCCCCGCGAGGGCGCGGCCCACCTCGGCGTCGGGGCTCACGACCAGCAATCGGTGGACGACGGACATGCTCCTCCGAGGCGCGCCGCGCGCGTCGCGAACGCGGGCCTTTCGCCGACGGGCGGGCGGCCCGCGGGTGCGCTCACACTAGGGGACGCGGACCGCGAAGCAAGCGTTCTCGTCGGCCCGCGCGCGACCGTGCCTCGCCCATCGATCGCCTTTCGGATTGTTGCGAAACGGCCCGGGTCGAACTCTTCGATGCGGGCGGTTGCGAGGCCGACGGACGCCCGCCCGCCGAAGCGGAACCTTCCGCACAAACGAGGCACGCCTAACGCTCGGCACGCCCTCGGGCTTCGAAGGTTCGGACGACGGCGCCCCTCGGCCACGCGCCGAGACGGCCCGGGCTGGCCCGCCCTGCGACGGGCTCGACCCTCCTGCCCCGGGAGGGCCGAGCCAATCCACTCTAGCCTACTAGGTGGCACAACTGCACACATTGGCGCGGCAAAGCACACGTTGGGCAAGTGAGGAGGAGCCATTTTGCGAAGGGCGTGAGAAAGGCAGCAACCGGGCGAGCGAGGTGACCGAGAAGGACGACAGAGGGGGGCCGTTCATGCGCCGGACGCGGCCCCACGACGAGACCCACCGCCATGACGCCTGCCGCTCCCTGCTCTGGTCCCCTTTCTCCCGCCACCTTGGCCCGACGACGTTTGCATCCGCGCCCCGAGGGCTTCGGGGCCCCGGCTCCCCCCCGTCGCCGCCTCGCCCGCGGGCGAGCGTCGGCGCCGCGGGCCCCTCGCGCCGCGGAGGGCTCGTGAGCCATGGCCCCCTCGCTCCTGCCGCCGCCCGTGCTCGAAGGCCTCGACGAGGGCCTGCTCGGGCGCCTGCTCGCCCCCTACGGCGCCTTCCTCGCGCGCCGCGGCGCCGACCCGACCTCGCCCGGGTGGCGCGCGCGGCTCGCCGCGGCCCTGCGCCGCGACGACCCCGACCTGCCCGCCGCCCTGCGGCACCTGCTCGACGACCTCGTCGCGCTCGCCACCCCGGAGGGCGAAGCCGAACTGCGCGCCCTCGCGGCCGAGGCGGGCGTCGCGCTCGGGGCCCCGCCGGGGCGCGCGGCCGACGCCGCGGCCGAGGCCTACCTCGACCGGCGTGCCCTGTTCCGCGCGGCCTACGCGCGCCTCTCCTCGCTCACGATGGGGCGGTTCGTCGACTACTGCGCCGGGCCGGACCGGGCGGCGCGACCGCTCTCGCCGGCGGGCCGGGCGGCGCTGCGCCACGGCGGCCCCGGCGACGGGGGGGCGGGCGAGGGCGCGCCGGCGGTATCCGTCGCCGACGGCGCCGAGGAGCTCGTCGTCGTCTTCGAGCCCGCGCGCCCGGCCGGGGCCCCGGGGCAGCGGGGCGAGCCCGTCGTCGCCGTGTTCGCCAAGGCGGGGCGCACGCTCTCGCTGAACCCGCCCGACCCCGGGGCGCAGGAGCGCCTTCGCGCGCTCTTCGGGCGCGTGCTCTTCGGCGACGAGGCGGCCTTCGCCCCGTGCCGGTGCCTGACGAGCGCGCCCTTCGGCGACCGCGGGCCGGGCGCGCTCGGGGCCGCGGGCATCGACGGGCTCGGGGCGGTGCGCCTGCGCAAGCTCGTCGTCCGAACGCCCGAGGCGAGTCACCTCACGCTCAGCGCCGAGGCCGACGACCTCGCCGGCGCGCTCGGCCCCGAGGGGCGGGTCGGGGCGATGCTGCGGCTCGGCGAGGTGGCGCATTGGACGCTCGAGTTCTTCCCGGTCGGCCGCCCGCCCTTCCTGGTCGAGCTCGACCCGCCGAACCGGTGGCGGCTCGCCGACCGGCGCGACGCGCCGCTCGTGCGCCGCTTCCTCGCGCGACGGGGGTTCCTGGCGGCGGGCGCGTAGCCGGGGGCGGGGGCACGCGGCGGGCCGCGGACGGGAGGGGAGGACGTGCGAGACTTCTTCGTGCTGTTGCAGCGGGCGGACGCGCCCGCCGTGCTCGAGGGCGAGGCGCGCTCGGCCTGGGGCGACGCGGCGGTCGACGCCCTTCTGCGCGCCGGGGTCGTCCGCCGGGACGCGGCCGACTGGCACCCGTGCGGCGGCCCGCACGGCTTCGGGTGCCCGCGGCGCGTCCGCGAGAACCCGGGCGACGCGAAGCGCCCGCTGCTCGCCGTCTGCGGCCAGAGGGCGCCGGCGTGCGGCCCCGTCCCCCTCGCGCGCGGGGAGGCGTCGCAGCTCCTCGCCTCGCTGCCCGACCTCGGGCGCGCCGTCGGGCGCCTGCTCGGCCTCGAGGGCGAACTCGCGCCGTGCGACGCCTCGATGCCGCACACGCTGCAGCTCGGCCGGCGGCGCGGCGAGGGGGGCGCGGCCGGCGACGTGCTGCTGACGCGCGCGGCCTGGGAGCCGGGCTTCGGCGGCCTGCTGGCCGAGCGCGCGGCGCACCCGCGCCCGTCGCTCGTGCTCGCGCCGACGGCGGCGCACGTGCGCTCGGACCTCGTCGCCCGCTATGCGGCTCCGGGGCGCGTGCAGCTCGCCTTCCTCGAGGACATCTTGACCGCGCGCGGGGGCGAGCTCGCGCTCTCCGAGGGCGGTCGAGCGTTGCTCGAGCCGGCGGCGCGGGCCTCGCTTTGTCGCGCCCTGACCGATCGGGGCGAGCGCGCGCTCGACCGCGCCGCCTACGACGCCTTCCTGCGGGACGAAGCCCACGCGTTCGACTTCGTGCTCGACGCCGTCGACGTCTCGCGGGGCCGCCACGCGACCGCGTGGCGCCGCGACGAGCGAGGGGGCCTCGAGCGCGTCGAGCTCACCCGCCACGAGGCCGAGGCGCTCGCCGAGCTCGTCGAACGCGCCGCCGTCACGCGGGCGGGCGAGCTCGCCTGCCTGCGGGCTGCGGGCGTGCACGACGCCGTGCGGGTCGTGGAACGGGCGCGGCAGAAGGTGGACGTCCGCGTGGCGCGCTACGCCTGGCGCGCCTTCGCCACGATCGGCGGACGGGGCGACGAGCGGGCCTACCACTTCGCGCCGCCGCCCGGCTTCCGCTACGCGTGCTTGCTCCCGCCCCACGACGCCCGCTGAGCGCCCGGCGCGTCGGCCGCCGAGGACGCGCCGAGCGTCCGTTCGGCTCCACCGCCCACCCGCGTGAAACGTCCGGACGTTCGCGGCCGTGTCGGGCGGACCGCCCGCTCGCGCTCCCGGCACCCAATGTCGCCCACCCTGCCGCGAGGTGGCCCGCGGTCGCCCCATATCCCAAGGCGGACCAATCATTTTTCGTTGGCAACCGGACCGCACGTACCACGAGGAAATTCCTACAATTACACAGGCCCCGAAGGGGGCGCTTTGTGGCCTCGGCACGCCCGAGCCGTCCTTCCTTCGCTGCGCTTCGTCCTCCGGCGGACATTTTGCGTCCGCCGTCGCGCCGAACGTGCGTGCGGTCCGATGGCGAGCGTCCTACAGAAGCGGCTGGGCTTCCTAGTCATGCCGACTAGGGATTTCATTTTGAGGGGATAGGGGGAGAGGCGGAGGGCGGGTTCATGACGCGTCGGCATTCCATGGTGAGCGCCCGGCCGAGGCGCGCCTTCGTCGTTTTTGGGGCTGTAGCCCTCGCCCTGCCGGGTGCGTGCCACGGCGGCGCGCAGCAAGAGTCGGACACCTCCGACGGCCGAGCGGGGGACAACGACGGAGGGGGCAGTCCGGGTGGCGCGGCGAGCGCGCCCGACGCCGGCCCGCCCGCGGTGGCCGGCGCAGGGGGCGGCGGCTCGCCGTCGCGCACGGAGCCGACGCCACGCTCGACGCCGCGACGCAGGCCGAGCTCGGGCCGCCGGGCGCGGGCGGCCTGGGCGAAGGGGGCCTGCGCGCCCCCAACGGGCAGAAGCGCACGACGTTGGACCTCGCTCCCCCACCGGAAGGATTAGGCCATGCGCAGCAATACGGTTCGCCTTCCCGCGTGGCTCGCGGGGGGGGTGGTACTCCTTTGTCTTCTCGCCGCCCGCACGGGGCTCGCCGCGGGCACGGAATCGACCCGCCTCAGCCTGCCGAAAGGCCCCGGCTCCATCGAGGGGCTCGGCCGCTCGTTCGAGCCCAGCCTCGCCTCGGGCACGGCGAGCTACGGCCT
The DNA here is from genome assembly GCA_035762175.1 of Polyangiaceae bacterium. Classification (GTDB taxonomy): domain Bacteria; phylum Myxococcota_A; class Polyangia; order Polyangiales; family Polyangiaceae; genus DASTPP01. The sequence continues at coordinate 55,594 of DASTPP010000140.1, read as the reverse complement.
CGACATCGCGGTGCCACCCGGGGCCGGGGGCTTCGGGCCCAAGCTCTCGCTCGCCTACGACGGGGGCGGCGGCGAGACGGAGCTCGGGCGCGGCTGGCGGCTCGCGGGTACGCCGCGGGTGCGCCTTCGCACGGAAGACGGGCTGCCGCGCTTCGACGGCGCCGACGTCTGGGAGCTCGAGGGACTCGGCCCGCTCGCGCCGCTCGTCCCCGTCGAGGGCGGCTTCTACCGACCCCTGCATGAAGACGGCTCGTTCGTCCGGGTTCAGCGAGGTCCGGACGGCCGGTGGGAGGCGCGCGACAAGGCGGGCGTGACCTACCGCTTCGGCGGCGAAGGCTACGAGGAGCGCGAGGGGACGCATGTCGTCTCGGCCCTGCTGCGCGAGGCCTTCGACCTGCACGGGCACGCCGTGCGCTACGCGTGGAAGGCGGACGGCGGCTACGCCCGGCTCGCGCGGGTCGTCTGGAACGACTACGGCGACGACCTGCGGCACGACGTGCTGTTCGCCTACGAGGCGCGCCCCGACCCGCTGACGCGCTCCTCGGCCGGCATCCGGCAAGACCTCGCCGAGCGACTCACCGCCGTCACCGTGCAGCACGGCGGGAGGCCCGTGCGCCGCTACGCGCTCGCCTACGAAGGGGGCCGGGCGAGCCGCCTTCAGTCGGTCACGATGACGGGCACCGACGGCGTGACGGCCGCGCCCGTGCTCTCGTTCGGCTACGCGGAGCTTCGCCTGCGCGCCGACGGGCAGGTGGTGGCGATGCAGTCGCCGCCGGGCCGCTCGCCGGCGGACGCGAACAACGACCTCGTCGACCTCGACGGCGACGGGCTGCCCGACTTGCTCGTCACGCAAGCGGGCCAGTACCGCAGTTACCTCAACCACGACGGCCGGCGCTGGCAGGCGCCGCGCGACTGGGCCCCCTCCGACAGCCCCTCCCTCGTGCTGAGCGCGCCCGACGTCGCGCTCGCCGACGTCGACGGCGACGGCGCCCTCGACCTGCTCGCCAAGAGCGGGCTCGGCGCCTTCCGCTACTTTCCGGGCAAGGACGCGACGCACTTCGCCGCGCCGGTGCCGCTCGCGGGCGCGCTCAACGTGCCGCTCGACGGGCCCGACGTGCGCCTCGCCGACCTCGACGGCGACCGGCGCGCCGACGTCGTCGTCACGACCGAAGCGGGCCTCGCCGTCGGCTACAACCAAGGCGGCTCGGGGTGGGCCGCGCCCGTGGTCCTCGGGAGCATCGACCCGGCGCAGCCGCTCTTCTTCTCGGACGGGCACACCTCGCTCTGCGAGATGAACGGCGACCGCGTCGCCGACCTCTGCTACCTCAATCCGGGCCGCCTGGTGTTCTGGCTCGGGCGTGGGCGCGGCGCCTTCGAGCCCGCGCGCGAAGCGACGGGCGTCCCCCCGTTCGACCCGTCGGACCCGTGGCAGCTCGTCGACCTCGACGGCGACGGGCGCGCCGACCTCGTGCACGTCGGCGTCTCGGGCGTCGACCTCGCGCTCGCCGAGGGCGAAGGCGCGTTCGGCCCGGCGCAACGCCTCGAGGGCACGCCGACGAAGGGCCCGAACGCCGCGGTGCGCTTCGCCGACATGAACGGCTCGGGCACGACCGACGTCGTGTGGGTCGACGTCTCGGGCGCGCCCGACGAGGCGTGGCAGTACCTCGAGCTCTTCCCCGAAGGCCGGGGGGGCCTGCTTCGCCGCATCGACAACGGGCTCGGCAAGGCGGTCACCGTCGATTACGCGCCCGCCTCGCTCGGGGCGGCCGCCGCGCGCGACGAAGGCCGGCCGTGGTCGACGCGCATGAACGTCGCCATGCCCGTCATCGCGCGCGTCACGGTCGACAGCTCGCTCGGCGACCCGCCGCTCGTCACCGACTACGCCTACCACGAGGGGGCGTTCGCGCCCGCCGAACGGACGTTCGCGGGCTTCGGCCGGGGCGTCGAGACCGACCGGGGCGACGACGACGCCACGACGCTCATCACCGAGAGCACGTTCGACACGGGGCTCGAGCACCGGGTGCTGCGGGGCGCGGCGCGCTCGATCGAGGCGCGCGACGCCGCGGGCAAGGTCTTCGCGCGCACGACGCGCGGCTACGCCGTCCGCACGGTCGCGACCTCCGCCGGGGGCCTGCCCATCGAGTACGCCTTCGCCGCGAGCGAGCGCGTCGAGCACGTCGAGGGGATGGAGGCCTCGCGCGAGACGCTGACCGAGTGGGAGCAGGACGCCTTCGGCAACGTGACTGAAGAGCGCCGCTGGGGCGAGGTCGTGGGGGAGGACAAGCTCGCTGGCCGCGACGAGGCCATCACGCGGCGGACCTTCGCCCAGGACGAGGGCGACTGGCTGCTCGGCCGCGTCGCCACCGAAGAGCTCACCGACGGCGCGGGCGCGCGCGTTTCGCTCGCACGCCTCTACTACGACGGCGAGCCCTTCGTAGGCCTTCCGCTCGGGCAACTCGCCCGCGGCGACGTGAGCCGGCGCGAGGCGTGGGTCGGCCCCGACCCCGAGGCCTTCGAGCTCGCGCTCGCGACGGCCTACAACGCGGACGGGCAGCCGATCGAAACGCGCGACGCGCGCGGCGGCGGGCGCCTCTTCGAATGGGACGCCCGGGACCACACGACGCTGCTCGCCGAGTCGGTCAAGCTCGACGGCTACGTGCTGACCGAGCGCGCCGAGACCGACCGGGCGTTCGGCAACCTGGTGTCGGTCACCGGCTACGGCGGCAACGTCACGGCGTTCGGCTACGACGCGCTCGGGCGCCTGGCCTCGGTCGTGCGCCCGGGCGACACCGCCGGCCGGCCGACGCTGCGCTACGCCTACGAGCAGGGCGCGCCGCTCTCGCGCGTCGTCACCGAGCGGCGCCTCTGGTCGGGCCGCGACGAGGTCGAGACGAGCGAAGACTTGGTCGACGGCCTCGGCCGCAAGCGAGGCACCCTCACCGCCGACGGGAGCGGGCGCTGGTCCCTCGCCGGCGTCGCCCTCCTCGACGCGCGGGGGCAGCCCCGCCGAACGCTGCGTGCGCGCTGGGTCACGGACGCCGAACGCGAGGCGCCGCCGCTCCAGGCCGAGGGGCCGGGCGTCGACCGAAGCCGCGACGCCCTCGGCCGGACGACGCAGACCCGCAGCCAGCTCGGGCTCACGACCCGCACCGAGTACGCGCCGCTCGCCACGCGCACGTGGGACGCGGCCCAAAACGACCCGGCCTCGCCCTACGAGCACACCCCCACGACCGAAGAGCACGACGGGCTCGGGCGCCTGGCCTCGAAGCGCTGGCGGCTCGGCGGCGGCGAAGTCGCGACCTCGTTCGCCTACGACGCGGCCGGGCGCCTGACCTCGAAGGCCGACCCCGGGGGCCACGTCGCCGGCTACGGCTACGACGGGCGAGGCCGGCGCATCCGCGTGACCGACCCCGACGCGGGCGAGCACGTCTTCACCTACGACGCGACGGGCGACCTCGTCGCCCACCGCCACCCCGACGGCGTGACGACGCGCTTCGCCCACGACCTGGCCGGGCGCGAGACCGGCCGCGACGACGACGGCGACGGCGCCCCCGAGGTCGAGCGAACGTGGGACGCGTGCCCGCGCGCCCCCGGCGACCCGGACGCGCGCGGCCGGCTCTGCGCCGTGCGCGAGCCGAGCGGCGCGACCGAGAACGACTACGACGCGCGCGGCCGGCCCGTGCGCACGCGCCACGTCATCGGCGGCGCGGCCTACGAGACGACGAGCGCCTACGACGCGCAGGACCGCGAGGCCCTGCACGGCTTCCCCGACGGCTCGTCCTTGCGCCTCCACCGCAACGCGCGCGGGCAGCTCGCGGGCTACGGCGACGCGGTGCGCGTCGCGCACGACGCCGACGGGCTCGAGACCGAGCGCCGCTTCAACACGGGCGTCGTCGAGGCGCGCGGCTACGACGACGACCGCCGGCCCCGCGAGGCGCTGGCGCGCTCGGCCGCGGGCGAGGCGCTGCACCACCTCGCGTGGACGTACGACGGCGCGGGCAACCTCACCGCCGTGCTCGACCGCAGGCCCGGCGTCGACCGGACGCGCGACCGCTCCGAGACGTACGCCTACGACAACCTCTACCGGCTGCGCCGGGCCGAGGGGACGTGGGGCCGGACCGAGTGGGAGTACTCGCCGAGCGGCAACCTGCTCGCGCGCACGAGCTCGGAGCCGAGCCAGCACGCGGGCCGGGCGGCCTACGGCGCGGGGGCGGGCCCGCACGCGATGACGTCGTGGAAGGGGCGCGCGCTCGCCTACGACGCGCGCGGCCGGATGACGTCCGACGGCGAGCGGACGTACCGCTGGAACGCGGCCGACGAGCTCGCCGGCGTCGAGTCCGCCTCGGGCGGGGCCGTGCGAAGCACGTACGACGCCGAGGGCACGCGGCGCGAGCGGCTCGAGACGCGAGCCGACGGGACGACGACGGTCACGCACTTTCTCGACCTATGGAGCGAGGTCAAGGACGGCCGACTCGTGCGCTACGTGGTGCACGACGGCCGGCGCATCGCCCGCCTGGCCGAAGACACCGGCGTTCCCGCCGCGGCGCCTCCCCCCAGCGACCGTGGGCCGAGCCCGGGGGCCACAGGCGCCCTCGCCGCCCCCCACGCGTGGCTCGCGCTCGCCCTGCTCTGGGCGCTCTTGTGGCGCCACCGGGCGCCGCTGCGGAGGGCCAGCCGATGGCTCGCCCCCGCGGCCGCAGCACTCGGCCTCGCCGTAGCCTGTGGGAGCGACCGAGGCGGCGAGCCCCCGCCCATCCCCGAGGGCACCATCCGCGAGCTCGGCGAGGCCGACGTGTTGCTCTTCACCGACGCGCTCGGTTCGCTCGCCGAAGAGACGTCGGGCAGCGGCCGGGCGCAGGCCGCCTTCGCCAGCTACCCCTTCGGCCTCGGCCGCTACGACAGCTCGGGCGAGAGCCGCAAGTACGCGAGCAGCGTGCGCGACGGCAGCGTCGGGCTCGACCCCATGGGCGCGCGCGTGTTCGCGCCCGACTTGGGCGTCTGGACGAGCCCCGACCCGGTGGCCATCCACGACCCCCAGCGCTCGATCGGGCACGACGCGGCCGCCGCCAACCCCTACGCCTACGCCAACCTCACGCCGACGATCGCGACGGACGAGGAGGGGCTGTGGCCGCAAGTCGTCGTCGGGGCCGTGGTGGGGGCGGTCGTGGGCGGGGCGGTCGAGGCGGCCTCGCAGCTCGCCTCGGCGGGGCGCATCGAGAGCTGGGGCAAGGTGGCCGGGCAGGCGGGCGTCGGGGCGATGACGGGCGCGGTGACGGCGCTGGCGGGGCCGCAAGCGGGGCTCGCCACCCTCACGGCCATCGGGGCGACGTCGGGCGCCGCGTCCGTGATGACGAACCGCCTGGTCGAGACCGGGGGCGCGAGCGCCGGCTCAGCGCGCGAGATCGCCGAAGGCGCCCTGGTGGGGGCCGCGAGCGCGGGGCTGGCCGCCGGGGTGAGTAAGGTCGTCGCCAAGGTCGCGCCGAAGGTGTGCTCGTGCGGCGTCTGCTTCGCCGCCGGCACGCCGGTGGTGACGGCCGAGGGCGAGGTGCCCATCGAAGCCGTTCAGGTCGGCGACTGGGTGCTCGCCCGCGACGAGGAGACGGGAGAGTTCGGCTGGCGCCAGGTCACGCAAACGTTCGTGACGCCCGGCCGGCCGTTGCTCGTCCTGACCCTTCGCGACGCCGACGGGACCGAAGAGGCGTTGCACGTCACGCCCGAGCACCCCTTGTGGGCCGAAGGCAAGGCGTGGACGGCGGCGGGAGACCTCGAGCTCGGCAGCGCGCTCGCCACCGCGGACGGGCGGCGGGTCGAAGTCGCCGCCTTGGCCCTCGAGCCGGACGCCCAGACGGTCTACAACCTCGAGGTCGACGGCTTCCACACCTACTTCGTCGGCGACAATCAGGTCTGGGCACATAACCCTTGCCCGAGAGCCAGGCCCTTCGTTTCAACGCAGACGAAGGACACGGGAAAGAACGCGGCCATTCTCCGCAAAAACATGGCGGCGCAGGGTGAAACGTTTGCAGCAGGCGACAACGCTCACCACGTCGTGGCGAGCACCCACCCCAGGGCTAGGGCGGCAAGAAACATTCTGGACAAGTATCAGGTGGACATCAACTCGGCGGCCAATGGCGTGAAGCTCCCCGGACACTTGCACCACGGCCACGGGCTTCATTCCAACAAAGGCATCGATGCCGTGACCAGTCGGCTCTCCGCCGCCACCAGCGCGAAGGACGTCGAGGCTATCCTTGGTCGCATCCAGCAGGAAATTTTGAGCGGCAAGTTCCCTCCCTTAGAATGGGCCAAGGGCCATCAGCGCCGAGGGGTTCGCGCGGCCCGTGCGAGGCGACCGTGACCATTTACAGGATTATCGAAGACTCAGACAGTTACGACAGCATCGTGCTTGACGATGACGTCGATGTGCAGATTTTTGACGGACGACGCCTGGTTGGTTCGTGGAAGCCTCTGGCAGTGCAGATTGAGTCTCAGGGCAAAGTACCGGACTTTCTGAGCTTCCTTCCGGGGGCTTTCGCCATGCCCGAGGCCTCTTGGGATAAAATTTCTTGGCTCCTGCGCGACGACGCGGAAGCGCTCCCGCTCGAAATCGCCCCGGCGCGAGTCCCCAAGTTCGTCGCCGTCAACCCGATTCGGGTCGTCGACTGTTTGGATCGCCAGCGGGCAAAGTTCAATCTGCTGCCCAGCGGAGCGATCGAATTCCCCCTCGAGTCGTACGCCTTCGTAACCGCCGAGACGGGCAAAGTCGCCCTGTTTCGGCTTCCAGAGACGAGGCGCTCCGAAATCATCGCGACTGAGCGCTTCCGCCAAGCAGTCGAATCACTGAACCTAACTGGGCTGATTTTTCAGCGCCTCGCTTAATAACGGCTTTGCGAACACGCGCTCTCTTGCGCACGGAGCGACGACCATGACAGGCAGGCAAGCGCAACCCCCCCCTCCGAGACCAAATTGGACGCGCGGTCGCCCGGAGCTCATTCTCGCCGTGCAAGACGGCGATCGGAGATGGGGCGAGGCGATGGGACGTGCGGTGTTCGCCGACCTGGGCCTCTCCTCGTTCTCTTCCGGCTCTATGCTCGCGCTCCCCCCTCTCGCCGTCCCTGGCGCGTCGCTGACGAAGCTCATGATTTTTCTTCAATCTGTGCTCGACCCTGAGGATGCATCCGTGGCCGTAGGCGAGGGCCGACCGATCAGCCTCGCGCAGCTCTACCCGATACACGGCAGCGAGATCGGCTTGATCAGCAAGGTCGGCCCGACCAAGTTCTTTCTCGAGTTCGGCATCGACTTCATGGGCGTTCATCGAAGAAGCGCTACAGGCGCCGTTGCTTAACGCCTCCTGCCGTCCCTAATCGGCACGCCCCCGAGGCATCCCCTCATCCCCGATTCCGTGTCCGCCCTCACGGCGCCAAAAGCAAACACCATGAAGACTCAAGAGGCATTGCGCAGGGTAAGCCTTCCGGCCTATGACGAGAACGGAGAGCTCAAGCTCGACGAAGAGCTGGATTGCCTCGAGCTCGAAGGCGAGGCCTTCCGGCTGGTCCACTCTCCGGGCTTGGTGGAAGGGCTCGCGGCGGGCGACGAGTTCTCTGTTCACAAGGCCAGGCCCGGGTACAAGGTAATCCGCAGGGGCGGAAATTTGTGCCTATGGTTTTTTACAACGCTCACGACGGTCGAGCGTGACAGGGAGCGCGCTGCGCCCGAGCTGGTCAAGGACGTCGAAGCGCTCGGAGGCTACCTTGACGGCGGCACCCGCCGCTCGCTCGTATTCACCATTCCGGCCAGCGCGGGCTTCGAGAACGTCGAGAGGGTCTTCGAGGCAGCCAAGGCGCGCCATTCGGGGAGCATCTGGTCCTACGGCAACGTGTATGATCCCGAAGATGGGGTCACACCGCTCAACTGGTGGCTCCCCAGCCGCCAGCCATGATTGGCCCGGGCCAGGGCAGGCAAGGCCGGCCCGCCAAGAACACCGCCCCGCGAGCTCACTTCGGTAGCGAGAGGCGACGCTTCGGCAGCACGAGCGGCGCGCTCGAGGCCCCTTTGGGCGGCGCCTGTCGGGCTTCGCTCCCGCGCGCCGTCGAGGAGGCCGGGGGCGCGTTCCCACGGGCCGCCGCCTCAGGCAGAGCCCGAACGACCGACGCCGATGCCGCTTCGGGTGGGGGCGAGGGCGGCGACGTCGCGGGTCGGCTCGTCGCTTGGTGCGCGGTCGCGCTCGCAGGGGGCACCGCGGACGTCGGCGGCCTTACGGCCGAGCGCGCGGCCAGCCCGGGCGGGAGCGCGCCCGGGACGTTCCGCTCCGACGCGTGCATCGCGTCGCGAACGTCCCGAAGTCGCGACTCCTGCGCCCGGAGGATGGCGAACGTCGCCACGGCGAAGCCGAACGCCCCAAGGACCACCACGAGCCCCGTCTTTCTCCCGACCCCCGTGCCGATCGGTTGGATGACGGGCGAGGCGACCGGCCGCTGCGAGTTGGGCGGCGCCTCGCCCACCCGACGCGCCTCGTGCGCCTCGAGCGCGTAGACCTTCGCCAGCTTCTCCTTGCGGGCCTTCTGCACCGGCGTGAGCATGTCGAACATGCGCGCGATGAAGTCCTCGAGCCGGGGCACCAGGGCCTTCACCAACGAGCGTCGGGGGGGCGTGGGCGAGCGCCACCGGGCCGGCGTCGAGCTCCGCGCGAGGTGAAGAGGGGGGTGGTCCGAGCCCGGCGCGCTCGCGCTCGCCGCCTTCTCGGGCGAAGCGGGCCCCGCGCTCGGGGCCGCCGGGCCAGCGGCCGGCGCGGCCGCGACGACAGGCGGCGAAGGCGCCGCCGGCCCGGGCCCGTCGGGCGGCGACGGGTAGGCCCCCGGGGGGACGACGAGCGACCGGCTCACGTCGCGGGTCCGGCGCTCCGAGGGCGGGATGAGGCTCGGCAACTCGTCGAGCGTCGGCGCGGGCGGCGGAGCCGGGGCGGAGGCCGCGTGCGGCCCTCGCGGAGGCAGAGGCGGCACGCCGTGGTCCCAGAGCAGGCCCAAGAGCTGCAAGACTCGGTTCAGGTCGGCCGCGAACTCGGCCACGTCCTGGTAGCGGTCGTCGGGGCTTCGGTGCGTCGCCCGTCGCACCACCGCGCGCAGCTCGGCCGGCACGTCGAACCCGCCCGTTTCTTCGAGCGAGGGGAAGCCCCGCTTCAGAATGCGCGCTTGCAGCTCGCCGTCGCTCCGATGCGGGAAGGGCCGCGTGCCGAGGAGCAACTCGAAGAGGACCACGCCCGCGGCGTAGACGTCGGCGCGCGCGTCGGGCGTCTTGCCCAGCTGGTGCTCGGGCGCCATGTAGAAGGACGTGCCCATCACGCCGCCGGGGCCCGTGACGAAGTCGCGCGAGACGGGCGACTCGAGCGCGACCTTGACGATGCCGAAGTCGAGCAGCTTGCACGTCCCGTCGTCGAGCACGAAGATGTTCTCGGGCTTGACGTCGCGGTGCACGAGCTTCGCGTGGTGCACGATGGCGAGCGCCCACAAGAGCTGCTGGACGTACCGACAGCCGAGCGCGATGGGCACCCGCCCCTGGTTGAGCACCTCGCGGAGCGTGCGACCGCGCAAGAGTTCGAGCAGCAGGTAGGGCTGGTTGTCTTCGAAGAGGCTCGCCTCGTACAGCGTTATGATGTGCGGCGCGCGGCGCAGGGCGGCCAACACCCTCGCCTCTTGGAAGAAGCGCACGACGACGTCCGAGCGGTTCGACAAGTGCGACGAGAGCACCTTGAGCGCATACCCCTGGCGCGTGTCGATGTGCTCGGCCTCGTACACGATGGCCATGCCGCCCTGACCGAGGACGCCCAGGATGCGAAGTCGCTGCCGGCGCAGGACGGTCCCGGCCGGCCAGACGGGGCCGGTGTAGTTGGTCGGCTTGTGCGACATCCTTGGCGCGTCCCCTTCGCTGCGACAGCGGAGGCGTAGTAAACGTGGAGGCGCCATGGCTTTTCCAGTGGATTCGGAGGCCCTCCACTCGGCGCGCCGGACGCCACGTCGGCGGACCTGGTCGTCTGGGCTCAGGTGCGCCCATGTCGCGGCTTGGGCGGCCATCGGTTTCGTCGTGACCTCTTCTCGCTCGCTGTCGGCGGCTCCTCCGGTGAATACAAAGCCCAAGGATGAAAACGATCGTAGACGCGTGCGCCCAACGTCGAAGACCGACGACGATCGTATACGCGTGCGCTATCGCGAGGCCCTCGACGCGCTCGAGGCAGGCCGGTGGCACGAAGCGCTCGCCGCGTTCGACGAGGTGGCGACGGCGAAAGAGGCGGCCGTGGTGTTCTACTACCGCGGCCTCTGCCTGACGCGCCTCGAGCGGTGGCCGCAGGCCGAAGACGACTTCGCTCGTGCGGTCGCCCTCGCGGCCAACCGCCCGGACGCCGACAGCAAGTTCGTGCTGGCCGAGAGCCTGAAGGCGCTCCGCGAGGTCAAAGAGCACATGGGCGAGGTCGCCTTGGTCGTGCGCCCGCTCGGGCCCGGCGACGCCCCCCACGTTACCTTCGATGACGCGCCGTTGCCGGCCGAGATCGTGCCGCAACTCAACCGAGACCACGGCATGTGGGGGCCCATTCGGCTCGCGAAGGGCGAACACACCGTCGCCGTCCAGTTCGCGGGGCGGGCGCCCTTGCGCCGCACGTTCACCGTCCCGGCCGACGGCGACGGAAAAAGTCTTCAAGTGGTCGAGCTCGAGGGGCCGCGCCGCTTCGCCCGGCCCGAGCCCCCGCCTCCCCCCGCCCCGGTCGCCCCTCCTTGGCCGGCGAGGCCGCCCGGCTCTGCCCCGTGGGTGGGCGGCTTCGGCGTCGGGCTCGGGGTGGCCTCGCTCGGCCTCGTCGTCGCCCACGTCGCCGAAGGCCACGGCGGCGATCGGTCCTACCTCGTGCCCGCCGCCGTCACAGGGGGCGGGGCCGCGCTGGCCGGGGTGGCCGCCTGGTTGCTCACCGGGCCCTCCCACGCGGCGCGAACGGCGGCCGGCGTCGGCGCCCCGGCCCGCGGCTCGCTCGCGCCCTTCGGCATGCCGGGCGGCGGCGGGGTCGCCTGGGCGGGGGCGCTTTGGTAGGCGCATGCGTGACGAGCGCGAACGCTTGCGGCGCCTCGAACTCCACGCGTACCTTGCTACGGCCTTCGCGGGCCAGAGTAGGAACGGCCGGCGCGGGCGCGGGTCATGTGGCTATTGACCATCGAAGATGACGAAGGGCTCACGACCTTCCATCGCCTGACGCGCGATCGGTACACGATCGGGCGCGGGCCCGGCTCGGACCTCGTTCTGGCCCAGCTCGACGTCTCGCGCGAGCATGCCTGCCTCGAGCGCCGCGAGGGCGCCTGGCTCTTGGCCGACAAGAGCAGCCGCGGCGGCTCGTTCCTGAATGGCATGCGCCTGCGCGGCTCGGCGCCGCTCGAAGACGGCGACGTCGCGCAAATCGGCGGCTACCTGCTGCGCTTCTCGAGGTCGGTGCCGACGGGGCTGCCGACGCCGCCCCCTCGCTACGTCGCCCCGGCGCGCTTGCGGGCCCTCGCCGGCCCGCTCGCCGGCGAAGAGCACGTGTTCGCCCGCAACGAGATCGTCACGCTGGGCGCCTCGGACGACTGCACCCTGCGCCTTGTGCACGACCGCGTGAGCGCGGTGCACGCGCACATCTTGCCGGCCCCCGGCGGGCGCCACGAACTCGTCGACAAGAGCCACCGCGGGGTGCTCCTGGTCAACGGGCGGCAGGTCGCGGGGCGGCACCTGCTCGAGGGCGGCGACGCCGTCAACGTGGGCGGCGTCGCGCTCTTCCGCTACCTCGAGCCGAGCCAACAGCCCGACCCGCGCTTCGACGCGGTCTGGGCCGACGGGGCGGCCCCGCCGCCGCCCGAGCCGCCGTGCGCCTCGACGCCTTCGCTCCGCGCGGCGCGCCCCTCGGCGGGGCGGGCCGCGCCGGGCCCCGGCGCGACCGAGGGCGCTGGCGAGAGCGACGCGCGGGTCGAGGCCGTCGGGCCCCGCCCGGTGCCCGCGCAGGCGGCCCCTTCGACCTCGTACGAGCGGCTCCGGCGCGCGACGATGGGGCGCGGGGACGCGGCCGGCGGAGAGCGCGCGTTCGTCGTCGATGCGCGGGGCGCGTCGGGGGCGGGGGCGTTCCTTCGCGGGTACGCGGGCTCGGCGCGCGGGGCCGGCGGCGTGGGGCCGGGCTCGGGCGCGCCCGAGCCGCTGCCGCCCTCGGGGCGCTCGTTGTACGCGATCACGACGCCGGTCGACCCCGCTCGCGAGGGCGCGATCGACGTCGAAGACGAGGTGGGGCAGCGCGAAGACGCCCCGCCGCAAGCCGACGCCGAATCGCGCGTTCGGCGGAGGTGGTCGGCGCTCGCCCTGCCCGTGGCGGCCGCGCTCGCCGTCGGCGCGACGGTCGGGCTGCAAGCGCCCCTACCAGGGCTGCCCCGCTCGGTGCTCGGGGCGTCGCCTCCGGGCGCAGACGTCGAGGCGGCCCCCTCGGCGGTGGCCCCCGTCGTCGCGGCTCTTGCGCGGGGCGTCGACCCCGACCCCGTCGTCGCCGCGCCACCGACGGCTCCCTTGGCGAGCGCCGAGCCGCCCTCGGCGACCGGCGCCCGCAGCAACGAAGGCGCACCGAAGCGGAGCGGGCGGCTCGCCTACCTGACGGCACGAGCGCGGAGCGGTCGAGCTTCGGGCGACGAACTGCGCGAGATGCTCAGCCTCAGCCTCGATGTCGGCGACGCGTCGCGCGCCGCCGAAGCCCGATCGTACTTGCAGGGCGCGAGGAGGGGGCCTTGATGCCGGGCGCGCGCAGGGCCCTCGCCCTCGTCGCGCTCGCCGCGCTCGGCGCCGCCCGGGGCGCGAACGCGGCGCCGATGAGCCCCACCACCGAGCCCGTCGCGGTCGTCGGGCTCGAGGCCGACACCGCGAACGAGCACGCGGCCAAGACGCTGACGAACGTGCTGCGCGGCCAGGTGCTCGACTCGGCCGAGTACACGCTGAGCGGCCAGAGCCACCCGCTCTTGGCGACGGCTTACCAGAACAAGTGCGTGCTGCGCTCGCTGCGCACGCCGCTCACCGACGCGAGCGATCTGGCCTTCGACGCGGCGTGCCTGAAGCGCATCGCCGCCCACCTCGGGGTCAAGCGCTACTTCTGGGGCTACCTCTACACCGAGGGCGGCAAGCCCTACGCGCGCGTCCACTTCTGGCAGGAGGGCCAGGCCGACCGCGCGCTCACGCTGCCCTACGAAGAAGACCGGCGCCTGCTGGCGGGCGAGCGCCTCTACCGCAAGCTCGCCATCCCCGAGAAGGTGGGCGACGTCACGGTCTTCGGCGCGCTGCGGCGGGCCGGCGACTTGTACGTCGACGGCGAGGCGCGCGGCCCCTACGTGCCGTCGTCCGAGCTGACGCTGCTCGAGGGCGAGCACGCGCTCGAGGTGCGCGAGGGCGCGACGGTGCTCGCCGACGCGCGCGTGCGCGTCGTGGCCGGCCGCCGCAGCGTCATTCAGCTGCTCCCCCGCGACGAAGCGCCCGCCGCCTCGGCGCGCCCCCCGGCCGCCCCGCCTGCCCCCGTCGAGCCGCCCGCCCGAAGCGGCGCACGCACGACGTGGGGCTGGGTGGCGGTCGGCGCGGGGGCCGCGTCGCTCGGCGCCGGCGTGGTCTCGACCTTGCGGGCGGCGGCCATCCGCGACGACTTCGCCCGCGACCCCGCGCTCGTCGCGTACCGCCAGGGGGCGCCCGGCGAGGTGTGCGCCGCCGCGGACGCGAGCGAGGCGTCGCCGCGGTCGGGGGCCGCGAGCCCCGAGCGCGTCAGCACTTTGTGTTCGGGCGGGGCGACGGCCCGCGCGCTGCAATACGTCTTCTACGGGGCGGGCGCTGCGCTCGTCGGGGCGGGCGCCTACGTGCTTCTCGCCTCCCCGAGCGCCACCCCGACCCGAATGGGCGCCCGCGAGGCCCCGGCCCGCTGGCAGTGGTCGCCCGAGCTGGGGCCCTCGCGCGCGGCTCTCGCGCTGCGGGTGACGTTTTGAGCGCTCCCGCGCTGGCGGGCGCCCGGCGGGCGGCGGCGCGACGTCGCGCCCGCTGGGGGGCGGCGGTCACGGGCGTGGCCGCCCTGGGGTGGGGCTCTCCCGGGTGCGGCTACGAGGTGAGCCCGCTCGGGTGCGCGGGCCTGGCCGGCGACGAGCTCGCCCGGTGCGAAGCCGACCGGCGGTGTTGGGGCCTGTCGGGCGCGGAGCTGGCGCAGTGCGAGGCAGGCGGTGGTGGCGCGGGCGGTTCGTCCGCCCAAGGCGCGGGCGGGGCGGGCGGCTCGGTCATGGGCTCGGCGGGGCTCGGGGGCAGCGGCGCGGGCGGCGGCGGCCTCGTGTGCAGCGCGCCCGCGATCGACTGCGACGGCACGTGCGTCGACGTCACCGCGAGCGACGCGGCGAACTGCGGCGTCTGCGGCCGTTCGTGTCTCGGCGCTGCCACCTGCTCGGCGGGCGCGTGCGTGCCCGAGGCGCTGGCGACGAGCGAGGTGGCGCCGTACGCGCTCGCCGACGACGGCACGTACCTGTACTGGGTATCGCCCGCGATTCGTGCCGGCGGGTCGGTGAACGATGCGAAGATGCGCCGCGTGACCAAGGCGAACGCCGGCGGCGCCGCCCAGAACGCCTTCGCCAGCACCATCGTGCGCGCCCGCTCGCTCGCCTTCGCGGGCGGCAAGCTCGTCTGGGGCGACCTGGGCACGGGCCCCGCCGACACCAACCAGAATCTGTTCGCCGGCACCCCTGGGGCGGCGCTGCCCGACAACCCGCCAATCGCGGCGGCGCAACTCGGCGTGCAGCACGTCGCCGTCGGCGCTAACAAGCTCTTCTGGTCGGCGGCCAACGATGCGGCCGTGCGGGGCAAGCCGCCGGTGGGCGGAACCATCGCGCCGAACATCTTGGGGCAGACCAACCCGAGCTGGGTGGCCGCCGACGCCGAGGGCGTGCCCTACTGGGTGGCCGGGGTACCGCCCGAGGTGCGTCGGTCGAAGGCGTCGCCGCCGAACACAGCCGAGCCGGTGGCGAGCGGCACCACCATCGTCGCGGTCGAGCTGGCGGGCGGTCGGTTCTATTGGGCGGAGCGAGCGGTCGGCACGGTGCAGTCGCGGCCGAAGGGCTCGCCGGGCGCGCCGCCGCGGGCCGAGTTCGGGGGCCGGGGCACGGTCGAGGGCTTCGCCGTGGTGGTGGCGGGGGCAGGCGGGGCTGGTGGGGCAGGGGGCGCGGCGGGGGCCGGGGGCGCGGGCGGTGCGGGTGGGGCTGGGGGTGCAGGCGGGGCGGGCGGCGCGCCCGGGGGCGTGACGCTCTACGTGCTGACGGCGCAGGCCCGTCAGCTCAAGGCCTGGCGCAAAGGCCCCGAGGACGCAGAGCCCTTTCTGTTGGGCGAGGTCGCGGCCAAAAAGGACCCCTACTACGCGGCGGGAAACCCCTTCGGGGCGGCGTACGTCGTGGTCGACGACCAGTACGTCTACTTCGCCGACGTCGGCACGGTCGACACGACGCCGGACGTTGACACGAGCGAGGGCGACGGCATCGTCTATCGGGTAGCGCGGTAAGGGCCGCAACGTGGCCCGGGGCAGCGCTCCTGCCGGGGACGACGCGGACAGGCTTCGGAGAGGACGGGCCGGCGTGGTGTGGTATCGCCCGGCAGGCTCGCCTCCGGCGGCTACCCCGTTAGGACAGGGTAGGGTGAAAAAACACAAGCTACCCTCGGCCCACCGTGGCCGGCGACTCGTGCTCGACGCCCTCGGCCGTCCGCAGCACCGACACCGCCTCGGCCCACGCCGCCTCGTCGTCGCGGCCCTGGAGCACGCGGGCGGCCAGCGTTGTTCGCTCGGTCGGCACCTCGGGGTCGGTGGGCCATCGGACGGTGCATTCGAGCACGCACGCGACGCCGGCCTGGCCGGTCACGGTCTCCGCCGACGTCGAGGCCACCGACCTGGGCGCCGACTTCGACCTTGGGGCCTTCGTCGAGGCGCCCAAGGACGAAACGCGGAGCCTCTTCTTCGACGGCGAGATTCGCGAAGGCGTTCTATCAGGCTCTCTCGTCGCGCCAGGCACGGGCTCGAACGGGGAGACGGCCTGGGCGGAGACTATCGAGATTCGTCACCTTCACCGGTCACGGCGAGGCGCGGTAGCGCCGGGCGGCGAAGGCCGGGGCGGGGATTCGGTCGCGGAGGTTCTGTACTGGATGTCGCCTCGAGGCGCGAACCAGCGCGAGCGGTTCCAGCGAAGTAGGGCAGGGCCCGTGCGCGGAGCGCCTGCACCTGGGCGAGGGTACCGAGCGTCGGGCGCCGAAGCCGACCCCGGCCGCCGAGAAGCGCCGTGCGCGTTCAAGGAAAGACGACGGGCTCAGGGGTATAGCGGTCGGAGTTTGTGCCATCGCCGAGCTTGCCGGAGTAGTTGTGCCCCCAGCAGCGGGCTTCGCCCCCCGTCAGCAAGGCGCAGCTGTGCTGGTAGCCGAGCGCCAGGGCTTGCACGCCGGTCAGTGGCGGCCCCCCCGGTGACGCCAGCACCGGCACGGGGGTGTGCCGTTCGGTCGTCGTGCCGTCGCCCAGTTGGCCGTGGTTGTTGGACCCCCAGCAGCGGGCTTCGCCGCTCGTCCGCAAGGCGCAGCTGTGGGCCCCGCCAAGCTCCAGGGCTTGCACGCCGGTTAGCGGCGGCCCCCCCGGTGACGCCAGCACCAGCACGGGGGTGTGCCGGTCGGTCTGCGTGCCGTCGCCCAGTTGGCCGTCGTAGTTCTGCCCCCAGCAGCGGGCTTCGCCCCCCGTCAGCAAGGCGCAGCTGTGCAACTCACCGAGCGCCAGGGCTTGCACGCCCGTCAGCGGCGGCCCCCCTGGCGACGCCAGCGCCGGCACGGGGGTGAGCCGAGAGGTCGTCGTGCCGTCGCCCAGCTCGCCATCGTAGTTCCGCCCCCAGCAGCGGGCTTCGCCATTCGTCAGCAAGGCGCAGCTGTGGGCCCCGCCAAGCGCCAGGGCTTGCACGCCGGTTAGCGGCGGCCCCCCCGGCGACGCCAACACCGGCACGGGGGTGTGCCGGTCGGTCTTCGTGCCGTCGCCCAGTTGGCCGTGGTTGTTGGACCCCCAGCAGCGGGCTTCGCCGCTCGTCCGCAAGGCGCAGCTGTGGGCCCCGCCAAGCTCCAGGGCTTGCACGCCGGTTAGCGGCGGCCCCCCCGGCGACGCCAACACCAGCACGGGGGTGAGCCGAGAGGTCGTCGTGCCGTCGCCCAGTTGGCCGTCGTAGTTCTGCCCCCAGCAGCGGGCTTCGCCCCCCGTCAGCAAGGCGCAGCTGTGGTAGTAGCCGAGCGCCAGGGCTTGCACGCCCGTCAGCGGCGGCCCCCCGGGCGCCTCGAGCACCGGCACGGGGGTGAGCCGAGAGGTCGTCGTGCCGTCGCCCAGTTGGCCGTAGGCGTTGTACCCCCAGCAAAGCACTTCCCCGTTCCCCACGATCGCGCAGCTGTGCGAGCCGCTCGCCGCGACCTGGCTCACGACAGGCGCGCCCCCCCCGGCTCCGCCCCCGCCCTGCCCGCCCGTGCCTCCAGACCCGCCCGGACCGTTGCCCGCGCTCGCGCCGCTCCCCGCTCCCGCCTCGCCTCCGGCCCCCGCCTGACCGCTCGCCCCACCGCTGCCCCCGGCCCCCGCCTGGCCGCCTGCCCCACCGCTGCCCCCGGCCCCCGCCTGGCCGCCCGCCTCACCGCGGCCCCCGGGGCCGCCCGCGGCCCCCGCCGCCCCGCCGGCCGCGGCCCCCGGCCCGAACGGGTTGGCGAAGCGTAGGTCGGGCGTGTCGTCAATCGTGCACGCCTCCTTGGTGCAGGTTACGCCCGCGGGCATGCAGGTCGTGGCGTCGAAGCAGGTGCTGTCGACGGTGCACTCGACCCCCTCGCACTGCCGAAGCATCGGCACCTCGAGCCGCAGCGTGTGCCCCGGCCGGTATCGCAGCTCGCGCCGCGCCACGATGCAGCCCTGATACCCCCGCGCCGACCCCGCGCCCGGCTGGCAGGCGTCGGGCGAGAGCGCGCTGACGGCCGTAACGACCTTGATCGCGAAGGCCTCGTCGTTCTCGCCGCGGGGCACGAAGACGACGAAGCCCAGGTGCCGCGAGCCGTCGGCGCCCGCCTCGCACGTGGCGAGCGAGACGGCCGGGTGGGCGGCCTCGAGCTCGCCGCGCTGGCCGACCGTGACGGTGGTGCCGTGCACCTGGTCGCAGGGGAGGTCGGTCGAAAGCCGCAGCTCGACCTGCGTCGGCTCTTGGCAGCCGCCCGCCGAAAGGCCGCCGCCCGCCGAAAGGCACACGAGCACGCCGAGCCCCCACCCCCCGAGACGCCATCGCATGGGCATGACCGTACCGAACAGCGTTCCTGCCTTCAAGTCGATTTCTCGTTCGAAGAGCACAAGGAGCCTTCGTTCGAAATGTCGCAGGAAGGGCATCTCGATTTGATCGACTTGTCGCTTCGAAACGGGCCGGCCTGGATGCGGTCACGGGGTTACTCGGGGGGCCCGGGGGCGATTCGTTCGGTTTGTCGCTTCGGCGCGCTGGCCCTGCCGTGAGGCCGCCGCCGGTGTCGGCTTCCCCCCCGCCATGCACAGAGCCCGGCCCACGAGCCGTCAGGGTGCTGGCTGGCGTGTCGTTCACGTACAAACCTCACGTTGCTTGCAGAAAAGAATCCGTAAAGTGGCTATACAGGGCGCGGGTAGTGGTCTTACGGTAAGCATCAGGGCATCGGGTGTGATCGCATCGGCCAGGGTGGCATGGGCGCGGTCGACGAGGCGACGCACGTGCGGCTCGGGCAGCGGGTGGCCATCAAGGTGGTGTTGCACGCGGTGGCCGCGCGCCCCGAGCTTGCCTATCGCTTCGAGCACGAGGCGCGCGCGGCGGCCCGGCTGCGCGGCCCCCACAGCGCGCGCGTCGACGACGTCGACACCTCGCCCGAGGGCCTGCCCTACCTGGTGATGGAGTACCTCGAGGGCCACAGCCTGCGCGACGAGCTGCGCAAGCGCGGGCCGCTGCCCGTTGACGAGGCCGTGCGCTTCGCGCGCGAGCCCTGCGAGGGCGTCGACGAGGCCCACCAGGCTGGCATCGTGCATCGCGACCTCAAGCCTGCGAACCTCTTTCTCCGCGTCGAGGGCCGCCGTCGCATCGTCAAGGTGGTCGACTTCGGCATCGCCAAGCGGAGCGACGCGGGCCAGGCCGACTACCGAACCGCGACCAGCGCCCCCATTGGTCAGTCCAGGTGCCCGGCGTCGCGTCTCTACGGGCCGGCGGCGAAGAACCAGGCGAGCTCGGAAGCCTCGGCGCGCGCGAATGATTGCGGTACCGAGCAGGGTGGTCGAGGGCTTGAGGGAGGGGAGCCTCAAAGTGCCTCGGGCGGAAACCAGAGCAGGTAGATGGGCAGTGCGGTTCGCCTGCCCTCCCTTCGGCTGGCTCCGACGCCAGTTGACGGCATGGGGCCGGCGCCGCTCCGAAGCGTCGGCGCCCGCTACGCCGCCGGCTTCGCCGTCACATCGAGGTCGACCGGCGCGACAAGCTCGGGGCCGTCGTTCTTCGGGGCGTTGACGAGGCGCAAGACGGGCCACGCGCACATCGTCTCCCGCCGCCACGCCTGCCGCGCCCGCCGCTGCCGCCTCGACGTAACCGCTAGCCACCGTCTCGACCCAAGCGCCGGCCGCGAGCAGCCCGCCCGGGCTGCCCCAGGCCCCGCACGTCGAGCCGGCGCTACCCCCGGTCTCTGCACCGGACGCCCAGCCGGTCGAGCGCCCCCTACCCGCCTCGAGCGCCGGCCGAACGCGCCGCGCCCCGCCCCTTCGGCGGAAGGCCAAGCCCGCCGCCCCGACGTCGACCTCGTGCGCCCCCCCTACACCTACGATCGCGAGGGCATTCGCCACGTCAAGCCTCCGTGCCTTTGACCAGGGGTGCGGAAACCGGACGCAGCGCCCGCCCTGCCCCCGACGAAGGCGGCAGCGGGCAAGCTCGAACCCCCGAATCAAAAACGCGAGGTTTTTATCTCGCGTAGTACCTTTTGAGGGTGACCATCAGGGGTCGAACTACCGTTGTTAGGTCGGGCCTAGGTCACCATCAGGGTCGGAACTACCGCTGTAAGGCTCGTGGTGGTCACCCATCACCGGGCGAATCAAGAGCCTAACAAAGATGGCCCGGAAGGCGACTGGAGCTATTAACTTTGTTTCCCGGGCGATGGTGACCATCACGGTTGTAGTACCGGTAATAGATCGGGCGATGGTCGGGTAGGCCCAGGGCAACGAGCGGACTACACTGGGCGATGGTCGGGTAGGCCCGGGGCAACGGCCGAGATACGTCGGGGGGCCGACCGTCGCGGGCGGCCGCGACGAGGCTACGCCGTGGACGTGCACCACGTGCGGTCTCCGTGCCGCACGTTACCGGTCTGGCCGAAGGCGCAGATGCTCGAGCTGTCGCCGAAGCACAGGCGGGCGATGCGGGCACGACCCTACGAGGCGGAGACGGCGATGCCGCGTGGCCTCGTAAGCAAACAGAAGCGGGCGGTACGCAGCCCGGCCTAGTTGCTCCATCCGCTGTCGTTGGGGGCCCATAAATTGCCTGCCGTAGGTGCGCCTGCTGGCGCCACCCCCCGAAGCCCTCGCGCGCCTCGCCCGGCGCGTCGCCGAGCGCTTCGGTCGCTGGGTGCGCCGCCACGGCAAGGTCGGCAACGCCGACGCGGGCGCTTCGAACGAGACCCGAACGCCGTCGGCCGCCGAAGCGTGCCTTCATGTCGCCTCGCAGCGGGGCCTCTTCGCTCGCCTCGACGAGCCGCCCTTCGAGGAACGCGGCGGCGACGACGCGCCGCTCGCCCCGCCACGCCGAAGCGCCTGCCATGCCGAGCACGCGGGCTTCAACCTGCACGCAGGCGTGCGCCTCGCCGCCCGCGACCGCGAGGGGCGTGAGCGGCTCTTCCGCTACGGCGCCCGGCCGCCCTTCGCCCTCGAACGCTTCTCTGAACTCGCCGACGGGCGCATCGCCTACCGGCTCAAGGTGCCCAACCGGCGGGGTGAGACCCACCGCGTGATGACGCCGGTCGAGTGCCTGGCGCGCCTCTGCGCCCTGGTGCCACCCCCCTGGCAACCCTTGGTGCGCTTTCACGGTGTGCTCGCCCCCAACCACGCCTGGCGTTCACTCGTCGTGCCGAGACGCACGGCGACCCCTGCGAACACGACCGCCTGCCCGCGCCCGTTGCAGCGGTCGTTGTTTCCCCGCCCCCCCTCGGCCCTTCGCGAGCCGGACGACGCCTCGCCACGGCCCGTCTCGCCTTCGCCGCCGGAGCCACGGCCCCCCCGCGCGACGAACGCCTCGCGCCTTGACGGGGCCACGTTGCTCGCGCGCACCTTTGCGATCGATGCGCTCGAGTGCCCTCGCTGCTTCGGGCGCTTGCGCCTGGTCGCGGTCGTGACGGCCCCTGCGTCGGTCGCCGCGATGCTCGACGCGACGTGTCGAGCACCGGTGGCTCAAGCCCGCCCGCCGCCTGCCGCGCAGCTTCGCCTGCCCCTGGGGTAAGCCCCGCCGCCTTCGACGAGCGCGGTGGGGTGTGCCGACCAAACCCACTGGGAGGGCGAGCGCGGGGGTGCGCCGTTTGGATTCGCTTTTTTCGGCATTTGACGTCGATTTTCAGGCATTTGACGTCGGTTTTCAGTGATGGCGGAAAGGACGCCGGCCAGGCCTCCGCGTCGACCCGAGCGAGCCGCGCCGACGCGCGCCGGCACCTGGGCGAGTCCCCGTTGAACTGCCTATGCCCTCCAGTGTAAAACGCCGCATCCCTCCAAGGAGTCATCCATGCCGCTACCGCGAGACATCCCGAACCGCGAGACCCTGCCGATTCCGGACCGGAACTACGCCGGCCCCGTGTGGTACGACGCCGCGCAGCCGCCTCCCGGCGCGGAGTTCCCTCCCGTCGAGCCGATTCGCCCGCCCGAGGGCGCCCCCAACGTGCTCATCGTCCTAATCGACGACGTGGGCTTCGGCGCCACCAGCGCTTTCGGGGGGCCCATCGCGACCCCGACCGCCGAGGGTCTCGCCGCGAAAGGCCTCAAATACACCCGTTTCCACACGACGGCTTTGTGCGCGCCGACGCGCGCCGCCCTGCTGACGGGTCACAACCACCACTCCGTCGGCATGGGCACCATCACCGAGACGGCGACCGCGGCGCCCGGCAACAACTCGATGATCCCCAACAGTGCCGCCTCGATCGCCAAGATCCTCAGGTACAACGGCTACTCGACGGCCCACTTTGGCAAGTGCCACGAGGTTCCCGTCTGGGAAACCGGCGCCACGGGGCCCTTCGACCACTGGCCCACCTACCAGGGCTTCGAGAAGTTCTATGGCTTCGTGTCCGGCGAGACCGACCAGTTCTCGCCGGTACTCTACGACGGGACGACCCACATCGCGCTGCCCGAAGAGCCTGGCTACCACCTGACCGAGGATCTGGCCAACCAGGCCATCAGGTGGCTCGAGACTCAGCACTCCCTCGCGCCGGGCAAGCCCTTCTTCATGTACTTCGCTCCCGGCGCGACCCATGCGCCCCACCAGGTCCCGGACTCCTGGATCAAAAATTACGATGGCCAGTTCACGGAAGGCTGGGACGCGCTGCGCGAGGCGACGTTCGAGAAGCAGAAGGCGCTGGGCGTCATCCCGCCCGACGCGATCCTGACGCCGCGCGACAAGGAGATGCTCGCCTGGGACAACCCGTTCTTTGACGGGGCCAGGGACGTCCTGACCCGCGAGATGCAAGTCTACGCCGCCTTCCTCGAGCACACCGACTACCAGGTCGGGAGGGTGATCGACAAGCTCACCGCGCTCGGGCTCCTCGAGAACACGATCGTGTTCTACATCCTCGGCGACAACGGCGCCTCCGCCGAAGGTACGTTCCTCGGCACCTTCAACGAGATGATGAACTTCAACGGCATCAAGTTCGAGACGCCGGAGAAGGAGAAGGAGTTCCTCAACAACAACATCGAAAGCTTCGGCACGAAGGATGCCTATTGTCACTACGCCGTCGGCTGGGCCCATGCCATGTGCACGCCGTACCAGTGGACCAAGCAGGTCGCCAGCCACTTCGGCGGCACGCGCAACGGCATGATCACCCACTGGCCCAAGGGCATCCCGACGACCACCATGGGCATGAGAAGCCGGTTGCGAGATCAGTTCACTCACGTGATCGACGTGCTCCCGACGGTCCTCGAAGCGGCCAACCTGCCGCAACCGGTGAGCGTCGATGGGGTGATGCAGAAGACCATCGAGGGCACGAGCTTCTGCTACACGTTCGACGAACCGAACGCGGCCGATCGCCACATCCTCCAGTACTTCGAGATGTTTGGCAACCGTGGCATCTACTCCAACGGCTGGACCGCCGTCACCCGTCACTCGACGCCCTGGCAACTCGCCGGGGAGGAGCTGAAGGAGTTCGACGAGGATATCTGGGAGCTTTACTACACGTATGGCCCGCCCATCCCCGAGCTGGGCATCTCCGCCGACTGGACCCAGGCAGTGAATCTCAACCCGGATACGCCCGGCGAGCGCCCCTCCGACCACCCCGCGCTCGTGCACGCTGAAGAGCTGAGGCGCAAGCTCAAAGACCTGCAGACCCTCTGGTTGATCGAGGCGGCCCGTTACCAGGTCTTTCCCCTCGACGACCGACGGGTCTTCTACTCGGAGACGAATGTCGTCGAGAAGACGTACTACGACGGCATGTTCGTCTCCGACCCGCGCGTGATCAACACCTTCAACTGCTCCTCCAGGATCACCGCCCAGATCGAGATCACCGAGTCGGTCGAGAAGCTCTCGGGCGTCGTCGTCGCCCGAGGGAACAATTTCGGCGGCTATGGTCTCTATTTCCACGAGGGGAAGCTCACCTACGTCTACAACTACCTGGGAATGGAGATCACCAAGGTACAAGCACGGGACCTGCTGCCGTCGAAGGAGGGCTCGTACACGCTCCGCATGGAGTTCACGTACGACGGCCTCGATGCCAACGGCGTCGTCAACGCGGCCGGCAAGGGAGGCACGGTGGCGCTCTTCTGCGACGACGCCGAGCTCGCCACCATCACGACGATCACGGACTCCAAAGGCAATCCGCTCCCGGTCGACAAGGAGGGCCACGTCCCCCACACCAACCCGGTTATCTTCAACACGGACGCCTTCCTGATGGTCGGTGCCAAGAATGGCGCCCCCCTGTGCAACGACCTCAATGAGGGGGACAACCGCTTCACCGGCAAGGTGCACTCGGCGACGATCAAGGTGACGAGCCCGAGAGCCCCCGTGAGCCCCGAGCTGCAAATGCTCGCGGCGATGGCGGTGCAGTGACGCGCGAGCCGCGCGTGCCCCCTGGCCCGGCGGTGGGCAGGGCATCCACGCTTTGGGCGGCGCCCTTGGACTGAGCGTGCCTTTCGCGTCCAGCGGGCGTCTCTCCCCGACTGACGTCCGCGCCCGCCCGCGGCTCGCCGCCTGAACCAGCGCTCGGCGTGGGTCATGCTGTTGGTTGCGATGACAACAACCCTCCCCACGCCGAGCACCCAGAAGGTGCGCCGCGACGCGCTCGGAGGCAAGCGCGCCGACGGCCGCCGGGGGCCAAGCCGATCGGAACCTGTCAATGACGATGAGACAGCGTCGAAGCGAAATCAGGGGGGGGTGACGGGGAGCGAGGTCGAGGCCCGTCGTGCGCTGGAGCGTGCGACCGGGCTCGCCCCCGTCAAGGGTTCGCTCGCTCCGCTCGCCGGCTGCGCCGCCCTGGACGAGGGCTGCGCGCGGTCGCCTGGCGGAACCGCAGGCGACGGGCGGAGGGATGCCTCCGGCGGAGGCTCCGAGCTCGGGATGGTCGGGCCCGTGAGCGGGTTGATGGTCACTTCGCGCGGCGGCAACGGCACGACGGGGCGGCCGCGAACGAAGCGCTCGGGGTGCGCGAGGAAGGCCGCGTCGAGCGCCGCTTGCCGCCGCGCGGCCACCTCGGCGACGCGCCCGAAGTAGACGTCGGCCGGCGTGAACAGGGCCAAGCCTTCGTGATGGTGGTCGTCGTTGTGCCAGCCGAAGAACGTCCCGAGATAGCTGCGCGCGTGGGACGGCGCGTCGAAGCGACCGGGGTAGTCGGGCTGGTACGTGAGCGTCTTGAACTGCGCTTCGCGGAACGGGTTGTCGTCCGAGACGCGCGGGCGCGAGAAGCTTTGGGTGACCCCGAGCGTGGCGCACAGCTGGGCCATCGACCCCGACGTCATCGGCGCGCCCCGGTCCTGGTGGATCGTCAGCGCCGTCGGGTCGACGCCGCGCGCGCCGATCGTGTCGGCGACGAAGCGCTCGGCCAAGGCCACCGTCTCGCGCTCGGCCAGCAGCCAGCCGACGACGTAGCGGCGGAAGAGATCAATCATCACGTAGGCGTAGTAGAAGATGCCCGCGACCGGGCCGGCCAGCTTCGTAATGTCCCAGGTGAAGACCTGGTTCGGGGCGGTGGCGCAAAGGCGCGGCACGGCCCGCGGCGGGTGCCGGCGCTGGGCGCGCCGCTCGCGCACCTCGCCCGCGGCCGCCAGCACGCGGTACATCGTGCGTACCGAACACAGGTACGTGCCCGCGCTGAGCAGCGCGCCGTCGACCTCGGCGGGCGGTTGGTCGACGTAGGCGGCCGAGTCGAGCACCGCGAGCACGCGCGCTCGCTCCTCGTCGCCGAGGCGGCGGGGCGCGCGCCGCGGCCCGCGCGGCCGGGGCGGCGCCGGTGGCGCGGTGCGCCGGTCGAGCGTGGCGCGGCTGGCGCCGAGGGCGCGGCAGGCGGCCAGTACGGGCACGCCGGCGGGCGTCTGTTCGAGCACCGCCATCACGGCGTCTCGTCGCCCGGCAGGGCGATCCCCAGCAGGTGGGAGAGTTTTTTTGCAAGGCGAGCAACTCGTTGGCCACGAGCAACTTCTTCTCGAGCCGGGCGGCCTTGGCCTCGAGCTCGGCGATGCGAGCGTCTTTCGGGTCGCGCGTCGGCTTGCGGCCCGGACGCGTGGCCGCGAGGCCCTCGCGGCCGCGCAAGCGCAGCTGCTTGCGCCACTTCGACAGGTGCGACGAGTACAGCCCTTCGCGCCGCAAGAGCGCCTCGAGCTGGCCGGGCTCGGTGCACCGGTCGGCCTGCTCGACGATCGACAGCTTGTACGCCGCCGTGAAGGCGCAGCGCCGGGGCTTCGGCCCGGCGGCTTGGGCGTTCACGAGGGCGAGGGGGACGGACGACGGCTTGGGCATGACACGAGGCTCCAGTCTCCGCCCTGAGCTCCTACATTTCCAGGGGGTGGCTGTCTCGCGTCACATTGGCAGGTAGGGGTTCGCCTGCCCTCCCTTCGGCTGGCTCCGACGCCACGTGACGGCGTGGGGCCGGCGCTGCTCCGAAGCGTCGGCGCCCGCTACGCCGCCGGCTTCGCCGTCACATCGAGGTCGACCGGCGCGACAAGCTCGGGGCCGTCGTTCTTCGGGGCGTTGACGAGGCGTGAGACGGGCCACGCGCACATCATCGCCTCGGGCGCCGGCCGTAGGAGCGACAGGAGCGACGACGCATCTGCCTCACCCGTCGAGAGCCACGCGCCGAAGGCCTCGCGAGGTAGGATGACGGGCATGCGCCCGTGCACCGGCGCGACGACGCCGTTCGCCTCGGTCGTGAGCAGCGCGACGCCCGGGCGCTCTTCGCCGTCGGGCGAGCGCCACACGTCCCAGAGGCCCGCGATGGCGAAGGGCTCGCCGCCGCGCAGGCGGAAGTACCACGGCGTCTTCGGCCCCTTGCCCTCGCCCGGCGCCCACTCGTAGAAGCCGTCGGCGACGACGACGCAGCGACGCCGGCGGAAGGCCGTTCGGAAGAAGGGCTTCTCGGCCGCCGTCTCGGCGCGGGCGTTGATCTGGTAGCCCTTGGCGTCCTTCGCCCAGGAGGGGACGAGGCCCCACGTCATCCGGCGCGCGGTCCTCTGCCCGTCGTTCGGCACGACGAGCAAGGCCTGCTGGGGCGCGACGTTGAAGCGCGCCGAGAGCTCGAGGTCGAGGGGGAGGTTGAACTCGCGAAAGACCTCGCCGATTCGGGCGGGGGAGGTCGTGAGGGTGACGCGGCCGCACATGCCCCAAGCGTAACCATCGCGCGCTTCTCGGGCCGAATTCCCGGCGCCC
Source organism: Polyangiaceae bacterium (assembly GCA_035762175.1). Classification (GTDB taxonomy): domain Bacteria; phylum Myxococcota_A; class Polyangia; order Polyangiales; family Polyangiaceae; genus DASTPP01. The sequence continues at coordinate 28,472 of DASTPP010000140.1, read as the reverse complement.
ACACGGGGCGCCATGGCCAAACAATGTCCGTCCAACGCCGCCCGGCCGCGGCTCAGCGCCCGCCGTCGAAGCGGTCGGCCCCGGGCGGCCATACGCACGCGAGCGGGTAGCGGGCGCGCCGCTCGCGCAGCGACTTGCCGGCGACGCGGTGGTACTCGACGACGTCCTGCGCCCGCTGGCACCGCTCGAGCGCCGGCGCCGGGTCGGGCACGGGCCACGCGTCGGCGATACGCCCGAGGTAGGCGAAGGCGTGCGCGAGGCGGTCGGGCACCTCGAGCCGCTCGCGCCGGAGCCATGCGAGGTGTCGGCGCCCGGCGTCGAGCATCCCGCGGAAGGGGAACGGCCGGCGAGACCAGTCGGCGCAGCCGGGGTGCCAGCGGCGGCCCCGAGCGCACGCTCGCGACGCTGCACCGCGTGGCGCGCGAGCGGGCCGGGCTCGGGCCGCTCGAGGCGACGCGCGCGGCGGTGCGGGCCGCGCTCGCCGAGGCGAGCCGGGCGGCCTAGCGCTCCGCGCACGCGGCGGAGGCGCCCGAAGGGCCTGGTTCGTCGTCGCCGCAGGTCCCTTCGAAGGTGCGCAGGATTTCAATTCGCTCCATGTACGTACACAGCCCGTCGTAGTTGGAAATGAGGTCTTCTGCCGGGCACTGGCCTTCCACGCAATGAATCTCCTCCGTCCCGGTGCCGCTCGACGTGCCGCACCGTACGAACGTCCAGTGCCTGTACTCGCACGAGGTCGTCGGCTCAAGAGGGGGCTCGGCCGCCCCCCCCGAGGGAGACGACTCCCCGGGCCCGTCGTCGGACGACAGACACCCAGCGAGGGCGAGCGGGAGGAGGAGGGCGAAGGGGAGGGCGAGGGGGACGGTTTTGGTCTTCATGATCTCCCGCTCGGCCAGCCCCCGGGCCAGTTGCTCGAATTCGTGAGCCCGTCGTTCGTCAGGCCCGCCCCGCCTCGATGGCCGCCCACGGGCGCCCCCGCTCGTCGCCCCAGGCGCCGAGGCAGGGGGGGCCCGGGGCGAGGCGGACGAGGTGCAGCTCGAGGGCGACGCCACCACTCGGCGGCAGCTCGACCTTCGTGGCGCTCGCATCTCTCGGACGACGTCTGCTCAAGAATCGTGCCCGACGACGTTGTGCAACCGGCGTGCAAACGGCAGACCGATGAATTGCCCATGCGGCGCCGCCGCGAATGTTACGGGCTCTTGACATCGTGCCGGTAGGCCCTTGCTCCGGCGCGTCGAAAACCTATGGTGGTAGCGTCGCCTCTCCACGCGGTCCACGCGGGGAGGCAATGGGGAGGGAGCATGAAGTTCGCGTGTACGCGCTGCCGGACGCCGGTGACCTCGAGCGACGTCAACCCTCATACGAAGATCGCTCGCTGTAGCGCCTGCGCACATGCCTTTATCCCGCCGGCGCTGCCCGTAACCGTGCCCGCGCCCGAGGCACCCGCGCAGCGCGCCTGGATCGAGGTGATCGAACGCGCCGGGCGGGAGGGACGCGCGCCGGGATACCGCGGTGCCCACCGGCGGCCCGCTGAGCTCGTCGTGCGACACCGGTGGGGCCCTTCCGAGCGGCCCTACTCGGCCGCGATGTCCTGTCTCATAGGATTGATCTGTTTGCCAATCTTCCCGTGGTTCCTCTTGGCAGAGACCTTCAGCGTACGGTTCTTGCTGCGCCGCTTGCTGGTCTTGCTCGTGTACATCACGGGGGAGGCCGCCGTACGGCGGCTCGGCCGTGTCGCCGAACAAACGGTCATCAAGGCGACCCCGCTCGGACTTTCCTTCCGCCGCGGGGTGCCATGGCTGGGCCGCCGGGCCTTGGCTTCGAGCGAGGTCGAGCGCGTCGCGTGCGAGGCCGTGGCGTCGGGGAGCTCTCCACCGTCGCCCCCGACGTTTGCGGTGAAGGCGGTGTTGAACGGCGGGGGCAGGGTGGCCTTGCTCACGGGCCTTGCCGACCGTGACCAAGCGACCGCCGTCGCGCGACTCCTTGAGGACCACCTCGGCCTTGCCGGCGCTCGCGTCGAGGACCGGCCCGAGGTCGAGCCCGGCGCCACGACTGCGGGCAGCTTGTGACATGCCCTCGGCCTCGTCGTCGACGAGGGGCCGCCCCCGGGATGAAACTCTCGCCCGCAGGAGCCAATCGCTACGCTCCGGCCGAGGCGGGCAGATCGCTGCTTCTACCCTCGAGCGCGAGTCCGATGGCGAGGGCGGTGGTCTCGGTCGCTATGTTCTCCCGTCGGCCCCACTCTGCGGCCGGCTGTGCGCGTTCGAACTTTTTTCGTCCGGCCCGCGCCGCCTCAACGACCACCCGCCGCCGGCCCCGTTCGTCGACCCAGGCGCCCGGGGCGAGACGAACGAGGTGCAGTTCGAGCGCGCGACGCCGGCGACGGGCGGCAGGTCGAGCACGGCGAGCAGGCGCGGCGAGGTCGGGGGGCGGAGGCGGGCACGAGGGTACCGGCGGGGCCGAAGGGGCATGCCGGCCCTTCGGACGGGGCCCGGCTCGGTTGTGCGCTTCGTTGAACGCAACCGACCGACCCGGCCGGCCGAGGGGAGGGCATGTCCAGCTCGCCCCGTCCGTGCTGACCAGCCCGCGCCGCCCGCGACCACCGCACGCGCCGCGCCGGGGGCGCCCCCGCCGCCCCGCCGTGGCTTCTGCTCGCCGCCTCGACCTCGGCGCCGGCCTCCCGCGCGGCGCGAACCGGGGCGCCGCCCCTTTACGCCCCGGCGGGCGCGACGCCGCGCTCGTCGAAGGGCAGGACACGCCGGTACTGCACGAGCTCGCCGTGGGGCTCGCGCGCGTCGGGCGGCAGGGTGGCCAGCCAGACGAGGTCGGCGGCCGCGTCGTCGGGCGACTTCGCCTTCGACATGTCGGCGAACCAAGGCCGCGACGCCTCGGTGTCGACGAGGCCCGGACAGACCGCGTTGACCAGGATGCCCCGCCGAATCGCCTCGGCCCCGAGCTCGCGGGCGAAGATCTTGGCCGACGCGACCTGCGCCACCTTCGACGGGACGTTGATCCAGTCGCCCCAGCCCTTCGCCTCGGCCGACCCGTCGAGCACGTCGCGCACGTACTCGCGCAGGAGCGCCTCGACGTCGTCGAGGGTCATCGTCGCGACGTCGAAGCGGTCGCGGGCGGGCGGGCGGAGGTGTCGCAGCCGGCCGAACGAGCTGGCGACGACCAGGTAGCGGGCGCCGTCGGCGAGCAGGGGCCCGAGGTGGCGCATCAGGCGGTGGGTGCCGACGTTGTTCGTCTCGACGAAGCCCTCGACCTGCTCGCGCTGCGGGCGCGCGGGCGTGATCGGCATGGCCGCGTTGCTGACGACGACGTCGACCCGGCCGTGCTCGGCCGCGAGCCGCCCCGCGAGCGCGGCGACGCTGCCCTCGTCGGCGACGTCGAGGCGCGCGAAGCGCGGCCCGAGCCCCTCGGCCTCGAGCGCCCGCGCCGCCTCGCGCCCCCGCCCCTCGTCGCGCGCCGTCAGGTACACCGCCGCGCCCTCGCCCAGCGCCCGGCAGAGCCCCCGCACGAGCGCCAGGCCCAACCCCCGGTTGGCCCCCGTCACGATCGCGACCTTCATCGCCGCGGCGTGACCCGCCGCGCCCCCGACGTCAACCGCCGCGGGCCTTCGCCCCTCGCCCTCACGGGCTTCCGAACGCCTTCACGAGTCGCTGAAGCTCCTTGGCCCTCGCCAGCCAGTCCTCGAGCGGCAGGTCGTCCGGCGGCCGCTCGAGGCGCAAGGCCGACGCGACTTCCGGCAGGACGCGGCCCCCCAAGAGGGTCAGCGCCTGCTCCCGGCGGGGACAGGGGTCCGGCGCGAGGGCCGGGCGCGTGGGCTCCTTCGGGGAGCCATCGGGCGCGCCCTCGCCGGTCACCAGCCACCGCAGGTCGACGCCGGCGGCGGTGGCGATGGAGTGTGCAGCGCGCGCGCTCAGGCCCCGCTCGCCCTTCGCCACGAGCGCGATGTGCGCCCCGCTCAGCCCCGTGGCCTGCGCCAGGGCGCGGCGGCTCTTGAAGCCGCGGTGCTCGAGAATCCACGCGATTCGTTCGGCGAGGGGCCCCATCCCCGAGAGCATACCACAGGACGAAACCACAGGTTATGGTTTGTAAACTTTGGCTAACGAGCTTCAACTCGCGCCCCCGCCAAGCCAGAGCCGAGTTCGCTCTCGTCTCCCACAGGCACACACACCTGGGGCGCTCCTGTCTGGCCGACGCGATGGGACGGAGCTCTCTGTCTGTCGCTCCCGTGTCGCTCCCGTGTCGCTCGCCGTGCCTCGGCGTTTCTTCCTCGCGCTGGCGGTGCGGTCTCGAGCGAAGCCATGTCCTCGAGCTCCTCCGCTCGAGCCCTCGCGTCGCGAGCGAACATCCGCTTGCGTCAGCCACCGAGAGGCCTCGGTCTGGGTGGCGGGAGCGACACGGGAGCGACACGGGAGCGACAGAACCGCCGGTTTGTGTCGCTCACTTCGCGCTCACATGTCGCTCCCTCGAGGGGCCCCTTCGGTCAGTCTCCCCCTCGTCGCCGCCCGCGGGAGGGAGCCCGCACACCGGACGACGTCCCGAGGAGACCCGACCATGCCCCGAGGCCCCGCCCAACGCGACTGGCGCTGCCCGACGTGCCAGACGCTGCTCGGCGTCGAGCGCGAAGGCGCCCTGCACCTTCGCTACAAGGATGCGATCTACGTCGCCCGCGGCCCCGTGCGCGCCGTCTGCCGCCGCTGCCACGAGGTGTGCGAACGCACGCCTGCCGCCCCCACCCCCGTGAGGCAGGCCTCGGCCTGACCCCGTAGACCGGCGTCGCGAGGCCCCCGAGGCCCGGAGCGCGACGACGAGGCGGGTGCGGGGTTTTCCCGCGCACGCGCCCCCCGTTCACGCGCCCCCGGCCGGCGGAGGAGCCCCGTGCTGCCCCTTTCCGACCTCAAGCCCGCGCTCCTGCGCGAGGTGCAGTCCCCCCGCCACGCCCGCGTGTTCGAAGCGGGAAGGCGGCGCCGGGCCGCGCTCGCCCCTTACCCCGCGCCCGAGGCCGTGCTCGCCCGCCTGTGGGCGGACGGCGACGGCGCGTTCGCCGAGCGCGACCGGCTCACCTGCGCCCTGCTCGCCGAGCAGCACGCCCGCCCCGCGCCGCTCTGGTGCGCGCTGCTCACGCTCGCCTACTTCCCCATGCTCGCGACGCTCGCGGGCCGGCTCAAGCGCGACGGCGATCGCGGCCTCGACGTCGACGACCTCGTCCTGCACGCCTTCCTCGACGCCGCGCACGCGCTCGCCGCCGCCGGCCTGTCCGAGTTCGCCATCTCGCGCCTGCGGCAGGTGACGCGCCGGGGCGCCTTCCGGCGCCTGCACGACGAGCGCGAGGAGCGCCGGCGCCAGAAGCAGTTCGTCGACGAATTGCCCGACGACGTCGTCGACGAGGCCGAGGTCGCGCGCTGGCGCCGCGAGGAGGCCGACCGGACGATGCGCCTGCTCGTCGCCCGCGCGCCCGAGGCGCACCGGCCCGGGCTCGACGTGCTCTTCGCCACGGCGCTCGAGGGCGAGACGCTCGAGGGCTACGCCGCGCGCGCCTTCCCCGGCGCCGGCCCCGAGGAGCGGGCCCGCCACGCCGCCGCGCTCAAGCGCACGCGCTCGCGCGCCCTCGCGCGCCTTCGCGAGGGGTTTTTGCGCCTCGGATGAGGTTCGACCGGCCGCGCGTGTCCCCGAGCGAGGGGCCGCGGCCTTGCCCAGCAGCGGGGAGGTCTCTCCCCGAGGAGACACGACCATGACGACGACGTGGGACGAAGCGATTCGGTTGGCCGACAAGCACGGCAACCAAGGGGGCCTCTTCGTGCGGCTCCAGAACGACGGCGACAAGGTGGTGGGCGCCTTCTGCGGCGAGCCGTACGCGCGGCAAGTCGTTTGGACCGGCGAGCGCTATGAGGATTACGACGAGCACAACCCCGAGCACGAGGGCGAGGGCAGGCGCAAGTCGCTGCGCGTCGCCATCAACTTCTACGTGCCCGCCGAGAGCTCGATGAAGGTCATCGAGGGGGGCAACGGCTGGTTCCGCGACGTCGTCAAGGTGCGGGAGAAGTACGGGCTCGACACCTGGCTGTTCGAAATCGAGCGGCACGGCGAGGCGAAGAACCCGAAGACGACCTACTCCATCCTGCCCGAGGAGAAGATCGACGGGGCGATGCGTGCGCGCATCCAGGCGGCGCCCCTGCACGACTTGAGGCGCGTCGCGGGCAGCGAGGGGGGCGACGAGCCGGAGGGGGGGGCGCGTGCGCCCCGCCCCGCGAACGGCCCCTCGAAGGCACCGCCGACCACGCAGGCCGCGACGCCGGCGAGCCGTCCCATCGACCCCGAGGTCGCCGCCGGCCTCGTCGCCCGGCTCAAGGTGCTCGCCCGCCCCGACCTCGACGCGTTCCTCCGCGCGTTCCGCGTGCAGCGCGTGCGCGACCTGACCGAGGCGCAGGCGGGGGCCGCCGCGGCCTGGGTCGCGGCGCGCGAAAACGCCTCGGCGGGCGCCGAGGACGGCGACGTCGACCCCTTCGGCTGAGCGCCCGCCATGGCCTACGCGCTGCGCCCCTACCAGCGGGCGGCGCTCGACCGGCTCGCCGCGCTCGTCCGCGGCGGGGCTCGGCGCGTGCTGCTCGCCTCGCCTACCGGCTCGGGCAAGACCGTGCTCGCCGTCGCCCTCATCGCCGACGCCCTCGCGCGGGGCGAGCGGGTGCTCTTTCTCGCCCACCGCCGCGAGCTCGTCGTGCAGACCTTCGACAAGCTCCGCGCCCACGGCGTCCCGGAGCGCTCGGTGGGCGTGTTCATGGGCCGCGACCCCCGCTGGCGGCCGGGCGCGCCCGTCCAGGTGGCGAGCGTCGACACCCTCCGAAACCGCCCCAAGCCCCCCGCCGACCTCGTCTTCGTCGACGAGGCGCACCGGGCGCTGGCGAAGTCCTACCGCGACCTCGCCGCGCACTATGCCGGGGCGCTTCAGCTCGGCCTGACGGCGACGCCCTACCGCGCCGACAACCGCCCGCTCGCGGACGCCTACGACGAGCTCGTCGTCGTCGCCTCGGTGCGCGAGCTCATCGCCCAGGGGCACCTCGTCGAGCCGCGCGTCTTCACCGTGCCCGCCTCGCGCGCCCCCGACCTCACCGGCGTCCGCGTGCGTGGGGGCGACTACGACGCCTCCGAGCTCGCGCGGGCCGTCGACCGCGAGGGCCTCGTCGGCGACATCGTCGAGCACTGGGGGAGGCTCGCGCGCGGGGTGCGCACGGTGGCCTTCGCCGCCTCCGTCGAGCACTCGCGCCACGTCGTCGCGCGCTTCCGCGCCGCGGGCGTGCCGGCCGAACACCTCGACGGCGAAACGCCGACCCCCGAGCGCGACGCCATCCTCGCGCGGGTCGATCGCGGCGAGACGCTCGTCGTCTCGAACTGCGGCGTGCTCACGGAGGGGTGGGATTGCCTCGACGCCAAGACCGAGGTGCTCGCGCCGTCCGGGTGGAAGGCGATGGGTGAGGTGGCGCGTGGCGATGAGGTGTACGCGCTCGACCCGGCGACGGGCCTGCTCGAGGTCGTCCCCGCCTTGGACGTCGGCGTACGCGACACGCGCCCCGGGGAGTCGATGTTTCGGCTGCGCAGTCAGCACGTCGACATCCGGACCACGGTCGGCCACCGCTTCTACGTCAAGACGCGACCCGATCCCGACGCGCCCTTCGAGGTCGTGACGGGCGAAGAACTCGCGCGCCGCCGGCGCTGCTACACGTTGCCTCTCGCGGCGCCCCTAGGCAGCCCGCCCTCCGGCGCGCCTCTCACGGACGACGAACTCCGCTTCGTCGCCTGGTTCATGACGGACGGCGGGTTCCAGCGCAATCGCTGCGCCGTCGGCATCTCGCAGTCAAAGGCATTTCACAACGAAATCCGCGCGCTGCTCGGTCGCCTTGAACTCGACTATGTCGAAAGGGTCCGGGCCCCGCAGGGGACGACGTACGGCTCCAAGCTCACGCTCCACGAGTTCTTCGTCGCGAAAGGGACGGGGGCCGGGTCGCTCGCGCGCCGCGGCTGGCTCGAACGATTCGGGCCCTACCTCGACAAGAACGTCTCCCCGCTCTTGCACCGACTCACCCGGGAGCAGTTCCTCGTCTTCTGGAAGGAACTCTTGAAGGGCGACGGCGAGCAGCTCGACAAGAGCGGTTGGCTCTGGTGCGACCGCAAGGAACAGGTCGACGCCTACACGCACATGGCGGCCGTCCGCGGCTTCGCCTCCGCCTACTCGGAGCGCGTGACCAAGAAGGGCAAGACGGTCTACCGGGTCTCGGTTCGCGATCGCGCTTGGATCACCTCGAACCCCAACGACCCGCGCGCCGCGCGTCGTTCTCTCGAAGAGCCGGCGGTCGAAGAGCGGGTTTGGTGCGTGACCAACCGCCACGGCACCCTCGTCACGCGCCGCGGCGGCCGCATCGCCATTCTCGGCAACTGCCCCCCCGTCAAAGCGTGCGTGCTCGCGCGGCCGACCAAGTCGCTCGGGCTCTACCTGCAGCAGGCCGGGCGCATCCTCCGACCCTGGAACGGCGTGGGGGCGGTGCTCCTCGACCACGCGGGCTGTGCGCTCGAGCACGGGCTGCCGCAGGACGACCGCGACCTGACGCTGCGCCCGAAGCGCAAGCGGAGCGCCCCCGGCGAAGCGCCCGTCAAGGCCTGCCCGGCTTGCGATCGCGTGCTGCCCACGGGCGCGCCGCGCTGCCCCGAGTGCGGCCACGTGTTCTTCGCGCGCCGCACCCCCGAGGAGGGTGAGGGCGAGCTCGTCGAAGTCACCGCCCGCCCGACCCCCACCGACGCCGAAAAACGCGCCGCCTATGCGCAGTTCCTCGCCATCGCCGCTCGCAAGGGCCTGCGCGAGGGCTGGGCCTACTACCGCTTCAAGGAGCGCTACGGCGAGGGGCCGCCGCACGCCGTCGTGCCCGAGGCGCGCCCGCGCCTCGCCACCGAGGCCGACCGGCGCGCCTACTTCGAGAAGCTCCTCGCCGAGGAGCCGAGCGAGGCCTGGGCGACCGCGCGCTTCTGGGCCGAGGCCGGGCGCCCGCCGCCCGCGGCCCCCGCCGGGGCGAGGCCCGAAGGCGAGGCCGGCCCGGGCGCCGCACCCGCCCCGCCGTGACGGGGGCCGCCGCGGGCGGCCCGCTCGTCGCCGTCGCGGCCGACAAGTTCGCCCCCGGCGTCGAGACCATCGCCGACGACTGGCGCGGGCCCAACGGGCGCAAGGTCACCGCCGCCTACGAGGTGCTCGACCTCGGGGAGGCGCTCGCGCGGCACTACGCGACCGACGCCCACCTCGTCGGCTACCTCGTGCGGGGGCCGGACGGGCGGCCCCTCGACCGCCAGCCGCGCGTCAACAAGGAGGGCCTCGAGGCAGTGCGGGCCCTCGGCTTCACGGTCGACGTGGGCCTGCTCTTCTGCGATGCCGACAACCCTGGCCACGCCGCCTGGACGCCCGAACGCCTCGAGGCTGCGCTCGAGACGTGGGACGCGTGGGCGGGCGTCGAGGGGCTCGCCTCGCTCGGCTTCTACCTCACCGCGCACGGCAGCCGCTTCGTCCAGGTTCTCGACGCCCCCGTCTCGCCCCACGAGGCCGAGAGGCTCTTGCGCGCGCTGCACGCGCGCCTCGGGGCGGAAGGCGTTGCGGTCGACACGAACTGCAAGGACTGGACGCGCCACTTCCGCCTGCCGCACGTGACGCGCAAGGGGCGCTTTTCGCGCTCGCCCTTCGTCGACCTGCGCCGGATGCGCCCCGTGCGCCTCGCCCCGCCTCCCGACCTGGTCGACGTCGGGGCGGTCGAGGGGTCGACGACGTCGCGGATCGTGCGCTCGCGCCCGCCCGCGCCCGAGGCCCCGCCCCTTGGCCCCCTCGGCCCCGCGTGGCTGCCGGTCGTCGACCGCGTCGCCGCGGCCGTGCGCGCCGAGCCCGCGCGCTGGCACGAGCTGTTCCTCGCCCTGGCCGGCGCCCTCGTCGAGCGCGGCGTCGACCCCGAGGAAGTGGTCACGCTGTGCGTCGCCGTCTCGCTCGCCACCGGCGCCGACACGAAGACGGCCGACCGCCGCCGGGCGGCCGAGTCGACCGTCGCGCGCGCCGCCGCGGGCGGGCGCCTGCGGGGGCTGGGGGCGCTGCGCGCGGGCTGGCCCGCCGTAGGCTACGCCCTCGACCGGGCCCTCGACGAGGTGCGGGCATCGGGCGCCCGCCCCGGGCTCGAGCAGGCCCTCGCGACCGCGCCGTCGCTCGCCCCTTCGCCCGACGAAGCCGCCGCGCCCTCGCCGCCGGCGCCTTCGCCCGAGGAGGCCGCCGCGCAGGTCGAGCGAGCCATCCGCTCGGCCGGCCCAGGGCTCACCGTCGTGCAAGCCCCGTGCGGCCTCGGCAAGACGCGCGCCGCCGAGCGCGTCGCCCTCGAGCGGGCCCGAAAGCCCTACGCCTCGCCCGACGCCAAGGGCGAGCGCGCCCCGCTCGGCAGCAAGACCGTCTTCGCCTTCGACAAGAACGCCCTCGGCCTCGAGAGCTACGCGCGCCTCCGCGCGGCCGGCGCCCCCGTCGAGCGTCGGTTCGGCGCGCTCGCCAAGCTCGACGCGCGGGGCCGGCCCGCCTGCGCGCACGCGGCCGCTGCGCTGCCGCTCGTCGCCGGCCAGCAGAGCCTCGCGCGCGAGTTCTGCGAGGGCCGCGGCCTGCGGCGGTGCGAGTTCTACGACGGCTGCGAGGCGCGCCTTCGGCGCGAGGGCGACGAGGGGGCGCGCGTCGTCGTCGGCCCCCACGCCCTGCTTGGCGAGCTCGACGAGGCCGCCGGCGCGACGGGCCTCCTGGTCATCGACGAGCCGCCGCCGCCGCTCGTGACCCTGACGTTCGAGCTCGGCGCCATCGAGGACGCGCTGAAGGTGCTTCCGTCCGACTTCGAGCGCCCCTACGGCGATATCGTTCGCCCGCTCGTCGTCGCGCTCGCCGCCGCCGTCCGGGCCGCCCCTTCGAAGGACGGCCCCCTGTTGCGGCCCGACGAGGCGCTCGCCGCGCTCGCCCCGCACGCCCCCCCGAATCTCCTCGCCACGGCGTGCCGCGCGGCCGACGTCGAGCGCACGGGCGACGGCGCCCTCGACCTCGGGCGCGCCTTCGCTGCCGCCATCCACCCGGATCGACCCTCCCGCGCGCCGCCGCTCGCGTTCGACGCCGTGCCCCGGGCGATGCGCCGGCAGGGCCACGCCGACCGGGTCGGCGCCGCCTCGGGCCTGCTCGCGGCGCTGCACCGGCTCTTCGCGGAGCCCGACGCCGGGTTCCTGCGGTTGCGCCGGCAGGGCGCCTCGAAGCGCGCGCTCGTCACCCTGCCGCACCCCGACCTCGCGCGGGCCCTTAAGCGCGACGGCGCCGTCGTCGTGCTCGACGCCAACGCCGACGTGAACCTGCCCGTCTACGAGCAGATCGTCGGCTACGCGCCCCGCTACGTCCGCCTCGCCACCCCGCCCGACGGCGCCCCCGTCGAGCGCCGGCACGCGCCCGCGCACGCCAAGCGCCGCCGCTGGATGAAGGACCGCCGCCTCGCGCCCACGCCCGAGCTCGCCTCGGCCGTGCGCACGGTCTTCGACTGGGCGCTCGAGGGGCCCTCGGACGGCGCGCTCGCGCTCATCACCTTCCGCCCCTTGGCGCTCGCGCTGCGGGCCGCCCTGAGCCCCTCGGACCCCGAGCCCGCCGAGCAGTGGGCGAAGGAAGGGCGCGCCCCCGGCGACCTCGAGGCCTTGGTCGACGGGCTCGGCCGCGAGCTCGCGCGGTGGCCGGGCGAGCTGCTCGTCGGGCACTACGGGGGGGTGCGGGGCCTCGACGCGATGAAGCACGCCGACGCGCTCGTGACGCTCGGCGACCCGTGGCCGAACATCGACGACGTGGCCTCGGAGGTCGCGTTCCTCGGCCTGCGGGGGCCGTGGGAGGCGCGGGCGGAGGCCCTGTGCCGGGCCGAGCTCGAGCAGGCGCACGGGCGCCTGCGCACGATCCACCGGACGAAGCCGGCGCGGGCCCTGCATGTCGGCATGGTGCTGCCGGGCGGCGCGGCGTGGGAGGCGGTCGGCCGGGCGGCGCCGCGCGCGGGGCGCCCGAAGACGAAGGCCGCGCTCGACGCGGCGCCGTTCCGCGAGCGGGTGCGCGCGCTCGGGGGGGTGGGGGCGGCGGCGCGCGCGCTCGGCTGCTCGCTCGCCACGATCAAGCGCTACGTCTACGGCGAGCGATCGGTGCCGGCCGAGGTCGCCGAACGCTGCGCGCTCGCGCTGGCGGCGAAAGGGTAGGTCGACGGGCGACCTCGCTCGGGAGGCGAGCGGCAGGCCCTGCATTGCACCCCGCCGGCCCCGGGCCACGAAGGGCCCGGCTTGAGAAGGACGACGGGCCACGGCCGTGACCCCGGCCGGGCATCTGCCCGAGGACGGGTCTGCGGGGGCCGAAGGTATCTGGGCCCGACCCATGCGCCGATCGCCCGCCCACGGGCCGTCTACGCGGCTCCGCGGGCCCGTCGCAGGAGGCCTCGTCGGCGGCGAACCGCGCGCTCCAAGAGGGCGACCCCCGTCGCCCTCGGCCCCGGTGGCTCCGAAATCCTTTATGAAAACCAGAGTTGCAGGGCCCGTGCCAGAAAGCATGCGAGGAGGGGCCTCCTTAGAAAAGAGAATTGTCTTTAAGAAAGGATTTCGGAGCCAATCGTATCGGCATCCGCCTTTTTTGATGTCCCCAACGCGGGTCGGGCACGCACGCGGGCTACGACGGGGGCCACGAGCACGTCCTCGGCGCAAGAAGCCTGCGGCCCGCAGCAAGGCCGGTGGGGCAGCGAGCCCGTTCGAGCACACCGCCCCCTTCGCCCGCCCGCCCGAGGGCTCAGGCCCCGGGGCTGGCTCGTGTGGGCCCGAGCTCTCGGCGCCGAAATCGTTCCTCGGCCGTGACGTCCCGTGTCCCCGATCGACCCGCCCACTGGCCTTGCTCAGGGAAGATGACCGAAGCCCCGCGACTGCCCGTCACGTGCCCGCACTACGACCCGCTGCCCGGCGCTCGCCGCTGCCGGCACTTCCTGGCGAACGGCGCCTGCGATCGGCCCGACGAGCTGATGTGCGTCGAGTGGCTCAAGGCGAACGGCCCACGAGGCTCGGCCCCGCTCGACGTCACGGCGGGCGCGCCGGGCGCGCCGTCCGCGGACGGGAACGGCCCGCCCGCACCGAGCGTGCAGGCGGCCGAGCGCACCCCCGCCGACGTCGAGCCCCGCGGGCGGGGCCTGTTCGGTCAGGCGCCCCCACCGTCCGCGCCGCGGGCGCGACGGCTCCCTGCGGCGAGGCCGCCGGCGCCGGCGCCGCCACCGCCCGCGCCGCCACCGCCCGCGCTCCCGGCCCCCCTCGCGAGCGCCGACGACGTCGAGGCGCTCGCGGCGCGCTGCCGCGAGGTTCGGCTCGAAACCGAGGACGTCGGCCCCCTCTGGCTCGTCGCCGAGCCCTCGGGCTCGGGCCGCCCCGAACTCACCTTCCGCGACGCGGCCGCCCTCGCCGCCGTCTGCGCCGCGTTCCCCGGCGCGCGCGTGACCCGACTCGAGTGGGCGAAGAAATCGACCTGACGCACCCCGGCAGGTGTCCCCGCCCCCCCCGTCGGGTGGCCTTTCTTCTCTCGAGGACCGAGCCCCCCATGGCCTTCCGCCACGAGCACCTGAGTTACTCGCGCCTGTCGAAGTGGGAGCAGTGCCCGCTCGCCTTCCGCTTCGCCTACGTCGACCGGCTGCCGGGTGAGCCGGCCCTGCCTCTGCGCTTCGGGCGCGTGGTGCATGCCGCGCTCGAGCGTCTCTTCCGAGACGTCGTGGCCGAAGAGCGTACGGGCCGGCTCGACGAGGCCCGCGCCCTCGAGGCTTACCGGGCGGCCTGGGACGAAGAGGGGCTCGTCGGCGCGGCCGCCTTCGCCGAAGGGCACGCGCTCGTGCGCGCCTTCGTGCGGGCCGAGGGCGAGGTCGACCACCGCGACGTCCTGGCGATCGAACAAGAATTTCGCCTGCCCGTCGGCCGATTCGAATTGCTCGGCTACCTCGATCGCGTCGACCGCGTCGGCGAGGACGTCGTCGAAGTCCTCGACTACAAGACCAACCGCGCCCTCTTCGACGGCGACGAGCTCGCGGCGAGCCTTCAGATGTCGCTCTACGCCCTCGCCGCGCGGGCTCTGTGGCCATGGGCCCGCGAGGTGCGGCTCACCTTCGTGATGCTGCGGCACGGGCCGCTGCGCCAAACCACGACGCGCACGGACGCCGACCTCGAGGCGGCCCTCGCGTACGCCGAGGCGCTCGGCGAGGCGAGCGAGCGCGCGACCGAGCACCCCCCGCGGCTCGGCCCGAACTGCGCCCATTGCGACCACCGCCGCCGCTGCCCCGCCTACGCCGAGGCGCTCGCCGGACGGCGGCCCGGGGCGATGGTCGACCCCGGCGACCTCGAGGCCGTCGCGCGCGAGCGCGAAGAGGTCGCCCGCGTCGCCAAGCTCGCCTCGTCGCGCAAGGCCGAGCTCGAGGGCCTCTTGCGCGCGCACGTCAAGGCCCACGGCGACTTGACCGCGGGCGGCGTGCGCTACGCGCTCGTGCCCGTGCGGCACCTGCGCCACCCGCTCGGGCCCACCTTGACCGTGCTCGAGCGCATGACCGGCCTCGCGCGCGACGCCCTGCTCGAGCGCCTCGGCGCGGTCGACAAGGACGCGCTCGACGCCCTCGTCGCCGAGGCCGCCGCGTCCCGCGACAAGTCCTTTTCCCACCTCCTTCGTGCCGAACTCGACGCGACGGCCGAGAGCCGCATCACGCCCAGGTTCTGGGCCAAACCGGTGACCCCATGACGTTGCTCGACCCCGTCCCGCCCCTGTTCGACGACCCGCCGCCGCCTCTCTACCCGCCGACGCCACCCCGCCCGACGGTGCGCACGGAGCCCCCCGCTCCGCCACCGCCTCAAAGCATCGCCCCCCCGCCGGTCGACGACGAGGCCTTGCCGCCGGTGAGCTACGGCCTCCCCTCGCTCCCCCCCGACGAGGCCTACGCCGCGCCGCCGGCGCCGCCCTCGACGCTCGACGCCCCGCCCTCGGGGCGCGCGACGCATCGCGCCGACGAGAGCGAGCCGCCCGACGCGTTCCCCGGCGCCGTCCTCGCCTTCGTCGACTGCGAGACCACGGGCCTCGACCCCGAGCGGCACGACATCGTGGAGATCGCCGTCGTGCGCGCCGACGCCCGCACGCTCGCCGTGCTCGACGAGGTCTCGGTCAAGGTGCGGCCCGAGCGGCTCGAGGACGCCGAGCCCGACGCGCTCGCCGTCTGCGGCTACGACCCCGAGGCGTGGCAGGACGCGATGCCGCTCGCCGAGGCGCTCGCGCTCGTGACCCCGCGGCTCGAAGGCGCGACGCTCGCGGGCCACCACGTCGTCTTCGACCGAGCCTTTTTGCAGGCCGCCTACCGCAGGACGGGCCTGCGCCCGCCGACCCAGCCCCGGCACCTTCTCGACACGGCGAGCCTCGGCTGGCCCCTCTTCGCCCAAGGCCTCGTCCCCTCGCTGTCGCTCGACGAGCTCGCCGGGTGCGCGGGCGCCGCGCGACCCTTCCCCCACCGCGCCCTCGACGACGCGCGGTGCGCCCGCGCCGTCACCGCCCACCTCTTGCGCGGCTCGGCGCTCGTCGCGCTCGCCGACGTGCTCTCGCCCGAGGAGCACGAGCTCGCCGAGCTGCTCTTGCGGCGCCTCGCCACCGGGCGCCTCGCCTTCGGGCCGGGGGGCACGCGTCGCGACTACCTCGCCGAGTCGATGGTGGGGCTCGTCGACGCGATGCAGTGCCTGGGGGCCGAAGTCCTGCGCTTGCGCCGCGACCCCGACGCGTGCACGCCGGCCCCCCCAGCCCCCGCCCCGACGCTGCCCTGACCGATGGCGACCATCCCCCCTCCGCCGTCGGCAGGCCCCCCGCGGACCGCCGGCACGCGGGTCCGCCGCGACTACCGGCGGCTCTGCGCCCTGCGCGACGAGCTCGGCGCCCTGCTCGAGCAACGCCCCCTCGCCACGCTGCCTGACGCGGTGACGCGCTTCGAGTGGGCGGGCGCCCTTCTCGACATCGCCCTCCTCGCCTGGCGCGCCCGAGGCCGCGAGGCCGACACGGTCGAAGAGCAGGCCCTCGAGCGCGCGCTCGGCATGCACACGACCGAGAGGCCGCGGTGAGCGGCCGGCTCTCACGCCGCAAGGGCGCCGACTGGGAGCGCGAGCTCGTCCGCCTCTTCCGCGAGGCGATGCCCGACGCGGGCGTGCGCCGGGGCCTGCAAGCCCGCTCGGGCCAAGAGGTGCCCGACGTCGACTGCCCGGTCTTTTGGGTCGAGGCCAAGCGCGGCAAGTGCCCGAACGTCCGGCGCGCGCTCGCCGAGGCCGAGGCCGACGCCGCCGAGGGCCGCGTGCCGCTCGCGGTCGTGCGCGACGACCACGCCGAGCCCTTCGTCGCCCTCCGGCTCGACGACTTCCTCGAGCTCGTCGCCGAGTGGTGGGCGAGGCGCGACGCCGGATGACCCCCCCGGGCCGACCGAAGGCGACCCCGGCGCCCCCGCCCAAGGCACCCGCCCCGGCGGCGAAGGGACGGGCGCGCCCGCTGCGGGCAGGCGGCCGCCCGAGGAAGGCCGAGCCCCCGCGCGTGCCCTGGGACGAGGTCGACCGGCTGCTCGTCTTCGGCGAATCGGTGCCGTGCGCCGACGGGGCCGGCCAGGCTCTCCGCTACCCGAGCTACCGCGAGCTCGGCGAGCGCTACGGCTGCACGAGCAGCGTCATCAGCGACTACTCGACCAAGCACAACTGCATGCGCCGGCGCGCCGAGAACGAGGCGCGCACCAAGGCGAAGGCCGACCAGAAGCTCGTCGAGCTGCGCGCGACCGCGCTCGCCTACGCCAAGGACGACGAGGTGCGCATCATCGACACCTACCTCGCCGGCTTCGAGAAGGCGCTCGCCGAGGGGCGCGTGCGCTTCGACAACCCGAGTGACTTCAACACGATGGTGCGGCTCAAGGAGTTCATCTTGGGCGGCGCCGACTCGCGCCAAGAGGTGACGGCGACCTTGAGCCTCGAGTCGCTGCAGGCGCGGCACCGGCAGATGCTGCGGGGCGCCGGCGCGAGCGCCGCCGAGCAGGGATTGGTCGAGGGGCGCGCTCGGCCGCTGCTCGCCGAAGGCCACGAGGTCGGGGGCGCCGAGCCCGCCGACGACACCGACGGCTGGGCGGTCGCTCCGGGGAGGGGAGGGGAGGGGGAGGCGACCGACGACCCGGCCGAGGCCGACGGGGACAGCGCGAGCGACCCGCTCCCTGGCCCCCCGCCCCCCGCGCAAAAACCGAGCACGGCAAAACCGAGCGCTCGGTTTTCGGCCCCCGAGCCCGAGGGGACCTGGGACGGGGGCGGCTACCAGGCCTCGCGCCCGCCCCGGCGCGCGCCGTCGTGGGCCTCGCTCCCGCTCGACCCGGCCCTGACGGGCTACCGGCCCCGCCGCCCCGAAGGGGCCGCCGTGGGGCCTTCGCGGGCCGAGGGCGGGGCCCCGCCCCCTGGAGCGCCCCCCGAGGGCGAGGCGGAGGAACCGAGCGCTCGGCCCGACGGGGGTCATCGCGATGGGTAGCGGTGCGTGGCGAGGGGCGTGCACACACGCAACGGGCCCTGGAGCGACACGAGTCGCGATGGTTAGGGGCTCGGACGTGAAGGCCTCAGGAGGCGGCGTTCGCAGCCAGAGCCGGCTCCGAGCGTCGAGTTCGCGTGTGCAGGCACGCGTGTGGGCTCGTGCCGCTCGCCGTCGGCGGCGTGTGGCCATGCGTCTTCGTACGGGTGGCGTCGTCTGCCCCCGTGCGAGAATTCGGCTGTGCCACGCGCGGGGGACAGGGCGGGCGCCGGCGCACCTCGGGCCGAGGCGCTCGGCGTCGCGTGTGCTGCCTCGGCCTCGCGTCGATCGAACGATGCAGCGTGCGCGGCCCCCCGGCTCCGCCGCTCGAGGCGCGTATCAAGCCACGGCCCGCGCGCGTGCTGCACGCGCCCGGGGGGCCGCCTTCCGGTGGCAACTCGAGTCGCCATGGCGGCGAGGAACCACACGCCCTCCCCGTCGGGGCGCACGCGAGGGCGTCGACCCGGCGAGCCGGGGGCCGGCGCGCCGACCGCGGCCCGAGCTCCCGCCTGGCCGGGCGCGTCGGCGCCGCGCACATCGCGCGCTCGAAAGGCCGGCTTTTCGGCTGCCGCGGGCCTTCTGGCCAATGGCCGCTTTTCACCAAAAGTGGCCATTCGCACGCCCGGGCGCCTACGGCCGCCATAGGATTTCGGCCCCCTCGTCGGTGCAGAGTGGCGGGCTCGCGGGCGTTGCGTTCGCCCGGCGCCATGGGCTCCACGGCGGCCGCGCCCACCAGGTAGGCAGAGGGCTCAAGGGGTGGGGGGGAGGTCGAATTTTCGGGGGTTCGCCCCTCGCCCTGAAGGGTGCCTACCCCCGTTTTCGAGTGGGCCAATCTTGGAAAACCGAGCGCGCTCGGTTTCGAAACCGAGCAGCGTGTTTCGCGCTCGGTTTCCCCGCGGCGCTCGGTTTTGCTCGGCGAATCACCCCGTGTGCCGCGCCCGCCCACTCAGCAGGGCAGGTCGTCGACGGCCTGGGCGAGGGCCTCGTCGCTGGTGTGCGTGTAGCGCGAGGTGGTCACGATGGAGGCGTGGCGCGCGAAGCGCTGCGTCAAGCGAATGTCTTTGGTGCGCCGATACAAATTCGTGCAGGCCGCGTGCCTCAAGCTATGCGTGCTGAAGGGCCGCTCGATGCCGGCGCGGGCCTGCCAGACGCCGACGAGGTGGCGCACCTGCCGCGTCGACAGCCGCCTGCCCTTGCGGCTAACGAAGAGCGGCGCCTCGGGCGCGAGCGCCTCGCCCCTCGCGCGCTTCCAGCGCAGGAACTTCGCGAGCTTCGCGCGCAGCGCCTCGGGCAGCATGATTTCCTGCGGGCTCGGGTCGCGGCGACAGCCCTTGAACACGCGCAGCGCCACGCGCCTTCGCACCGCACCCCCGGCCTCGCGCACGTCGCCGACGTCGAGCGCCACCATCTCGTGCTCGCGAAGTCCGGTGCCGAGGGCGAGGGCGAAGAGCAGGTGGTCACGAAGGTCCGCCCTCTGCTCGGCCGTCGCGCGCAAGAGGAGCGCCTGTTCTCGCTCGGTGGGGGCGCGGGGTGGTCGGGCAGCGGGGCGGGCGTGAGCGGGCACGGGGTGGGGGCCGGGAACGGGCCCATGCACGCTCGACCCCAGCCGGCAGGCAAGCGAAAGCAGCCGGAGCCGCGCGGGGGGCGATGACCGGCGCCGTCGTCAAGCGCACCGAGGACGACCTCGCGGCCTGGCTCGGCACCGAGGCCGGCTTCATCAGCGGCCTTTGCAGCTTCGATGGCGAGCCCGTCGTGCTCGAGCCCTACCAGCTCGCCTTTCTCCAGAACCGTAGCCGCTTCCGCTGGGTGACCAAGAGTCGCCAAGTCGGCTATTCGTTCCTCTTCGCCCTCGAGGCGCTCGCCCGCTGCCATCTTCGCGACGGGCACACCTCCGTCTTCGTCTCGTACAACCTGGCCGATGCGACCGAGAAGATTCTGCTCGCTCGGCAAGCCTTCGAGGAGTTGCCCACGGCCTACCAAAAGCGGCTCGTGGTCGACGCCAAGACGGAGCTCGCCTTCGAGTCGAACGCGCGCGGCAAACGCCCGAGCCGCATCCTGTCGGTGCCCTCGAAGGCGCCACGCGGCAAGAAGGGCGACATCGTGCTCGACGAGCTGGCGCACTACGTCAACGACCGCGAGGTCTACCGCGGCTCGACCGCGCTCATCTTGCGCTCGAACGGCCAGCTCACCGGCTGCTCGACGCCGCTCGGACGGCGCGGCATCTTCTGGGAGATCGCGGAGGAAGAGCTCCGAAAGTACCCGCACCACACGCGCCAGGAGGTGCCCTGGTGGCTCTGCCGCTTCTTCTGCCACGACGTCGGGCGCGCCGCGCGCGAGGCGCCTGCGATGGCGACCGCGGAGCGCGTCGCCGCCTTCGGGCGTCCGCCCATCCTCGAGCAGTTCGACTCGCTCGGGCTCGAGGACTTCCAGCAGGAGCTCGAGGCGCACTTCGTCGACGAGAGCTACTCGTTCTACCCCTACGAGCTCATCCTGCCCTGCACGAGCGACGACCTCGTGCTCTACGAGGACCCGGCCGACGTGCCCAAGCCCGAAGGGAGGCTCGTCGGAGGCTTCGACGTCGGGCGCACGCACGACCGGTCAGAGCTCGCGCTCTTCGAGCAGCAGGGCGAGCGCTTCACCTGCCGCATGCTGCGCTCGTTCGCGAGCGTGCCCTTCGCCGAGCAGGAGGCCGAACTGCGACATCTGCTGACGGCGCTTCCGATCGCGCGCCTGTCGATCGACCGGAGCGGCATCGGCATGCACCTCGCTGAGAACCTCGGGCGCGAGTTCCCTCAGGTCGTCGGCGAGGCCTTCTCGAACGAAGCGAAGGAACGGTGGGCGACCGAGTTCAAGATTCTGTTGCAGCATCGAGGCGTGGCGCTGCCGCGCGAGCGCGAGGTGGTCGCGCAGGTGCACTCGATCAAGCGGCGGGTCTTGCCCTCGGGCAAGGTGACCTTCGACGCCGAGCGCACGACGCGCGGCGGGCACGCCGACAAGTTTTGGGCCATCGCTCTTGCCTGCCAGAAGGAGCGGCAAAGTGACAAAGCAACGCCGAGGCAGATTGGTGTTAAAATTATCGGATAGTCTGCCTGCCACCCCCAGAGAAGCTCTGCCAAAATACATGGATCTCGCTTTGCTACCAGCTCAGCTTGGCCGAAACGACCTTTTCGTCAAATGCGCGCTCGTGCTCATCTTCAATAACAAGAATCCATTCGATCGGCGCAGCCCCGTGTCTCGCGCGAAGTAGCCTTGACACTGGGTCGCCCGTAACTGTCGAGTGCGGGCACTTGATGCGTCCCTTAAAAACCACAGACTCTTCAACAGGTTGCACAGCATCTAGGCCGTGGGCAATCTCGTCGCCCAACGCATTAAGAAGTCGCCATCGAACGCGAGTATCCATATGCTTTCGGCCTTCGATTTCAAAGTGCACGTTTAGAGTCCCGGACTCAATCGACGTTCTCAAGAACACTGCCTCGCCGACAGGCTCGTTCGCCTGGCTGATCGCAAGTGGAAAGTCGCCGGTGAGTCCCCTCTCGACCGGGATTTGCCTGCCCCCGGTCATCTGACCCAGCAGAGCCTTGGTAGCAAAAAAAGCGCGCTGGTCTGATATCCAGCTGGCCCCCTCCATATCGATATCCCCTCGACAGCGCTTGAGCGCCGTGAGAAACGCGCTCGTAAAAAGGCCATTGCTGTGCTTCGATGACTCTCGCGATACCTTTGTGGCTCCGGTGGAGAAAATGAGTCGATTTCCCGGTGTCGCTGCTGCCAAGGCCTGCAGCCACTGAAGCTCTAGCGAAGAAGGAGCGCCAAATCCGCCGACACTTGCTTCCTTTAGGAAGCCCAAGTAGGAAGCCGCCGAACACACATCTAGAACGACGGTCGTAAAACGAACTTTGGCAGATTGCAGGGCCTGAATGATGTCGTCATAAAGCAGGACGCCGTCGGCAGCCAGGACGCCATCGGTATTGCCGTGGCCGGAAAAGTAAAATACAAGATACTCGGCGGATTGAATGAGTCCGGCGCTAAGAATATGAAGCTCGATTCGCCTTCTCGTGGCCGCAGACCCTTCGAGCAGAACGACTTGCTCTTCGGATGCGGGAGGCCCCAGCGAGCTTCGAAAAAACGTGGCGACATCGCGAGCATCCTTTTCGGCAAAGCGAAGCGAATGACCGGACGGGCCCTGATTTACGCCACAGGCGATTACCTGATACATGGACTCATCGTACACCAGTGCGCTTCGGGAGAAGAAGCCTTTGCTCTCTCTTGTCGCTTCGCTGGCTCTGAACAAACCGCACGATTTCTGTGCCAAAGTAGAGAGGTTTGGGGATCTTGTCTGCACTGTGACGAGCAACCACTTCATCGCACAAACGGCGCGAGCAAGTGTCCCCAGTGGCCATCCCGTGGCCTTGCTTCTAGCATCAACATGCCGCGACGCCGCCTTCAACTCCGCGTCCTGCACCCCTCCGCGCCCCTCGGCACCCCGCCTGAGCGGGGCGAGGCCTTCGAGGTCGAAGCCCCCGGGCTCGACGGGTTGCGCGATCGCGCCCGGAGCGACCTCGTCCGCCGCGGCTACCAGGTGCGCGTCGTCTCCTTCACGCCTGGCGGCATGGCCGCCTACGTGGAGGTGCCGCCGTGACGGGGGTCGAGGCGGGCCGAGCCTACGGCGCCGAGACACGCCTTCTGGCGGTGCTCAAGGCGGTCGTTGTTGGGGCCGCGGCCGGCGCCCCCGCGAGCACGCCCGCCGGCGAAAGCGACGCCGCCTTCGCCGAGGCCGGCGCCCTCGCGCCCCCCTACGACCCGTACGCCCTGTGCCTCTTGTTCGAGCACTCGAACGCCTTGCGCCAGAACGTCGATGCCTACGCCACCAACATCGACGGCTTCGGCCACCGGCTCGAGCCCGCCATCGATTTCAACGCCGACGACGCCGACGAGCGCCTCGTCGACTGCCTCTTCGTCGAGCACTTCGAGGCCAAAGAACGCGGCGCCCTCCCCCCCGACGCCCCGCTCGAGCCCTCGCCCGACGAACTCGCCCGAAAGAAGCGTGAGCTGCGGCAGCTCGCCCGCGTCGAGCGCGCCCGGCTCGAGAGCTTCTTCGACGCCTGCGCCTTCGACCACTCGTTCGTCGACCTGCGCCGGCGCACACGCCAAGACCTCGAGGTCACGGGCAACGCCTACTGGGAGGTCTTGCGCGACGGTCGGGGCGACGTCGCCCGCCTCGTCTATGTGCCTGCCCACACGGTGCGCCTCCTGCCGCTCGACCCCGAGCCCGTCGACGTCGAGGAGCGGGTGCGCGTCTCACCCGTCACCTTCGAGCGCGTCCGGGCCCGGCGCCACCTCCGGAGGCTCGTGCAGGTGCAGAACCAGCGGCGCACCTACTTCAAAACGTTCGGCGACCCGCGCATGGTCTCGGCCGCGACGGGCCGCGCCTACGCGAGCCCCGAGGCGCTTGCCGCCGAGCGCCCGGGCGACGCGCCCGCGACCGAGATGCTGCACTTCCGCATCCCTTCGCCGCGCAGCCCCTACGGCGTGCCGCGGTGGGTCGGCGCCCTGCTCAGCGTGCTCGGCTCGCGGCAGATGGAGGAGGTCAACTACCTCTACTTCGACAACAAGAGCGTGCCCCCGCTCGCCCTGCTCGTCTCGGGCGGGCGCCTGTCGGACGCCTCGGTGCCGCGCATCGAGCGCTTCATCGAGGAGAACCTCAAGGGCAAGAACAACTTCCACAAGATCTTGATCCTCGAAGCCGAGGGCGGTGAAGGCGGGGCGAACGCGCCCGCGCACGCGAAGATCGAACTCAAGCCGCTGACGGACGCGCAGCAGCAGGACGCGCTCTTCCAGGTCTACGACGAGCGCAACCTGGACAAGGTGGGCGGCGCCTTCCGCCTGCCCCGCCTTTTGCGGGGCGACAGCCGCGACTTCAACCGGTCGGTCGCCGACGCCCAGCTGCGCTTCGCCGAGGACCAGGTCTTCCAGCCCGAGCGCGACGAGTTCGACTTCGTCATGAACCGCACCCTTCTCGCTGCCATGGGCATCCGCTTCTGGCGCTTCCGGTCGCAGACGCCCGTGACGCGCGACCCCGAGCGCCTCACGGACATGGTCGAGAAGCTCGTGCGGGTCGGCGTCTTGACCCCGGAGGAAGCGCGCGTCTTGGCGAGCGACGTGTTCAACCGCGAGCTGCGCAAGCTCGGCGAGGCGTGGACCAAGCAACCCCTCACGCTCACGCTCGCTGGAATTCAAAACCAAGGGGCCGACGCGGAGGGGGGAGCGACGCCGGCGCCCTCGCTTGTCCTCGATGCGAAGCGCCTCTTGGCGCTGCGCGAGGAGCTCGCGGCCGAAGAGGGGCGGCTCGCGGAGCGCCGCATGGTACTCGCGCGCGACGCGATGGCGCGGCCCGAGGCCCGCCCCGAGCCTACTTCGCTTGGCGCAGTGTCGGCCCCGCCCGCCGCCGCACCGCCCGGCACCGTGCCGCGCACCGGGGAGCGCCACGTATGACCGTGCGCACGGTTGTAACGAGCAAGCGGCCCTGCCACCTCGGCCCCGGCGAACTGCGACGGGTGCCCCAGAACCGCGGCACCTGCGGGCTCGTCGGCTACCACCTGGGCTGCCCGCGCTGCGGCTTCGTCACCGTCGCCCTCGAGGGCCACCAGGGGCTCGCCATCGGCGAGAGCGACGACGGGCAGCGGGTCAGCTTCTCGGCCCCCGTCCGCTGCACTTTCTGCGCCGTGCTCGTGCACCTGAAGGAAGGCGAAGCCCGCCTCGAAGAGGACGCCCTTGTGCGGCCCGTGCGCTACCGACGGGGCTGACGGCTTCGCCCTCGTCGCGGCCGCGCGCGAGGCGGCCGACGAACTGCTCGAAAGGCTCGGCGTGCCTGTCGAGAAGGCCCTCGACCTGTCGAACCCTCGGGGCTTCGACCGAGCCGTGGTCGCCCTCGCCGAGGAGCTCCGCAGGCAGGCAGCCCCGGCTGACGCCGAGGCCTTGGGCGCGGCCGTCCGGGCCCTCGACGTCGACTGGCGGCGCACGACCCCAGCCGAGCGCCGACGCCTCGTCGCCGAGGCCATGGTGCGGGTGGCGCGTGCGACCGAGGGGCTACCACGCGCCCTCGAGGCGACCTTCGGCCGGGCGGCCGAGCGCGTCGTTGCGGCGACACGCGGGCACCTCCGCCGGCACCAGGGGCTCGCCCTCGCCGCCGATTTCAACGCCGTCGACCGGCGTATCGTCGCCTACGCTCGGACGAGCCAGACGGGCTTCGTGCGCGACGCCTACGGCCGCCGCCACGAGGGCCTCTCGGCCGAGGCCCGGCGAATCGTCGCCGAGGGGCTCGCCCAGGGGCTCGGCCGCGAGGACCTCGCCGAGACCCTCGCCGGGGCAGCCAGGCGCCACCTCGTCGAGCGCGCGCGCCCCTACTGGGACCTCGTCGCGAGCGCGTTCGTGGGCAACGCACGAGCGTACGGTCAGGTGTCGGCCTACGCCGAGGCCGGCATCGAGCGCTACGTGCTGCGCGCCGTGCTCGACGAGGTGACGACCCCCCAGTGCCGCTTCCTCGACGGCAAGGTGTTCGCCGTGCGCCACGCGCTCGCCCGCTTCGACCGCCTCGAGCGCGCCGAGAGCCCCGAGGCGATCGTCGACCTTCGCCCCTGGCTGCGGGAGGGCCCCGATCCGGACGGGGGCGGCCGGCGGCTCTACGTGTGGCGCGGCGGCGAGCGCGTGACCGTGGCACGCGTCGTGCGCTCGGGGGCGGGCGCGCGCGACGACCGCGGCGCCTTCGCGGGCGACCCGGGCGCGCGGGCGCTTTCGGGCTTCGGCCTCGACCTGCCGCCCTTCCACGCCCACTGCCGGATGGTCACCGTGCCCGCGTAGTCCGCCCCGGCCGGCGGCCTCCGCCTCCTCTCTGCCGTCGCGCGGCGCCGCGCGGTGCGGACGGCGGGGCCGCCTTCGGAGGCGCCCCCGGCTTCGCCGGAGCGCGCGGCCGGCTTGGCTCGACGCCCCCCCCTTCATTCGCTCGGCTTCGCGCCCCCGTCCCCCAGCGGGACGCTGTGCGCGAGCGCAATCTGCCAGCGGCCGCCGCGCTTGAGGCAGACGTCCGTGAAGGCCCCGGCGTCGCGCACCTCGCGGCCGTCGGGCAGGCGTACGGTGGCGCGCTGCACGCCGGTCAGCACGCCCACGTCGCCGTAGACCCGGGCCTTCACGTGCTCGCCTTCGACGCTCACGATGCGCCCCGGGGTCGCCGCTACGCTCGCGAGAAACGCCGCCTTGTCGAGCTCGGCGCCGGTCGCGTCGCGGGCGACGAAGTCGTCGGTCAGGAGCGCCGCGATCGCGCCCTGCCGGCGGTCGCGCAGGGCGTCGAACATGGCGCGCTCGAGGCGCAGCAGCGCCAGCTCTTCGTCGGCCCGGGACGCGGCCGGGGCGTCGGCCGCGCCGGGTCGGCAGCAGGCGAGCGCGCCGCTCAACGCGAGCACGGCGATTCGGCGCGGGGCGTCGGCCATGGCGAGAAGGTACCAGAAGGGGTCGCGGCCGCGAGGCGAATGGCCCGAGGCGAGCCCGGCGGCCCTTCAGAGCCAGGCGACGTCGCGCACGATGGCGAGCGGCAGGTCGGCCTCTGGCGTGCCGGGCGGGGCCGGGTTCGCGGGGTCGTCGAACGGCTCGACGTGCTGGCTGAAGCCGCCCGGCTGCGCCTTCATCAGCGCGCACACCGTCGCGAGCCCGCCCGCGTCGAAGCGCTTCGGGTCCAAGAAGGCGACGAGCTTGGTGCGTGTCTTCGGGTCGCGGAAGGCGCGCGCGCCCGTCGCGTAGTGCGTCGGGTAGACGCGCAGGGCGCGGGCGAGCTGGCGCTTGAAGAGCGCGAGGTCGGGGTCGGCCTCGTCGTCCGCGGGGTGGGCGGCGAGCAGGGCGGCGAGGCGGGCGAGCAGCGAGCGGAGGTAGGCGGTGAGCATGCTGGCCGAGCAAGGCCCGCGCGGGCCCCCCGGGGACACGCGGATTCGTCCCTCGCCCGCCGCCGCACGCGCCCCCCGGCCCGCTGCGATCGCCCGCCGCCTCCGTCACGGTGTCCCCGCGCGGGGCCGACTGGCCTTGCTCTCGTCGGAAGCCCGCCGCGTTGCCTCCCCCCGTCGCTCCCCCCCCGATGGCCGCGCGCGACCTCGTCGTCGCGGGCGCACTCGCGCGCGCGAAGGAGGCGGCGCGGTGGGCTTCCGCTTGTCCGGTCGAGAAGACCGTCTGGGGCTCGCCCGCCGGAAAGAAGCGGCTCGCCAAGCGCCTGGCCGCGCTCCTGCCGCCCCACACCACCTACGTCGAGCCCTTCGCGGGCTCGGCCGCCGTCTTCTTCGAGAAGGAGCCCGCTCCCGTCGAGGCCCTGAACGACGCCGACCCCGAGATCGCCTTCGCCTTCCGCGCCCTCAAGGGCCTGACGCGCAAGGGCCTCGAGCGGCTACGCGCGATGCCCTGGGTCGGCAGCCGCGAGACCTACAAGCGCCTGCTCGAGGCCGCCCCCTCGGACCCCGTCGAGCGCCTTCACCGCTTCCTCTACCTGTCGCACTTCTCCTACGGAAAGCTCCGCGGCACGTCGTTCAACCCGACGGCCGACGGCGTCGTCGCCAAGACGATGCAGCGCATCGAAGACTTCGCCCCGCGCCTTTCCCGCGTGCATATCTTTCGCGGCGACTACGAGCCCGTGGTCCGCCGCTTCGACGGGCGGCAGGCGGCGCACTTCCTCGACCCGCCCTACGCCGGCTACGACGTCAACGTCGGCGAGGGCGCCTTCGACGAAGAGCGCTTCTTTTCCCTGCTCAAGGCGCTCAAGGGCGCGTTCCTCCTGACGTACGGCACGCGCGGCAAGCTGCCCGGCCTGCTCCGCTCGGAGGGCTACACGGTCAAGCGCATCCAGCCGCCGCGCAGCATCCGCGCGATGCGCGGCGTCGGCGGCCCGCGCGTGCTCACGCAGCTCGTCGCCACCAACTACGAGCCGGCGCACAAGGCCTTTGATGCGCTTGCGGGCGACGGTTGGCTCGTCGACGACCTGCCGTCCGAGGACTCGCCCCGCCATCGCCCCGCGCCCACTCGGGGCCCCGACGACCTCGCCCCCCCCGAGCCCGCTGCTGCCCTCGCCGAGGCCGCCGCCGGGCCTGCGCCCGCGGCCGCCTTCGACAAGCCGATGCTGTTGCTCAAGGGCGCGCGCCCCGAGGACGAGCGCTACGTGCTCGGCGTCGTGCTCGAGCCCGAGACCGTCGACGCCCAGGGCGACATCTACTCGGCCGACGAGATCGCCCGCGCCGCGCACGGCTTCATGGAGGACTTCGGGGGCCTCGGCCTGATGCACCGAGAGCGCGTCAACGGCCAGGTCAAGATCCTCGAGACCTACCTCGCCCCCGCCGACTTCGAGCTCGCGGGGACGCGCGTGCGCAAGGGCACGTGGCTGCTCGCGGTGCGCGTGCTCGACGACGCGCTCTGGGCCCAGGTCAAGGGTGGCGCGCTCACGGGCTTCAGTATTGGGGGGTCCGCGCGCAAATATCCAGAGAGTGAGTTTATGCCGAGCGAGGAGCCTTCCCATGCGCAGGGCTGAGGCCGGCGTGGATTCGACTCGGCATATTCTTGTGCCTCCCTTCGCCCAAGGAGGCACGTATGGAGTCGCCCTCGCTCTCCCCTTCGGTCACTGTTCCGTCCGAGCAACCGGTGGTGCCGCCCCCGTGGCAGCATGCGTTCGACGCCTTCGTCGAATTTCAGCGCACGCATCGAGGCGTTTCGTCCACCACCACCGCTGGCGACCCGATGCGGGGACTGCACCCCTTCGCAGCTCCTGGTTCCTCGTCGAAGCAGGCCGTGTCGCCACGAGTCGCGCGAGGATGCCCAGAGATTATGC
>DASTPP010000139.1:0-4384 GCA_035762175.1 Polyangiaceae bacterium | reverse complement strand
GGCTGTAGGGCGCGTCGGCGAACAGGGCGTCGGGGTCGAAGGGGGCGAAGGCGGCGGCATCCACCCCGCAGCCTAGCCGACCGCCGGGCAAGGAAAAAAAGTGACCAATCCCTAGAGCGAGGGCCGGGCTTTGCTCTCCGTACGAGGGGGATACGCCGTGCCCCGGACTTCAGTCCGGGGCGCGTATCAGAACGGCGACGTCGCCTCTTCGGGGCGCCGCTTCTGGCGCGCGTCGTCTTCGCGCTCGAGCGTGATGGGGCCGAATTTGTCTTTGCTGAAGACGTTCATGAAGCGCCGGAGCGAGCGGGCCAGGAAGGTGCCCTCGCCGGCGATGCTCTCGGCGAGCTGGGCCGACTCCCAGTCGAGGCGGTCGTGCACCAGCTGTAGCTCTTCGTCGGACTTGGCCGCGAGGAAGGCGATGGCGTTCCACCAGACGCGCTCGCGGTAGTACTTGAGGCCGACGCCGCCGAGCACGCTGTCGAGATCGCCGGCGAGCTCGCCGAGAAAGCGCAGCTCGCCGCCGTAATCGCGGGTCAGCGTGGCTTCGACGCCGGGCACGCTGTCGACCAAGATGTTGTTGACCTGGTCGTGGTCGAACTTGCGCCGGGGCAAGAGCAGGTGGTCGCGCCCGTCATCGAACTCTTTGAAGTTGAGGTAGATGCCGTAGGCGAGGTCGTAGTTGATGTGGGCGTTGAGCCCGAGCAGCATGTCTTGCATGACCGAGCTCTGCCCCGAGGCGGCGAGCCGGTGCGCGGTCTTCCAGGCGCGCTCGCCGGGGCGCTCGGCGGTCGTGAGCGACTGAAAGTAGAGGGTGGCGAACTTGCCGGCGAGGCGGCGAACCCAATCGGGGTCGAAGAAGATGCGGTTGGTGTAGGGCGGGCGCCGGTTGATCGCGCGGTGCACGGCGACCGTGATGAGGTAGTAGGCGCGGGCGAAGATGGCGCGGTGGTCGTTCTCGCGGTGAAAGTAGTCGAGGGCGTCTCTCATCGCGTCGAGCGCCTCGTCGACGTTCTGGGGGCGGTAGGCGGCGAGCTTGGCGAGGTCGGTCATCATCGGCTCCGGGCGGGTTGGGGGGGCGCCGGCCGGGGTGGGGGGCGGAGCGCCCGGGCCCCCGCCGCGGCGCCGCGCGCGAGGCGGGCGTGCGCGGCGCTCAGCGCCGGCCCTTGAACCCCATCATCTGCTGCACGACCGACTCGCTCTCTTCGGCCACCGCGGACTGCTCGCGGGCCCGGTCGGCGCAGTCTTCGCACAGCTTGCGGGTCTTGCCGTTGATCTTGAGCGAGACGAGGGCGTCCACGTCGTCGCCACACGCTTTGCAAACGGGCATGGTTTCGACCTCCGACGAAGGGAGCCCTAAGAATGCTGCGTCCCGGCCCGCCTGTCGATGGCCTCGCGACCTTTGACGCCCGCGCACCGCGACGATAGGCCCGGGTGATGGCGCGTCGAAACTTGTCTTTCCCGATCGCGGCCTCCGTCTTGCTTGCGCCCGGCGCCGCGCTCGCCCAAGGCGCCCCGCCCCCCCTGCCGCCCCCCGAACGCGCGCCGGCGGCCGACGCCGCGCCCGCCCCGCCGGCGCCCGCCACGCCGCCCGCCCCGCCGCCCTCGCGCGCGGCGCCGGCCGCCTACGAGCCGCCCCCGCCCGGCGACGACGCGCGCGGCGTGCACACCCACGACGGCTTCTACCTGCGGCTCGCGGTCGGGCCGGGCTACGGCGGCTTCCGCGGCGAGCTGCGGCCCGAGGGGCTCCCGACGGCCGACCTCGCCGGCTCGGGCTTCGCCCTCGCGAGCGCCCTGATGATCGGCGGCACCCCCGGCCGCGGGCTCGTCGTCGGCGGCGCGCTCGGGAGCAACGATCTGGTGCGCCCGCGCTACTCGTCGCGCGGGCCCGTCAGCGGCTCGCCCGGCACGAGGAACGGGCACATTTACGCGTTCCTCGATTATTACCCCGAGCCGCGCCGGGGCCTGCACTTCGGCGGGGGCCTGGGCCTCGCGGGCTTCACGTACTACGAGAACGAAGGCGACGCCGACGACGACGACCGGGCCCAGACGAGCTTCGGGTTGGGCGGCTCGCTCTGGGTCGGCCACGACGTTTGGATCAGCAAGCAGTGGTCGTTCGGCGTCGAGGCGCGCGTCACCGGCGCCGGCACCTCGAACCAGAGCGACGAGCCCGAGCGCGAGATCTCCGCGTACGGCGGCGCGCTCTTGCTCAGCGTGCTCTATCACTGAGCGCGCCGACGCGCTTCGCCCGCACGGCGCCGGGGCGAAACGCGACATGGGGCGAAATGGCGAGGCCGGCGGCGCCGAGGCCGTCGCGTCCTTCGGCGCCGACCGCGCGCGAGCGCGCGCCGGGCGCGGGCGGCAGGGGCGCGGCCCGAGTCTTGCGGCGAAGGGCGGGCGCCTTTCGGGCCGACGCGGCGAGCCCGGGCGGGCAGGGCGCCCGCCGGGCCCGACCGGGGCGCCGCCGCGGGCGAGGAGCAACCATGGCAACGCACGAACCGCGCATTGACGACGAGGTGCCCTCCAGCCGGCGCGCCCGCGGCCCCGGCGTCGTCGAGCTGGTGCAGAAGAAGATCGAAGAGGTGGCCGCCGAGGCCGAGTGGGCGCTCGGCAGCGAAGAGGGGCTCGAGCACGAGTGGGTCGAGGGCGTCGCGGCCGATGACGACGAAGAAGAGGGCGAGGGCTTCCTCGAGGACGTCGCCCGCGCCATCGAGCAGACCCTCTGGGACGACGAGCGCGACGAGAAGAGCGGCGGCCCGGCGAGCGAGCCACGCCCGCCGCGGTAGAGCGTGCGCCCGCCGGCCGCGCTTCGCGGCGCCGGGCCAGCCGCGCTTCGCGGCGCCGGGCCGGCCGCCGACTTTTTGGCCCCCTGCGGCCCCGCCTCCCATGATGCGACCTCGCCCGACCGGCCCCCCGGGCCCCGGCGAGAGGAGCCGCACACGTGGGATTGCTCAAAGGTTCGGTCTCGTACACGAAGTTCTTCGTCCAGGGCGAGGTGCCCGACGACTTTCGCGACCGCTTTCTCGAGTCGATACAGCTGCGCGCCTTCACGCCCCTCACGCCCGACGAGGAGGCCGAAGAGCGCGTGGGCTGGTGCCCCTTCGACGCGCCCTACGCGCCCGAGTCGGGCTTCGATTACAATAGCGTCTTTTACAACCAGTACCTGAACCTGGCCTTCCGCGCCGACCGCTGGCGCTTTCCCGGGCCGGTCTTCCGGGCGCTCTTCGACAAGATGGCCAAGGCGTACCTCGAGAAGCAGGGGCGCACCAAGCTCGGCCGGCGCGAGAAAGAAGAGCTCAAGGTGATGGTCGGCCGCAAGCTGCGCAAGCAGTTCAGCCCCGCGGTGCAGGTCGTCGAGCTCTCGTGGGACTTGAACGCCGGCGTCTGCCGCTTCGGCCACCCGTCGCCCAAGGTGCACGAGCACCTGCACGAGCTCTTCGAGAAGACCTTCGGGCTCAAGCTGCTCGCCTCGAGCCCCTTCGCCGACGCCATGAACGCCGGCCTGCCGGCGGCCTGCCTCGAGGCGCTCAAGCAGCTCGAGCCGGCCGCCTTCCACGCCGCCGCCGCGGGCTTAGCCTCGCGCCCCCAGGAGCCACGCACCCATGGACCTTCTCCCCCTCATCGAAAGCCGGCGCTTCCTCGGCCGCGAGTTTCTCACCTGGCTCTGGTTCGAGAGCGAGCTCTTCGGCGGCGAGCTGTCGGCGAGCTCGGCCGGCGCCCTCGAGGTCGCCTTCGAGCGGCAGATCACGCTCGTCGGCGGGCCGAAGGGCGACGAAGAGAGCAAGCTGAAGGGCGTCAACCCGAGCGCCACGAGCGAGGCGCGCGAGGCGCTGCGCCAGGGCAAGCTGCCGACGGTCGCGCGGGCGCGGCTGCGCAAGGGCGAGCGCGACTTCGCCTTCGTCTTCAACGCCGACACCCTCGGCCTCGCGTCGCTCAAGCTGCCCGACGTCGTGAAGGAGGGCGGCGACGAGCCCTTCTTCGACCGCGTCGCGCTCGTCGAAGAGATCGAGTCGGCGCTCGGCGCGCTCTACGCCGACTTCTTGCGCCTGCGCGCGGGCGAGGTCTGGGGCGAGGTCGTGCTGCCCGCGATCATGCGCTGGGTGCGCGACGAGCCCGAGCCCGCCGTCGAGCTCTACAGCGCCGCGCGCGACCGCGCCCTCAGCGGCGCGCGCGCGCGCCCCGTCGCCAGCACCCGCGGCAAGGCCACCAAGCGCGCGGCCTGAACCACGCGGCGGTTTCGTCGCCCCGGACTGGAAGTCCGGGGCACGGCGTAGCCAGGTCGTGCCACACGACTTCGGGCCGATTCGGAGAGCAAAGCCCGGCCCTCGCTGGGGCCGGGCTCGCGCGGGCTCTGGCTCCCGGGCGAGCGCGCGCGCGGCTCGCGGCG
>DASTPP010000138.1:0-2899 GCA_035762175.1 Polyangiaceae bacterium | reverse complement strand
GGCGGCATCCGCGGGAGAACGACTCGGTCTCGAAGGCGGCGGGGCCGGCGGCGCCTGCCGGCACGAGGAAGAGGCGCGAGGCGACGTCGGCCTCGCCCTCGGCGCCGTACCCGGTGTGCTCGACGAGCAGGTCGGCGAAGGTCTGAAGCTCAACGAGCGTGCCGGCGCGCACCCCGACGAGGGCGGCGTCCACGTGCCCCTCGCCCATCCAGGCGGTGGTCGTGGCGTGAGGAGCTCGTCGGCGCCGTCACCGTCGGCGTCGACGGCCTTCACAAGGGCGAAGGTGCCGTGCGAGAGGGCCTCGGGCTCGGCCCGGGCGACGACGGCGTCGCCCTCGGTGACAAGCATCGTCGTGAGCGCGAACGCGGCGGGCAGGCCCTCCGCGCGTGCGACGATGGCCCAGGCGACTTGGTTGCGCCCCGGCGCGGTGAAGGCCCCCCGGACGGCGGAGGCGCGGTCGAGCGTGCGGATGGCGACCGCGCCCGCTCGCTTCGAGGGCTCATCGCAGGGCAGCCGCGCACACGTCGCGAGGCCCTCGGGGAAGGCGGCCGGAAGCAACGTGTTGTGCGCGGCGCCAGGCAGGGCGACGGCGCAGCCCGCCGTCTCTTCGCGCGGGTCGAGCACGAGGTTTCGGCCCCGGGGCGCCTCGGCCTTGCAGGCGACCGCGTCGCGCGCGGCACGCAGGTCGACGCCGCCCGCCGCCCCCGGTCGCGACGTCGCGGCCGACGTACCTCGGTGGCCATCGCGCGGACTCGGCTCGGCCGCCCCGGTGGCAAGGTCCGCGAGCGAGGGGGCGCCGGACGTGGGGGCCGGAGCGGCGGCGCGCCGAACGGAGGGCGCCGTGTCGTCGGACGGGCGCGTGATGACGGGCTGGCGCGAACAAGCCGCGAGCAGCACAGGGACGAGTCGGGGGGCTGCGGCCCGCGCGAGCGGACGGGGGAGCCAACGAAGCGAAGCGATCATGGCGGGAGGTGGCTCTCGAACGTGGCGCAGCGGCGTCTCGGACGCCTGTCATGGGGCAACTCGGGCTGCCAAGTGTTCGGTGAACGAAGCGCCGAGCTCGCATCGATGCCGGGGTTGCCTCCTTCCCGCGCGGTGGGCCGAGTGCCCTGCAACGTCGCGACCCCGCCGCCCCCGCGTGACGCGACGGCGTGGCCGAGTGGGGCTTCCTTCGCCGAAGCACGAACGTCCGCTCATCGCCGCACCCGCCGCGCTTCGGCGTCGCCACGCCAGCAGCGCTCCGCGCACTCTCCTCTCTCTCGAGGGGGGCTAGGACGTTGTCACGGCCGGCACCGTCCCGCTTGGGGGGACGTGTCGGCCCGCATGCTCGGACGCGGCGGTCGAGACGACGTCGCCGCCGCGAACGTCCCTCGGACGAGAGGGCTACCGGCGCCTCGCCCGCTCCCGTTCCGCGCCCGGCCCGTGAACGCTTCGGTGCGAGGGCGCACCGGGGCCGCGAAGAGCTTCGTCGTGAAGGGGACACACATTGTCGAGCGTAGGTCAAGGCACGCGACGCGAAGGAATGTGGCAGATGTGCGTCGGTGTCCCACTTGTTTTTCAGGCCCATGACCGCCGACCGACGCGTGGGGTTGAATGAGCAAAATACTATCTATGTCAAGATAATTTTGAGGACGCAGGAAATGTGGTGCGCATTGGTGGTAAAATGTGCTCTTGGCAGTGCTAGGCGTGCGCGCCGCACCGAACCATCGATCGTCAATCAAGACGGCGGCATCAACCTCTCCGCGATGCCCGGGATGTCGCCCGTCGTCGAAGAAGGTGGTGCAGCGGGCGCCTGGTGACCGCCGAGCGTGGTGGTGAGAGCAAAGGGCTCGAAGAATTGCTTAAGCCACTTGGGCGATGTCCGGCCGCGATTCCTTCGTAACCATGCTCCCTGCGCTCCCACCCTCGGTCGACTTGGAACAGGCGATGCAGACGCGATTTGCGGCGGTGGGGATGGTATTCTACCATCCGGACAACCTCCGCGAGCTGGTGGTGCATTTCGCTCATGGCGTGGGAGGCGTCGTCACGCCGCCTTGTGGCGTCCCAGCTTCCGGGGAGGCCCCATCCCTGGCTTCTGGGGCGCCCGCCTTCAGCCATCTGCCGATCAAACGCAGCAGGAAGTTTCGGGAAAGGCCTCCTGCCCCCTCGGGGCGCCCCCAGGCATGGCCGTCGGCCGGCTCTTGCCTGGCGGGAGCCGACGTTCCCAGCAGCCACGGGTGCCGGTTGAGTGCCGTGCGGGCGGGACAGAAGCCGACGAGGCGG
Organism: Polyangiaceae bacterium; assembly: GCA_035762175.1. Taxonomy (GTDB): domain Bacteria; phylum Myxococcota_A; class Polyangia; order Polyangiales; family Polyangiaceae; genus DASTPP01. Next base: position 637 of record DASTPP010000138.1, on the reverse strand, counting down.
GGTGGGGTGGGCGCGTCAGGCTAGGTGCTGCCGTTGGCACTGGAGATCGCCGCCATCGATAGAGGCTGGGCGCCCGCGTGTCAGCCCGGCCCGCGCGCGTCGGGGCGGGCGCCACGCTGCGCGTTCCTTCCGCTGTCACTGGGAAACGCCGCCGAATGCCGAAAGCGCCCCTCTCGTGGCAGCGCCGCTGGCTCCTCGAGGGGCGGCTCTGAAGCGGTCCGACCCGATCGACGTGCTCGCTGCGCTCGAGCGCCCCGACCCGGGCGAGGCGCCCACCACGGCCGAGCGCCCCAACCCCGCCGAGGTGCTCGCCGCGCTCGAGCTCTCCCGGCGCCCGGGCATGGGGGCGGCTTCGTTCAAGCGCCTGCTCGCCCTGCACCTCACCCCGCGCCGCGCCCTTACTGCGCTCGACGCTTCCGCCGGCAGGGGCGAGACGCCCGACCTTGGCGGCGCGGGCGGAGAGAAGGGCACGAGCGAGGCCGGCGGCGCGCGCAAGGTAACCGCTGCATAAACCCGCGTTCTTCCGCGGCCGTCCGGCGGTGGGCATCCTTGCGGGCAGGACGACCTCGACAGCGATGACGACCGAGTCTCTTTGGGCGGAGCGCGTGCGCGCCTGGCGCGCCAGCGGCGAGCCGGT
>DASTPP010000137.1:0-7156 GCA_035762175.1 Polyangiaceae bacterium | reverse complement strand
GGTCGCCGCCTCGAACGCCGGCACGAACGGCACCGTCACCCGCACCGGCTCCGGCCCCTCGTCGGGCGTCACGGTCTCGGGCGCCCCGCTCGACGACTACCAGGGCGTCGTCCGGATCAAGCGCGGCGGTGCCGTCGGCACGGCCACGTTCGACCTGTCGATCGACGGCGGCAAGACCTTCTCGGCCGAGTACGTCTCGGCCGCGAGCGTCGCGACCTTCGCGGCGAAGACGGGCCTGACGCTCGCCTTCGCCGCCGGCACCTACGTCGCCGGCGACACGTACACATGGGGCTCGGCGGGCCCGACCTACTCGACCAACGACCTGAACGCCGCGCTCGACGCGCTCAAGTTCAGCGCCTACCCCATCGAGTGGGTGCACGTCGTCGGCACCGTCGGCGGGGTCGACGACGCGACGAAGGTCACCAACTTCGCCGCGCTCGTCGTCGCCGTCGCGGCCGAGATGGAAGAGTGGTTCCAGGCGGGCCGCTTCGCCTTCGCCATCGTCGAGGCGCCCGACGTGCCCGACGCGGCCTTCAACGTCTCGGCCATCCAAAACCTCTCGACCATCCGGGTGCACGGCGCGGGCGGCTACGCGACCGTGGTGAGCCAGGTCGACGGGGCGCAGCGAAAGCGCTCCGTGGGCTGGCCCTACGCCACGCAGCTCGCCCGGGTCGCGGTGCACGAGTCGCCGGGCTGGGTCGAGAAGGGGCCCGTGCCGGGCGTGCTCGACATCGCGCGCGACGAGTTCAAGTCGGAGGCGCTCGACCCCCTGCGCTTCACGACGATGCGCACCTTCAACGTCTGGGAAATCCCGGGCTTTTTCCTCACCCGCGGGCAGGGCTTCGCGCCGCCCGGCTCGGACTTCGCCCTCGTGCAGAAGCTGCGCGTGATGAACCGCGCCTGCTCGCTCGTGCGCGCCGCGTTCGGCCGCTTCGTCAACTACTCGCCGCTCGTCAGCCCGAGCACGGGCTTCATCGACGAGGGCGAGGCGCTCGCCATCGACCGCATCGGCGAGCGCGCCATCCGCGACGGCTTGATGAGCGGCGCCACGCCGAGCGTCAGCGGGTGCAAGGTGACCGTGGTGCTCGACCACAACGTCCAGGGCACGAGGAAGCTCCTCGTGCGCGTCCGCGTCATCCCCCGGGCCGACGTCGAGTTCCTCGAGACCGTCATCGGCTTCTCCAACCCCGCCCTGGAGGCCGCCTTATGCCCGCCCTCGTCCAAGGGGTCGAGTACTCGTTCGCGAGCTGCACCGTGCGCCTCGCCGGCGCCGACGTCTACACCGGCTTCAAGTCGATCGACTGGGAGGACGGCAAGGAGGTCGCCGAGTTCGTCGGCAACAACGGCCAGGTCATCGGCAAGACCGGCGGCGTCTACAAGGTCGAGAGCTTCAACTTCGCGATGACGAAGTGGCAGTCGAACGCCTTCCTGACGAAGCTCGGCCCGGGGTACATGTCGCTGCGGTTCGACGTGCACCTCGTCTACCGCGAGCCGAACATGCCGACGAACGAGCGGCTCCTCGTCGGCGCCGAGATCTTGAAGATCAAGGAGAGCCAAGAGGAGGGCCCGGAGGTGCTCGTCGACGAGTACACGTGCGGGGCCTTCTACGTGCTGCGCGACGGCATGGTGCCGATGCGCAAGTTCCTCCAGTTCTGAAAGCGACCTTACGAATGGGCATCGAATCGACCCTCGATCCGGGCAAGCTGGCCGACTGGAAGGCGAAGCACGGCGAGCTGCATCTGCTCGACGACGCCGAGCCGGGCAAGGACCCGACGCTCGAGGTGGTCGTGCGCCTCCCCACCGACGCCGACTACCGCATGTTCAAGGAGGCCGCCTTCGACGACGAGGGCAAGAAGTTCGCCGGCGAACAGCTCTTCCAAGACTGCATCGTGTACCCCGAGCCGGCGGCCGTGCTCGCGCACTTCGCTCGCCGGCCGTTCGCCAGGGGGCGCTTCGTCGACAAGCTGCTCGAGCTGGCGGGCAGCCAGGCCAAGGTCCGGGCAAAAAAACTCTGAGCCTCGTCCGGCGGGCCCGGCGCGACGTGGGCGTCGCCGCCCACTGCCTCGCCGCCTACCGGCGGGGCGAGCGCACGATGTTCGCCGACGTCGGGGCCTGGCTCGAGGCCGAGCACTACGCGAACGACCGGGCGAGGTTCGAGGCCGAGGTGAAGGCGTCTCGCCGGAGAAAACGATAGACCCGTGTCCAGCTGGGAGCTCGAACTCATCGACCGCATGACGGGGCCGGCGAGGCGCATGGGCGCCTCGGTGGCCTCGGTCGCCCGCGAGCTCAAGGCCGTCGAGCGCGTGACGGCCGCCGTCGAGAGGGCCCAGGGCCGGGCCGCCGCCGCGGTCGCGCGCCTGACGACCCGGCTGCGGGCGATGCTGCGCCTCGACAAGGCGAAGGGGCCGCGGGCGCGGGACGAGAGGGGGCGCTTCCTCAAGGGCGGCGGAGCCGGCTTCGGGGTCGGCGAGCTCGTGTCGGGGCTCCGGTCGATCGCCAACTCGTCGGTCGGCAACTTCCTCGCCGACGGGGCGATGAAGCTGCTCGGCGCGGCGGCGAGCCTGACGATGGCCGGCGCGCAGTTCGTGGCCAAGATGTCGGCCTTCAAGGAGCAGACGCTCTTCGCGTACAAGTACATCACCGGCTCGGCGAACGCGGCGGCGGGCCTGTTCCGCGACGCCGACGCGCTCGCCCGGGCGACCGGCGGCAAGACCACGCTGGTGGCCGAGAGCCTGCGCGAGCTGCGCGCCGGCGGCTTCGCCGACGCCGAGGCGAAGGCCGTCACGGCCGCCATCGCCGACATCCGGGCCCTGAACCCCGCCGCGGACGTCACGGCCATCAGCCAGCAGCTCGCGCAGATGCGCGGCGCCGGGCGCGTGCTGATGGAGGACCTGAAGCCCATCCTCAATGCGGGCGTCAACGACGACGTCTTTTACCAAGTGCTCCGCGAGATGACCGGCCAGAAGGACCAGGCCGCGCTCAAGAAGCTGATGGAATCGGGCAAGGTTTCGGCCGAGACCGGCCAGGCGGCCATCCTCGAGACCGTGCGGCGCATGGGCGGCGGCGGCGCGCTCGGCTCCGTCGCCGCCGAGCGCGCTCGTTCGACCGTCACCGGCCAGGTCGAGGCCATCGAGGGGTCGCTCGAGCGCCTGTTCTTGAACCTCGAGACGGGGCCCGCCTCGACCGCGATCGTCGGCGTGCTGTCGCAGGTGCGCGGGGCGCTCGACCCGACGACCGAGGTGGGCGCGCGGCTCGTCGCCGTCATCACCTCGGTCGCAAGCTTCGGCACCGACGTCTTCGGCCGCGTGATGGGCGGGGGCAACCTGTCGGCCGCCCTCTCGGGCGTCTTGCGCGTCGTCGAGGCGGTGCTGCCCCCGCTGAAGGCTCTCGTGGGCGGCGTCCTTTCGGGCATGGGCGAGGCCTTCGGCGACGCGGCCGGCGTCGTCGGCAAGCTCTTCGCCGCACTCGACCTCGCCAAGGGGCAAGACTTCGTCGACCTGATGGCCTCGATCGGCAAGGGCGTCGGCTACGTGCTCGGCATCGCCGTCCCCGTCGCCGGCGCGCTCGTCGGGGTCGTCGCCGCGGTGGGCGCGGCGACGTCGGGCATCCTGTACGGCGCGTCGTACCTCGTCGTGCGCCTCGTCGGCCTCGTCGGCTCGGCCGCCGGGTCGGTCTGGGACGCGGGCAAGAGCCTCGTCGACGGGCTCTGGGGCGGCATCACGTCGGCGTGGGGGTCGATGCTCTCGGGCTTTCGGTCGCTCGTCGCGCTGCTGCCCGAGGGCGTGCGCAAGGTGCTCGGCATCGCCAGCCCCTCGCGCGTGATGGCCGAGCTCGGCGGCTACGCCGGCGCCGGCTTCGCCCTCGGCGTCGAGGGGCAGGAGGGCCGGGCGCAGGGGGCCATGGCCGCCCTCGTCGCCGCCCCCGACCTGCCGCGCCTCGGCCCCCCCGGCGGCTTCGGGCCGGGCGGCGGCGCGGGCCTCGGCGCCCGCGGGGGCTCGGGCCCCGTGAGCGTCTCGGTCGTCGTCCACGTCGCCTACGCCCCGGCCGCGGGGCAGCCGGCCCCGGGGCCCGACGAGCTCGCCGACCGGATCGGCGACGTCGTCGGCGAGCGGCTCGAGGATTTCGAGCTCGAGATGGGCCTGCTCGGGGCGCCCGCCTGACCGATGCCGCTACCGTTCTGGGACGAGGCCGACGAGCGCGCCTACGTCGAAGTGCCCGAGACGCAGTGGTCGCCCTTCGACCGCGTCTTCCTCGGGGGCAAGCCCCTGCCGGGCAAGGCCCGGGTCACGGGCGAAGGCTTCAAGGGCAAGCTCGACGTCAAGAGCCCGAAGGGGGCGCAGGGCGCCAAGATCACGGACAACGGCATCGAGGCGCCCGAGTTCACGATCGAGCTGACGCTCTGGACCAAGCGGCAATGGCTCGCCTACCAGGAGCGCCTGCCCGACTTCTCGCCGAAGCCCGGCAAGGGCGCGAGCGACCCGCTGACCATCGACTACCCGACGACGAGCCTGCACGGCATCACCGAGTGCCGCGTCAAGGAAGTGAGCCTGCCGGAGCTCGGCGAGGGCTCGGTCAAAGTCGAGCTCAAGTGCATCCAGTGGCAGCCCTCCTACAAGCCCACGGGCTCGAAGACGGCGAAGAACGCGAAGGGCGCCGCCTTGCCGCCGACGGTGCTCGACGAGAGAAACCGGGCGTACGCCGAAAAGTTTCGCAAGGAACACCCCGACTTCGTCGGGCCCACGCCCGAGGCGCCCCCTTCGTTCCACGACGTCGACCCCGTCGCCAAATGACCGACGTCTTCGCCCGCCTCGCCGGCGCGCCCGTGCTCGCGGGCTCGGTGCGCCTGCCGCTCCGCGGCCGGTGGGTCGCCCGGCTCGAGGTCGACGCGGACGCGGCCCCCTCGGGGCCGGTGGCGCTCTCGCTCGGCGCGGGGGCGCTGTCGCTCGCCGGGTCGGTCTACGCCGGGGAGGCGCGCTACGGCCGGTGGCGCGGCGTGGTCGTGGGCGGGCGCGGGGGCCTGCACCGCGAGCTGCCCGGGCGCGACTACCGGAACGTGCCGGCGCGCCTCGTCGCCGAGGGGGCGCTCGCGGAGGCGGGCGAGGCCCTGAGCCCGGCGTCGGGCGCCGAGCTCGCGAAGCCCCTGCCGCGGTGGGTGCGCTGTGCGGGGCCGGCCGTCGCCGCCTTCGAGGGCGTGCTCGAGCCGCTCGGGCTCGGCTGGCGCGTCGTGCCCGACGGCACGGTGTGGGCCGGGGTCGAGTCGTGGCCCCCGTCGAAGGCGACGGGGGACCTGCTCGACGTGGGGGCCTCGGGCCTGTGCCGCGCCTACGCCCTCGACGCCCCGACGCTCCTGCCCGGCGAGACCTTCGACGGCATGCGGGTCGGGCTCGTCGAGCACCGCCTCGGCGAGGGCGCTTCGCGCACCAACGTATGGCTGCACTAGACGGCTTCGACCGGCTCAAGGGTGCGCTCGTGCGCATCATTGACGCGCGCCTGCGGGCCCGCGGGGTCGACTACCTGGCCCTCTACCCGGCGCGCGTGGCCGCCCAGAACGACGACGGCACGCTCGAGCTGGTGCCCGACGACTCGCGATTCAAGGGCCTGTCGCGCGTCCCCATCCGGCCGGGGCTTCCGGCCGTCACGCTCGAAGTCGAGAGGGACTCGCGCGTGCTCTTCGGGTTCGAGGGCGGCGACCGCTCGAGGCCCTATGCCTCGGTCTGGGACGCCTCCGTCGTCACGTCGATGACCATCCGGGCCGAGACGAAGGTCGTGGTCATCGCCCCGAGCGTCGAGCTCGGCGGCGAGGGCGGCAGCCCCGTCGCGCGCGTCGGCGACACCGTCGCGTGCGTGCTTCCTTCGAAGATGCCCGTGGCCGGCCTCATCGGCGTCCCCCCCGCGACACAGCCATTCACCGGCTTCATCGACGTATCCGACCCAGTGCTCGGCGTCATCGAGGGCGGCGCCCTTCACACGAAGGCCTCCTAATGCCAATCACCGCCGTCAAGGTGCTCACGCCCGCCGAGGCGCTGCCGCTGCTCGCTGCGGCGAGCGCTTCGCTGAGCGCGAGCGTGGGCATCGCGCAGGGGTCCGTCTCGGCGTCGCTCCCGAGCTTGCAAGCGCGCCTCAAGGGGCTGCTGAGGGTGCAGGCTCAACTCGCCCTCTCTCCCCCGTCGATCGCGAAGAGCCTCGAGGTCGCCGTCAAGGCGGTCGCCGGGCTGACCGCCTCACTGACCGCAGCACCTCCCGTCGTGAGCGGCTCTGCCCAAGTCGAGGCCGTCGCGACAGCGGTGGCCGACCTGAAGGCGCAGATCGAACTCCTGCTCGCCCAACTCGCCGCGCTCGGCCCGTCTCTCGAGCTCGCCGCGCAGCTCTCGGCGGTGCTCTCCGGCGGCGCGCTCGCCTTCTACGCCTACGAGGGCCCGCTCGACGACCTCGGCCCGGCGGTCGACGCGGCCATCGCCGCCGGCCAGACGGGCGGCGTCGCCCCGGCCGACGCGGTGCGCGCCGTCGTGGCCGTCGCGGCCTCGGCCGACGTGGGCGCCTCGGCCTCCCTCTCGGCCCTCTTCGCGGTCTGACCCGATGCTACTCGACCCGCAGCTCGGCTGCAGCGAACGAGGCCGGCGGCACCTCCGAGAGCGAATAGAAGGCATAGGAACTCGACGTGTGGAACGAGCACGAGCCGGGTTGGCCGATGTAGACGCTCGAAAGCACCGAGCCGCGTTGGTACAAGCCCGCGCTCACGCCGCACGCGGAGAAGCCGCTGGCATAGGCGGGCACGGACGGGACGCCGCAGGAGACATACACGGCCAACGCAGGCGTCGTGCAGCCGGCGTCTTGGAAGTACCCGGAGCTTATTGCAGCCGATGTCGGCAAGCATCGATACGCCCCATCGGCCGCCAGCCGGAACGAGCACTCTTCGTTGCGCTGGGTGTCGTGCCAAAGCGAGGTCGACGGCTGGCGCGAGCCGTCCGCGCCGACGAACACCTTCGGCTTGAGGCGCGTGCCCGGGGTCGCGGCCTCGGCGTCGGGCACGGGGCCCGAGCCGCCCTTGCCGCCGCCCCCGCCGGGGCCGGCGCCCATCGTGGCCACCATGCCTCCGGCGCCGCCGCTCCCGCCCGAGGGGGTGCCCGGGGCGCCCCCGAAGCCGCCGCCCGGGGCG
>DASTPP010000136.1:0-13047 GCA_035762175.1 Polyangiaceae bacterium | reverse complement strand
GGTGTCGATGGGCTCGGCGCACCAGCGCGCCAGCGCCGGCTCGAGCGCCAGCACGCAGAGCGTCGCCGGGCAGCGGTGCCGCGCCCGCAGCGCCGCCTGGTAGAGCGGCCAGCTGAAGCGCTTGTCGCCGTCGTCCGAGAGCTGCACCTCGACCACCAGGGCGTGGCGCGCCTTGCCGTGCTCGGTCAGCAGCACGACCGCGTCGGCGCGGTAGCCGATCGGCACCAGCTCGGTCAACGCGCCCGGGTGCGTGTGCACCTCGTCGTAGGCGGGCAGCGCGAGCCCGCCGACCTCGGCCACGAGGGGGGCGAGGCGGGGGTTGCGCTGGAAGAGCTCGACGAGCGCCTCGTGCAAGAGTGACGCGGCCATGGGGCGGGTTCGTTCTTCAGGTCGGTAAGGCCCAGGGGCGAGCGTGGCGACGCACCCGCGGCCGGTTAGACGGCGCGGCGCGACCCCGCGCCGCCCTCGCTCACGCCGCCCGCGACGGCGACGTCGTCGCCCGCGCCGTCCTCTTCACCCGCGCCGTCGCCTGCGCCGCCGCCGCTCACGTTGCCCGCGTCGCCCGCGTCGCCGTCGTCGCTCTCGGTGCCCTCGTCGCCTGCGTCGTCGTCGTCCGCGTCGCCCGCGCCGTCGTCGTCGCCCGCGTCGCCCGCGTCGCCCGCGCCGCCGTCGTCGCCCGCGTCGCCGTCGCCCGCGCCGTCGCTGCCCGCGCTGTCGCCGCCCGCGTCGCCCGCGTCGCCCGGCTCGGCCTTGGCCTTGCGCGTGCCGCCTGGCGACTGCCAGCGCGCGAGCGGCGCCAAGAGCTCGTCGGCGAGCGCCTGGTCGCTCGAGCCCTCGCCGCCGAGATCGCCGTAGGTGGTGACGTTCAGGGCGTAGCTGCGCAGCGCCGCGACGAAGCGCGCGAGCGGCTCGCGCACCTTGGCCGGGGCCTCGGCCCGGGCCTTGCCCGCCCGCAGGGCCTCGCCGTACGCCTCGAAGGCGCGCTTGATGGCGTCGACGAAAGGCTCGGCCCCGAGCGCTTCGACGTGGGCGGCGAAGTCGGGCTCGTCGACCCGGTCGAGCCGCCTCTGGGTCTCGGCCCACTCTTGGTCGTGGGGCAGCTTGAGAAAGCGCAGGCCGTCCGAGAAGAGGCCGCGCAGCAGCACCCCGGCCCGCGCCGACTGCGCTTCGCCCGGGCCGCCGCGCGCGGGCAGGCGCGCCCAGCCCTTGAGAACGCCGTGAAACGCCCCCCAGGCCGTGTCGACCCAGAGGTCGGCCTCGGCGGCGGCGTTCGGGGCGGCGGCGGGCGCTTCGCCCATGTACACGCGCGCCTTGCGGAGCTCGCCGTGCGCGCCCTCGAGGCGCAGGCGCGACGCCGCCAGCGTCGCCGGCAACGAGGGGCGCCGGCGCGCGGCGGCGAGCAGGCGGTCGCCGAGCGCGACGGCCGACGACGACGAGAGCAGGGGCAGGGTAACGAGGCTGGTGGCAGAGAACGAACGGGGCATGACAAAGGCCTTTCGAGGGAGGGTGGTTGTCTCGGTCGCGCCCTTTCGGCTCGACCCTTTGCCTTCCCCTCGGTCAGCCCCCGACCCCAGTTGCGGACTTCACGATCTTTTTTTCGGCCGCCTCGTTTTTGCCCTCGTTCCGGCGGTTGCCGGGCGTATCCCACCTTTGCCCTGAGCTACGACGACCCCCATCCGGGGATGGGTCAGGGGGACTTGCACGTCGTTTCGACCCCATCCGGGGATGGGTCAGGGGGACTTGCACGTGGCCTCGACCCCATCCGGGGATGGGTCCGTGCGACGTGCGGGTCGTCTCGGGCCCATCCGGGGATGGGTCCGCGCGACTCGTACGTGGCCTCGACCCCATCCGGGGATGGGAGACGGCGGCTCGCAGGTAGCCTCGACCCCATCCGGGGCCGCCGGGCGAGCAAGGTCACCCGCCGGCTGCATCAGGCCGCTTCGGCCCCGTTCCGCGAGGGGGCGCGGGCGATGCGAAGGGGCTCTGCGCCGGGCCCGGGGGAGGGGGGGGCCGGCGCCGCTCAGCCGGCGGGCGAGAGCGCGAGGAAGGCGTCGAGCGCCTCGGCGAAGCCCCGGCCGCGCTCTTCGCGGGCGACGTAGCGGGGGGGCACCGAGAGGCGCGGCAGGTAGGGGGCGACGTTGGCGACGCCGACGCTCAGCGGGAAGGCGGCGAAGCAGGCGGCGTCGTTGCCGCTGTCGCCGACGAAGGCGTAGCGGGCGCGGGCCGAGCTGGGGTCGTCGCCGAAGCGCTCGCCGAGAAAGCGCAGCACGCCCGAGGCCTTGTCGTCGGGCGAGCGGGTCAGGTGCAGGTGCACGCTCGAGACCGTGGTGCGAAGGCCCCGCTCGGACGCCCAGCGCCCCATCGCGGCCACGGTCTCGGGGGGCACGCGCTCGGTCTCGCCGACGTCGACGGTGACGTCGCTGCGGCGCAGCCCGTTGTCGTCGGCGAGGCGGCAGCCGAAGGCCGCGCAGAGCTCGGCGGCCAGCGGCAAGAGGGCCTCGCGCGCGGGCCCCCGGCCCTCGGGCTCGGTCGACCGGACGCGGGCGCCGTCGCGGTAATAGGCGACGGCGCCGTTCTCGGCGACGGCCCCGTCGATCGGCAAGACGCGGGCGAAGACCTCGGCCCAGCCCGCGGGGCGTCCCGTCGCGGCGACGAGGCGCAGGCCGGCCGCGCGGGCGCGGTAGAGCGCGGCGAGGGCGGGCTCGGTGAGCCGGCCGTGGTCGAGGGCGGTGTCGTCGAGATCGAAGACGACGCCGACGGGGCGCGGCGCCTCGGCGCGCGCGAGGAGCGTGAGCGGTCGCATGGCGGTGGGGGGGCGCGCGGGGCGAAAGGGGCGGGGGCGGGGGGCGAGGGCGTGCTGCGAGCGTCGGAGGGGCGTGCGGGCGTCGGCGGGCGGGCGCGGTCTCAGCGCGGGGTGGTGACGCGGGTGAGCAGGGTCTTGAGGTAGAGCCCCTCGGGGAAGGCGGCCGGCACGGGGTGGTCGGCGCCCTGGAAGTGGCGCTCGAGCACCGTCGTGTCGAGGCCGACGTCGCGGGCGCCGAGGGCGAGGGCGCGGACGAGATCGTCGAGGCCGACCGAGGCCGAGCACGAGCAGAAGATGAGCAGGCCGCCGGGCTTGGTCGCGCGCGCGGCGAGGCCGGCGAGCCGGCGGTAGGCGCCGAGGCCGGCGTCGCGCGCGGCGCGCGAGGGCACGAGCTTGGGCGGGTCGCAGATGACGAGGTCGTAGCCGCCCTCGCGCCCGGCCTGCGAGAAGGCGGCGGAGGCGTCTTGGCGGGAATAGCGCACGCGGGCGTCGAGGCCGTTCGTCTGGGCGATGCGGGCGGCGACGTCGAGCGCGATGGCGCTCTCGTCGACCGCGAGCACGTCGGCGGCGCCGCCGCGGGCGGCGGCGAGCGAGAAGGTGCCGACGAAGGCGTAGGCGTCGAGCACGCGGCGGCCGCGGGCGAGCTGCTCGACGCGGGCCCGGAGCGGGCGCTGGTCGAAGTAAAACCCGGTCTTCTGCCCCAGCTCGGGGGGTATTTCGAAGCGCAAGCCCCGCTCGCGGAAGCGCAGCGCCGAGATCTGCGGATCGCCGCGCAAGACGCCCTGCTCGACCCGGAAGCCCTCGGCCTTGCCGGCCGAGGGCGGCGTGCGGTCGATGATGGCGCGGGGCGCGAGCACCTCGCGCAGCGCCTCGAGCCAGAGCGCCTCGCGCAGCCTCATGCCGAGGGTGGTCGCCTGCACGACGCACGCGTCGTCGAAGACGTCGACGACGAGCCCCGGCAGCCCGTCGCCCTCGGCGTGCACGAGCCGGTAGGCGTTGGTCTCGTCGTTGGGCAGGTGCAGCGCGCGCCGGTGGTCGCGCGCCTCGGCGATCTTGTCGCGGAAGAAGCGCCCGTCGAGGGGCCGGTCGGGGTCGCGCGTCAGCACGCGCACCGCGATGGCCGACGAGGGCGAGTAAAACCCCCGCCCGAGGAACTGCCCCCGCGGGTCGGTGACGGCGACCTCGTCGCCCGGGCGCGCGCCGCCCTCGACGCGCTCGACGGCCTGGGCGTAGACCCAGGGGTGGCCCGTCCAGATGGGCTGGACGTGGCCCGGCTTGAGGGTGACGCGGGGCAGGGTCGGCGGCACGGCGCCAGGCTACTTCGGCCGGGCGGCCGCGGGCTACCCCGCTCGGGCGTCGCGAGGGCGCTACGCGGCCGACAGGGCGATGACCCGCTGCGTGTCGGGCGGGTCGGGGTCGAAGAGGCCCGCCCAGACCGTCGCGGGCGCCCGGCCGCCGAGGCCGGCGGCGAGCTCGGCGGGGGGCGAGCCGACGAGGAAGGCCGCGTCGAGCACCACGAGGCGGCGCTGGCGCAGCGCCCCCTGCAGCCCCTTGACGATGAGCTGCAGGCGGCGGTCTTCGACGCCCACCTTGGGCTCTTCGAAGAGCAGGGGCGGCTCGCCCCCCTCGACGCGCATCACCACCTCTTGCAGCGTGACGAAGGGGCCGAGCGGCGAGAAGCCGAGCCGCACGTACGTCTCTTCGTCGCGGGTGCGCTCGCCCGGCTCGCAGGCGCCCTCGGCGAGCTCGAAGAGGGTGCCGGGGTGCAGCCCCGCCAGGAGGTAGAGCCAGTCGCAGGCGCCCGCCTCGCCGGCGGGCCGCACGAAGGCGCGCACCGGCAGGACCTCTTCGAGGTGGGCGCCGAGGCGCGCGATCTCGTCGAAGGGCAGCCCCCCCGAGGGCCCGCCGCCCGGCGCGAGCGCGTGGCCGAGCGCCCGGAGCGCCGCGGCCTTCTCGCGCTCGCGCCCCTTCTGGATGCCGCAGGTGCCGCCGCCACAGCCCGCCATGGGCGTAAGGTGGCACGGGCCGGGGCCTCGGGCGAGGGCAGGGCGGCGCGCAGCCGCCCGAGCAGGGCCGCGATCTCGGCGTGCCGCAGCTTGAAGGCGGCGCGGTTGACCACGACCACGCTGGTGATGGTGGTGATGAGCTCGCGCACCTCGAGGCGGTTCTGCCCGAGCGTCTCGCCCGTCTCGACCAGGTCGACGATGAGGTCGGCGAGGCCGACGAGCGGCGCGAGCTCGACCGAGCCGCCGACCGCGATGATCTCGGCGGGCACGCCCTTCTGGGCGAAGTGCTCGCGGGCGAGGCGGGTGAACTTGGTCGCCACGCGCGGCACCTCGGGCGGGGGCGGGCCCCCGAGCGGCCCGGCGACCACGAGCCGGCAGCGGCCGAGGCCGAGGTCGAGCGGCTCGTAAAGGTCGTGCGGCCGCTCGCGCAGCACGTCGCGGCCGCAGACGCCGAGGTCGGCCGCGCCGTGGTCGACGTAGGTCGGCACGTCGTCGGGCTTGAGCAGGAGAAAGCGCAGCGCCCCGTCGTCGCTCTCGCGCACGAGGCGCCGGTCGTCGTGCAAGAGGGCCCCGGCGCCGACGCCGGCCCGGGCGAAGAGCCCGGCGAGGGGGCGCAGGAGGCGGCCCTTGGGCAGGGCCAGGGTGAGGGGCCGCCCGCCGCTCACCCGGCCGCCCCGCGCACGCGCTCGATGTCGGCGCCGAGCGCGCGCAGTTTTTTCTCCATCGACTCGTAGCCGCGGTCGAGGTGGTAGACGCGGCGCACCTCGGTCTCGCCCGAGGCGACGAGCCCGGCGATGACGAGCGAGGCGCTCGCGCGCAGGTCGGTCGCCATCACGCTCGCGCCTGACAGGCCCGCGCCGCCGGTGACGACGGCCGCGTTGCCGTGCACCTCGATGTGCGCCCCCATGCGCGAGAGCTCGGGCACGTGCATGAAGCGGTTCTCGAAGATGGTCTCGGTGACGACGCTGCGCCCGCGCGCCAGGCAGAGCAGCACCATCATCTGCGCCTGCATGTCGGTCGGGAAGCCCGGGTAGGGCGCCGTCGTCACGTCGATCGCGCGCAGCGGCTCGGGCGCGCGCACCCGCACCCCGTCGCCCTCGCGCCCGAGCTGCACCCCGGCCTCGCGCAGCTTCGAGGCGACGGCGCCGAGGTGCTCGAGCGGCGTGTGGCGCACGAGCACGTCGCCGCCCGTCGCGGCCGCCGCCACGACGTAGGTGCCGGCCTCGATGCGGTCGGGGATGATGGCGTGGTCGAAGGGCTCGAGCTCGTCGCGCCCCTCGATATGAATCACGCCCGTGCCGGCGCCGTCGACGCGCGCGCCCATCTTGTTGAGCACCCGCGCGAGCTCTTCGACCTCGGGCTCCATCGCGGCGTTGACGAGCGTCGTGCGGCCCTTGGCGAGCGCCGCCGCCATCATCAGGTTCTCGGTGCCCGTCACCGTCGGCATGTCGAAGACGACCTCGCCGCCCTTGAGCCGCGGGCACTCGGCCTCGATGTAGCCGTGCGACAGGCGGATCGTCGCCCCGAGCGCCTCGAGCCCCTTCAGGTGCTGGTCGACCGGGCGCGTGCCGATCTGGCAGCCGCCCGGCAACGACACGCGCGCCCGGCCGTAGCGCGCGAGCAGCGGGCCCAGCACCAAGATGCTGGCGCGCATCTGCTTGACGAACTCGTAGGGCGCCTCGGGCCGCACGCTGCCGCCGCCGACGCGCACCTCGGGCGGGTCGGCGCTCACGTCGCGCCCGAGGAAGCGCAAGAGCGCCGAGGTCGTCTCGATGTCGCGCAGCCCGGGCACGTTGCGCAAGAGGCTCTCGCCGTCCGAGAGCAGCGTCGCGCAGAGCACCGGCAGGGCCGCGTTCTTCGCCCCGCTCACGCTGACCTCGCCCACGAGCCTCTTGCCGCCTCGAACCCGGATCGCGTCCATGCTGACCTCTTTCGCTGCTCTGCGCGCGCCCCCGCGGGGCGCGCCCGGACCCATGCGCTTAGGGCCGTCCCGGGCCGCTGTCCATCGTTCGGGCGGGCCGGGGCGCCGGGCCCCGCGCGCGGCCCGGGCGCTGCCGCCGGGGCGGCGAGACGATACCCGCTCGGACGCTACGCGGGGCGCCGCCTCAGGGCCCACTTCTCGGCGAGAGAGGCGCTCGCTCGGCCCGCCGCGACGCCCGGGAGCGCGCCGCCCGTCGCGCGCGCGGGGCGGGGCTTCGGGGCCGGGCTGCACGCCCGCCTCATCGCCGCCGCCCGTCGCGCGCGCGGGGCGGGGTCGAGGCAACCTGAGGGGCGCATCAGGTTGGCCGAACAATCGTTCGAAGTCGCTCGCTAGGGGGGCGCGCTGGAGGGGCCGAGGGCGCCGTTCATAAACTGAACAGCCTCCCGAAACGAACTTGGTTCTTCACGCCGAGCCGAATTTTGCCATCGGAAGCGTTGTTTGGAGGGGGTTTCTGCGCCGTGTCGGCAAAGAAAAAAGAAAAGTTGCTCGTTTCGACCTTGACGTGCTCGGGGCCGAGGTGCTTCTTTAAACCACACGAGGGTGCATGTGGGTTCAGGGGCGAAACGGTCGTAGAGAAAACCGACCCGCCGAACCACTGGGCACGCTCGCCTTTCACCGGCCCTCGAGGGGCCCTTCCTGGGGAAACAACACGCCATGACGCTCCGCAACCTTTCGCTGGTCCGTTACATTGCTCTGGCTTCGCTCGTGGCGGCGGCCCCCTTGGGCTGTGCCCAGGGGGACGAGGAGGCGGAGGCCAAGGGCGGGGGGTCGACCGGCTCGGGCGCCGACGAGCTCGTCGCGCAGGTGGTGTTCGACGCGGCGGTGGTGAAGGCCGACTCGATCGAGTTCCCGGTCTCGGTGGTGCCGCAGAAGGTGCTCGATCGCATCGCGGCGTACCAGGCGGCGGTGACGCCGAAGGTCGTGACGCGCACGCGCGTCGACGTGTCCGACAACGCGATCGAGGAGCAGGTCATCGACGTGCAGGACCTGCTCGCGCAGGAGAAGGCGTTCATCGAGCGCGGCGGCGAGAAGGTGATTCTGCGCGGCAACCCGCAGAGCTCGGTCAAGCCGGGCGAGCCCATCGACGAGAACGCGGCGAACCCGGCCGGCTACCTGCGGCGCGCGGTGTCGTACGAGGTCCGGGGCGAGACGGTGGTCGTGCGGACGGCGCCGGCGACGCTGGCGGAGTACTTCGGCGAGCTGAAGCTCGGCCAGGAGTTCATCGGCGAGCAGCCGGACGACGGCCTCGGCGTGCGCCGCGCGCCGCTCGTCGTGCCCTTCAACATCAACCTCGCGAACGTCGTCAACCGCCAGCTCTTCGCGCGCAGCGGCACGTTCAACACGGCGGCCGGCCCGGTCAACGGCGACGTGCGGGTCGCGGTGCAGCAGGCGCGGGCCGACCTGACGGGCCAGCTCGACGTCGGCATCGACATCGGCTTCTTCACGCTGAACGAGGCGCACGTCATCGTCGACGGCCGGCTGACCGGCTCGATCGACTTCGAGGTGGTGGCCAACGGCAACTTCAACACGTCGACGGGCGTGGTCAAGCTGCTGTCGCGGCCCGCGAAGTTCGCCCTGCCGCCGATCGGGCCCGTGCCGCTCACGCTCAACGTCGACCTGACGGCCAAGTGCGACCTCGGCGTGGTCGGCCAGGCGCGCGCGACGGTGGGCGGCGACGTCAGCATCAACACGCGGGTCGGCTTCCAGGTCCGCGATGGTGACACGAGCTTCATCGGCCAGGCGCCCGCGTTCAACGCGAACCTGCACCCGCCGCAGCTCTCGGTCACGGCGGACGCGAACGCGCGCTGCGCCGTCACCCCGACGCTCGAGGTGCTCATGTTCGACGCGGCCGGCCCGCAGGTCGCCATCGAGGCCTTCGCCAACGCCAAGCTCTCGGCCGGCGCCGACTTCGGCGCGCAGTCGGGCGTGCGCGCCTCGGCCCAGCTCACGACCGGCGCCAACTTCCTGGTCGGCGGCGAGATCCAGACCCCGCTCTTCGACTTCCAGCTGCTCGACTTCGGCAAGGCGAAGGTGCTCGGCCTGCAGTCGAGGCCCGCGCTCTTCACCCTGCGCTGAGCGCCCGGGCCGCGCGGGGGGCCTCGGCCCCCGCCGCCCGATTCCCGTTTCTCCCCCTCCGGCGGGGGCGCGCTGCTGGCGGCGCGCCCCCGCCGCCTTTTTGTGCCGCCCGCCGGGGTGTGGGCGCGCGCCGGCCGGCGCTTCGAGCGCCCGGCGACGCCGCCGATGGGCGCCTCTGGCGACGCCGCCGACGGGCGCCTCTGCTCAGAAGAAGGCGTCGAGCGCGGCGCGGGCGACGCGGTGGCCGTCGCGCACGGCGGCGTCGGGGCCGGGGTCGAGCGCGCGGGCGCCGCCGGCGACGAAGACGTTGGCGACGGCGCGGCCCTCGGCGTCGATCGCGGGGGCGTAGCCGCGGCCGGGGTGGTAGGCGAGCTCGGCGCCGGCCTGCCCGGCGAGCTCGAAGGCGGGCGCGCCGGGGGCGTCGACGAGCAGGGCGTCGGCCTCGACCCGGCGCTCTTCGCCGCCGGGCTCGCGCAGGGTGACGGCGGCGACGCGCGAGAGGCCTTCGGCGCGCACGATCGCGGCGCCCTCGTCGAGGCGCAGGGCGACGAGGGGCCCGGCGCGCTCGACGAAGTGGCGGGCGTAGGGGCCGCGGCCGGCGACGACGACGCGGGCGCCGGGGGCGACGCCGGCCTCGACGAGGCGGCAGCCGGCGCGGGCCGAGAGCACGCCGGGCAGGTCGTTGTTCTCGAAGGGCAGGACGGCGTCGTGCGCGCCGGTGGTGAGCACGAGCACGCGCGGGGTGACGACGCTCGCGCGCTCGGGGCCGGCGAGCAGGACGCGACCCTCGTAGACGCCGACGGCGGCGGTGCGCGGGCGCACCTCGACGCCGCCGAGCGGGTGGGCGACGAGGGCCTCGTCGAGGGCCTCTTGCCCGTAAGCGAGCAGCGAGCCGCCGGGGGCGGGGCCGTCGTCGACGAGCAGGCAGCCGACGCCGGCGGACGCGAAGCTGGACGCGGCGGCGATGCCGGCGGGCCCGGCGCCGACGACCAGGGCGTCGACCGACTCTTCGGCCCCCTCGGGCGCGGGGCGGGCCTCGTCGGGCAGGACGCCGAGGCCCGAGATGCGGCGGGCGATGTTCTGCATGATGGGCGAGAGGCCCGGCACCCCGGCGAGGAAGTGGTGGTGGTCGACGCCCTTGGGGAAGAACCAGTCGGTCGCGCGCAAGAGGTCGAGCGTGCGCGAGCCGAGCACGTTCTGCGTCTCGACGCGGGCGCCGGGGCGGGCGTGCACGAGGCAGGTCATCACGTTCGGCACGCCGTCGACGCGGGCGAGGCAGCCGTCGCAGGCGCCGCGCAGGCAGGAGGGGCCGCGGGGCCGGTGCAGCTTCGGGCTGCGGGCGAGCACGAGCCGGTCGGCGGCGATGAGCGCGAAGGCGAGGGGCTCGCCCTCGTCGGCCTCGATGCGCTGGCCGTCGAGGGTGAGGGTCACGGGCTGCGCGGGGGGCCGAAGGCGGCGGGCCGGCATGGGGCCGCATCAGAGCGCGAAACCGGCCCGGAGCGAAGGGGCAACGCGCGCGGGGGGCGGCGGCGAGGTCCGGTCGGCGGCGTCGGCGAGCGGGGGAGGGGGCGACGCGCGCCGGGGGCGGCGCGGTGCCCGGCCGCCGCGTTCGGCCCGAGCCCGGCCGGGGGCGCCCGGGCTCGAGCTCGGGCGCCGGGCGAGGGCAGGGGCGCCTGCCGCGCTGCGGCGCGCCTCGTCGCGCCGCCCGCGCGCATGCGCAAGGGCCCCCCGCGCTGCTACGATCGTGAGCCCCATGGCCCTCAGCGTCTTCGACATGTTCACCATCGGCATCGGGCCCTCGAGCTCCCACACGGTGGGCCCGATGCGGGCGGCCTTGCGCTTCGCGCGGGCGCTCGAGGGCGAGGGCGGCCTCGAGCGCGTCGCCGCGGTGACGGTCGAGCTCTTCGGCTCGCTCGGGGCGACGGGCAAGGGGCACGGCAGCGACAAGGCGGTGATGCTCGGGCTCGAGGGCGAGACGCCCGAGGGGGTCGACACCGACGCGGTGCCGGCGCGCGTCGCCGCCATCAACGAGCGCGGGCGGCTCGCGCTGCTCGGGCGCCACCCGGTCGCCTTCCGGCCCGCCGAGAGCATCGTGTTTCACCGCCGCCAGACGCTGCCCAAGCACCCGAACGGCATGCGCTTCGTCGCCGCGGGCCCCGGGGGCGAGGCGCTCGCGACCCGCGAGTACTACTCGGTCGGCGGCGGCTTCGTCGTCGACGACCGGGGCGGCGAGCTCGGGGGGCGCGAGGGCGTCGTGCTGCCCTACCCCTTTCGGACGGGGGCCGAGCTGCTCGCGCTCTGCCAGCAGCACGGCCTGAGCATCAGCACGCTCATGCTGGCCAACGAGTCGGCCATTCGGCCCGAGGCCGAGGTGCGCGAGGGCCTTTCGCGCATCTGGCGGGCGATGCAAGACTGCGTGCGGCGGGGCTGCGAGCGCGAGGGCATCTTGCCGGGGGGGCTGAAGGTCAGGCGCCGCGCCGCCACGCTGCACCGCCGCCTGCGGGCCGACGCGGCGGGCGACTCGGACCCGCTCAAGCTGCTCGACTGGGTCAACCTCTTCGCCCTCGCCGTCAACGAAGAGAACGCCGCCGGCGGCCGCGTCGTGACGGCGCCGACCAACGGGGCGGCGGGCATCATCCCCGCGGTGTTGCACTACTACTGGCGCGCCGCGAAGAACGCCGACGACGAGGGCACGATGCGCTTTCTCTTGACCGCCGGCGCCATCGGGCAGCTCTACAAGATGAACGCCTCGATCTCGGGCGCCGAGGTCGGCTGCCAGGGCGAGGTCGGCGTCGCCTGCTCGATGGCCGCCGCGGGCCTGACCGAGGCGCTCGGCGGCACGCCCGAGCAGGTCGAGAACGCCGCCGAGATCGGCATGGAGCACAACCTCGGCCTCACCTGCGACCCGGTGGGGGGCCTGGTGCAGGTGCCCTGCATCGAGCGCAACGCCATGGGCTCGGTCAAGGCCATCAACGCCTCGCGCCTGGCGCTGCAGGGCGACGGCCGGCACAAGATCTCGCTCGACAAGGTCATCGCCACGATGCGCCAGACCGGCGCCGACATGCGCACCAAGTACAAAGAGACCTCGCGCGGGGGGCTCGCCGTCAACATCATCGAGTGCTGAGCGCCGCCCCGCGGCCCGCCGCGCCGCCCGCGCCCCGACGAAGACCATGACCGACGCGCCCCACCCCTTCCTGCGCGGGCTCGCCCCGACCCTGCTCATCGCCCACCGCGGCGGCGCCGCCCTCTGGCCCGAGAACACCCTCGTCGCCTTCGAGTCGGCCCGGCGCGACTACAACGCCGACGTGCTCGAGCTCGACGTGCACGCCACGCGCGACGGCGAGCTCGTCGTCGCCCACGACCCGACGCTCGAGCGCTGCACCGACGGCGAGGGGCCGATCGCCGCCCTCACGTACGCCGAGCTCGCCCGCCTCGACGCCGGCTACCGCTTCACCCGCGACGGCGTGAGCTTCCCCTTCCGCGGCCGGGGCGTCACCGTCCCGCGCCTCGCCGACCTGCTCCGGGCCCTGGCCGGGGCCCGCCTCAACGTCGAGCTCAAGCCCGACGTCGCCGGCCTCGAAGACGCCCTCGCCGAGGTCGTGGGGCGCGCGGACGCGTGGGGCCGCGTCTGCGTCGGCAGCGAGCACGACGCGGCGGCCGAGCGGCTCGTGCGGGCGATGCCGCGGGCCTGCCACTTCTTCCCGCGCGAGGCGCTCACCGCGTTCGTGCTCTCGCTCAAGATCGGCGCCGAGCCCCCCGAGTCGCCCTACCAGGTGCTCGACATGCCCCTCTTCTACGAGGGCGCGCGCCTCGTCGAAGACGCCTTTCTCGGCGAGTGCGCCCGCCGGGGCAGGTGGGTCAACGTCTGGACGGTGAACGACGCGAACGAGATGGCGGCCCTCGTCGCCGAGGGCGTCGGCGGCATCATCACCGACCGGCCCGACCTGCTCGCCGCCGCGCTCGGCCGGCGGGCGCGCTAGCGCGGGCGCCCGATCGCGCGGGTACGGCCGAGTGCGGCGTTTTTTCGCGGCGGCCGGCCCGAGCAGGCCTCGCTCCCGAAGCCTCGCCGGCGGCCGTACCCGCGCGAGCGGGCGCCCGCGCTCGGGTCGCGGCCGCCTCGGACCCGCCGGCCCGAGATGGCCGACGTGGCGGGCCCCGGTCGGCCGTCGGGGGCCCCCGAC
>DASTPP010000135.1:0-131084 GCA_035762175.1 Polyangiaceae bacterium | reverse complement strand
TCGACTCGAAAGAGGAGGCCTGGCGCATGTTCGGCCAGCGCTTCGCCGAGTCGGTCGAGGTGGCCGCGCGCAACGTGCAGATTCAGGCGCGCCTGCCGTGGTACCTGTCGATGAAGCGCTTCTACGGCGAAGAGTACTCGGCCGACCCGTACCGGGTGAAGCCGCAGCACCTGGCGCCGGGCGACTCGATGGTGCTCTCGCAGGTGCTCGCGCCCTGCCAGGGCGAGGCGGCGGCGGCCGACGCCGACCCGATCGAGGTGGTGGCGAGCTGGGTCGAGCCGCTGACGTACGCGAAGAAGACCGCCTCGTTCGCGAGCACCGTGGGCGCGCTCAAGGCGAGCACGCGGGCCGAGCTCGCGCGCGGCAAGGCCATCGTCGCCTACGCCGAGTGGCTCAAGACCGTCTCGAGCTCGTATTCTCTCGGCACGACGGACGCCGCCACGCTCAACGACGGGGCCCGCAACGTGCTCTCGCTCGTGTCGGCGGCCGACGTGACCGAGAACGATCCCGCGCTCGCCGAGATCCGCGAGCTCGTCCGCGAGCTCGCCCCCGGCGCCGTCGTGCCCGTCACGCCGCCCAGCGTCGAGCCCTGAGCGAGCGCCCCCGCCGCCCAGCGTCGTCGAGCCCTGAGCGAGCGCCCCCGCCGCCCCGCCCGGCGCCCCGGGCAGCCCGCTGCCCCCTGGCGGCGGACCCCGGGCCCCGGGCGACGGCCCGCTGCCCCCAACCCGGCATCGGGCCCCGGGCGACGGCCCGCTACCCCCCGCCCGGCGGCGGGCCCCGAGCTGCCTCGCCCGACGCCTTGCCCCGAGGCGTGGCGTCGGCGGGGCACGCCGCCCCTTCGCAAGCGGGCGCAGGTGTGGTTCAACGCCTTGGGGGGCGCCCACGCGACGGAGGAGGTCTCATGAAGCTTGCTACCATCACGGCGCTCGCCGCCATATCGCTCTCGCTGCTCGGCTGCGAAGAGAAGAAGCCCGAGGTCAAGCCCACCACGACCGACGCGGCCGCCCCGCGCGCGACGGCCACGATGACCACGACCCCCGCCGCGGGGGCGAGCTTCAAGCCCAGCGGCGGCTGGTTAGCCCGGGCCGACGCGGGCGCTGGTGCGGGCCCGGTCCGCCTCTGCTCTTGCCGCGAGCGCCCTGCCGGCGCTCGTGACCGCGAGCGGTCTGCGCGCGCTCGCGGCGGGCGCCCTCGGCGCGCTCTTCGTGGCGGGCTGCCCGGCTTCGGGGCCGCCGGGCGGCGAGCCCGCGGCCGGGGCCGCGCCGGGCCCGCTCGCGCCCCTGTCCGCCTTCGAAGAGGGGCGCCGCGCGGCCGCCGACTTCGCCCGCCTGCCGCCCTCCGACCGCGCCTTCGGCCCCGACCCGACCGCCATCCGGCCTTTGCCAGCCGGCGGCGGGGCCGCCCGCTTCGCCGGCATCTTGCGGGGCCGCGACGCGATCGTGTTGCTCGACGCCGCGCTCGCCGAAATCGCCCGCGCGCCCGCGCCCCCTTCGCCGACCGGGCTCGCCGTCGGCGCGGGCGGCGAACTCTTCGTCGCGGGAGAGCAATCGAACGAGATCTGGCGCTACCGGGTCGAGGGCGACGCCCCCCTGCCCGCGGGCCGCCTCGCGATCGAAGGCGCGCACGGCCTGCGCGACGTGGCCGCCGCCGGCGACATCGTCTACGCCCTCGACGACCGCGAGGGGCGGCTCTTCGCCCTCGAGCTGCGCCCCGGCGTCGAAGAGCGAGGCAAGGGGCGCGGGGGCGAGCGCGGCGGCCCCCTCGCCCCCGGCGCGGGCGAGCGCGGCGGCGGCCCCCTCGCCCCCGGCGCGGGCGAGCGCCGCGTGCTGAACCCCGGCCGCGGCCCCTTCCGGATCGCGCGCGAGGGCGATCGCCTCATCGTCGATTGCTTGCTCGATCACGCCCTCGTCATCTACCGCCTCGACGCGCGCGGGCTGCCGCGGGGCGAGGGCGCCGTCACCATTCGGCACGACGGCCCCATCTGGGGCTTCGACGCCGTCACGCAAGGCGGGGCCCTCTTCGTCGTCGCGGGCGGCGTCGAAGATCGCCCCCTCGATCGCAGCGGCGGCTCGTTCGGGTTCATCGACTCGTTCGCCTTCCTTTATCGTGTCGCGCCGGGCGACGATCGGGCCGAGCGCCTCGCCGCGATCAACGTCTCGGCCGAGGGCGTCATCACCCCGAAGGCGCTCTTGCTCCGGGCGCGGGGCGCCGGCCTCTCGGCGACGGTGTCGGGCTTCGGCGGCGATCGCCTGCTCGCGATCGACTGGGGCGATGATCTGCGGGCGCCGCCCCGGCTCGAGGCCCGCCCCTCGCCGCCGGGCATCGCCGCGCTGGCCGAAGCCGACGGCGGCGGGCTGGTCTTCGCCGACCCGCTCTTCGATCTCTGGGGCAAGCTCTCGCCGGGCCCCGACGCCCTGCCCGCGCTCGTGGCCCCGCCCGAGCCGGCCGCCCCGCCCCGCTCGGCCGCGTCGAAGGTGGGCGAGGCCCTCTTCTTCACCAAGCTGATGGCCCCGTGGAACCATAGCGAAGGCCCGCTCAGCCGCTTCACCTGCGAGACCTGCCACTTCGAAGGCTACGTCGACGGGCGCGTTCATCACACCGGCCGCGGCGACGTTCGCGTCAGCACCAAGCCCCTGCTCGGCCTCTTCAACAACCGCCCGCACTTCTCGCGCGCCCTCGACCCCGATCTGACGAGCGTGGCCGACAACGAGTTCCGGGTGGCCGGCGCGCGGAGCGGCCGCGACCCTTGGTTCTCGGCGCCCTCGGGCGAGCTGCCCTGGGTCTCGCTGCTCGGCGCCTCGGAGCACGAGCTCGGCCCCGAGGGGCTGCGACGCTCGCTGATGACCTTCTTGATGGAGTTCACCCACCGCCCGAACCCCGCCGCGCTCGGCCGCGCCCCGGCCTTCACGCCCCTCGAGCGCGAGGGCGCCGCCGCGTTCGAGCGCCGCTGCGAGCGCTGCCACGCCGCCCGGCTCGCGAGCGACGTCGAAGCCTCGCGCGTGCCCTTCGAGCGCTGGGAGGCGCTCGTCTTCTCGCGCGAGGGCCCCCTCGTCTGGGGCCGCAGCGGCTACGAGAAGACGGGCGTTATGCCCTACGTTCATGACGAGGGCGCGCGCGTGCCCTCGCTGCGGCGGCTCGACAAGAAGTGGCCCTACCTCACCAACGGCGGCGCCCCCGACCTCGGCGCGCTGCTCGACGCGGTGCGCTTCGGGGGGCCCGAGGGCGCGCCCCGCTTCTACCACCAGGGCGCGCCGCCCGAGGCGGGGCTCGCCGAGCTCAGCCGGGGCGAGAAAGAGGCGCTGCGGGCCTTCGTCGGGCTGCTCTGACGAGGCGCGCGCCGGGTCGCTCTGCAGACGGAGCGGGCGCGCCCCGCCCGGGGCGAACAACACCGACGCGGGCCGAAAGTTCGCCCGCAATTTCGCGGCCGAACCGGGCCTTCGCGCGCCCGTCGGCCCTTGCTGCGGGCGTCGCGTTCTGCGACGGATGCGCCATGCGTTTTCGGCCCCTCACGCCCTTCGCCCGGCGCCCGCTCGGGCTCGCCGCGCTCGCGCTCGCCGCCTGCAGCAGCCCGAGCGCCCCGACCGCCACGAGGCCGCCCCCGCCCCCCGAAGCCGCGCCCCCGGCGCCCGCGCCCGACCGGCCCAAGGCGCAGATCGGCGCGTGGGGCTTCGACCGCGCCGGCATGGACCGCTCGGTCTCGCCCGGCCAGAGCTTCTACCAGTACGCCAGCGGCGCCTGGCAGCGCGCCACCACGATACCTGCCGACAAGTCGAACTATGGCATGTTCTCGGCCCTCGCCGACCTGAGCGACGAGCGCACGCGCGCGATCATCGAAGAGGCGGCGGGCCAGCGCGACGCGTCGGGCGAGGCGCGGCAGGTCGGCGACTTCTACCAGAGCTTCATGAACGAAGCCGCCGTCGAGGCCGCGGGCCTCGCGCCGCTGCGCGCCGAGCTCGACGCCATCAACGCGATCAAGAACGTCGAGGGCCTCGTCGCGCGCTTCGCCGCCGACGCCCGCGCGCTCGCCGGCGGCCCCTTCGTCGCCGCGGTCTACCAGGACGCGCGCCGGCCCGAGGCGCACGTCGCCCACCTCGCGCAGGGCGGCCTCGGGCTGCCCGACCGCGACATGTACGACGCGAAGAACGCGCAGTTCGCCTCGCAGCGCGAGGGCTACAAGAAGTACGCCGCCGCCATGCTCGGCCTCGCCGGCGTCAAGAACGCCGAGGCGCGGGCGCTCGCCGTCTACGCGCTCGAAGAGAAGATGGCGGCCGCGCACTGGACGCGCCTGCAGAACCGCGACCCGCAGAAGACGTACAACAAGATGAAGGTGGCCGAGCTGCAGAAGCTCGCGCCCGAGGTGCCCTGGCAGCCCTGGCTCGCGGGCGTCGGCCTCGGCCAGCAGCCCGAGATCAACGTGCTGCAGCCCACCGCCGTCGCCGCCGTGGCCAAGCTGGTGCGCGGCCAGCCCCTCGCCGTCTGGAAAGACTACCTCACGTTGCGCCTGCTCACCGAGTCGGCGCCGGTGCTGGCCAAGGCCTTCGCCGACGCGCACTTCGAGTTCTACGGCAAGACCCTGACCGGCACGCCCCAGCAGCGCGAGCGCTGGAAGCGCGGCGTCGACCACACCACGCAGGCGCTCGGCGAGGCCGTGGCCAAGCTCTACGTCGCCAAGCACTTCACCCCCGACACCAAGGCGCGCGCCGACGAGCTCGTGCGCAACCTGCTCGCCGCGATGGGCAAGCGCCTCGACGGCCTGACGTGGATGGGCGCCGAGACCAAGGCCAAGGCCAAAGAGAAGCTCTCGACCTACAACCCGAAGATCGGCTACCCGAAGAAGTGGCGCGACTACTCGGCGCTCAAGATCGTGGCCGGCGACCCCGTCGGCAACGACCGGCGCGCCGGGCGCTTCGAGTACGACCGCCAGCTCGCCAAGCTCGGCCAGCCGGTCGACCGCGACGAGTGGAGCATGACCCCGATGACCGTGAACGCGTACTACAGCGCGCTCCGCAACGAGATCGTCTTCCCCGCCGCGATCTTGCAGCCGCCCTTCTTCGACCCGAACGCCGACGACGCCGTCAACTACGGCGGCATCGGCGCCGTCATCGGCCACGAGGTCAGCCACGGCTTCGACGACAAGGGCAGCCAGTACGACGCCACCGGCACGCTCAAAAACTGGTGGACGGAGGACGACCGGGCGAAATTCAAGGCCGCGGCCGACCGGCTCGTCGCGCAGTACGACCGCTACTGCCCCTTCGCCGCGAGCGATGGCAAGCCGGCCCAGTGCGTCAAGGGTGCCCTCACCCTCGGCGAGAACATCGCCGACCTCGCCGGCCTCACCATCGCCTACGACGCCTACAAGCTCTCGCTCGGCGGCCGCGAGGCGCCCGCCCTCGACGGGCTGACGGGCGACCAGCGCTTCTTCTTGGGCTGGGCGCAGGTCTGGCGCCGCCTCTACCGCGAGAAAGAGCTGTCGAACCGGCTCGTCACCGACGTGCACAGCCCCTCCGAATACCGCGTCGCCGTCGTCCGCAACCTCGATGCTTGGTACGCCGCCTTCAACGTCAAGCCGGGCGAGGCGCTCTTTCTGTCGCCCGACGAGCGGGTCAAGATCTGGTAGCCGCGCGCCCCGCCCGGCCCGCGCGCGCGGCGGCCGCCGGGGCCTTGCCCGCCGCGCCCGCCCGGGCGAGCGTACGCGCATGACGCGCCCCGCCCTCGGCCTCGATCTCGACCCGGGCCGCACGCCCAGCGCCCCCACGCCCGCCGCCACCGTGCTCGTCTTGCGCCCGGGCGCGCGGGGGGTCGAGGTCTTCTGCATCGAGCGCCACCCCAAGTCGCCGTTCATGGGGGGCGTCGTGGCCTTCCCCGGCGGCAAGCTCGACCCCGCCGACGCGGCCGAGGCCTGGGCCGAGCTCGCGAACGAGCCGCCCGGCGCCTTCCCCGCGTGCGAGCTGCCGGCCTCGCCCCGCACCATCGCCGTCGCGGCCTGCCGCGAGACGCTCGAAGAGGCCGCCCTCTTGCCCGTCGAAGGTGGCCGCCTCGCGCACGACGACGCGCTCTCGCTGCGCGCCGAGCTCGGCCCGAGCGCGGCGCTCGGCGACGTGCTGCGCCGCCGCGGCCTGCGCCTCGATCTTTCTGCCCTGTGCCCCTTCGCCCGCTGGGTCACCCCCGAGGCCGAGCCCCGCCGCTACGACACCTTCTTCTTCTTGCTGCGCGCGCCCGAGGGCCAAGAGGGCGCGAGCGATCTCGGCGAGACCACCCGCGGCTTCTGGGCGACGCCCGACGAGATCATCGCGCGCTTCGAGGGCGGCCAGCTCACGCTCGCGCCCCCCACCCTGCGCTGCCTCGAGCTGCTCTCGGGCGCGGCCTCGGTCGACGACGCCTTCGCCGTCGCCGCGCGCCAGTCGCTCCTGCCGGTCTGCCCCCACTTCGTGGCGGGCGAGCCGCCCCTGATAGTACTGCCCGGCGACCCCGCCCACCCCGTCGCCGAGCGGCGCGTCGAGGGGCCCTTGCGCTTCGTGCTGCGCGACGGGCGCTTCGTCAGCGAAGAAGCGCCGATCTAGATCGTGCCCCCTTGGGCTTCGCTTGCCCTGCCCAGAGGCCCAAAACGTGAACCATTGGGCTTTCGGACACCCTCGAAGCCGAAAAAACGCGAATCGTTGGGCCAATTTTGCCCACCGGGGGCCCAAAAACGTGAATCGTTGGGCCAATTTTGCCCACCGGGGGCCAAAAAACGTGAATCGTTGGGCCAATTTTGCCCACCGGAGGGCCAAAAAACGTGAATCGCAGGGCCCCCCGAGCCCGCAAGGGGGCCACGAAGCGTGACAAGTCACGTTTTGACCCCCTCGGGGGCGCACGAGGCGTGACAATTTCCACTCTGACCCCCAACCGAGGGGGCCGTGGCGACGACTGCAAGGGTAATGCCTACGCGGGGCTACCCGGCAAAGGCAGGGCCTTCACGCCGCCGGGCCACGTCGTGAGGGCGGGCGTAGAGCGTTTGGGCGGGTTCGTACGTAGGAGAGGGCTCTCCAAGAAGAGGCCGCCATGAAGTGGACCAGCGTCGTCTTGCTCTCGTTGACCGGCATGGTGCTGAGCGGTACGGGGGCGTACGTGCTGACGCCGCCGGGCGGCCCCATCGGCACCGTTGGCCCCGACCCCGAGCGCCCCTCGCGCGAGACGCTGCCCGAGGGCCCCTTCGCGGGGGCGCACTTCGCGGCCGGCTCGACGCTGCGGGTCGAGGGGCGGGTCGGGCACGAGCGCGTGACCCCGGGGCAGTCGACCTTCTTGCTGCTCGAGCTCAAGGGCGACGAGGCGGCGCCTTCGGCGCGCGCGCCGGTCGACCTCTCGCTCGTCATCGACAAGTCGGGCTCGATGCGGGGGGCGCGCCTGCGGCACGCCATCGACGCGGCGATGGGCTCGGTGCAGCGCCTCTCGGAGGGCGACTCGGTCTCGGTCGTCGCCTTCGACGAGCGGGTGCAGACCGTGGTGCCGCCGACCTTCATCGACGTCTCGAACCGCTCGCGCGTGCTCGAGTCGCTGCGCACGATCGCGGTGGGGGGCAACACCTGCCTCTCGTGCGGCCTCGAGGCGGGGCTCGACCAGCTCGGCGTCAGCCGGCTCGGCGGCACGCCCGCCGGGCGCGTGGCGAAGGTCGTGGTCTTGAGCGACGGCGAGGCGAACCGGGGCGTCAGCGACGTGCCGGGCTTCCGCGCGCTGGCCGCGCGGGCGCGCGACCGCAGCATCGCGATCACCACCGTGGGCGTCGACGTCTCGTACAACGAGAAGGTGCTCTCGGCGATCGCCCTCGAGTCGAACGGGCGGCACTACTTCGTCGAGAACGACGCGGCGCTGCCGCGCGTGTTCGAGGGCGAGGCGCTCGCGGCCACCTCGGCGCTGGCGAGCGGGGCCGAGGCGACGCTCGAGCTCGGGCCCGGCGTCGAGCTCGAGCGCGTCTTCGACCGATCGTTCACGCGGGCCGGCCGCCGCGTGACCGTGCCGCTCGGCGCCTTCACCCGCGGCGAGGCCAAGACGGTGCTGGTGCAGGTGCGCGCGCCGGCGGGCGGGGCGACGGGACCGACGGCGCTGGCGAGCGTCGAGGTCAGCTACCACGACCAGACGACGCGCGCGCCGGGCACCTGCCGCGGCTCGCTGGCGGCGCTTTCGGTGCGCGACGCGGGCGAAGCGGCCGAGGCCGACCCGGTGGTGGTGGGGCGGGTCGAGCGCAGCGAGACGGGCGCCTCGCTCGCCAAGGCCAGCGATCTCTTCTCGAAGGGCCTGGCCGACGAGGCGCGCAAGCTGCTCGAGGGGCGCGTGAAGCGGCTCCTGACCGAGAAGGCGAAGGCGGCGTCGCAGCCGGCCCAAAGCCCGGCGGCCGCCGCCGGCGTCGCGCGGGCGGGCGAAGACTTCGACCGGCAGGCGCGCGCGCTCGACGAGACGCAGCGCGAGTTCGCGAGGGCGAGGCCGGCGGCCAGCGCGGCGCCGGTCATGCCGGTCGCGCCCGGCGGCAGGTTCGCGCAGGCCCCGCCGCCCGCCGCCGCGCCCCGACCGCGGGCGCCCTCGACGCCGCCCCAAGAGACGCGCGAAGGCAAGGCCGCGGCCAAGCGCGCCATCGAGGCCGCCGACCCCTTCTCGCGCTAGGCTCTGTCGGGCGAATGCTCCCGTCGCCCGGCGGCCGATCCGCCTTCGCCCGACAGAGCCCAGCGCGTCGTGCGCGGTGGCGGGGCGCCCCGCGGGCTCACTCGGGGCGCGCACGATCGGTCGCGCCGTGACGCGAGAAAGCACACCGTGTACCATCGTCCGATGAGCACCCGGTCGGGCTCGCCCAAGCCCTGCGCGTCGGCGGTGGGCGTCTCTGTGCCCGCGCGCGGCGGGGCGGCCGCGCCCGCCTGAGGGCCCCCGCCGCGGTGCCCCGAATGCCGCCGCCCTGGCAGCCGCCGCCCCCCGCGAGCGTCGACGAGCTGGTCGGGCGGGCGCGCGGCCTCGTCTCGGCCACGGTCGCCGAGATCGCGGGCCGGCTCGGGCTCGACGCGCGGGGCGAGGCGGTGCGCACGAAGGGCTCGGGCGGGGCCATTCTCGAGCGCGCGCTCGGCGCGACGGGGGGCCCGGGGCGGGTGCATGACTTTCCCGAGTTGGGGGTCGAGCTCAAGACGATACCGGTCGATTCGCGCGGCGCCCCGCTCGAGTCGACGTACGTGTGCACGCTCTCGCTCGCCGACGCCGAGTACCAAGAGTGGGCCGACTCGTGGGTGCGGGCGAAGCTCGCGCGCGTGCTCTTCGTGCCGCTCGTCGGCGAGCGCGGCTCGCCCTGGGCCGAGCGGCGCGTGGCCGAACCCCTGCTCTGGTCGCCCACGCCCGAGCAAGACTCCGTCTTGCGCGCCGACTTCGAAGAGGTCGTCGGCCTCGTCGGCATCGGCCGGGTCGAAGAGCTGACGGCGCACCTCGGGCGCTGGCTGCAGGTGCGGCCCAAGGCGGCGCACGGGCGGGTGCGCACCGTCGCCTTCGGCGCGGAGGGCGAGGCGATCGCGACGGTGCCGCGAGGCTTTTACCTGCGCACGCGCTTCACGGGGGCCATCCTCGTCGACCCGCAGGCGCTGCCGCCCTGAGCCGGCCGGGGGCGCCCGCCGGGCCCTTCGAGAGGGCGACTGTAAGGCGCCGGGCGCGGCCCGCGTTGGAGGGGCCAGAAGCGAGGTCGACACAGATGCGAAACGTCGGATTGGGGCTCTTCGTGCTCTTCATGGTCGGGTGTGGCGCTTCGGGCGGCGCGGCCGGGCCGGCCGCTTCGAGCCCCGCGAGCGCAGGCGATGCGCCCGCCGACGCCGCCCCCCCGCCCCCGGCCGAGGCGGCCCCCGGCGGCGCGGCTCCCGGCGTTTCGTTCGAAAGCGCGGCGGGGCCCGCGACGACGCCCGCCGCCGCCCCGCCCGCCGCCGCCGCCGCCCCGCCCGCCGCCCCGCCCGCCCCACCAGCCGCCGCCCCGCCCGCCGCCCGGCCGGCCGCCGCCCCGTCGCCGGCCGCCGCCCGGCCCGCGGGCGCGGCCGCGGTGGCCAAGGCCGCCGACGCCCCCGTCGCCGTCGCGCGCCCCGAGCCCGAGGTGGCGCGGCGCCTGCCCCAGGGCGGCCAGCTCACCGCCGGCGTCTGGGACGACAACCGCAACTTCGACTTCTGGACGTCGTACGCCCGGCCCTTCCAGCAGCGCGGCTCCGACTTCGCCCTCTTCAGCGCGGCCGAGATGGCGGACGCCGCGCGGGCGAGCGCGCAGGGGCAGCCCCGCACCGAGCTCGACGTGCAGCTCGTGCTCGACACGACCGGCAGCATGGGCGACGAGCTCGCGTACCTGCAGGGCGAGTTCGACGCGATCGCGGCGCGGCTGGGCAAGAAGTTCCCCAACGTGAAACCCCGCTGGAGCCTCGTCGTCTACCGCGACCGCGGCGACCAGTACGTGACGCGGCCGTTCGACTTCACGACGGACGTGGCGAAGTTCCGCCAAGCGCTGCGCGAGCAGTCGGCCGACGGCGGCGGCGACACGCCCGAGGCCGTGGTCGAGGGCCTCGGCGCCGGCCTGCGCCAGGGCTGGCGCGGCGGCGCGAACGTCGCGAAGGTGGCGTTCTGGGTCGCCGACGCCCCGACGCACCCGGGCGAGGGCCGCGCCCTCGCGGGGCTCATTCGCGAGGCGAGGCAGAAGGGCGTGCACCTCTACCCCGTCGCCTCGAGCGACACCGACGAGGTCGCCGAGTACCAGATGCGCTCGGCCGCGCAGATGACCGGCGGCCGCTACCTCTTTCTGACCAACGACTCGGGCATCGGCAACGGCCACGCCGAGCCGCACATCCCCTGCTATCATGCGACGAGGCTCGACCACGCCATCGTGCGCATGCTCTCGATCGAGCTCTCGGGCCGCTACCTCGAGGCCGAGTCGACCGAGGTCATTCGCTCGGTGGGCAGCCCCGACCGGGAGGGCAAGTGCCGGCTCTCGAGCGGCCAGCCCGTCGTGAAATTCTGAGCTCACGCTGGCCTCGACCGAGCCCGGCAAGAAGACGCTCGAGTCAAGCTCGGAGGGCCCCGCTACCCACAAACGCTACGCGCTCTCGGTCGTGGCGACGAAGCTGCGTTACGTTCGGAGGGCGCCGGCGCCGGGCGGGGGCGGCAGGGGGCGAGGGTTGGACGTCAGGGGGGCGTGTAGTCAAGCGCCCGGGCGCCCGGAGTTACCCCTGGTTGGGGGCCCGGGGCCCGAGAGGCGGAAGCGCTCGCACCGGCGCGGCGCGGGGCCTCGGGCTACCCTTTGTCGACAAGGGCCCGCGGCCGGACGATACTCGGAGCGCGGCCCTCGCCGGGTCCGGCCGCGGTCGAGTTGACCCCGGCCCGACGCCGTCACGCCGAGTCCTTGCATGGTCGATAACCAGGGGCCAAACGCCTCGCCGCCGCCCGGCGCCGTGCCGAGCAGGCCGCTGCCCGACGTCGAGTCGACGGGCGCGCTCGATCGGGTGACGCCGACGGTGCTGCTCCTCGACCACGGGGTCCGCGTCTACGATCTGGGCCGGCGCGCCGAGGTGCAAAAGCTCGGGGCGGCCGTGCCCTCGCTCATCATCACGCGGCGCTGGTTCTCGCCGCTCTACGGGCCGACGGCGATCATCGCGGTGCTCCTGTTCGGCATCTTGATCTCGACCCGGCGGAGCCTGCTCGCCGACGCGGCCGACCCGAAGGTGGCGCTCATCGTGGCCGCCTGGGTGCTCATCGCCGCGGCCGCCGCGCACACCTGCCTGTCGTCGCTCTTGAACCGCACGACGCTGCGGGTGGGCGGCGGCGTGCTCTCGCTGCGGCGCGGGCCCTTCCCGCCGCGCCAAGAGCTGCGCATCGACGCCGCCGAGATCGCGGCGGTCTCGTTCCGCCAGCGCACGCTGACGAGCGGGGCGTGGTTCAGCGCCGAAGACGGCCACGCGATGGCGTCGCAGGCCCGGCGCCGCTACGACCTCGGCGTCGACCGCAAGGACGGGCGGCACGTCGTGCTCTTGCGGGGCTTCGCCTCGCCCGAGCCCCTGACGCATTTGAAAGAGCTGCTCGAGGCGCACCTGCGCCTCGAAGGCCAGGGCTTACGCGGCGCGCCGGCCGGGCCGTCGAGGGGCAGGGCTTACGCGGCGCGCCGGCCGGGCGGTCGAGGGGCGGCGCCGAGGCCCCCCATTGACGCGGCCGGGCGGCGCTTCGAAGGTGCGCGCCGCCACCATGCGCGCCTTCGCCCTCCCCTTGGTCGCGTGTCTCCTGCCGCTGACGGCGGCCTCGTGCGGCTCGTCGGGCGCGGCGGCCAAGGCCGCCAAGGCCCCCGAGCTCGAGATCAAGGGGCAGGCGAAGTGCGGGGTCAGCAAGAGCCACGAGACGCCGCTCGTCATCGAGTGGCCCGACGAGGCGCGCGTGCGGCTCGAGCGCGCGGTCGCCGGCAAGCTGGCGGTGGTGCGCTACGAGGGCTGCGACATGCGGCTCTTGCGTGGCTGTACGGTCAAGGGCAGCGCCTACCGCTACGCCCCCGTCACGCCGAAGCGCAGCCAGGTCGTCATTCGCAACGAAGACGAGCTCTTCGCCAAGCTGCCGGTCGGGGCCGTGGGCCTCGAGGGCAAGCTCAAGCAGGCCGGGCAGCTCACCGTCGACATGCTGATGGTGGGGCGCTTCGAGGCCGACCGGCAGCAGGTCGACCGCTCGGCGCTCGAGGGCTCGTGCGAGGGGGCGACGCACGTGGTGACGGGGCTGACCGTGGGGTCGTTTCACTTCTACACCGGCGCGAGCGCCTCGGCCGCGGGCGGCGTCGACGCCGTCCTCGTCTCGGGCGGCGGCAGCACCTCGGCCGGGCGCGAGACGCTCAACCAAGACGGCAACGCGCTGGCCTGCGAGAAGTCGGCGGCCGGCGACACCACGCCGCCCTACGGCTGCAGCGCCCCGATGGTGCTCGAGGTGGCGAAGGTCGACGAGCCCCGGGCCACCGCGGCCGTCACGCCCCCGCCCGGCGAGAGGCCGCCCGGCACCGAGCCGCCGCCGTACGGCGCGCAGCCGCCACCCTACGGGGGGCAGCCCACGCCGGCGGGCACCGCCCCCAACGCCTACGCGGCGCAGCCCTACGACGAGTCGTCGGGCGGGCGGTCGTTTCTTTCGCGGCTGAGCGCGGCGCAGCTGGGGGCGGCGATCGGCGCCGGCGTCGGCCTCGGCGTCGCGGCCGTCGGCGGCGTCGGCATGGCAGCCCAGCGGGGCGTGGTCGAAGACGAGTGCACGAGCGCGACGAAGACCTGCTCGCAGAAAGGCCTCGACGCCATCGACTCGTACAAGACGTGGGCGTGGGTGGCGAACGCGGGCCTCGGCGTCTTCGCCGTGTCGGCCGTCACGTTCTACCTCATGCCCCGCCGGCACGACGGGGCGCGGGCGACGACGCTGGGCGTCCGCCCGACCCGAGGCGGCGCGGCGCTCGAGCTCGGGGGGAGGTTCTGACCATGCGCGCCCGCCTCGCCCGCACCCTCTTCGCCGCCGCGTTCGCCGCCGGCGCCGCCGCGGTGCTCGCCGGCGCCTGCAACCCGAACGTCTACGACGACTACACCCTCGGCGGCCCGGGCGACGGCAGCGGGGGCGACGGCAGCGGGGGCGACGGCAGCGGGGGCGGCGGACAGGGGCAGCAGGGCGGCGGCGGGAGCGCCGGCGCGGGGGGCGATGCGGGCCTGCGCTGCGAGGGCGAGGGCCAGGAGGCGTGCAACAACTCGGCCTGCCAGAACTGCGACGCGGACGGCGCGGGCTCGTGCGAGACCGACACCTCGATCAGCAGCACCAACTGCGGGGCCTGCGGCCGCAGCTGCTTGACCACGACCTGCGCCGGCGGCCAGTGCCAATCGGCCTCGGTCACGAGCGGCGTGCAGGTGTCGACGCGGCTCGTGTCGGGCGGCGGCTTTCTCTACTGGGTGAGCACCCCCGATCAGATTGACACGCTGCCGGGCGACGCCGTCTACCGCATCGACGTCGCGAACGGCGGGCAGGTCGAGCAGGCGTACGTGCCGGCCGACGCCCTGGAGATCTTCGACCTCGCGGCCAACGCGACGGGCTTTTACCTGGTCACCGACCAGGGCGTGAAGACGCGCGGCCACGGCACGACGGGAGAGCTGACGACCCTCTCCGCCCCCGAGCAGAACACGGCCCTCGCCGCGCTGACCGCGCCGGCCCTCGCGCGCATCAGCGCGAACGAGAACGACGTATTCTTCACCGCCCCGCTGCAAGGGAACACCGCCCAGGTCTGGTCGGTGCCGAAGGCGGGCGGACCGGCCAAGGCGCTCACCACCATCGACAGCGGGCAGATCTCGATGCTCGTCGCGGACGCCGGGGGCGTGTTCGTCGGGTCGGGCGCGAAGGGCGCCGGAGACCCCGGCGTCTCGTACGTGCCGAACGTCGAGGGCGGGGGCAAGTCGACGGTGTACGGCGGCAACGACGTCGTGGTGGGCGACTTCGCCGTCAGCGGCGACGACCTCATCATCGTGGACACGAGCGACACGTCCGACAAGCTGGTGGCGGTGAACCGGGTCGACAAGCAGCCGGTCACCTTGAAGCCGAACACCTCCGGCCCGCTGCGCGCGCTCGCCGCCGACGAGAGCGGCCTGTATTACCTTGCCTACGACCTGTCGAACAACAAGACCTCGCTGATGCGCGTGCGACGCGAGCCGGGGGCCGACTCACTCGGCGAACCGACCACGCTCTTGGACGAGGTGACCGGCGCTGCGCGCAACCTGCCCCTCGCCCTCGACGCCAGCTGGGTCTACGGCGTCAGCTCGGGCACCACCATCTTTCACGTGCCCAAGTGAGCGCCGGCCGCGCCCGGCCGGGCGAAGGCCGGCGCCCGGCGTAGGCTAGCGCCTCGCGCCCTCGACCACGGCCCGAAGTTCGCCCTCTTCGTGGGCCTGGTCGCCGCGCCAGCGCACCACGCCCGCGGGGTCGGCGACGAAGGTGGCGGGCAGATCGACCACGCGGTAGCGCCCGGCGATGACCCGGCTGCCGTCGTGCACGACGGGGAAGGTGAGCCCGAAGCGCTCGACCATGCGGCGCGCGCCGGCCGCGTCTTCGTCTTCGGAGACGCCGACGACGCTCACGTCGGGCATCGACCGGTGCAGCGCCTCGAGCGCGGGCAGCGAGCGGGCGCAGGGCACGCAGTGCTCGGCGAAGAAGTCGACGACGACCACGCGCCCGCGCAGCCGCTCGGTCTCGATCTCGGGCCCGCCGAGCGAGGGCCGGCGGAAGTCGGGCAGCGCCTTCGACAGCAGCGGGCTCGGCGAGCTCGGCGGGGCCTGGCTGGCGCCCGGGCCGCCGCACGCGGCGAGCGCGAGGGGCGGCAAAAAGGCGCCGACGAAGCGCCGCCGCGGGAGCAAGATGCGCATGGCGCGAAGGGTCGCCCGAGGCGGCCCCGGGGCGCAAGGCTCCGGGCGGCGGGGGGAGGGCGGAAGGCCCCGGGCCCCGCACGGCGAGAGCAGGGTGGCGGGCCCCGGCCAGCGAAGGCAGGGCGGAGGGGCCCCGGCGAGGCTAGAAGGGCAGGCGCACCTTGGGGCCGGCGCGCAGCTCGTAGGCGAGCGCGATCTCGGCGACGCCGTGGGCGGGCAGCTCGACCGTCTTGCGGGCGAAGCCGTCGCGCCGGTCGAGCCGGACGCCCTCGCTCGCCCGCACGCCGACGACCTCGACGTCGGCGATCTCGCTGACGGGGAAGCGCTCGGTGACCTCGACCGAGCGCGGGGCCCCGGCCAAGTTCGAGAGGAAGACGCGCACGGTGCGGCGCAGCACCTGGGTGCCAATGATCGAGACGGTGTCGCGCGCCTCTTCGACGCGGCGGCGCACGCGCACCGCGTCGTCGGCGCCGAAGCCCAGCTCGAAGGGCTCGCCGCGGCCGACGAAGGCGGTCGCGGTGCGCCCGACCATGCCCGCGCCCCGCGCGAGGCGCACGGGGCCGGCGAGCAGGGGGCCGCCCTGGGTGAGAGTGGCCGTCGCGCGCAGGTGCGCGATCTCGGCGCGCTCGGGCAGCGCCACGCGCTCGACCCGCGCGGGCAGCGTGACGCGCCCGATCTCGACCCGGAAGGGCCGCCCGTCGCTGGCGAGCGTGACGGGGGCCCGGGGCTCGTACGCGAGCGGCTCGCCCCCGTCGTCGACGCCGGGCATCTCGGCGACGGCGCGCGCGCCGCGCTCGAGGCCCGCGACGGCCACGGCCTGGTCGCGCGCCTCGACGACGACCGAGCGCCGCTCGTCGTCGCTCTTCTTGCGGGACCTTAGCAGGTCGTCGGTCACGGGGGGGGGCGAGGCCGCGCGGGCGGGGCGCGCCGTCGAGAAGCGGGCCTGCACGCCGTCCCAGTCTTCGCCCGTGCGCTGCCAGGCGACCGCGTACGTGACGATCTCGAGCGTGGCCTCGCCGCGGCCGAGCTCGCCGTGGGCGTGCAGCCGCGCGAGGTGCTCGGGGCGCCAGAGGGCGCAGGGCGTGCGGTAGGTGATCTCGAGGTCGGCGACGTGGGCGCCGTCGGCCTCGAGCTGCACCTCGAGGAGCGCCTCGTGGCGGGGCTGCGTGGCCTGGGCCTCGGCGAGGCGGGCCTCGGCGTGGGCGAGCGCCCGCTCGGCGGCGAGGGCCCGCGCCCGGGCCTCGGACGCGCGCGCGAGCGCCGCGGCGAGGGCGCGCTCGAGGGCGCGGTACGACTCGCGCCAGCGGCCGCGGGCCTCGCCCTCGCGCAGGCCCCGGGGCACCTCGGCGACGCAGCGGGCCCAGTCGGTGAGCAGCCGGCGCAGGCGCGCCTCCTCGGAGCGGGCGCGCGCGGCGTCCTGGCGGGCGGCGCCTTCGGCCTCGCGCGCGGCGAGCGCCTCGCGCTCGAGCCGCTCGACCGCCTCGCGCCCCTCGCGCGGCTCGTGGTGCACGATGCGCCGCACGCGCGCCGCGAGCACGCGCGCCCGCTCGCTCAGCACGCGCGCCTGCACGGTGTCGTCGTCGACGAAGGGCGAGGCGCCCCCGAGGGCGACCCACTGCGCGCCCGCCTGCAGGGCAGCCCGCGCGGCGCGCACGACCTCGGCCCGGTCTTCGAAGAGGGTGACGCGCGCGGCGCGGCTCGCGAGCGGGCGCGCCCGCTCGCCGCCCGCGGGCGCCGGGGTGTCGGGGGCGCCGGGGGCGGCGCCCGTCGCGAGCTCAGTCACGGCGGTTGCCTCCTACGACCTCGCTCTTGGCCGGCAGGGTGACACGGTAGCGGAACTCGACGCGCTGCTTGGCGCCCGGGGCGAGCTCGAGCCGCCAGCGCAGGCCGCCGCGCACGGGGTGGCCGCGCTCGGCCTGGTCGTAGGCCTCGGCGGGCGGCGACTGGCCGAGCGAGACGACCTCGACGTTCCGGTCGTCGCTGACGGGCACGCGGTCGACGATCTCGACGGGCGTCGCGCGCCCGAGCGACGAGGTGAGGTCGATCGTCACGACGTGATCGATCGCCGCGGCGCCCCCGAGCAGCCCCGCCGAGGCCTCTTCGACCCGCGCGTTGCGCGCGGCGCGGACGCGCTCTTCGACGCCGAGCCCGAGGGCAATGAGGCCGCCGCGGTCGACGGCGCCGATCGGCGCGGTGGTCAAGAGCGCCCCCTCGACGAAGACGTCGACGGGGCCCGCGAGCAGCGGGGCGTCGAAGGGGTTCTTCACCTCGGCCTCGCGGAAGACGTCGGCGCTCTCGCGCGGCACGACGCGCAGCCGCGTGCGCACCTCGGCCTCGGCGGTCGCGAGGGTCAGGCGGTGGGGGCGGCCGTCCGAGGGCACGTCGGCCGCGCCGCGCGCGTCGTAGCGGTGGTCGAACACGCCGCGCGTGGCGAGGGGGTCTTGCGCGCGCGGCGGCGGCGGCATCGACTCGAGCGAGCGCTGCGCCTCGGCCCCGCGCCCGGCCGCCACGGGCGCGCCGTCGCGGCCGAGGCGGCCGCGGCGCGCCCGGTCGTCGGCGGCGCCGAGCGTGAGCGCGTCGAAGTCGAGCCAGCCCTCGTCGGGCTCGATCTCGGCGGGCGGCGAGGGCGCCGCGGCCCCCTGCGGCGGGGCGCCGCCGCCCCGGTCGTAGAAGCTCACCGTCTTGCTCGAGGCCTGGCGCGCCATGGCGAACGCGGGCGTCGGGTAGGCGCCCGGCGGGGGCGGCATCTGCTGCATCGACGGCGTCATCGGCGCGGCGAGCGGCGGCATCTGCATCGGCGCCATCATCGGCGCGGCGGGCGGGGGCGCGCCCGCCGCCGGCACGGGCGGCCCGCCGTAGCCGCCCGACGCCGAGTGCCTGGCCGAGGCCGGGGGCGCCACGGCGTTGAAGCTGGCGGACGTCGGCAGCGCGGCGGGCGCCCGCGCCCGCACGCCCCCGACCGGCATGGTGACGCCGGTGATGTCGTCCTCGCCGACCGCCGTCACCTCTTCGAGATCGTGGTCGGCGAGCATGCCGCCCTCGAGCCCGGCGTAGGCGTCGTGGGCGCCGGGCGGCATCGGCGCGTCGTAGGCGGCCTGGCGCGGGGGCGGCGGGCGCGTGCGCGGCGGCGGGGGGCTGCTCTGCACCGCCAGATCGTACGCCGCGAACATCGCGTCGAGCCCCGGGGGCGGCGGGCGGTAGCCCTTGCGGGCGGGCGGCTGCGCGCGCCCGAGGCGCAGCGAGGGCAGCTCGGGCAGGCGGGCGTCGTGCGCGAGGTCGGCGGTCGAGAGGGCGAGGCGGACGCCGGACCAGTCTTCGCCCGACGCCTGCGCGACGAGCGCGCCGAGGGCCCACTCGGCCCGCGAGGCGCCCGGCGAGAGGCGCGCGGCGTACGCGGGCCACCAGCGCGCGGCCCGGACGGCGTAGGTGACCGAGAGCGCCCGGGCCTCGGCCTCGGAGTACGCGAGGCGCAGCACGAACTGGTACGTCGCCCGCGCCCCGGCGGCGCGCTCGTCGCTTCGCCCCTGCGAGGCCGCGAGCTGCGCCGCCTCGCGCGCCCGCTCGTTGCGCGCGAGGGCGGCGTCGAGCTCGCGCAGGCGGGCGTCGAGCTCGGCGACGATCTCGCCCACCAGCTCGGCCGCGGCGAGCGCGTCGCCGAAGCGCGCGACGGGGTCGAGCCGGCGCCGCGCGCGGGCGTCGCCCTCGGGGCTGAAGGCGAGGGTGCCGAGCTCGGCGCGGCGCTCGCGGACGCGGGTGCGCTCGGCGTCGAGGGCCTCGCGCTCCCGATCGAGCTCGAGGACGCGCTCGGCCAGGGCGCCCGGCGCCTGGGGCGCCGCGGGCAGGTGCAGGCGCGAGCGCAGCGCCACGATCTCGCGGCCGCCCTCGAGCTCGGCGCGCACGCCGCCCGGCTCGGCGAGCGGCGTCACGCCCCCGACGACGAGGTCGATCGGCTCGGCGGGCAGCGAGGGCGGCAGCGCGACCGCGCGGGTGACGAGCGCGCCGCGGGCGTACACCACCACGGACTCGACGCGGCTATCGCAGACGATCTCGGTCGGCGGCATGGGCGTGTTCTCTCGCGCGGGGCGGCAAGAATGCCCCGAAACCAACGCAGCCTCTACCCCCAACGCCCCCCGGGCGAAGGCCCCCGCCCCCAACGCCCCCCGGGCCGAAGACCCCCCGCCCCGCGGCCCCCGCCGCGCCGGCGGCCCGCTGTTGGCGGCGTCGGCCGCGTGCTAGCCAACGCCCCGATGCCTACGAAGATTGGAGCGCGTTTCCTCCTCGCTCTTTTCGCCCCCTCGCTCGCCGCGTGCGCGCCGCCCGCCCCGCCTGCCCCGGCGCCCCGCACCCCCGCCGCGAGCACCGCCGCCCCCCCGGCGGCCGCGCCCGCCCCGCCCCTGCCCTACCCCGCGGCGCGCCGGCTCGAGACGACCGAAGAGCGCTTCGGCCTCGCCATCCGCGACCCGTACCGTTGGCTCGAAGACGGCTCGTCGCCCGAGGTCAAGGCGTGGGTCGGCGCGCAAGACAAGCTGGCGCGGGGCCTGCTCGCCGGCCTGCCGGGGCGCGACGCCATCGCCGAGCGGCTCTCGGCCCTCGCCTACCGCGAGTCGGCCTTCCCCCCGACCCGGCGCGGCGGCCGCTCGTTCTACTCGCGCCGCGAGGCCAAGAGCGAGAAGCGCAAGGTCTACTGGCGGCAGGGCGAGGCGGGCGAAGAGCGGGTGCTGCTCGACGCCGCGACGCTCTCGCCCGACGGCAACGCCGCGCTCGGCGTCTCCGTCCCCTCGTACGATGGCAAGCTCGTGGCCTACGTCGTGCGGCCCGACAACGCCGACGCCGGCGTCCTGCACGTCCGCGACGTCGCGACCGGCAAGGACCGCGCGGCCGACGTCATCGGCGGCGCGAAGTACGCCGTCCCCCAGTGGACGCCGCGGGGCGAAGGCTTCTACTACGTCGCCCTCCCGACCGACGACAAGATCCCCCCGGCCGAGCTGCCCGGCCACTCCGAGGTGAAGTTCCACCGGCTCGGCTCGCCGCCCTCGTCCGACTTGGTGGCGTTCCCCAAGACGGGCGACCCCGAAACCGAGCTCGACGCCACGCTCTCGCGCGACGGCCGCTGGCTCCTCGTCTCGGTCCTGCGCGGCGCCGCCGTGAGCGAGCTGCACTACCGCGATCTCGGCCGGCCCAATTCGCCCTGGGTGGCGCTGGCGAAGGGGCACGACGGCACGATGTCGGCCACCGCCTGGAAGGGGCAACTCTACCTCCGCACGACCGACGGCGCGCCCTACGGCCGGGTCGTCCGGGTCGACCCGGCGCGGCCCGCCCGCGACCAATGGAAGGAGCTCGTCGCCGAAGACAAGGGCGCCGTCCTCCAGGACGCGCGCGTCGTCGGCGGGCGCCTCGCGCTGCTCTACGCGCGCGGCGCCAAGAGCGAGGTCGAGGTCCGCGGGCTCGACGGCGCGCGGCCGAAGCAAGGCGCCCTCGCGCTGCCCGAGGTCGGCACGGTGCCGGGCATCTGGGGCGAGCCCGACGACGACACGGCCTACTACTACTTCACCTCGTTCACGAACCCCGGCGCCATCTATCAGTTTTCGGCCGCGACGGGCCGCAGCCAGCCATGGTCCACGACCAAGGCGCCCGTCGACCCCGCCGCGTACGAGGCCGAGCAGGTCACCTACCCCTCGAAAGACGGCACCAAGGTGACCATGTTCGTCGTTCGCCGGAAGGGCGCGCCCAGGGGCGGCTCGACGCCCTTTCTCTTGACCGGCTACGGCGGCTTCAACGTCAGCCTGACGCCCTTCTTCGACGAAGAGCAGTACGCGTGGCTCGAGCTCGGCGGCGGCCTCGCCGTGGCCAACCTGCGCGGCGGCGGCGAGTACGGCGAGGCCTGGCACCAGGCGGGCATGCTCGCGAAGAAGCAAAACACCTTCGACGACTTCATCGCCGCCGCCGAGTACCTGGTGCGCGAGGGCTACACCCGGCCCGAGCGCCTCGCCATCGCGGGCGCGTCGAACGGCGGGCTGCTCGTCGGCGCCGCCCTCACCCAACGCCCCGACCTCTTCCGCGTCGCGCTCTGCGGCGTGCCGGTGCTCGACCTGGTGCGCTACCCCCTCACGGGCGACGGCAAGACCTGGGTGCCCGAGTACGGCTCGCCCGACGACCCCGCCCTGCTCAAGGCGCTGCTCGCGTACTCGCCGTACCACCAGGTCAAGCCCGGCACCGCCTACCCCGCCCTGCTGATGCTCACGGCCGACGCCGACGACCGCGTGCCCCCGCTGCACGCCTGGAAGATGACCGCCGCGCTCCAGGCGGCGTCCTCGAGCGGCCGCCCCGTGATCATGCGGGTCGAACGGCACGCCGGCCACGGCGGCGCCGACCAGGTCAAGAGCCGCGTCGAGCGCTCGGCCGACAGCCTCGCCTTCGTGCTGCACGCCATGGGGCTCGAGCCGGGGCAGCGCGCCGCGGGCGCCGCCCCGAAGGCCGGCGGCGGATAGCGCGCGAGCGGCGCTCGCGCCCGACCGCGCTTCTTCGCACCCCGCCTCCCGCCGGAGGGAGCCCGGCCAGGCCGATCGGCGCGTGGCGTCAGCCGAGGGCAGTCAGGCCGAGCTCGCGTCGCACTTCGCTCGCGTGCGCGTCGAGGTCGTCCACGCCGACCCGAACGAGCCGCGCGAGCAAGACCTTCGGATCGAATGGCCCGCGGGCCACGATGAGCCGCTGCACGCCCCCCTGAGCACGCTGCCGCCTTCGACGGCGCCGGGCGAGGTGGTGCGCGTGACCAAGGCGCGGCTCGCCCTCGCGCGCTGGCCCCGCGCCCGCCGACCGCGGTGTCGATCCCCGCCCGAGCGTCGTGCCTCCCCGTTCGCCCTCCTGCAAGACTGCGAAAAGGGGCGTCTCGGCGACGACGCGACGCCGCGCTGCCCCGCGCGACGCTGCGCGTCAGGTGCGCGCCGTTTCGACACGCGAGCTTTTGACGGCTTCAATCCGCTGGGGCTTTGTGATATTCTTCGCGGGTCAAAGATTCGAACAAAAGACGAAGCGAAGGGCCCCGGGGCCCGCGCGCGTGGAGCGCGCGCCGGGCGCGGCACTCGTTTCTTTTCGCTTCGGTCGGCCCTCACGGCCGTCTCGCCTTCGCCGTTCACTTTCCTAATGTTGCTCGCAAGCCTTCCCTTCAGGTGCCGCTCCGGCGTGCGCCGCGCAAGGCCGGCCCGGCCGGCCCGTTCCCGCCCGAGTTCGCCCCGGGCTGCATCTTTTGTCCCGCATCGACCCGCACGACGGTCGCCTCGACCACGACCGAGCCGGCCGGCTCGTCGCGCGCGAGCGTCGGCGCGTCTGGCATCGGCCGGTGGCATTTTCAGGAGATGACGTGACCGACCTCGCCCCGAGCAATGCGCCCGGTGCCGCCGGCCGCCCGCGCCGGCCTGACTCCCCCCAAAGAAAGGTCCAAGTTGCCGCATGAAGTACGCCACCTGGCGGACGGCCGAAGACGTGGCCGCCATGTACAACTCGCCGATGAAGGGCTACTGGGAACACTTCTCGAAAGGCCACCTGCACTTCGGCTACTGGGATGAAACCAACGCGAGCGCCCCCATCCACGAGGCCGTCGAGCGCGCCAACCAATTGTACATCGCCCGGGCCGACGTCGGGCCGGTTCAGCGCTGGCTC
Organism: Polyangiaceae bacterium; assembly: GCA_035762175.1. Lineage (GTDB taxonomy): Bacteria > Myxococcota_A > Polyangia > Polyangiales > Polyangiaceae > DASTPP01. Next base: position 108,048 of record DASTPP010000135.1, on the reverse strand, counting down.
GACGCGGGCTGCGGCAACGGCGCGCTCGCGGTTCAGCTCGCGCGGGCCAAGGGGTGCCGGGTCGACGGCGTCACCGTCGCCAGCGCTCAGTACGAAATGGCGCGGCGGTTCGCCGAAGAGAGCGACGTCGCCGATCGCGTCGCGTTCCACCTCGCCGACATGCTCGAGCCGAGGTTCGACCCCGGCACGTTCGACGGCGTGTGGTTCATCGAGTCGATCTTTCACATGGGGCAGCGCAAGGCGCTGCAGGCCGTCGCCCCGCTGATGCGGCGGGGCGCCCAGCTCATCATCGTCGACTTTCCGCTCTTGGCGTCGTTCTCCGACGAGCAGATGGGGGTGCTCAACCAGAACTGGTGCGCCAACGAGTTTCTGCCCCTCGGCGACTACCCGGCGCTGCTGCGCGACTGCGGCTTCGAGCACGTGAGCTCGACCGATCTGACCCAGAACACGGTCGTGCCGGGCTTCCGGCGCTGGCTGGAGGCCACGCGCGAGCGAAAAGAAGAGATGATTCGCGCCTGCGGCCGGCAGGCCTACGACGCGATCGTCGCCTCGCTGCCGAACACGCTCTCGCTCGCCGGCACGAGCTTCGGCTATGCCATAATCGAGGGGCGCAAGGTCTAGCCCACGGGCGCGTAGCCCGGCTCGGGCTCGCGTGCGCCGAACGCGGGGGGCGGCCCTCCGGCGAGCCGACCGTCGCGCCGGGGCGGCCGCGCGCGCCAAAGTGGCCTCGCCCGCCAAGTTCGCCGACACCGGCGGCGGCGGCGACGGCGTCACGGTCGACGACGCCGGCAACGTCTACGTCGCCATGGCCGAAGGCGTGCGCGTCTTCGGCCCCGACGGCGCGCCCTGGGGCACGCTCGCCTTCCCCGAGCAGCCGAGCAACGTCTCGTTCGGCGGCGCCGACCGCGGGCCCCTCTTCGTCACGGCACGACCCTCGGTCTACCGCGTCACCCTCCCGAACGCCGCGGGCAACCCCTGAGCCGCGGGCGGGCGTGCCCCTGCCCCCCGGCGAGGCGCGCCCTGCCCTCAGCCCCCCGGCGGAGGCGCGGGCGCGCCCGCCTCGATCCAGGCCCGCACGGCGCCCTTCTCCGCCCGGCTCAGCCGGCCCGTGGGCGGCATGTCATCGTTCTTGATGCGCTGCCACAGGGGCGAAGCATCGGGCGAGCCGGGCACGAGGTGCCCGCACGCGAAGATGGCGTCGACGTCGAACGGGTCGCCGAAGCCCCCGCCGGTGCTGCCGCAGTGCGTGCCGGTGTGGCACCCGCCGCACTGCGCTTGCAGCACCGCCCGCACGCCCTCGGCGCCCTCGCCCTCGCCACCGCCCTCCCCCTTGTCGCCGCCGGTGCCGCCCTCCCCCTCGTCGCCGCCGGTGCCGCCCTCCCCCTCGTCGCCGCCCGAGCCGCCCTCGCCGGCGTGCTCGCCCCCCGGGGGCCCCGCGGGCGGGGGCGCCGGCGAGCAAGCCGCGGCCAGGAGGGCGGCGGCCAAGGCGCAGCGCTGCGCTCGCGTCGTCATCGGGTCCGCGCGAAGGCGCCCCTCAGGGCGAGCCGCCGCTGCCACCTGAGCCGCCCCCGTCGCCGCCCGAGCCGCCGTCGCCCGAGCTGCCGTCGCCCCCGGAGCCGCCGCTGCCGTCGCCATCGTCGCCCCCGGAGCCCCCGCCCGAGCCGCCCTCGCCCGCCGCTTGCGCGGCGGGCTGGACGCAGAAGTTGAGCAGCGTGTCGTTGAGGCCGATGTTCCTCCGTAGCTCTTTGAAGGCGAGAACGAAGTCTTGCCGCGAGATGAAGCCGCTCGTCTCGTCGGTGAGGGTCGGGGCGAGGCCCTGCAGGGCCTCGCTCGACAAGATCTGGGCGGCGATCCGTTGGGGCGAGGCGAAGAGCTCGGCGGCGACGGCGTTCATGCCGAGGTCGCGCTCGTAGGCGCGCATGAGCTTGAAGATGCCGTCGGGGGTGGCGTTCGACTCGCCCTTGCGCAGGTAGACGCGGCCGAGCTCTTGGTTGAAGTTGTCCCTGTCGACCTGGTAGCGCCCGTCGAGCACCTCCTGCTCGGGGAAGACCTCTTCGATGAAGCCCCGCTCGGCGGCCGTCAGTTTGCGGTTGTTCTTGGCGAAGGCCCGCATCTGGTCGACCATCGGCAAGATGTGGTTCGAGTGGCAGTCGAAGCACGAGATGGCGTTCTCGACGGCGAAGGCCTCTTCGACGTTTTTGTCGTGGGTGACGGCGTCCTGGGGGGCCGACGAGAGCAGGTTGTAGTTGCCGTTGTAGAGGGCGTAGCCGACCATGAGGTTCGGCCAGTTCCAGAAGGCCTCGCCGCCGGCGATGACGAACTGCTCTTCGCCCTCGAGCGAGGGCACCAGCTCGCCGTTGCGCGGGCCGATGGGGTGGACGAAGGGGTTGGCGAGCTCGTCGTTGCCGGCCTTGTTGATGAAGTCCATGCTCCACCAGAAGCCGCGGTCGCCGTCGGGCACCGCGTCGCGCTCGATGCAGCGCACGGCGGCCGAGACGCCCGAGTCTTGCAGGCAGGCCCGCACGGTGACGTCGTTGTCGGGCCGCTCGAGGTTGGCGACCAGGTCGATGCCGAGCGCCCCGGCGATGTCGAGCATGGTGACGTCGCTCGTCAAGAAGGCCGCGGGGCCGCGCGCCCCGCCGTCGCCCGCCTGCGGCTCGAACACGAGCTGGCCGGGCGCGAGCACCCCGGCGTCCTCGAGCAGCTTGCGCACGACGATGTTCGAATAAACGCTCTCGAGCGTGCCGTCGGTGCGCAGGTGCTGGTCGGTCGACGCGATCGCGAGAAACTGGTCGGCGTTGATGAGCGGCACGTCGCAGGGGAAGGCCGCGCGGTCGATGACCTCGGTCGCCGCCTCGATGCGCGCCCAGTCGCCCGCGTCGAGGTCGTAGTCGCGCAGGTTGATGCGCAGGGCGATGATCTCGCCCTCCTTGTTGAGCACCGTCCCGGGCGCCTCGACCGCATTGCGGCGCGGGGCCAGGTGGTTCAAGAGCTTGCCGACGGCGTTGACGGCCGCGTCGATCTCGCCCTGGGGTATGTCGGGGCTGTTGTAATAGGTGTGCAGGCTGATGTAGCGGGTGTTCGGCACCTCGGCCGGGTTGACGCGGAGCAGGTCGTCGCGCAGCGCGCCCAGGTAGTCGCCGCTGGCGATGGGGGCGCGGTCTTCGGCGCGCAGGGCCTGGGCGCCGGCGGCGATCCAGGCGCGAATGATCTCCTTCTGGGCCGCGTCGAGCTCGCCGATTGCGCGGGCCGGCTTGCGCGGGTCGCGGGCGTCGGCCGGGGGCATCTCGCCCTCGTCGATGCGCTTCCAGAGCCGCGACTCGTCCGGTTTGCCCGGCACGATGAGCCCGCGCCGCACCATGTCGGGCACGTCGAAGATGTTCGCGAAGTCGCCCCGGGCGACGCCGCCGCGCCCCGAGTGGCAGGGGGCGCACGCGGTGGCGAGCACGTCGCGGACGGCGAGGATGCTCTCGGGCGTGCCGGTCGGGGGCGGCGTGCATTCGGGGCAGCCGGGCCCGCCGCCGCCGCCTCCACCCCCGCCCCCGCCCCCGCCGCCCCCGTCGATCGGCGGGGTCTTGTGGCAGCCGCCCGCGGCGGCCGCCGACAGCAAGAGGGCGATGCAGTACGATGACTTGATTCTTTTCATGGTCGACTCGTGCTCCCCTTCGGCGCGGCCAGGCGCGGCCGCGCGGTGGTACGTTGCCCGGCGGGCCCGCGGCGTCCGACAGAACGCCCGCCCGCCACGAGGCGGCTTTCCGCTATCTTCCGCGGCGCCGCCCCTCGCCACGTTGCCATTACAAACATCGGGCCACCCCGGCCGCGCGCCGCCCCGAGCCCGTTTCCGCGGCCGCGGGCGCCGGGCGGCGCGAGCGCGGCTGCGCAACTTGCACGATCTTGGACAACCCGCGCGTTCGACCCGCGCGCGTTGCGCAATTCGATCGCGCGCCCTTGCCGACAGTAAACAACCCACCGAACCGATTGCAATCAGCCCCCGGACAAAGATAACCAACGCGCCAGATCCGTTAAAATCAACCCACCCGGCCGACGGGAGCCAACGCGCCAGACCCATTAAAATTAACACGCCCGGCCGCTCGCCGCCGACGACCGCGGCGCGCCGGCGGGCTCGGGCGGCGCCGGCCGCATCGCGGTGGCCCGCCCTGCCGTCCGAGTGCGACGCGCCGTCGTCGACGAGCGGGCTGCGCGCGAGGTGGCCGAGCTCGGGCGTCGCGACGAGCGCTGCCGGCTCGTGCCCGGCCTCGAGCTCGAGGTCGAAGGCTACCTGCTCAGCTTCGACGAAGACGCATCGCCGGCCGCCCCGACCGGCTCGTCGCCCCGGACGGCCCCGCCACGCGCCTGCTCTCGCAGCGCCGGCGCGGAGGGGGGCAGCCCTTCTCTCGCGGCGTCAGCGCGGAGGGGGGCCAGCTCAACCTGGCTTCCGAGACGGCGTCGGGTCGCGTTTCGATGGCGACCAGTCTCCATCTTGGTTACCGTGGCTCCGTTTCGCCTCAGCCGACGGGAGGTCCCCCGCGTGTCCGCTCGCTACGACGTCATCATCGAGAATGGGCTCTGGTTCGACGGGCTGGGCTCGCCGCCGGCGCGGCGGCACCTGGGCATCGCGGGGGGGCGGGTGGTGGCGGTGTCCGAGGCGCCGCTGCGCCGCGAGGGGGCGGCGCGGGTCATCGACGCGGCGGGCAAGTGGGTCTTGCCGGGCTTCGTCGACGTGCACACGCACTACGACGCCGAGGTGCTGGTCTCGCCCGGGCTCGGCGAGTCGGTGCGCCACGGCGTGACGAGCGTCTTTCTGGGCAGCTGCTCGCTCTCGACGGTGCACGTCGACGCGCTCGACGGCGCCGACCTCTTCAGCCGGGTCGAGGCGCTGCCGCGCGCGCAAGTGCTCGAGGCGCTCGGGCGGCACAAGCGCTGGCGCACGGCGGGCGAGTACGCGGCGCACCTCGAGTCGCTGCCGCTCGGGCCGAACGTGGCGTGCTTCCTCGGGCACTCCGACGTGCGCGCGCACGTGATGGGCCTCGGCCGCTCGGTCGACCCGGGCGCCCGGCCCTCCGAGGCCGAGCTCGGCCGCATGGCGGCGCTGCTCGACGACGCGCTCGCGGCGGGCTTCGTGGGCCTGTCGACGATGACCAACCCCTGGGACAAGCTCGACGGCGAGCGCTACCGCTCGAAGTCGCTGCCTTCGACGTTCGCGACCTGGGGCGAGTACCGCCGGCTGAACGCGGTGCTGCGGCGGGCGGGGCGCGCCCTGCAGAGCGCGCCCAACCTGACGACGCCGCTGAACACGCTGCTCTTCTTCGCCGAGAGCGTGGGCGGCTGGCTCCGCCGGCCGCTGAAGACGTCGCTCTTGACGGCGGCCGACTCGAAGGCGGCCCCTCTGCTCGTCGGGCTCGTCACGGCGGCGACGCGGCTGCTCAACCGCTTCGCGGGCACCGACCTGCGCTGGCAGCACCTGCCGGTGCCCTTCGAGATCTACGCCGACGGCATCGACCTCGTCGTCTTCGAAGAGTTCGGCTCGGGGCGCGCGGCGCTGCACCTCGCCGACGAGGTCGAGCGCAACGCGCTCCTGCGCGACGAGGCCTACCGCCGGGGCTTCCGCAAAGAGTACGAGCAGCGCTTCACGCCCCGCGTCTGGACGCGCAACTTTCACGACGCCGAGATCGTCGCCTGCCCCGACCCTTCGGTCGTCGGCAAGTCGTTCGGCCGGGTCGCCGACGAGCGCGGCATCCACCCGGTCGACGCGTACCTCGATCTGGTCGTCGAGCATGGCAAGCGCCTGCGCTGGCGCACGACGATCGCCAACCACCGCCCCGAGGTGCTCGACCGGCTCGCGGCGCAGCCCGAGGTGCAGATGGGCTTCGCCGACTCGGGCGCGCACCTGCGCAACATGGCGTTTTATAGCTTCCCCGTCCGGCTGCTCCGGCGCGTCAAGGCCGCCGCCGACGCGGGCCGGCCCTTCTTGACGCCCGAGCGCGCGGTGCACCGCCTGACCGGCGAGCTCGGCGCCTGGTACGGCGTCGACGCCGGCACCCTGCGCGAGGGCGACCGCGCCGACGTCGTCGTCCTCGATCCGGCCGGGCTCGACGCCTCGGTCGACGCCTACCACGAGGCGCCGATGCCCGAGTTCGGCGGGCTCAGCCGCATGGTCAACCGCAGCGACCGGGCGGTGGCCGCCACGCTGGTGGGCGGCCGCGTCGTCTTCGAGCGGGGCGCCTTCGCCCCGGGCTTCGGCGAGACCCTGCGGGCCGGGCGCTTTCTGCGCGCCGGCGAGCCGCGGGGCAGCACGCGCGAGGCCCCGGCGGGCGAGGCCCGCGAGGCCCCCCCGCCGGCCGCGCGGGCGGTCGCGTGAGGGGCGAGGCCTCGGGCGTCGCTTGGGTGCGGGCGCACGCTCGAGATCTGCTTTCCTTACGAATGCACCAGTGCCTATCTTGGTACCCGAACCATGCGACGCAGCACCCTTAAGGCCCGGCATCGCTCCGCTTTGTGGTCCTTCGTGGCCCTCGCCGCCCTCGTCTACGCATGCGGCGACGACCCCGCCGAAGAAGAGGGCAATAAGGGGGGCAGCGGCGGCGGCGGCCCCGACAACGTGATGGCCGCGTCGGGCACGGCGGGCTTTTTCGGCTTCGCCGGCCGGCCGGGCACCGGCGGCTCGGGTGGGTCGGGGGGCTCGGGCGGCTCGGGCGGCGACGGCGGCTCGGGTGACGCGGGCGCGGGCGGCGACTCGGGTGGCGAGGGCGCCGGCGGCAGCGATTCGGGCGGCAGCGGCGGCGACGGGGGGGCGGCCGGTAGCGAGGGCGGCGCGGGCGCGGGCGGCGAGGGCGGCCAGGCGAACTGACCCCCGCGGCGGCACGAGGCGACGCCCGCGTGGCGTACGCTGCAGGGGGCCGACGCTCGGCGGCCGGGGCCCCGACCGGCGAACTTTCGCCCCTGCCCGGTGCTTTGCCCCGGCCGCCTTCTCGGCGAGCCCTGCTGGCTCTCATCGCCCGTCGAGGCCTGCCGAACGCTCCCCGACGGCCGCCCCGACCCTCGTAAGGCCCGCCCCCATGCCGACCCGACGTGACTTTCTGAAGACCGCCGCCGCCGGCGCCTCAGTCTCGCTCGCCCCGCCCGCCTGCTCGGGCGGCAAGGGCGGCGGCGAGCCGGGCCCGGCGGGTAGCACCGCGAGCGCCACGAGCGGGCGGGCGCGCGCGCCCTTCGATCTGCTCGTGCTCGGCGGCACCGGCTTCATCGGGCCGCACCTCGTCCGCCACGCCGTCGCGCGGGGGCACCGCGTCACCATCTTCACGCGCGGCCGCCGCACGGCCGACCTGCCCGACTCGGTCACGCGGCTGCAGGGCGACCGCAACGGGCAGTTGCAGGCGCTCGAGGGCAAGCGCTGGGACGCCGTCGTCGACGACTCGGCCACCAACCCCGACTGGGTGCGGCAGTCGGCCGATCTGCTCAAGACGAGCGCCGGACGCTACCTCTACACTTCGTCGACCGGCGTCTATTACCCCTACCTGAAGCGCGGCATCGACGAGTCGGCGCCGGTGCGCCTCGAGGTCAGCGACCCCAAAGACGGCTCCGAAACGTACGCCGTCGCCAAGGCCAAGTCCGAAAACGAGGTGCGGCGGGCCTTCGGCGATCGGGCGCTCGTCGTGCGGCCGACTTACATCGTCGGGCCCGGCGATACCACCGACCGCTTTCCCTATTGGCCCGTGCGCCTCGCCCGCGGCGGCGAGGTGCTCGCCCCCGGCAAGCGCGACGACCCGTCGCAGCTCATCGACGTGCGCGATCTGGCCGAGTTCATGCTCAAGCTGCTCGAAGACGGCCGCGCGGGCACGTACAACGCCGCCGGGCCCCGCGCGCCGCTCACCTTCGCCGACTTTCTCGAGGCGGCGAAGAAGGCGCTCGACGCCAAGGTGAGCTTTACCTGGGTCGACGACTACGCCTTTCTCAAGGCGCAGGGCATCGAAGAGGCGGTGCCCTGGGTGATGCTCGCCGGCAACGACTACGGCCACATGTCGGCCCGCATCGAGCGCGCCCTGGCCGACGGCCTCGCCTTCCGGCCGATCGAGCAGACCGTGCGCGACACGCTCGCCTGGTGGCAAACGGTGCCCGAAGAGCGACGCTCGAAGCCGCGCTTTACCATCACGCCCGAGCAAGAAGCCAAGGCGCTCGCCGCCTGGAAGGCGCGCTAAACGCGGCCGATGCCCCCGCCGCCTGGAAGGCGCGCGAAAAGCCGCCGAGGCCCTCGCCGCCCGCAAGGCGCGCGGACGCGGCGCGCCGCGTCAGCGCAGCTCGGCGATGACGTGGTAGGTCTGGCCGAAGGGCCCCTTGGGCTGCTCTTTCGGGAGGCTGATCGTGAGCTCGTGGCCGCCCTCGATGCGCCAGGTGCCGGCGGTGCCGGCCTTCAGCGCGGCCCGCGCCTCGTCGGGCAGCGGCGCCTTGAAGGCCAGGCGGCTCAGCTCTTCGGCCGTCGCGGCGAACTCGGCGAGGCCCGCCTGCTCGTCGGCGCCGCCGCGCACGAGATCGACCCGGAGCCGCATGTGGTCGGCCCGCTCGGGGCCGCCGACGACGCTGTAGTAAAAGCCCGCCTCGCCCACGACGGCCGTGCCGCCGCCCACCTTGCGGTTCAGGCTCTGGCACGTAAGCTCGTTCGGCACCATCGGGTTGTAGGCTTTGTAGCCCCGGTTCTTGTACCCCCGGCCGTCGAGGTACGCGCAGGCCTCGTGGGGGTCGGGCCAGCCCTTCGGCGGCGCCGGCGCGCTCGCCGCGGCCTGCCCCCCGCCCCCGGCCGCGGGCCCCCCGTCGGCCGGCTTCGAGCAGCCCCCGGCCCCCGCCACGAACGACCAGACCAGCGCCCACCGGGCCCGCGCGATAAACCTCACGAGCGGCGTCATAGCGGGCCCGGCGTGGGCTTCCTATCTTCCGGCCCAGCAGAGTTCGTGCGACCCTTCGCTCGCAATGGCCGACCGCACGCAGACCGACGACGTGTGCCAGCCCGCGACGGGCTTGGCCTCCCGAATCGAGGCGCCCAAGGCCGCCCCCGCCGCCGCGCCGCGCCCGCCCGCGCCGCTCATCTGTTACGCCATCGCCGAAGAGGCGCCCGCGGTGCGCGCCGCGCCCCCGACCCGCGAGTGGATGGACGCGACCAACGACGCCTACGCCTACCGCTGCCTGCCCCTCTCGATCGCCAACGGCCACGGCTGGGAGATCTTGAACCCCTCGGCCTTCGAGGCCACCTGGCAGGGCGCCAAGGGCATCGACGGCATCGCGATCACGTCGCTCGACGGCGGCAAGCCGCTCGCGACCTCGCACTTCGGCTCGGGCGTGCTGACCTTTCATATTCACGCGCTCTTCCGCACCGCCCCCGGCTGGAACATGTGGGTCAGCGGGCCCACCAACCGGCCGAAGCACGGCATTCAGGCGCTCAACGCCGTCATCGAGACCGACTGGACCTACGCCACCTTCACCATGAACTGGCTCTTTACCGCGCCCGGCACCGTTCGGTTCGAGCGCGACGAGCCCTTCTGCTTCTTCTTCCCCGTCCCGCGCGGCAACCTGAACGCCATGCAGCCCGAGCTGCTCTCGGTCGCCGACGACCGCGCCGTCTACGACGGCTACGTCGCCTGGCGCAACGAGCGGGCGAGGTTCTTGCGCCAGCTGCCCATCGAGGGCACCGAGGCCTTCGAGGCCGGCTGGGAGAAAACCTATTTTCAGGGCAAGATGCCCGACGGCTCGAAAATCCCCGATCACCAGACCAAGCTGCGGCTCAAGTCTTTCGTCGACCGCCGCGGCAAGCAGCCGCGGTGAGCGCGACCACGGGCGCCGACGCGGCCGCGGGCAAGCACTCCCACGCGGGCGCCAACGTCAACGCCAACGTCAACAGAAGGTGAGGCCATGCCCCGACTCATCGAAAGGCCGACGCGCATCGAGGCGGCCGGCAACAAGCCGAAGATCATCGACGAGTACGTCGGCCGCGTGAACACGGGCGAGGCGCGCGTCAGCGTCGCGCACATGCGCTCGCCCGCGGGCTGGGTCGAGCCCGGGCAGCGGCCCGAGTTCGACGAGTACACCGTCGTCTTGCGCGGCACGCTGCGGGTCGAGTTCGAGGGCGGCTCGCTCGACGTCGCCGCGGGCTCGGCCGTGCTCGTCGAGGGCGGCGAGTGGGTGCGCTACAGCAGCCCGCACGACGAGGGCGCCGAGTACGTCGCCGTCTGCCTGCCGGCCTTCTCGCCCGCGACCGTCCACCGCGACGGGGGCTGAGCGGCCGCCACGCCCGGTCGCATCGATGTGTCGGGTAGGGTCTCATGGCCATGAATAGTGACGCCCCCGCCGGCAGCCCCGGCCGCTTTTGCGTGCGGTGCAAGGCCCCGGCCCCGAAGACCGAGAGCGCGCACACGCTCATCAGCCAGCGGCATGGTTGGCGCTGCGTCAAAAGGCGCGACCGGGGCGAGCGGCCGGTGCTCGAGTGGTTCTGTGCCTCGTGTTGGCAGCAGCGCAAGCGGGCGGGCGGTGTCTGAGGGGCGGCCCGAGGGGGCGGGCGAGCCGGCGGGGTCGGCGCGGTGAGGGGCCCGGCCGAGGGCGCCGAGTCGCCGCCTCGCCTCGCCTCCGGGCGCTACGAGCTGCTCGGACGGCTCGGCGCCGGCGCCAGCAGCCAGGTGTACGCCGCCTTCGACCGCGAGCGCCAAGAGCGCGTCGCGCTCAAGGCCCTCCGCCGCCTCGAGCCCGAGGCCGTGCTCGCCTTCAAGCGCGAGTTTCGCACCATGGTCGGCCTGCAGCACGAGAACATCGTCGAGCTGTACGACCTGTTCGCCGGCGACGGCGCCTGGTTCTTCACGATGGAGCTCCTCGCCGGCCGGCCGCTGCTCGAGCACGTGCGGGGGGCCGACGGCGCGGGCCCGGCCGAGGCCGAGGCGCGGCTGCGCGGCGCGTTCGCCCAGCTGTGCCAGGGGCTGCTGGCGCTGCACGGCGCGGGGCTCTTGCACCGCGACGTCAAGCCCGACAACGTGCTGGTCGAGCCCGACGGGCGCGTGGTGCTGGTCGACTTCGGCCTGGTCGGCCGCCTGCGCCCGTCGCGCCTGCTGCCCGGCGAGGGCGACGCGATGTCGGGCACGCCGCGGTACATGGCGCCCGAGCAGTGCTGCGGCGAGCCGGTGACGGCGGCGAGCGACTGGTACGCGGTCGGCGTCATGTTGTTCGAGGCGCTGACGGGGCGCGCGCCGTTCGAGGGCGACGGCCTGGCGATCATCGACGACAAGCTCACGCGCGTGGCGCCCCGGGCGAGCGAGGTGCGCGCCGGCGTGCCGCCCGATCTCGACGCGCTGTGCGCGGCGCTGCTGGCGGCCGACCCGGCCGAGCGCCCCTCGGGCGAAGCGTGCTGGCGCTGCTTGGCCGGGGGCGACGCGCCGACGCCGGCGGCGCCGGGCGCGGCCGGGCCGCCGTCGCTCGTCGGCCGCGGCCCGCAGCTCGAGGCGCTCTGGCGCGCCTTCGAGGCGGCACGCGCCGGCGCGGCCACGATCGTCGCCGTGCGCGGCCGCTCGGGCATGGGCAAGAGCGCGGTGCTCGAGCAGTTCCTCGAAGAGGCCGCCGCCCGGGGCGCCACCGTCCTGTCCGGCCGCTGCCGCGAGCACGAGGCGCTCCCGTTCAAGGCCGTCGACAGCCTCGTCGACGCGCTCGCCGACCGCCTGGCCGCCCTCGACGAAGAGGCGCTCGCGGCGGCGCTGCCGCCCGACGCCGGCGCGCTCGTGCGCCTCTTCCCCGCGCTGCGCCACGTGCCCCCCCTCGGCGCCCTCGGCGCCGCCGAGGCCGAGGCCGCCGAAGCGCTGACCGCCCGCTCGCAGGCCTTCTCGGTCTTGCGCGAGCTGCTGCGGCGACTGGCCGCCGAGGCCCCCCTGGTGCTCGCCATCGACGACGTACAGTGGGACGACGAAGACAGCGCCGCGCTCGTGCTCGCCCTGCTCGAGCCGCCCGCGACGCCGCTCTTGCTCGCCCTCGGCGTGCGCGACGAGAGCGCCGGCGAGAGCGCCCTGCTCGCCGCCCTGCGCCCGTTCGGCCCGCTCGGCGTCGAGCTCGCCCCCCTCGAGCCCGCCGACGCGCGCGCCCTGGTCGCCGCCCTGCTCGGCCGCCCCGACGACGACTCGACCGTCGGCGCCCTGACCGCCGCCGCCGCCGGCAGCCCCTTCTACCTCGAGCAGTTCGCCCGCCACGCCCGCGACGCGGGCCCGTCGGCCGCCGCCCTGTCGCTCGAGGGCGTGCTGCGCGCGCGCCTCGACGCGCTCGCCCCCCCGGCACGCGCGCTGCTCGAGGCGGTGGCCGTGGCCCACCGGCCGCTCGCCCCCGGCCTGGCCGCCGCCGCCGCCGGGCTCGCCGAGCCCGAGGCCGGCCGCGCGCTGCGCTCGCTGCGCGCCGCGCACCTGCTGCGTTACCACGCCGGCGCGAGCGCGGCCGCCTCGGTCGAGGCGTCCCACGACCGGGTGCGCGAGGCGGTCGTCGCCGCGCTCGCGCCCGCCGCCCGCCGCGCCCGCCACGCCGCGCTCGCCGACGCGCTCGCCGCGCGCGGCGTCGACGACCCCGAGACGCTGTTCGTGCATTGCCGCGAGGCGGGCCGCCGCAGCCAGGCGCTCGATCACGCGCTCGCCGCCGCCGCGCGCGCCGGCGCCGCGCTCGCCTTCGACCACGCCGCGCACCTGTACGCCGAGGCGCGCGCGCTCTTGCCCGCCGACCCTTGGCGCGCCGACGCGCGCCGCGCGCGCCTCGCGTACGTCGAGGGGGCGAAGAACGCGTTCCTGGCGGGCGACGAGGCGGGCGCCGGCGCGCTCTTCGCGGCGGCCGAGGCGGGCGCGCCCACGACGCTCGAGCGGGCGTCGGCGGCGGCGCTGTGGGCGGTGCTCGAGAACGCGCGCGGCCGGCCGCGCGAGGCCATCGAGCGGGAGTGCGAGGCGCTGCGCTCGCTCGGTCTCGGGCACATGCGGCCGCGGCCGAACCCGCTCCGCCTGCTCTGGGGCCTCGGGCGAATCCGATGGCGGCTCGGGCGCATGTCCGACGACGAGCTGGGGCGGTTGCAGGCGTCGACCGACCTGACCCACCTCTTGACGGTCAAGACCCTGCTCGAGGCGGCGTCGCCCGCCTTCTTCGTCGACCAGCGCCTGATGGGGCTCGTCGCCGTCGAGGCCTTCGCCCACATCCTCGACCGCGGCACGACCCCGGCCACGCCCCTGGCGTTCACCTACATGGCCGTGCTCCTTTTGCACATCCTGAAAGACGGGCGCGGCGCGGCGCGCGTCGTTCGCTTCGCGCTGCGCCAGCTCGACGAGGCCGGCGGGCCCGTCGAATACGAGGGGCGCCTGCGCCACACGCTCGGCGCCATGGTCTTGCCCTGGGTCGGGCCCATGCCCGAGGCCCAGGCCCAGCTCGACCGCGCCGTCAACGCCGCGACCGCGAGCGGCGACCTCGCCTTTTTCGTGTACGCGGTCATCATGCGCGCCATCCACTCGGTCGTCATGGGGGTTCCCCTCGACCAGACCGCCGAGCTCGTCGCGCGACACGCCGACCAGGTCGTGCGCACCCGCTACGTCGAGTCGGTCGACGCCCTGGCGCTGTTCGCCTGGGCGCTGCGCTCGCTGCGCGGCCCCAGCCCCGCGCTGGCCGCCTTCGACGGCCCCGGCCTCGACGAAGGCGCGCTCTTCGAGCGCACCAAGCGCTACCCCACGCGCACCGTTCTTCACCAGTATTACCTGCTCAAGCAGCTCGTGCTGTACGTCCGCGGCGACTACGAGGCGGGCCTGGCCGTGGCCGAGGCGTCGGCCCCCGACGTGCACAAAGACGTCTTCGGGCACGTGCAGCCCGCCGACCACGACTTCTTGTACGCGCTGTTCCTCGCCGCCGCGCCCCCGCCCGCCGCGCGGCGCGCCCGCGCCGCGCGCCTCGTGCGCCAGCGCCTGCTCGCGCGCCGGCTCGCCCGCGTCGCCGCGATGGCGCCGCGCGACTTCGCCCACAAGCACGCGCTCGTCGCCGCCGAGCTCGCCCGTGCCGTCGGCCGCCACGACGCCGCCGAGCGGCACTACGGGCGGGCGATCGAGGGCGCGCGCGCGGCTGGCTCGCTGCGCGACGAGGCCTTCGCCGCCGAACGCGCCGCCGGCCACGCCCGCGCGCGGGGCCAGGCCGAGCGCGCGCGCGAGCTCGAGGCCCGCGCCCGCGCAGCCTACGACGGGTGGGGCCTGCGACCCAGCGCGCCCGCCCCCTGAACGACGCGCGCCCACGCCCCCCAGACCGCCTTCGAGCGACTCGACCGCTCCTCGCCACGGCGGCGAGCGACGCTTCGGCGCGAGCGCATCGCCTCGTCGGCAGGCCCAGTGCGTTCTATCGCGCGCTGCCATTTGCCATCCGTTTATTCGCAAAACCACATTGCACTTGACCGCGTGGGCCACGTGGCCCCCCCGGCCGGTGCCCAGCGACGAAGGCTGAACGGGCCGAGCCTGCCCCATCGCCACTGGCCGCCGTGCTGAGCGGCCGGTGGCGATGCGGCCATCGTTGCCGCCCCCCGCCCTCGCCGGGCGTACTGGCTCGAGCGCCGCGTGAGGGCCGAGCGCTCTGCTCGAGATGGGGGCGAGGGCCACGCGCAAAACGGCCCAGCCCCTCGTTGTTTCCTGCGGGTAGGGGTGAGAATCAGGCAGCGACGTCACCCGCGCCTGCCCCCCGCTTCAAACGATAGCGAGAGCGTGAGCCTCACCCCCGGGTAGCGCTCGAGGAACTCGGGGACGAGGGGAACGACCTGGTGGACGCCGAAGGGCACCGAGCACGTCACCCGCAGGTCGCCGGCCGGGGCCTCGGCTGCCCGGGCGAGGCCGCGCTCGAGCCCGTCGAGGTCTTCGACGAGCTGACGGCAGGCGCGGCAGTAGCGGTCGCCCTCGGGGGTGAGCACGAGCCGGCGCGTGGTGCGGTTGAGGAGCCGGACGCCGAGGCGCGCTTCGAGGCGCGCGATCTGCTTGCTGACGGCCGAGGGCGTCAGCTTGAGGTCGCGCGCGGCGGCGGAGAGGCTCCCCTTCTCCGCCGCCGCGAGGAACACCTCGATCTCTTCGATGCGGCCGACCTGCGCCACGGGGGCGTACCCGTGCGCCGGCGCGCGCGGCGCAGCAAGGGCCCGTCGCCCGGGCCGCGCCCGAGCGGCGACGACGACGGGTCGAACGAGGCCCGCGCGAAAGCCAGCGCGCGAGGCGACCGCGCCGCGCGAGGGGGCGCCTTGCCCGGCGAGTGACGGGGCGGTAGGAGACCCTACGTGGCCCCCGTCGAGCGAGCCGACGCGACGTTCACCGTCGCCGCGAGCGCCGTGCGCGGCCTCGTGGCGTACGCCGAGGCGCGCGGCGTGCCCGCGGCCGAGGCGCTCGCCGCCGTCAGCCTCGAGCCCTCGGCCCTCGCGGGCGCCGAGGCGCGCGTGACCCAGGCGACGTATAACCGACTCTGGGCCCGGCTCGCGGCGGCCTCGGGCGACGACGACTTCGGGCTGCACTTCGCCGAGCGCCTCGACTTCGACGCGCTCGACGTCGTCGGCCACCTCGTCGCCAAGAGCGCGACCTTCGGCCAGGGGCTCGAGCGCGTCGTCGCCTACTCGCGCCTCTTGCACGACGCCGGCCGCGTCGAGCTCGAGCGCGAGGGCGACGGCGTGCGCGTCTACCCGGGCTGCCGCGGCCTGACGCACGAGTGGCCTCGCCACGTCGCCGAGTTCTCCGCCGCCGCCGTGGTCGTGCTCGGCCGCGTGGTCACGGGCGTCGCGTGGGCGCCCCGCGGCGTCGACTTCCGCCACGCGAAGCCGGCGCGCGCCGACGAGCACCGACGCATCTTCGGCGTCGCGCCCCGCTTCCGCCGGCCCGAGACCTCGGTCGTGCTCGGCGCCGACGTGCTCGCGCTGCCCGTGCGCGAGGCGCAGGCCGGGGTCTTGACCTACCTCGATGCCTACGCGCGCGGCGCGCTCGAGCGGCTCGGCGAGGCCGACGACCCCCTCACGGCCAGCGTCGAGCGCGCCGTCGCGCGCGCGATGGAGCGCGGCGCCCCCGACCTCGAGCCGGTCGCCGCCCAGCTCGGCCTGAGCCCGCGCACCCTGCAACGCCGCCTGGCCGAGGCGGGCACGAGCTTTCAGGCCTTGGCCGACGGCGTGCGCCGGGCGTACGCCGAGCGCTACCTCGCCGACGACCGGCTCGCGCTGGCCGAAGTCGGCTTTCTGCTCGGCTTCTCCGACCCGAGCAACTTCCACCGCGCCTTCCGCCGCTGGACGGGCACGACCCCGGCGGCCTTTCGCGCGGCGCGCCGGATGGCGCCGGGAGACAAAGGCTTGTCGCGTTAGGCCACGGCCCGGCCCGGGGGCGCGGCGCATGGTGGGTGGGTCGAGACGGTGGCGGCGGCGCGCGGCGCGCCGGCCGCACCGGCCCGCCCCCCCCATCCACGGAGCCTGCCCCATGTCGATCCGTCGCCTCGCCCTCGCCCTCGCCCTCGCCTTCGCCCCCGCCTGCGCCGAAGACCCGACGGACGCGCCCACGACCTCGGTCGCGCCCGAAGCCTCGTCCGCCGACGTCGTCGCCGCCCACGTCGCCGTCCTCGAGCGCCGCATCGCGGCCAACAACGCCCACGACTGGGACGCCTGGGAGGCCCTGCACACGCCCGGCGTCGTCCGCACCGCGCCCGGCCTCGGCGCCCCGCTCGTCGGCGCGCCCGCGCTGCGCGCCGGCATCGAAGAGTTGCACCGCGCGTTCCCCGATTACACGCTCACGCTGCGCGACGCCTTCGGCGCCGGCGACCGCCTGGTGGTGCGCATCGGGCAGACGGGCAC
Source organism: Polyangiaceae bacterium (assembly GCA_035762175.1). GTDB lineage: Bacteria > Myxococcota_A > Polyangia > Polyangiales > Polyangiaceae > DASTPP01. Next base: position 91,235 of record DASTPP010000135.1, on the reverse strand, counting down.
CATGCTCGGGCCCATCGAGTTCGGCGGCGCCGTCGTGCCGCCGACCGGCCGCCGCATGGCACAAGACTGGGTCGCCCTCGTGCGCTTCGAGGGCGATCGCATCGCCGAGTTCCACGAGTTTTACGACAACTACGAGTTGCTCGTCCAACTCGGCCTGGCGGGCGCCCCAAACGACCTTTTATTTCGTGGGGTTTAGCGACCGCCAGGGGGTGCCGATCGCGGGACACGCGGAGGTCAGCGCCGCTCGCTTCGATCGAGCTCGTCTGTTGGCCCCCCCCTACCTGACCATCGCCCCCTCGACCTCGGTCGTTACCCCGAGCCTACCCGACCATCGCCCAATCTATTACCGGTAATAGAACCGCGATGGTCACCATCGCCTGGGTAACTAAAGTTAGTAGATTCGCCCCCCCCGACCCAACAATTTGTTATTTTCTTGTATCAACCGGCGACGGTTGAAAACCACGAACCTTACACCGCGAGTACAACCCCTGATGGGTACCCATCGCCGAGGCAACAGCGGTGTTCGACCGGCGATGGGGACCATCAGAACGTACTACGCGAGATAAAACCCTCGCGGGCTCGGTTCGGGGGTTCGAGCTAGCCCCGTTCGCGCCCCCCTCCCCGGCCGCCCCGGGGCCAGCACGTCAGACGGGCGCGGGCGGCCCCCCGGCGAGCCCCGAGGCGCGGCGGGCGTGCGCGAGAAAGGCCCGTAGCTTGGGCTCGTTTCGCGCGCTCCGCGGAAAGTACAGAAAGAAGCCCGGCACCTCGGGCGCGTACTCTTCGAGCACGATCGCGAGGGCCCCCCGGGCGAGGTCGGCCGCCGCCATGGGCTCATACAGATAGGCGAGGCCCAGCCCGTCGCGCGCCGCCCGCAGCATCAGCTCGGCGCTGTCGCTGATGAGGGGGCCCTCGACCGCCACCTCGTAGCTGCGGCCTTGGCGTTCAAGATCCCAGCGGAGCAGGGCGCCCGTCGAGGGCGCCCGAAAGACGATGCAACGATGCCGCCGCAGCGCCTGCGGCGACGCGGGGCGGCCCCACGCGGCGAGGTACGAGGGCGCCCCCACGACCACGAAGCGAAAGGGCCCGGTCAGCCGCGCCGCCACCATGTCGCGCTCGATCGCCTCGCCCAGCCGAATGCCCGCGTCGTAGCCGCCCGCCACGACGTCGACCAGGCGGTTGTCGACCGACACTTCGATCGTGAGCCGCGGGTGCGCCGCGACCAGCCCCGGCAGCGCCGGCGCCACCACCGCGTCGAGCGCGATGCTCGGCACGGTCAGGCGCAAGAGCCCCGCCACCCCGCCCTCGGCCCCCGCCTCGTCGAGGGCCGCGACCGCCTGCCGGAGCGCCGGGCCCACCCGGCCGACCAGCCGCCGCCCCGCCTCGGTCAGGCCCACGCTGCGGGTCGTGCGCGCGAGCAAGGTCACCCCGAGCTCGTCTTCGAGCCGGCGCACCGCCTGGCTCACCGCCGACGCCGACACCCCGAGCGAGGCCGCCGCGGCCGTGAAGCCGCCCCGCTCGGCCACCGCCAGAAAGGCCTGCAGGCCCGCGAGCGAGCGCATTCGTAAGATTTTCTTCAAAACCCATCGACACACAAGGGCCTTCCGCCGGGGAGGCCGGCGCGCCAAGGTCTGACCCGCGACGCCGCCACCGCCGCGGCGCCCCCCCGAGGAGACCCTCCATGACCACCGACGCAACCATCGCGAGCCTCGCCCGCTACAGCCTGCTCGGCCGCAGCGGCCTGCGCGTCAGCCCCCTCTGCCTGGGCACCATGACCTTCGGCACCGAGTGGGGCTGGGGCGCCCCGAAAGAGACCTCGTTCGAGCTGCTCGACCGCTACCTCGCCGCCGGCGGCAACTTCATCGACACCGCCGACGGCTACACGGGCGGCACGAGCGAGTCGTTCCTCGGCGAGTACTTCCGCGAGCGCGGCGGGCGCGACCGCGCCGTCATCGCCACCAAGTTTACCTTCAACGCGAGCCCCGGCGACCCCAACGCCGGCGGCAACGGCCGCAAGAACATTCACCGCGCGCTCGAGGGCTCGCTGCGCCGGCTCAAGACCGACTACGTCGACCTCTACTGGCTGCACGCCTGGGACGGCGTCACCCCCGTCGAGGAGGTCATGCGCACGCTCGACGGCCTGGTGCGCGCGGGCAAAGTGCGCCACATCGGCCTCTCGGACGTGCCCGCCTGGTACCTCGCCCGCGCCCAGACGCTCGCCGAGCTGCGCAGCTTCGAGCCGCTCTGCGCCGTGCAGCTCGAGTACTCGCTGGTCGAGCGCAACATCGAGCGCGAGCACATTCCCGCCGCGATCGAGCTGGGCCTCGGCCTCTGCCCCTGGAGCCCGCTCGCCAGCGGCATGCTCTCGGGCAAGTACCGCCGCGAGGGCATCTCGGCCACGGGCGAGGGGCGCCTGCCGAGCCAGCAGAACTCGGGCAACCCCGCCTTCGAGAAGCTCTTCACCGAGCGCGCCTGGGGCATCGTCGACGCCCTGACCGCGGTCGCCCAAGAGCTCGGCAAGCCCCCCGCCCAGGTCGCGCTCAACTGGGTTACCCGCCGCCCCGGCGTCGCCTCGACCATCATCGGCGCCACCAAGCCCGAGCAGCTCGAGTCGAACCTGCGCGCGCTCGAGTTCGAGATACCCCCCGCCCTCTCGGCCAAGCTCGAAGCCGCCGGGCGCCCCGAGACCGTGCACCCCTACCACTTCTTCGAGCCCGCCATGCGCACCATGATCACGGGCGGCACCACCGTCACCCGCGAGCCCGCCTGGTATCGCCCCCGCTGACGCTCGACGAGGGAGAAGGCGAAGCCGTCGGCCGCGGGGCCGCGGGGCAGACAGCGGCGCTCGAGCTCGCCGCCGGGCCCTCACCCCCTTGCCGCCGAAGGGCCCCGCGGCCACGCTGGCGCCTTCCTTTCTACCCCAGCGAGCGCTTGTCCCTACCATGCGAGAGCCGACGCATCTCCTTTCGCCGTCCCGAGCCTTGCCCCGCCCCGGCCTCGCGAGCCCCCCGCCCGGGCGCCCGCCGGCGAGCCGAGGGCCCCGCCTGAGCCGCCCCGGCCGGCGCCCCCCGCCCGGCCTGGTCGCGGCCGCCGCGAGCCTCGCCGCGGCGCTGCTCTTGGCGCCCGCGCGCGCCCTCGCCGTGCCCTATTTTCAACTCGCCCCGGCGGCGCTGCCGCAGCCGCAACCCTGCGGGGGCTCGGGCTGTTACACGCACTTCGTCGTGCTCGCCGACCTCGAGGGCGACGGCGATCTCGACCTCTTGCTCGCCAACGGCGGCGGCTTCTACGAGCCCGCCGACGCCCAGCCCTCGACGGTCTATCTGAACGACGGCTCGGGCGCCTTCGTCGACGTCAACGCCTCGGCGTTCGGCGGGGCGATCTCGCGCCTGCGGCAGGTCGCGCTCGGCGACATCGACGGCGACGGCGATCTCGACCTTTACCAGCCGGGCAGCTACGGGCTCGATCGCGACAAGCTCTTCGTGCAGACCGCCCCCGGCGTCTTCGCCAACGAGGCCGGGGCGCGCCTGCCCTCCGAGCTGGCGAGCCGGGCCGGCGCCGCGCACTTCGGCGACGTCGACAACGACGGCGATCTCGATCTGGCCGTCACCGACTGGGGCAACTCTCCGTTCGGCGCGCCCTCGCGCGTCAGGCTCTTGCGCAACGACGGCACGGGCAAGTTCGTCGCGCTGCCCTTCGAGGCGATGCCCGCGCCGCTGCCGGTCGGCCAGGCGTCGGCGCCCATCGACGTCGATCTGATCGACGTCGACGGCGACTTCGACCTCGATCTGATCGTCAACAACCGCAACGGCCGCAGCCGCCTCTTCGTCAACGACGGCGCGGGCAACTTTACCGACGCGACCGCGAACTACCCGCCCAAGCAGGGCCCCTACTCGTACAACACCGAGGCCTGCGACGTCGACGGCGACGGCGACCTCGACGTGCTCCTCGACAACGCCGGCGCCAACGCCGGCGGCGGGCACCGCTCGCAGGTGCTGATCAACGACGGCGCGGGCACGTTCGCCGACGAGACCGCTGCGCGCATCTTCGGCGAGCCGAACACCGACGACAACGGCGTCAAGTGCGCCGACGTCGACGACGACGGCGACTACGATCTGCTCGTCGCCAGCCTCGGCAACTCGTCCGAGAAGCTTTTGCTCAACAACGGCACCGGCCGGTTCGCCTACGTCTCCGACGGCGTCCCCCCGGCGCCCGACCCGACGCTCGGCATCGACGTCGGCGACCTCAACGGCGACGGCATCGTCGACGTCGCCACCGGCCAGGGCGAGTTCGGCGACTGGAAAGAGCGCGTCTACTTCGGCGCCAACGCGTCCAAGCGCGACACGCGCCCGCCCGTCTTTCGTGCCGTCGAGGCGCCCTCGGCCGCGGCCGGCCAGCCGATCGTCGTGCGCCTCGCCGTCCGCGACGGGCACACCAGCGAGACCGGCCAGCACCTGGCCGACGCCTCGATCGCCTACACCATCGTGGGCGGGGGCGGCGGCACCATCAAGGCGCGCTTCGTCGGCGGCGATCTCTACCGCGCCGAGCTGCCCGCCCAGCCCGCCGGCACCACGCTCTCGCTCGTGCCGAGCGCCCGCGACCGCGCCGGCAACGTCGCCACGGGCACGGCAATCGAGATAGCGGTCGGCGACGGCTCGGGCGGCAGCGCAGGCTCGGGCGGCAGCGCAGGCTCAGGCGGCTCAGCCGGCGCGGGCGGAAGCGCGGGCGCGGGCGGCAGCGGCGGCTCGGCCGGCAGCGCGGGCGCGGGAGGCTCGGCAGGCGCGGGCGGAAGCGCGGGCACGGGCGGAAGCGCGGGCGCGGGCGGCACCGGCAGCGGCGGCGACGCGGGCGCCGGCGGGGTCGGCGGCGACGCGGGCTCGGGCGGCTCGGGCGGCGACGGCGGCTCGGGCGGCACAGGCGGCGACGGCGGCTCGGCCGGCTCGGGCGGCGATGGCGGCTCGGGCGGCACAGGCGGCGATGGCGGCTCGGGCGGCGACGGCGGCTCGGGCGGCGACGCGGGCTCGGGCGGCACAACCGGTGCGGGCGGCACCGGCGAAGGCGGTGCGGGCGGCGCGGGCGAGGCGGGCGAAGCCGGCGCGGCAGGCGTCGGTGGCGACGGCGGCGGCGCGGGCATGAGCTCGGCGGGCGCGTCCGGCTCGCCCACGTCGGGCCAGGGCGGCGCGGGCCCGGGCAGCGGCGGCAGCGGCGGCCGCGGCGGCACGCCCAGGGCCGGCAGCGCGGGGGCGAGCGGCGGCGGTACGCCGGGCGCCCCGGGCGACGAGGACGACGGCTGCGGCTGCGCCGTGCCGGGGCACCGCGACGCGCCGCCGGGGGCGGCGTTCTTCCTGACGGCGCTCGCGGCGCTCGGGCGACGTCGAAGGCGCTCGGGCTGAGCCGTCGAGAGGGCGCCGCCGACCCCTGGCGCCTCGTCCTAGAGAAAGCCCGCGACCGCGCTGTCAGGGCGGCCGCGGGCCCGCTGCGCAACGCGCTGCCGAATGCGCCGCCTCGGCGGCGGGGCGTGAACGTTGCTACCCTCCGGGCATGGTATCTTCTTCGATGGGCTCGTGGCGAGCCATTGCCTGCAAGGTCTCGTTCGGCGCGCTGCTCGCTGCGCTGCCCCTGGCGACGCAGCTCGGCGGCTGCGTCGCGCCGGACGACGGAGACCGTTTTTGCACGCAGGTCGGCTGCGCCCACCGACTCGACTTCGAGCTGACGCCGGCCAGCCTCGTGCGCGGGGCGGCCTGCGCCCGGGGCCCGCTCGTCATGCGTGCTTGCGCCGACGACGTCTGCGACGAAGTCACGATCGCCGCCTCGGGCGAGTGTGAGGTCGGTTCGATCGGGCTGGAGCCCAGCCTGGTGTGCCTCGAATCTGGTGGCCCCCCGTTCGGCTCGAGCGAGCCGCCCGACTCGCTACGCCTTTGGCTCTCCCTGGGCTGGGACGAGCAGCAAGACTGGAGCGGCGCTCGCGTCGCGTCCATCTCGCTTCGCACCCCTTCCGGCGAGGTGCTCTACGAAGGTCGACAGGGCACCACGTTCGACCCCAACTACCCCAACGGGCAGGCCTGCGACGTATACCCTTGTTGGACTGGCCGCGCGGTGACCTTCGACGCGCGCACCTCGCTCTCGGCCTTCGGCGAAGGCTGCGGTGGCGGGTTCGCAGGCGCTGGCGGGGCGGGCGGCTCGGCGGGCCTTTCCGGCGCGGGCGGCGCGAGCGGCGCGGCCGGGGCAGCCGGCTCCGGCGCTGCGGTCGGGGCCGGCGGGGGCACGTAGTGTCGGGCCACCTCAAGGCGCGTCGGGCTCGGCCTGTCGGGCGACGGTGACAGCGCCGCGCAAGGGTTGCGGCCCCTTCGCGCAAGAATTGCACGCGCTCGGGTTCGGGCATCACGGGGAGAACGCGCTAGGCTGCGCGGCCCACGGAGACCGCCATGAACGACGCCCAAAGCCCGTCGCCCATTACCGCCTTCGGCCCCGCGCGCGCCACCGTGCGCGGCGCGCCGCTCTCGCGCGAAGAGCTCGCGAGCCTCGACGCCTTCTGGCGCGCCTCGAACTACCTGGCCGCCAGCATGATCTACCTCTGGGACAACCCGCTCTTGCGCGAGCCCTTGCGCCCCGAGCACATCAAGAGCCGTCTGCTCGGCCACTGGGGCGCGAGCCCGGCGCTCTCGTTCGTCTATACGCACACGAACCGGGTGATTCGCCAACGCGACGTCGAGGCCATCTTTCTCGCCGGCCCCGGCCACGGCGCCCCGGGCGTGCTCGCGCCCGTCTACCTCGAGGGCACGTACAGCGAGGTCTACCCCGACAAGTCGCTCGACGAAGAGGGGCTGCGGCGGCTCTTCAAGGCGTTCTCCTTCCCCGGCGGGGTCGGCTCGCACTGCACGCCCGAGCTGCCCGGCTCGATTCACGAGGGCGGCGAGCTCGGCTACGTGCTCTCGCACGCCTGCGGCGCCGCCTTCGACAACCCCGACCTCGTCGTCGTGGCCGTCGTCGGCGACGGCGAGGCCGAGACGGCGGCGCTCGCGACGAGCTGGCACATCAACAAGTTCTTGAACCCCGTCCGCGACGGCGCCGTGCTGCCGGTCTTGAACCTCAACGGGTACAAGATCAATAACCCCACGCTGCTCGCGCGCGTCTCCCACGAAGAGCTCGAGGCGTTCTTCCGCGGGCACGGCTGGGCGCCCTACTTCGTCGAGGGCTCCGACCCTGAAAGCATGCACCAGGCGATGGCGGCGACCCTCGACCGGTGCGTGCACGAGATCCGCGCGGCGCAGCGCGAGGCGCGCGCCGCGGGCGAGGCGTCGCGGCCGCGCTGGCCGATGGTCGTGCTCCGCTCGCCCAAGGGCTGGACGGCGCCGCCCGAGCTCGACGGCCACCAGCTCGAGGGCTCGTGGCGCGCGCACCAGGTGCCGATCACGGGCGTGAAGACGAACCCGAAGAAGCTGGCGCAGCTCGAGGCCTGGCTGCGCAGCTACCGGCCCGAAGAGCTCTTCGACGAGCGGGGCGCCCCGACGGCGGCGGTGCGGGCGGTCGCGCCCGCGGGCGCGCGGCGCATGGGCGCCTCGCCCCACGCCAACGGCGGGGTGCTGCGGCGGGCGCTGCGCCTGCCCGACTTCCGCGGCTACGCGGTCGAGGTGTCGAAGCCCGGCCAGGTGCGGGCCGAGAACACCCGGCCCCTCGGCGCGCTCTTGCGCGACGTGATGCGCCGCAACGCCGACAACTTCCGCGTGTTCGGCCCCGACGAGAACACCTCGAACAAGCTCGACGCGGTCTACGAGGCCTCGAAAAAACTATGGCTGCCCGAGCTCCTGCCGGAAGACGCCGACGGCACCCAGCTCGCCCGCGACGGCCGGGTGGTCGAGATGCTCTCCGAGCAGACGCTCGAGGGCATGCTCGAGGGCTACCTGCTGACCGGGCGGCACGGCTTCTTCTCGTCGTACGAGGCGTTCGTGCACGTCATCGACTCGATGTTCAACCAGCACGCGAAGTGGCTCGACATCTGCAACGACATCTCGTGGCGCATGGGCGTCGCCTCGCTCAACCTGCTCATCACCTCCACGGTCTGGCGCCAGGACCACAACGGCTTCACCCACCAAGACCCGGGCTTCATCGACGTCGTCGCGAACAAGAGCCCGCGCGTGACGCGCATCTACCTGCCGCCCGACGCCAACTGCCTGCTCTCGGTCGCCGACCACTGCCTGCGCAGCGAGAACTACGTCAACGTCATCGTCAGCGACAAGCAGTCGCACCCGCAGTACCTCTCGGCCGAAGAGGCCGTCGTGCACTGCACCAAGGGCCTCGGCATCTGGGCCTGGGCCTCGAACGACCAGGGCGCCGAGCCCGACCTGGTCATGGCCTCGGCCGGCGACATCGCCACGCTCGAGGCGCTGGCGGCGACGGCCTTGCTGCGCGCCGAGTTCGCCGACCTCAAGGTGCGGTTCGTCAACGTCGTCGACCTCTTCAAGCTGCAGCCCCAGAGCGAGCACCCGCACGGCCTGCCCGACCGCGACTTCGACTCGCTCTTCACGCTCGACCGGCCGATCATCTTCAACTTTCACGGCTACCCGTGGTTGATTCACCGGCTCGCCTACCGCCGCCACAACCACGACAACATGCACGTGCGCGGCTACAAAGAGGAAGGCTCGATCAACACCCCGCTCGAGCTCGCCATCGTCAACCAGATCGACCGCTTCAGCCTCGCCATCGACGCCATCGACCGCGTGCCGCGCCTGCGCGTCGCGGGCGCGCACGCCAAAGAGAAGTTTCGCAACCTGCAGATCGCCTGCCTGCACCACGCGCACGAGTTCGGCGTCGACCGCCCCGACCAGGTCGACTGGAAGTGGCCCCTCTGAAGGCGGGCTGAGCCCCCGCCGGCGCCCCCCTGCCCTCGCGCCCCGCCGCGCCGCCCGCGGCACGCCCGAGGGCAGCGCGCCTCAGCGGGCCCGCGCCCCGCCGCCGCCGCCCCCGGTCAGGGGCATTGCCCCCCCGGCGGCGGGTTGATGCAGCCCTGGCACTGGCCGTTGCAGCCGATCGAGCCTTCGCAGATGCAACAAGGTTCGCCATAGTTGGGCGGCGGCGGGGGCGCGCTGCAGCCGCCGTCGCACTGAATCGTGCCGCCGTTGCACGCGTTGCTGCACGCCTGCCCGAGGTTCGGCGGCGGCGGCGGCGCGCTGCAGGCCCCATTGCATTGAATCGTGCCGCCGAAGCACACGTTGCCGCAGTTCTGCCCGTAGTTCGACGGCGGCGGCGGGGCGCTACACCCTCCGTCGCACTGAATCGTGCCGCCGTTGCACGCGTTGCTGCACGCCTGCCCATAGCCCGTCGGCGGCGGCGGGGCGCTGCAGGCGCCGTCGCATTGAATCGTGCCGCCGTTGCACGCGTTGCTGCACGCCTGCCCGTAGTTCGACGGCGCGTTGCCGCCACAGGGCCCCGTCGCACCGCCGCCGGTGCCCGTGCCGCCGGTGCCCGTGCCGCCGGTGCCGCCGCCCCCCGTGCCGCTGCCGCCGGTGCCCGAGCCGGCCGCATCGCTGCCCCCGGTGCCTGAGCCGCCCGTGCCCGAGCCGCCCGTGCCCGTGCCGCCCGTGCCCGTGCCGCCCGAGCCGCCGGCGCCCATGCCGTTCGGCGGCATCATGGTGCCGCCCCGACCGCCAGCGCCTTGCCCGGAGCCGCCCGCCCCCGCGGCCCCCGCCCCGCCCGCGGCGTCGGGATCGCTGACCTCGGCCTCGTCGATGCCAAAGAGCGAGTTGCAACCGACCGCCGCGACGAACGACAAGCAGGCCCACAAGCGAACATCGACGCCCCCGCGCCGCTCGCGCCCGGACACTCTGACTCGACTCGACGACTCACGCATGGTGATGCACTCCTACGGGGGTAGCGGTCGGTGCCAGCCGCTCGGGGCGAGCGTCGGCCGCCGCCCCCAGCACGCGCGCGGGCCGCCCACCGACCGACCACGACGGTACCACAGGGCCTCCTGCGCTGTGACCTTCGTACCGACGCCCCGCCGTGTGGCCCGATGTGGGCCACCCCCGCACGGCGCGAGCGCGACCAGAACGATAGGGGGCCCCCATACCTCTACGCCCTAGGCTCTGTCCGACGAAGGCGGACCGAGCCTAGCCCCGCACCCCCATCGAACGCCCCCCGCGGCCTCGCCGGCGTCGGTCGACCCTGCCGCGCCGGGTGCCCGCGCGATGAGCGGCGTTCATCGCGGGTATGATTCGGAGTGAGTTCCTTCCTCGCGGCGCGGGCGCATGATGCCTTCGTCACGGCGCCGGCGGGGCCGGCCTTCCGACGGAGGATACGATGGAGATTCGAGCAATGGCCGCGCACGAGCGCGGGGGCCCGCTCTCGCCCTTCCGGTACGACGCCGGCGCGCTCGGCGACCACGAGGTGCTCGTCAAGGTCATCGCCTGCGGGCTCTGCGCCTCGGACATCTCGATGATGAGCCGCGCGCCGCGCTTGCCCATGGTGCCGGGGCACGAGGTGGTGGGCGAGGTGCTCGAGGCGGGGCGCGCCGTCCGCCGCCTCAAGGCGGGCGACCGGGTCGGGGTGGGCTGGCAGAGCGGCGCCTGCCTCGAGTGCCACGACTGCCTCGTCGGCCGCGAGAACCTCTGCGACCAGAGCGAGGCGCTCATCATGCACGCGTATGGCGGCTTCGCCGACCACCTCAAGGTCGACGCCCGCTTCGCCTTCGCCCTGCCCGGGGGCCTCGCGGCCAAGCACGCCGGCCCCCTGATGTGCGCCGGCGCGACGGTCTACGCGGCCCTGCGCCACGCCGGCATGACCTCGGGCCGCCGCGTCGGCGTCGTCGGCGTCGGCGGGCTCGGGCACCTGGCCATTCAGTACGCGAGCAAGCTCTCGAACCACGTCGTCGCCTTCACCGGCTCGCACGACAAGGCCGAGTTCGCCGCCCGCCTCGGCGCGCGCGAGGCCGTCGTCGTGCCGCGCGGCGGCGCGGTGCCGGGCCAGGGGCGCAAGCTCGACGTCATCCTCGTCACGAGCTCCGAGACGCTCGACTGGGGCTCGTACCTGAACCAGCTCGACGCCGATGGCACCATCGTCACCGTGGCCTTGCCCCACGAGCCGATGGCGATCCCGGCCATCCCGCTCGTGCTGAAGCGGAGGCGGCTGATGGCCTCGCTCATCGGCAGCCGCGCCGAAGTCGCCGAGGCGGTCGAGCTCGCCGACCGCCTCGGGGTCGAGCCGATCGTCGAGACCTTCGCGCTGGCCGAGGCGAACGAGGCCGTCCGGCGCGTGAAGGCCAACGAGGTGCGCTACCGCGCGGTGCTCGAGGTCTAAGCGCCCGGCGCCCCCCCTCAGCGAGAGCCGACGGGCCGCCTGCCCGCCGGCGACCGGAAGGTGCCGCCGCCGGACACGGGCGCGGGCAAGAGGTCGATGAAGAAGCGCTCGACCCGGGCCGCGGCCTCGCGAAACTTCGGCCCCCGCGAGCGCAACCCGAAGAGCGGAAAGACGAAGAACACCCAGGGCACCTCGCCCCGGACCATGCCCGCGAGCCCGAGCCCGACCGCCACGAGGCTGGTGACGAACACGAGCCCGAGCGCGAGGGTGCGCCACGCCGCCGGGCCGGGGCTGACCGTAATCTCGACGCGACTGCCCGCGGGGCGATCGACGACGCGCCCCCGCACGAGCGGGCCGCGGCCCTCGGGCCCGCCCAGCTCGAGGCGGAACCCCCGCGCGTCGACCTGGCCCCGAAAGCGCGGCTCGGCGGCGTCGGGGTTCAGATGCGCCCCGACGGCGAGCGCGATCTCATCGGGCGACCACGAGGTATCGACGGAAAAACGGCGGAACGGCAGGAGCGGCACCCCCGGAAGGTAACCCCTGATCGCCCGACGCGAAAGGCGACCGCTCGCCGCGCGCCCCGGGCTCGGCGTTCGAGGCGCGCGCCCGAGCCCCCCCCCGCTCCCGCCTCAGGCCGGGCTCCGCCGGTCGCCCGCCCGAAGGCGAGCCCGGCGTCGCGCGCCTCACGTCGCCCCCGGGCCGCCGGCCTCCGTTCGTCGCCCGCGCCCTCGCGACATCGCCTGCCCCCGCGCCCCGGCCCCGCCGACCGCCCCCTCGCTCGCCGCACGCCCCCGCGCCCCGGCCGCGCCGACGGCTCGCTCGCTTGTCGCCGGCAGCCTCGCGGCGAGCGAGGCGGCGAGGTGGTCGACGAAGGCGCGCACGGCGGGCGCGGTGAAGCGCCCGGGGGGGGTGAGCGCGACGATCGGGGCGGGCGGCGCGCGGTAGCCCTCGAGCAGGGGGACGAGCCGCTGCTGCCTCAGATCTCGCTCGACGAGCCAGTCGGCCAGCAGCGCGACGCCGAGGCCGCTGCGGGCCATGAGCAGGACGGCCTCGCTGTTGTTCGCGGCGAGGCGGCCCCGGACGGCGACGGGCGCCTCGGCCCCGCCCTCGCGCGCGAAGCGCCAGACCGCGGGGGCCGTCGCGTCGCCGTGGACGAGGCACTCGTGGTGCTTCAGGCCGGCCGGGGTCTCGGGGCGGCCGCGGGCCCGCAGGTAGGCCGGCGAGGCGACGAGCACGCGCCGGCCCTCGGCCAGCCGTCGGCCGCGCGCGGCGGTGTCGGCCGGGACGCCGACGCGCACCGCCAGGTCGAACCCCTCTTCGACGAGGTTGACGTAGCGGTCGTTGAAGACGAGCTCGGCCTCGACCTTCGGGTGCCGGCGCAAGAACTCGACCGCCGCGGGGGCGACGAAGAGCCGGCCGAAGACGACGGGGACGCTGAGGCGCACCCGCCCGGCGGGCTCGGGGCTCTGCTCGCGCAGGTCGCGCGTCATCTCGTCGAACGCCGCGAGCACCTGCCCCGCGTGCGCGAGGAAGCGGCGCCCCGCGTCGGTCAGGCGCAGCGAGCGCGTCGTGCGCTCGACCAGGCCGACGCCGAGCCGCGCCTCGAGCTCGGCGACCCACTTGCTGGCGGTCGACTGCTTGATCTTGAGGTCGGCCGCCGCCGCCGAGAAGCTCTTGCGCTCGGCGAGGCGGGTGAAAAGCCTCAGGGCGTCGAGGTGGTCCATGTTCTACCGCACTTGGAATAAGTGTTAGCATATCATCGTCGTTTCCTGACCCTTTCGGAATGTTTACGCTCCGGGGTGTCGCCGCGCGAATGCGGCGCCGGTGGGGCGCGCGGGGCGCCCCGAAGACGAGGGAGCGACGGCATGAGCGCGGCAGAGCGAATCGCATTCTTGGGGCTCGGGGCCATGGGGCGGCGCATGGCGGGGCGGCTGGTCGACGCGGGCCACGACGTCGTCGTGTGGAGCCGCTCGGGGGTGCCCGACGACGCGCCGCGGCTGCGGGGGCGCGAGGCGCCGAGCCCCCGGGCCGCGGCCGAGGGCGCGGGCGTGGTGGTGTCGATGGTGGCCGACGACGAGGCGTCGAAGGCCGTCTGGGACGATCCGCGCGCGGGCGCGCTCGCCGCGCTCGGCGCGGGGGCGCTCGCGATCGAGAGCAGCACGCTGACGCCGGCGCGCGTCGCGGAGCTCGGCGGGCGGGTGCGGTCGGCCGGCGCGCAGTTCCTCGACGCGCCCGTGGTCGGCTCGCGCCCGCAGGCCGACGCGGGCGCGCTCGTCTACCTGGTCGGCGGCGAGCCCGACGCGGTCGACCGGGCGCGCCCGCTGCTCGCGGCGCTGGGCCGGGCGGTGCACCACGTCGGGCCCACGCCCGCGGGGTCGCTCGCGAAGCTCGTCGCGAACGCGCTCTTCGGCGTGCAGATCGCCGCCGTGGCCGAGCTCCTCGGCTTCGCCGCCCGGGCGCGGCTCGACGCGGCCGGCCTGCTCGAGGCCCTCGGTGATCTGCCGGTGCTGAGCCCCGCCGCGAAGCTGGCGGCCGGCGGGATGCTGGCGGGGCGCTTCGAGCCGATGTTCCCGGCGGCGCTGGCGGAGAAAGACTTCCGCTACGCGCTCGCGGCCGCCGAGGCGGTCGGCGGCCGGCTGCCGGTCACGGGCCGGGTGCGCGAGATCTTCGAGCACGCGGTCGCCCGCGGGCTGGGCGGCGAGAACCTCACGGCGGTCGCGAAGCTGTACGAGTGAGGCGGGCGGGGCTTCGTCCGCCGCAGACGCGCCCGCGTCCCGCCCGGACGCACGCGGCGCCGGGGCCCGCGCCGATCGCCGAGAATGGCCGCGCCGCGGCCGCGGCACGCGGGCTGCATCAGGGCGCCGGCATCGAGCGGGGGGGCGGTTTGCACAACGCCCCGCCGGTTCTCGCTCGAGTCGAGTCCGGCCTGCGCATCGCGGGTTAGACCGCCCGGCCCATGCGGGGCCGGGGTTCGGTCGCGACGGCCGGGCTCGACTCGAGCGAGAACCGCCCGGCGTCGCCCCGGACTCGAAGTCCGGGGCGCCCGGCGACATCACCCGCCGCGTGTATCAGAGCCAGAGCGCGAGGGCGCCGCTGGCGATGAGGCCGAGGGCCCAGAGCGGGTCGAGGTTCCACCAGGCGCGGCGCAGGACGGCGAGGCCGACGCGGTAGTAGACAACGAGCGCGACGAGGCCCGAGGCGGCGAGCATGGCGCCGGTGTGCACGCCGACGCCGACGAGGTAGCCCGCCCAGCCCGTCAGATCGAGGCCGGGGGCGGCGACGCACTCGCCGCGGCAGGGCGGGGCCTCGGCGCCCTCGCCGAGCAAGAAGATGGGCAAGATCATGAGCCCGGCCCCGTGCGCGGTCGCCATCAAAAACGACCAGAGCGCGAGCTCGCGCGGGCCGAGGCGCATGCCGACCCAGCGCGGGTGCTTGGGCCGCACGAGCTTGAGGGCGCCGAAGGCGACGACGAGGGCGGCGGTGGCGTAGCGCAGGGGCCCGAAGGGCAGGGCGAAGCGGCCGGCGGCGAAGAGCGCGACGGCGAGGGCGACGGCGGCGGCGTGGCCGAGGGCGATCGGGCCGAGCGAGGCGGCGACGACGCGGCCGCTCTGCGCCTGCATGCCGCGGGCGACGGCGAAGAGCCAGCCCATCGCGGGGTTCAGGCCGTGCCAGGCGCCGAAGCCGGCGAGCGTGACGAGGGCGGCCGGCGTGTTCACGGAAAGCAGTACGAGTCGGACGAGGCGTCGCCGCCCTCGAGGCGCACCTGGTGCGGGCGCAGGCCGCCGAAGTCGGGGAAGAAGCCCGGGTCGAGCTCGAGGCGCCCGTCGTCGTGCGCGTCGGCCTTGAGCATGAAGCTCGAGACGCCCTCGGGGTAGAACTGATCGTCCCAGGCGCCGTAGAGCGAGCTGGTCGCGTAGACGCGCCGCCCGTCGCGGCTCACCTCGACCATCTGCGGCCCGCCGAGCAGCGGCCCCGAGCGCGGGTGCGCCTGGCGCCGGGCGACGCCGCCGAGCCGCACGGCGCCCGCGAGCTTCGGCCGGAAGGGGTCGCTCACGTCGTAGCGCCGCAGCTCGCCCGTGCCCCAGCACGAGACGTAGAGCCACTTGTCGTCGAGCGACAGGTTGATGTCGGTCACGAGCGGCGGCACCGCCCCGAAGCCCTTCAAGATGGGCGGCAGGGCCGAGGCGTCGGCCGGCTCGGCGGGGATCTCGATGACCTTCCGGATGCGCCACGTGCCGCCCTCGAGGTGCCAGAGCCAGACCGAGGCCGAGAGGTCGGCGACGCTGACGACGACGCCGAGAAAGCCGTAGGGCTTGGTCGGGTCGTGCGCCGGGCGCAGCTCGAGCGCCATCTGGTGCTCGTCGCCGAGGTCGAGCGTCTCGAGGTGCTTGCGGCGGCGCAAGTCCCAGAGGTGAATGCGGTGGCCGTACTGCTTGCCGAGCAGCAGCTCGGGCACGACCCCGCCCTCGATCATCGAGGGGGTGCCCCACTCGCTGCTGACGAGCACGTCGTAGCCGAGGTGCCACCAGAAGTCGTAATGCAGGTACTGCGGGCCGCGGTCGACCTCCCAGCGGCCGAGCACGTCGAAGCTCTCGCAGTCGACGACGAAGATGCCGCCCGGGCCCCCGCCCGAGGGGTCGCCGAGCGCGCTGACGTAGAGGCCGTCGGGGCCGCAGTGCACGGTGTGCGGGCGCGAGTAGCCCGTGCGGTCGGCGATCTCGGACGCCTCGATCGTCTTGACCAGCGTCGGGCGCTTCGGGTCGGGCTTCGTGTCGAAGATGAAGAGGCGCGACGAGCGCAGGCCCGGCGCCACGAGGTAGCGCCGCTCGACGTGCGGGCGCGGGGCGTAGGGGCAGAGGGCGGCGCTGCACGCGTTCCACCCGAAGTGGTGCAGCTCGTCGCCCAGCGTCGCGAGCGCGGCCGACGAGGCGACGCGGCCGTAGCCCGGCGACGCGGGGTCGAGGTCGACCACGGCGAGCGCGTCGGGGCGCTGGCCGCCGGGCAAGCCGAGCGCGGCGCGCGGGTCGAAGGTCACGACGTACGCGTGGCGCTCGGCCGGCGCGCGCGCCGCCAGCCGGGGCGAAGGGTAAAACGACGGGTCCGGGCGAAGAGGCATGCCCGGCCATGCATCCACAAAGCGATCCGAACGTCCACCCCGAAAGGCGCGCGCTGCCGCGCCGCGGCGCCCCCCGTACCATCACGCCCTCGCATGCACGAAGGCCCGCGCAGGCCGGCCGCGGCGGCCGGTCTTGGTCGCTGCGGTCTCGGCCTCCGGGGGCGACCGACGGACGCGCCGCCCCGCCCCCGGGCGGCTGGTCGACTGCGGCCGAGCCCGAGGTCGAGCTCGCCCCGGCCCGGCGTCAAGCGAGCTCGCTGGCAACGTAGAACGCGGGCGGGGCGGCGAATGCGACCGGCGGCTCGGCGCCAACGCCGCCCTCGACGCCGAGCTGCTCAAGCAGGGCGGTGTCATCGCCGCCTACGCGTCCGATAGCGATCCCGAACCCAGGCTGCCCTTCTGGCCGCTCCTCTTTCAGAACGCGACCTTGCGCCTGCTCGGCTCCGACGACTTTCCACCCGAGACGAAAGCCGAGGCGGCCCTCGCCATCAACCGGGTGCTCGAGGGCGGCTGGCCGGGGCCGCTGGTCGCAGAGCGCCTGCCGCTCGACGAGATCGCCCGCGCGCACGAGGCGGTCGAGGGCGGCGGCCTCACCGGGCGGGTCGTGCTGGCGATCGGGGCCTGAAACGGGCGGTCCGCGGGGCGCCGACGGGCGGGGCGGGCCACGGGCGCCTTGTACGGCCTCCGAGGGCATGAGAAATTCTTCGGCAATGCCGCGTTTCCGGCTGCGCTACAGGCAGCGCACCATCGCCCTGCCCCCCGACGAGCTCTTCGTCATCGGTCGGGGCAGCGACTGCGACCTCACGCTCGACGACCCGCTCCTCGCGCGCCGGCACGCGCGGCTCGTCGTCGTCAACGATGAGGTCTACGTCGAAGCGCTGCGCGGCCCCACCGGGGTGATGGTCGACGGGGCGCCCATCGGCGGGCGGCAGCGGCTGCGGCACGGCAGCCGGCTGACCGTCGGCGCGCAAGAGATGACCCTCGTCGACGCGCGGCTCTCGACGGCGAACACGCCCGACTCGGGGGCGCCCACCAGCGGCCCGATGCCGGCCGCCCCGCCCTCGTCCGACGTCCCCACGCCCGCCTCGGGCGTGCCCGCGGGCCCCGATTCGGTGTTCCGGCTCGACCTGCTGCAGCTGCTCGGCGGCGTGGCCCACAAGGCGCTGGCGCTCGGTCAATTCGACGAGGCCGAGCGCATCCTGTGTACGCGGCTCTTGCGCATCCTCGAGATGACGCGAATGGTGCCCGACCGAATGCCCCCCGAGGTGGTCGACCAGGCGGCGCGCTTCGCGGCGCGCCTCGCGGGGGTGACGGCCAAGGGCCTGTGGGTCGACTACGTGATCGCGCTCTACGCCGCGCAAGGGCGCCCCTTCCCCACGGCGCTCGGCGACGATCTTTACGCGGCCTTGCGCAAGGTCGGGCCCATCGACAAAGAGGCCCTCGGCGCGTACATCCGGGCCCTCGAGGGCCGCCCGGGCGCGCTCGGGCCCGCCGAGCGCTTCTTGCTCCGGCCCCTCGAAGAGCACGACGGCGACGACGACGCGTGAGCCGCTCCCGCGAGGGGCGGCCTCGTCGCCGTGTCATCGCGCGACGAGGGCAACGCCGAGCGGCGGGCGGCGGGCGCCTCTTCGGCCTGCCGCAAGGCCTGCTTTCGCGCGATCACTGCCGCGCTCGCGACCGTCACAGCGCGGCGTTGATGCTGCACGTCGCGATCGGCGGCACAGGCCGCGTCGTCTCAGCCATCGCGCCCCATCCCCGACGCCGCCTCGACCATCGCCTCGACCAACCACCGCTCGCGGTCGCGGTTGGCCTCTTCGTGGCTTCGGGAAACGAAGATGCCCTTCGGGGCCCGCGTCCGGTACCGCGCCATTCGCCCCATCGCCTCGCGCGCCACGGGGGAAGGGGGCTGCCCGGGCGCCGGCGATTGTCGCCGGCCGACGACCCTGACGACCTGCCCCTCATCGTCGGCGGCAGGCTCGCGCATGGCCCGAACGATCGCACGGGGAGGCGAAGCCTCGGCCGGCGCGTCGCCGAGAAGTCTTGGCCCCTCGCGCGCGCCCGTCGTAGCCCCGGCCCATGCCCCGACGACGCCACGACTCGATGAGCAAAGACCTGCTCACCCTCTGGTGCGAGCCGCTCGGCCCCGTGCTCGCCCCGCGCCGCGTCCACGGCGAAGAGCGACAAATCGACGTCGTCGTCGACGCCCGCCTGCGCGGGCCGAAGGCCGAGGCCCGCCGGCGCGAGCTCGGGCTCCTGGGCCGGATGGGCCGGGGGCTCGCCGCCTTCGAGGCCTTCCGCAACCCCTGCAGCGCCGACGAGGTGCGCGGCGCCATCGTCAAGTTGATCGAGCTCTACGACGAGCTGCGTCGCCGCGCGCGGCGCCGGCGCGAGAGCCCGACGGCGGTGGCGCTGCCCCAGATGTGGGTGCTGACCCCGACGCTCTCCGACGGGCTGCTCGGGGGCTTCCGTGCCCTGCCTCGCGCGGGGTGGCCGCCGGGCTGCTTCGGGCTCGCCGACGAGCTCGGGCTGACGCTCGTGGTGCTCGCCGATCTGCCGAAGACCCCCGAAACGCTGTGGCTGCGCCTGCTGGGGCGGGGCCCCGTGCAACGGCAGGCCCTCGAGGAGCTCGCCGACCTGCCCGCCGACCACCCGCTGCAGGGCGGCACCTGGCGGCGTGTGGTACGATGGCGCACGGAGGCAGAGCGAACGGAGAGCCCGTCGGAGGCAGACCGGGAGTTGATCATGAACACCGAACGCTTCGTCCAGCAGTGGGAGCAGCGCCTTCGCCGCGAAGGCAAGGCCGAGGGCAAGGCCGAGGGCAAGGCCGAGGGCAAGGCCGAGGGCAAGGCCGAGGGCAAGGCCGAGGGGCTGCGAGAGGGCAAAGCCGAGGGGCTGCGCCAGGCGGCGCTGGCGCTCTGCGACGTGCTCGGCATCGCGCTCGCGCCCGCCCGGCGCGCCCGGCTCGAGGCGATGGAGGTCGACGAGCTCGAGGCGCTCTGCGAGTCCTTGCGGCGCGAGCGGCGCTGGCCCCGACGCGGCGAGCGCTGACGGCGAAGAGCGCGTCGCGCGCCGAACTGCCCGGCCCGTCCCTGCCCTTACCCGGCGAGGCCCCGCGCCCTCTGCCTTTACCCCGCACCGCCCTCCTCGCCGCCCGCCCCCCGGCCCCGCCTGCCCCCCTTGCCCGTCGGCGCGCGCACCGCCGTGGCCAGCGACGGGTCGGTGCGCGCGACGTCCTCGCGCCGCTCGAACGCGTAGACGCCGCTGCGGCGGTGCTCGTCGTAGGCGCGCGAGAGCAGCCGGAAGGCGCCGTGGGCGAGCGAGGTCCAGCGCTTTTCGTCGCGCTCGGCGCGCAGGCCGAGGCCGGCGAAGAGGGCGTCGGCGAGGCGGCGAGCGGCTTCGGCGTCGCCCGGGCGGTAGTGGCGGCGGTCGTGGGCGATGACGGCCCGGACGTCGTCGCGCTCGTAGAGCTCGGCGAGCAGGGTAAGGTCGCTCGCCCGATCGGCGTAGCCCGAGCCCTCGCGCACGAAGGCGAGCCTCGTGACCACGTCGGGGCGGTCGTCGAGCCAGTGCCCGAGCACGCGCGCCATGCGAACACAGAGGGCGCCTGCCCGAGCAACGAAATGGTTGCGACGGGGAGGTCAGACGGCCTCCGGAGCAACGAATCGGTTGCGGCGGAGGTGTTGAGCCCCCCCAGGGCAACGAATCGGTTGCGTCGGAGGGCCTGAGCCACCCCCAGGGTAACGAATCGGTTGCGGCGGAGGGGCCAGGTGGCCCCCCGAGCATCGGAGTGATTCGTCGAATGGGCCGGAAGGCTTCAGGGTAAGGAACCGGCCGACGCTCGGCCGCTGATCAGCCAGCAGGCCGCGGTGACGCGGACTTCGTCGCCGTGCACGTAGGGGTCGAAGGCGGGGCGAACGACCTCGAGGACGCGAGCTCGGGTCTGCTCGTCGACCTCGGAAAGCGCCCGGCCGAGGGGGCCGAGGCGGGTCAAGTAGGGGACGAGCTCTTTCTCGGGCAACGTGCAAGGGATGTCGATGGCGCGGACGTCGACGTCGGTCCAGCCGCCCCCCTCGAGAATGTGCTGCACTCGGCTTCGATCGGCGAACGCGAACTGCCCCGGCCCGTCTGGCCGGCGCGCGGGGAGGTTCGGCACGAGGGGGGCGGCGGCGCGCTCGGCCGTCGTCATGAAGGGGTTGTCTTCGGCGCTGCGCCAGGCGACAAGGCGCAGCTCGGCGTCGTCGCGCGCGGCGCGCCGCAGGTTCGCGAAGGCCCGCACGGGGTCGTCGAAGAACATGACGCCGAAGCGCGAGATGATCAGGTCGAAGCTCGCGGGCTCGAACGCGTGGGCCTGCGCGTCGGCGAGGACGAACGTCGCCGGCACGCCCTCTCGCTCGGCGCGGGCCCGGGCGACCTCGAGCATCGGCCCCGAGAGGTCGACGCCGACGCAGCGGCCCCCGGCGCCGAGCCGCCGCGCGGCGGCCACCGTCGTGGCGCCCGTGCCGCAGCCGACGTCGAGCACGAGGGCCCGGGGCGCGGCGGCGACCGCGTCGGCGAGCAGGCCCTCGATGGGCTCGAAGAAGCGGTCGAGCAGGCCCTGGGCTTCGGCCCAGGTGCGGCCGGCGGGGCCGTTCCAAAGGGTGTGTTGGTCGTCTTCGGGGTGGCGGGCGACGTTCATGGTTTCTCCTTACCGCGGTCGCGTCCGGGGGCCAGTGGTCGCATCGTGGCACGTCACGTTGACCCGAGGGGGCGCTCGGGGCGAGGCCGGCGGGGCCCGCGCAGGCGCGGGGTCAGGGCGGCGGGGGGCGTCGAGCACCTTGAAGAGAAAGCCGTAGACGTCGGCGCGCTCGCGCATCTTGGCCGAGAGCGTGGTGCCGCCGCCGTGGCCGGCGGTCGACTGCAGCTTGAGCAGCACGGGGGCGGGGCCGGCCTGGGCGGCCTGCAGGGCGGCGGCGAACTTGTACGAGTGCCAGGGCACGACGCGGTTGTCGTTCTCGCCGGTGACGACGAGGGTGGCGGGGTACTTCGTGCCGGGCTTGACGTTGTGGTAGGGCGAGTACGCATAAAGCGCGCGGAACTCGTCGCGCACGTCGACCGAGCCGTAGATGCCCTGCCAGCCGGCGCCCTGGCCCGTGAGGTGAAAGCGCAGCATGTCGAGCACGCCGACCTCGACGACGACGGCGCCGAAGAGGTCGGGCCGCTGCACCATCGCGGCGGCGACGAGCAGGCCGCCGGCGGAGGCGCCGTCGGTGGCGAGCTTCTTCGGCGAGGTGATCTTCTGCGCGACGAGCCACTCGCCGGCGGCGATGAAGTCGTCGAAGGTGACCTGCCGGCGCGTCTTCTCGGCCGCCTTCGACCAGGCCTCGCCGTACTCGCTGCCGCCGCGCAGGCAGGGTATCGCGAGCACGCCGCCCGCGCTCAGCCAGTAGGCGTGCGTCGGGTCGTAGCGCGGGCTCATCGAGACGCCGGCGCCGCCGTAGCCCGTGAGAAAGGTCGGGTTGCTCCCGTCGAGGGCGAGCCCCTTCTTGTGCACGAGGAACATGGGCACCTTCGTGCCGTCTTTGCTCGCGTAGAAGACGAGGCGCGTCTCGAAGGCCGCGGGGTCGATCGAGGCCTTGGGCCGGACGACCGCCTCGGACTTGCCGGTCGCGAAGTCGTAGCGGAAGGCCGTCGGCGGCGCGTCGAAGCTCGTGTAGCGGTAGTAGGCCGCGCGGTCGGCGCGCCCGCCGCCGACGGCGAAGGCGGTGCCGACGCCGGGCAGGGCGATCTCGACCTTGCCCTTGCCGTCGAGCTTGTAGGCGGAAAGGCGCGAGCTCGCGTCGACGAGGGTCGAGACGAGCAGCCGGTCGCCCGCGCGCGCGACGCCGGTGATGGGCGCCTCGCCCTGGGGCACGACGGTCTTGCGCGCGGCCTTGCCGGGCGAGCGGACGTCGACCGCGACGACGCGCCCCTTCGGCGCCTCGCTCGTGGTCTTGAGGTAAAACGTCGTCCCCTCGCTCGCGACGAACAGGTACTCGGCGTCGAAGCCCTCGGCGAGCGGCACCGGCTTCGCCCCCTTCGCCCCGAGGTCGAGGGCGTGCACCTCTTCGACCCCGCGGTCGCCCACCTGCCCGTCGCCGGTCGTGATGACGAGGTAGCGCCCGTCGTCGGTCACCTCGAGGGCGAACTGCCAGGTCGGGTGGTCGGGCCGCGCGTAGACGATCTCGTCGGCCCCGGCGGCGGGCGCGGGGCCGGCGCCGGCCGGGGCGGGCGCGCGGCCGGCTCGTCGCAGGCGAGCGCGAGGCCGGCGAGGGCGACGCCGAGGGCGCCCGGGCGGGCCAAGCGCCGGGTGGGGGCAGCAAGCGGGCTCGGGCGGGCCAGGCGCCGAGTGGGGGCAGCAAGCGGGCCCGAGCGTGGTAGGCGTCGGGCGGGGTCAGCAAGCGAGCCTGGGCGTGGTAGGCGCCGGGCGAGGGCGGCGGGCGCGCCGGGGGCGGCCTCGTTACGGGCGGAGGTCAGGGGGGCGCAGGGCGGGCTGGTTCGTCGCGGCGAAGCCATGGCCCCACGGTGTGTAGGGCATGGTTCGGCCGACGTACAACCGCACTTCGAAGGGTTTCGGCTCGCCCCGCCCCACCTCGCCGAGCCGGTGGTGGCGTGGCCACGGCAGGCCCGGCGCCCGGCGGGGCAAGGCGACCGGCCTTACCCCTGGGGTTCAGCCGCGGGCGGGGGCTGCTAAGGTGACCGTTCGCGATGACGAGGGAAGCGCGCCACAGCCGACCGCCCACGCCGGACGATGAGCGCCCGGACGACCCGGCGCTCGCTCAGACCTCGGTCTCGGACACGATGGCGGTGGCCGACACGCTCGCCGTGCTGCCGTCGAGCATGCCGCCCCCGGCCGACCCCTCGACGCCCGGGCCCGTGACGGTACACCTGCCGCCGTCGTTCGAGCCCGCCGACCTCGCCGCGCAGATCGCGGGGGCGATCTTGCCGCCCCTGGCGGCGACGCCGTCGACCCTGCCCCCGCCCCCGGGTGAGGCGGCGGCCGAGGGCGCGCCGCTCTGGGGCGGCAGGCTCCGCGCCGGCGCCGAGGTCGGGCGGGGCGGCATGGCGCGCGTCTTGCGGGGCACCGACACGAAGCTGCGCCGCGATCTCGCGATCAAGGTCACGCGGCAGCCCTACGACGCGCTGCCGCCGGCGCTGCTCGCGCGCTTCGTCGAGGAGGCGCAGATCACCGCCCAGCTCGAGCACCCCAACGTCGTGCCGGTGCACGATCTCGGGCTCGACCCCGAGGGGCGGGCCTACTTTTCGATGAAGCTCGTGCGCGGGCAGTCGCTCGAGACGATTCTCGAGAAGCGCAAGGCGGGCGACGCGGCGACGCGCTCCGAGTTCGGGTTGCGGCGGCTGCTCGACGTGTTCCTCCAGGTTTGTCAGGCCGTCGAGTATGCCCACGCGCGGGGCGTCATTCACCGCGATCTGAAGCCCGCGAACATCATGGTGGGCGACTTCGGCGAAGTCTTGGTGATGGACTGGGGCGTCGCCAAGCTGCGCGGGCGGCCCGACCGCCCGGCCGGCCCGGCGGCCGGGGCCGAGGCGCGCTCGGACGCGGCCGGGGTCGAGGCGCGCTCAGACGCGGCCGGGGCCGAGGCGCGCTCAGACGCGGCCGGGGGCGAGGCGCGCTCGAACGCGGCCGGGCCGGCAGCAGGGGGCGAGGCGCGCTCGGACGTCTCGACGGTGCGCGCCGGGCACCAGGCGCTCGAGACCCAGCACGGCGCGGTGATCGGGACGCCCATGTACATGTCGCCGGAGCAGGCGAAGGGGTCGGACGTCGACGAGCGCTCGGACCTCTACTCGCTCGGCGTCATTCTCTACGAGATTCTTTGCGGCGAGGTGCCCTTCGTCGCGAAAGACCCGTTCACCGTGCTCGCGCGGGTGCTGGTCGAGGCGCCGCGCCCGCCCTCGGCCGTCCGGCCCAACGCCCCGCCGGCCCTCGAGGCGCTCGTGATGCGCCTGCTCGAGAAGGCGCCCGAGCGCCGGGCGCTGACCATTCGCCAGGTCCGCAACCATGTCCAAGACTACATCGAGGGCATCGGGCACGAGTACCGCCGCGAGAGCCTGTGGACGAGCGCCCTCTGGCTGGTCGGCGCGCTGGCGCTCTTCGCGTTCCTCGTGTGGTACCTGACGGGGCAGTCGATCGCGACGGTGGTGGCGCTCACGCCGTCGGCGGCGTTCAACGCGTTCGGCTGGACGCTACTGGTCGCCGCGCTCGGCTACCCGCTCTGGGCGGCGGGCACGGCCCTCAAGACGGGGCGCGGCGAGCCCGACCACTTCCGGCCGCCGACCTCCGCCGAGCGCTTCGTGGCGGGCTACCTCGCCCACCGCACGCTCGCCACCACGATCGCGCCGCTCTTCCAGCTCATCTCGGTGCTCGAGGTGTTCGTCGTCGCCGTGCCCCAGGCGGCCCGGGGCGCGGCGGGCTCGCAAGAGCTGCTGCAGCGGGTCGCCGCGCAGCTGCGGGCCGCGTGGGCCCACGCGCTCATCGTCATTCTCGTCTTCCTCTTCGCGTACCTGCTCTTGCTCTCGTCGGAGGTGCGCTTCGCCCGCCGCCTCGACCGCTACGTGCTGCTCGTGGCGCGGCCGGCCTGGGAGACCGCCTGGCCGTTCTTCCTCATTCTCGCCGTGGCCGCCACCGTCGTCGGGACGAACGTCGTCGACTGGACGATGTCGAGCCAGGGCGTCGCCCGCTGGGCCTTCGTGCGCGACCGGGTGCTGCCGCAGCGGCTCGACGCCTTCGAGATCGTCAAGACGCTGGTCTTCCAGGGGACGTTCCTGCTCGGGCTCGTCGCGACCACCGTCCTGCTCGCCTTCTCCTTCTCCGAGATCCTCGCGTCCCTGCGCCTGGCGTACCAGCCCGCCGACGATGCCTCCGTCTCGGGCCGCCAGCAGTACTTTCTTCGCTCGCTGGCGGTCTCGCGGGTGGCGGGCGCGAACTGGCTCTACGGCGGGGCCATGATCGGCACGCTCACGGCCGTCACCATCCTGTCCGAGCAGAGCCGGCGGCCGCTGCTCGAGCAGGCCCTGTACATTCTCGGGCCCGCGGTGATCGGGTTCGCGGGCTTCGCGCTGTCGCGCCGCTTCGCGAACGGCTACCTCGCCCACGCGCCCGCCGTCCGGCGCATGCTGGGCGAGCAGATCGCCCGCGCCGGCGACGAGCACCGCCGCACCATGGTCGAGCAGCTGCGGGCCGTCTCGTGGCGCCGCCGCCTCGCGCAGCTCACGGTGCCCGTCGCCTGCATCGTCGGCTACCTTCTGTGGACGGGCAGCGGCGTCCACCAGGGCGCGATCCGGCAGCTGATCGTGCCCGTGAGCACCAAGGGCTGGCTGCTCATTTTGCCCTACGCGCTGCTCGTGCTCTTGCTGCCCGTGCGCGATCAGGCGCAGCTCTGGCTGCTCTCGCGCCGCGAGCGCGAACGGGGCAACGCGCCGCCCTGACGCCGCGTCGACCGGGGGGGCGGGCGCCGCGCGTACGAGACGCCCCCGCGCGCCGGCGGCGCCGGAGCGCGAAGGGGCGGGCGCCGCGCGCGCAAGACGCCGGCGCGCCCCGGCGCGTCAGGGGCCTTGGGGCGGGTTCCACCAGCAGGGGCCCTTGCCCGCGACGGCCTCGGCCGCGCGCCGCCGCGTGGCCTCGAGATCGGCCTCGCCGAGCGGGGCCTCGAACGCGGCGGCCGCGGCGAAGGCCTCGTCTTGCTCGTTCGGAAAGCTCAGCCCGAGCAGCGCCACGTCGGGGTCGAGCGTGAGCGTGTAGTGCACGCACTCGCGCACCGAGAGGTGCGGCAGCTCGCGCGAGGGCGCGCCTTCGGGCCCGCCCGAGCTCACCTTGCCGCGCGGCCGCGCCTGCAGCGGGCGCTGGTAGCCCTCGGTGTCGGCGAGCAGCTTGCCGGCGCCGAAGGTCTTGAAGCACACCGTGCCGACGCCGAGCGAGCGGGCGAGCGGCAGCGTCTCGCGCTCGTAGCGCGGGTCGACGAAGGGCCCGAGGGGGAACATGACGACGTCACAAAGCCCCGACCCGAGCGCCTCGCGCAGCACGCCCGGATCGTGGCTCGAGATGCCGCGAAAGCGCGCCCGCCCCCGCGCGATCGCTTCGCCGAGCTCGGCCATGCCGCCGCCGGGCGCGGCGAGCCGTCGCCACGCCTCGGGCGTCGACACGGCGTGGAAGACGAAGAGGTCGACCGAGGGCAGCCCGAGCCGCCCGAGGCTCTCGTCGAGCTGCGGCGCGACGGGGCGGTCGAGGTGGTCGATCTTGTCGATGACGAAGACGCCCTCGCGGCGGCCGCGCAGCGCGGCGCCCACGATCTCTTCGCTGTAGCCGTCTTCGTAGCCGGGCGCCGTGTCGACGACGTTCAGGCCCGCGTCGAGCGCCCGCCGCAGCGTCGCGACGCACGCGTCGAGGGGCACGGCCCGGTCGGCCAGGTCGCCCGCGCCGAGGCGCGTCGCGACGAAGCCGGTGCGCCCCAGGGGGCGGCGCGGTCGAAAGCTCGCTTGCATGGCGCGATCGTGGCCCCGGAGCCCCGGCCCCGCAAGGCCGCCCGGCCTCGTGGCCCCGGAGCCCCGGCCCCGCAAGGCCGCCCGGCCCCCGCCGCCCGCCCGTCACGGGGCCGACCGCTCGAGGGCGGCCGCGGGGGCGCGGAGCCGGGGCTCGACCGCGCGGCCCCACCACCGCTGCAGCCGGACGTTCGCGTACTTGAGCACCGCGCCGGCCAGGTTGAGCGGCGTGAGCGGCACGAGGACGAGCAGGCAGTTGCCGCGCTCGGGGTGGGGGTTGAGGCGGCGGTAGAGCCGCGTGATCTCGTCGTCGGGCGCGCCGCCCGCCGCCGGCGCCTCGCGGACCCACGTCGCGCGGTTGCACACGAGCGGGTGCTCGCCCTCGACGCGCGCGCAGTGAAAGCGGTCGGCCAGCCGGCGCATCAGGGCGGCGATCTCGGCCGGCGGCTCGCCGCGGGGGTTCGGGTACATCACCGGCGCGTGCTTGGCGATGGCCCGGAACGACGAGACGTGCACGACGGGCGTGAAGAAGAACACGCGCCGCTCGGGGTGCCGGGCGATATAAGGAAGGACGCAGCGCAGCCAGTCGCTCGCGACCCGCTGCCCGCGCCGGTACTCGGGCAGCAGCGCGGCCATGCCGCGGAAGACGCCGTGGGGCACCCCGTCTTCTTCGAACTCGGTCAAGATGCAGGCGTTCCAGCCGACGAGGTGGTGTTCGTCGTTGAAATAGAGCGTCAAGCAGGTTTGCCCGAGCGCCCCGCCCAGCACGGCGTCGGCGAGGGCGCCCGCGTTCGGGCCGTCGAAGACCCGGCGCGTCACGTCGGAGAAGCCCGCCCGATAGCGGTCGCGCTCGGCGGCGGTCAGGAGATGAGGGCGGATCGTCTCGGCGAATGCAATCGATGGCATGAGCGTGGTCGGGTCGTTCTGGCCGTCGGTCGGCCGGCGAGGGTGAGGTCGACGCGACCAACCTGCCGCCGCGCCCCTCGCCTCGCCATAACAGGGCCTTACAGCGACCCGCCGAAGGCCGAGCGCCGGGCGCTCGCGCGGGCCCCGTCGACCGGCCGGGCGCCGGCGGGCCGTCGGCGGGCGGTCAGGGCGCGGCCCGGGCGCCGGGCGGCGGCCCGCCCTGCGAGAACGCCGCCTGCGTCGCCGGGTCGAGGCCGACGGTGTGGCGCGAAACGAGCCAGCGACCGTCGGGCTGGCGCTCGAAGGCGTCGTTGATGAGGGCGGTGCCGTCGAGGCGCAGCGCCGACTCGCGCTCGAACACGAGCAGGTACGAGTCGGCCTCGGCGCGGCCGCCCGCCCCGCGCACGACGACGTTCGTCGCGGCGTGGCGCTTGGTCGAGATGAACGGCGCCTGGGCCTCGAGGTACGCCCGGATCTCGGCGCGCCCCCGGCTCGCGCCGCCGGGCCCGCTCTCGAGCACGCCGCCCTCGACGTAGAAGGCCGCGTAGTCGTCCCAGGCGCGGGCGTCGATGGCGTGGTTCATGCGCGCGATCGTCTGCAGAATGGCGAGCTCGTCGGCCGGCGAGAGCCCGTCGCCCTCGGCGAGCGTCGCGGCGGCGGGGGGGTCGTCGTCGGCGCAGGACGCGGTCGCGATCGCCGCCGCGGTCGCCGTCGCCATCGTCAGCAGCAGGGCGCCGCGGCGTGTTAGGTTGCGGAGAGGCCAGGCCATGGGTCGTGTCCCTTTCGTTGCGGTGCGTCGGCCGTCGCTACGGCGGCCGCGGGGGCAGCGTAGGGACGCGGCCCCGGCCCGACAGCTGGCGCGCCGCGCGAACGTGCTTTGCGCGAAGCGCAAACCGCGCCCCGGCCGCGACGCCGCATGAACATCGACGATCTGAAGACCTTCGCCGTGGTGTGCGAGGCGGGCAGCCTCTCGGCCGCGGCCCTGCGCCTCGGCGTGCCCGTCTCGACCGTCAGCCGCCGCCTCGCCAAGGTCGAAGCCGAGCTCGGCCCGCTCGTCGAGCGCACGGGGCGCGGGGTCAGGCTGCGCGAGCGGGCCGGCGGCTTTCTCGCCGTCGCGCGCGACGCCGTGCGCGAGCTCGAGGCGGCGGCGGCGGGGCTGCGCGACGCGGCGCCGCGGCCGCTGCTCCGCCTGCGGATCAGCGCCCCGAGCGAGGCCGCGCTGTCGCTGCTGCCCGAGGCGCTCGCGCGGGTGCGGCGCGACGCGCCCGACCTGGCGCTCGAGGTCGTCGCCGACCGCCGCAACGTCGGCGTGCTCGAAGAGAACTACGACCTCGCCCTGCGCCTGGGCGACGTCGCCCCCGGCGATCTCATCGCCCAGCCGCTCGGCGCGGTGTCGATGCGCTTGGTCGCCGCCCCGGCCTACCTCGAGGCCCGCGCCGCGCCGTCGCACCCGCGCGAGCTCGTCGCGCACGAGGCCGTGCTGGTCGCCGGGGCGCAAGCGACGCTGACCTTCGTGGGCGGCGGCGGCCGGCGGGCGACGGGCACGCTGCGAGGGTCGGTCGTCGTCTCGACGTTCACCGAAGCCGCCCGCCTCGCCGCCCTGGGGGCCGGCGTCGCCGTGCTGCCCTCGTACACGCTGCGGGCGCTGAATCTCCCCGCGCGCCTCGCCCCGCTGCTCGAGCGCTGGGCCTTGCCGGGGCCCCGACTCTCGGCGCTCTACCCGAAGCGCCACCGCGGCGCCGCCGCCGTCGCGCTCGCCTGCCGGCACCTCAAGGCCGTGCTGCACGAGATCGAGGGCGCCGGCGACTGAGCGCGGCGCCGCGCGCGGCCGCCGGAACGCCGGGCCCGCCGGAACGCCGGCGGTTCGGCGGCGAGTCCCGCTCGGACGCCGGCGGCACCGCGGCACCGCGTGTAAGGCGTCGGTCGTTGTGCTGTAAGGGGTTGTCAGCGGCGGGCCGGCGCCGCGCGCCCTACGCTGCCCTTCGTCGACGCTGCGGCCCGCGCCGGAGCCGACCGCCGGGCGCCGGATTGAGCCGGAGCCCGGACGTCTGCCCTATCTCTCGTTCGCGCAGGGGTTGCCTAGGATGAATGCCCATCGATTGATTGTGATCACGGCCGGGGCCCTGTTGACCACGTCGCTCGCCTCGCTCTCGCTCGGCGGTTGTGGGTCGGCCGAGCCCGCGCCCGGGCCCGGCCGCCGCGTCGGCGCGTCGGCGCCGGGGCTGCGGCCCGCCGACACGCCGTGCGACCACGGCGCCGAAGAGTACATCGACGGCAACGGCGAACAGGTAGAGTGCGGCCCCACCGGGCCCGGCGAGCCCCTGCCCGACGAGCCGCCCGAAGAGCCCCCGCCCGGGCCGCTGCCCTGCGAGGCGCTGCCCGGCGGCTGCTTCCCCGAGCCCGACCCCGACCCGCCGCCCCCGCCCCCGGACCCCGGCGACGGCGGCACCCCGACCCCGCCGCCCACGTCGTGCACGCCGGCGGGCAGCGACTGCTCGGCGGCGCAAGCGTGCTGCGACAACAACTATTGCGCCTTCGGCGGCGAGCGCGACGCGACGTGGTGCCAGCCCTTCGAATCGGCCGCCTGGGAGGGGAGCTGCGCCAAGCCGCGCGCCGGGGCCAAGCTCTTCAACGGCGCCCTGGTCTGCAGGGAGCTCAATGGCTCCGAGGGGCCGTTCCGGTGCGTCGAGATGGTGGGGGCGAACTGCGTGATTCGAATCAAAGGCCCCTGCGGCCAGGGCAGCTACCACTTGCACGCGATGGACCTCGCGCAGGTCGAATCCAGTCAGTGCACGAACTGAGCCGCGCCGGCCGCCGAGCGCGCTAGGCGCCGGCCGCCAAGCGCGCTAGGCCAGCGCGCCATGAATCGTTCGTTCGCCTCTTCTGCTGTTTGCACGCTCGCGATCGCCTTGGCGGCCGCCTGCGGCAGCTCGGCCACCCCCGCCCCGCCGCCGGGGGCGCTGACGCCCCCGGCCGGCTCGGAGGGCGCGCCCGCGCCCACGGCCAGCGTCGGGCCCGCCGAAGCCGCCGCGCTCGAGGCCTGGCGCGACGACATGTCGAAAGACCAGAAAGTCGCCTTCATGAAGAAGCACGTCGTGCCGCGCATGAGCAAGGTCTTCGAAGGCCAGAACGGCCAGCGCTCGGGCGAGTTCGGCTGCAAGACCTGCCACGGCGCGGCCTTCAAGAACCACCCCCAGGACGTTTTGCCGAAGCTGACGCTGCGCAACGGCAAGATCACCGCGTTCGACGAGAAGCCCCAGGTGGCGAAGTTCATGGCCGAGCAGGTGGTGCCGAACATGGCGGCCGCGATGGGCATGAAGCCCTACGACCCGGCGACGCACCAGGGCTTCGGCTGCGGCGGCTGCCACACGGTCGAGACGAAGTAAGGGGGCGCCGCCGCGGCGCCGGCCTTCGCCCCGACGAGCGAGGGGCGTCCGTGCGCGCGCGACGCGCCGCTCGCCGAGCGCCGCAGCCGCGAGGCCGAGGAGGGGCGTCCGTGCGCGCGCGACGCGCCCCCGGGCGGGCCCCGCCGGCGCGTGGAGAGGCCCCCCGGCGGCGGGTGACGGCGGGGCGAGAACGACCTATCGTGCCGCCGTGACGCCTCCCCGACGCCGAGCGTCTCCGCCCTTTCACGAGCACGGCGTCCCGCTGTGGCGCGTCTTCGCGCGCGCCGTGCTCGAGATCGCCGCCGCCGGTTTGCTGCTGGTCGCGCTCGTGGTGGGCGCGGCGTGGCTTTCGACCCGAGCCCCCGCGCTCTGGGCCTGGGCCCTGCGCCTCGCCGCCGTCGGAGCGGGCCTCGCGCTCGCCCGCGTCACGCGACGTCAGCTCGCCCGATGGCGCGGCGAGCGCGCCCGGCGTCGTGCCGCCGGCGCGGCCCTGGCGGCCGAGCTGCGGGCCGCTCTCGACGGCACCTGGCAGCCCACGCGCCACGTCGACGGCCCCCTCGCCAACGCGTACCTCCGCCCGCCGTCGGTCGACGGCGACCGGGTCGTCGTCCAGGCGGCGTGGCTGTCGTCGCGAGCCGAGGTGCCCTTGGCCGACGCCGAGGCGTTCCTGCGGCGCGAAGCGAAGCGCACCGGGGGCGCGCTACGCTACGAAGGCCCGACGGGGCAGGCCGAGCCGGAGCTCGGTTGGTTCGTCACGCTCCCGAGGCGGACGTTACGGGACGAGCGCCCCGACTGGCCGACGCCGCGGGGCGCGGTACGCTCCGGCGGCGCTACGGCGTGTCCGGGGCAGGGCCGGGACGGGAGCCGACGTGGGGCCGGGCTGGGGCCGGGGCGGGGGCCGCGAGCGGGCGGAAGCGCGTGCCTACATCACGCCCTTCGTGCGACTCCGTAGCAGGGCGCCGGTCGCGGGGCGGGCCGGAGGTAACACCAGAAGTAAAATTTTATGTGGTCGCTATCCCCCGAAGGTACTTCGCGAGATAACTCGGGGCCTCTGGGAGGGCCGAAGTTATCTCGCGAGATAACTTGGGGCCTCTGGGAGGGCCGAAGGTACTTCGCGAGATAACTTGGGGCCTCTGGGAGGGCCGAAGGTACTTCGCGAAGTACCTTCGGGGCCTTCGGGCCGGCCGAAAGCATCTCGCGAAGTAATCCGGGGCCTCTGGGAGGGTCGAAAACATCTCGCGAAGTAATCCGGGGTCTCCGGGCGGGCCGGAGGTATCTCGCGAATCTCGGGGGCACTGCCAGCGACGTCGCCCGGGGCCCCCCCTCCCCCGCGGTTATCGACCCGGCCGCTGCCGCGCCACGAACGCGTTCACCGCCGCGTCGTGCTCCTTTCTCTTCAGGCTCGAGAGCGCGGTGTTGCCGTACTGGTCGGGCCGATCGAGCGCGACGCCCCGCTTGGCGAGAAATTCGAGCGCCCGCACGGTCTCCTCGCCCGAGATGAGGCCGTGCTCGGCGATGCGGTGGCCCGCGTCCTGCCCGGAGTAGCCTCGGGCCCCGAGATCGGCGCCCCAGCGTGCGAACGCCTCGAGCCACGCCCGGCTCGTCGAGCATAGCACCGCCGGGTAGCCCGCCTCGGCGCCCGTCGACGGGGGACACCCCGCCCGGATCAGGCGCTCGGCCGCCTCGAGGTGGTCGTTCTTCACCGCCTCGTGGAGCGGCGAAGCCTCGTACCCCGCGACGCGCGCGACGTCGGCGCCCTGGGCGATCGCCGCCTCGATGAGGTCGAGCCGCCCCCACGCGCAGAGCGCCAGGAACGTCGGCGGCGCCGAGGGCTTCGCGCCCGCCGCCACCAGCCGCCCGACGACCGCGTCGAAGGCGCGCTGCCACTCCGGCGGCCGGTCCCGACGCTCCCACCAGCGCCGCGCGAGCACCTCGAGGGGCGGTCGCAGCTCGGGCCGGTTGACGAGCGCGGGCTCGAGGAGCGGCTCGAGATCGGCGGGCTCGGGCGCCGGCGCGTTCGCGAGCCACAAGACGAGCGCGGTGCTCCCGTCGGGCGCGACGTGCCGGCGGTCTACCCCCGCGGCCAGCAGGGCGCCGATCGCCCGGCGCCGGGCCGCGATCTTGTCGACGGCGGCGCCCTCGAGCTCGCCCACGATGTCGTCGTCGCGGGCGCCGCACACGAGCTGCAACAGGCTCCGCCCGCCGCGGGTGAGCGCGCCCTTGCCGCCCTCGCGCCAGCGCACGACCGCCTCGGCGCCGAAGGGCTTGAGCGCTTGCGCGACCTCGTCGTCGGGCGCCGCCGCCAGCGCCACGATCTTCGCGCGGTCGTCGGGCGTGAGCGCCCCGACCGCCTGGAGGTCGAGGGCGGCGGCCGCCGGGCCGGGGCCGAGCGCGCCGGCCGCGAGCGCCTGATCGAGGGCCTTGCGTAGCGCCTTCAGATGGGTGACGCCGGTCTTTGCGCCGAGCTTCTTCAAGCCCGCCTTCAGCTCTTTCGACGCGCCCCGCTCGAAGGGCGTGCGCTTGCGGCCGTCGAGCGCGTTCACGTCGGCGCCGTGCTGCACGAGCCGGGCGACGAACGCGGCGCCCCGGGGGCCCTGGTCGCCGTAGAGGCCGCCGTCGCAGAGGACGTGGGCGGGCGTCTCGCTCTCGACGCCGCCCCTCGCCCCCGGGTCGGCGCCCAGGGCGACGAGGCGGTCGACGAGGGTGAGAGCCCGGGCGAGCGAGTCGTCGCTTTCGGCAGCCCACTGGGCCACCCGGTGCACGATCGAGTGGCCCGTCCCGCTGACGCCGGTGACGACGGCGCCCTGCGCGAGCATGAGCTCGAGGGCCTCGACGCTGCGCGCCTCGTGCACCGCCGGCGCGTAGAGCGCGGTGGCCCGGCGAGGGTCGGCGCCCCCGTCGAGCAGGAGCTTCACGAGCGCGAGGTCGTTCCGGCGGAGGGCGACGGCCAACGCCGAGAACCCGTGCCGCTCGACGTGAGGGTCGGCCCCCGCCGCCAGGCAGCGCCCGACGAGGTCGGCCCGGCGGCCCTCGATCGCATCGATCAAGACCGAGGCGTTCGCGAGGTCGGCCCCCCTCTCGAGGAGGAGCGCGAGCAGGTGCTCGAACAGCGCCTCGCCGGCGGGCGAGGGCCGGGCCTGGCGGGCGCGGTCGAGGAGCGCGGCGAGGGCCGGGCGCGCGGTCGGCTGGTCGGGAGACGCGCCGCCATCGAGCAGGGCGTTCACCAGCGCCACCACCTCGTCGGGCGAAGCCCGGACGTCGACGAGCGCGCCGTAAGCCCCGCCGAGAACCTCGCCGAGGAGCTTGGTCAGCGGCGTCGTGCGGTAGGTGTCATCGGCCTGGGCGTTCGGGTCGGCCCCGGCGTCGAGCAGGGCGCGGACGAGGTCGATCGCCGCCTGCCCCGTCACCTCCGGGGTCGCTTCGTCGGGCGCGCTCGGCGGCGCGCCCGGCGGCGCGCCCGTCGGTGGCCGAAGCGGCGGCTGGAGCGCCATCACCGCGCGGTGCAAGGGCCGCAGCCCCTTCGCGTCCCGTGCGTCCGGCCCTTGCTCGACGACGAGCAGCGCGGGCTCGGCGGCGCCCAGGGCAAGAAACAGGTCGCGGACGCGGCCCCGCGGGTCGCCGGCCGCCCCGCCCTTCGCCCCGGCGGAGTGGGCCAGCCGGCGGCGAGCGGCCTCGTCGCGCAGCGGCGTCACCACCGGCGGATCGCCCTCGACCTGCACGCCTCGGTCGATGAGCCGGACGAGCGCTTCGAGCCGGGCCCGGCGCGCCCGACCTTGCACCCGCCGATGCGGTCGGGGATCGAGACCGTGGTCGTCGTCATGGCAGCTTGCTACGCGGCCGCCGCCGCCGCGGGCTCGCGGCGCACGAAGGGCTGGGGCTTCCAGTACGTGAGCGTGCGCCACAGCCACTCGAGCGGCCCGAAGTGGAAGGCGCGCAGCCAGAGCGGGCTCAGCGCGAGCTGCAGCACCCAGACGGCCGCCACCAGCGCGTAAAGCTGGTGGTAGCGCCACGCGGCGAACTGGTTCAGCCCGTAGCCGAAGAACACGAGCGAGCAGATGACGGTCTGCAAGATGTAGTTCGTGAACGCCATCTGCCCCACGGCGCGCAGGCGGGCGAAGAGGCCCGGGAGCCACCCCGCGCGGTAGGCGAGCATCAGCACCGAGACGTGCGCCATCATCAGCGCGATGCGCTGCAGGTCGTAGAGCGCGCCGGTCCACGGGACGGGGATGCGCTCGAGCCCCGCGAGCATCGCGTCGAGCGTCGGGAACGTGAGCACGATGTACACGTGGCTGAAGACGACGGCCGGCAGCCCGAGCGCGTAGCCGATCAGCGCCGTGCGCTTGTAGGCCCGGTCGCTCCACTGCAGGGTGAAGAAGCCCCAGCGGTAGAGCGCGATGCCGAGCAGCATGAGCGCGAGCATGTCCCACAGGCCGAGGAGCAGGTACTTGAACTCGCCCTCCGCGGCCTTGGGGCGCACGAAGCTCGCCACCTGGCCGTAGGTGCCTTTCATGAGGGCCGTGTGCTGGGCGATCTCCTCGCGGTTGGGGATGAAATTCTTCTCGACCTCGCGCCACGCGGCGAGCGCCTCGGTCTGCGCCGGGCCGAGCGCCCGCCCCTCGGCCTGCGCGGTGACGGCCTCGCGCCAGGCGAGCCGCTTGGCGCGCATGTTCTGGTAGAAGAGCACGCTGGCGGCGAAGCCGACGACGGCCACGAGCGGCACGCCCAGGGCGAGCCGGCGCGGCGGCACGCGCCGCAGCAGGAAGGCGAGCATGCCGATGACGCCGTAGAAGTAGAGCACGTCGCCCAGCCACAGCAGCAGGTGCGCGTGGGCGAGGCCGAAGAGGGTCAGCCAGAGCATGCGCCGGTAGAAGAGCCCGGTCGCGGGGCGCCCCGCGCGCTCCTTGCCGAGGGTGAAGAGGACGATGCCCGCGCCGAACACGGCGGAGAAGAGGGCGCGCATCTTGCCCTCGAAGAAGACAATGTTGAACGCGTGGACCCAGAAGTCTGCGCTGCCCGTGTCGGCGCGCCAGGGCTCGTCGAAGCGCTCCGGCAGCGCGAAGATCGGTATGTTCATGAGCAAGATGCCGAGCAGCGCGACGCCGCGCACGGCGTCGATGATGGCAATGCGCTCGGCCTGCGCGACCGGGGCGGCGGCCGGGCGCGGCGCGTCGACCGGGGGGGCGTCCGGGCGCGGCGGGTCGACCGGGGGGGCTTCGGGGGCTTGGCTCATGGGGTCCCACTCTGCTCCATCTGTCGGCTGTCGACAGGGGGCACGGCGCGCGCCCAGTCGTTCGGGGCTCGCCCCGGCCGGCGCGCGCGGCGAGGGCGGCGCCCGGACCGCTCACGATTCGGCACGTTACGGGGTTTTCCGGTGGTGTTGGAACGCGGCCGGGCACGTCCCGGCCGCCGCGCGGGGCGTCGAGCGCAGCGTATGAGCCTGAGCGGGCCGATCGCGCAACCCTGCCGGCGCGGGCCGCGCGCGGCGACGACGCCGTGAGAAAGCGGGCGGGCGTCGACGCCGACCCTGGCGTCGGTCGCGCGGGCCGGGGCGCGTGGCGCCCGCGTCGACGTTCGCGCCACCGGGCGCGCGCGATACCAGTTACCGCGAGGTAGCTGGTTGACCGGGTCGGCGCGCGAACCGCCCCGTGACGCACGTGGTCGTCTCGCACTATCACCAAGACCACTCGGCCTGCGCGCGCACCTTCGTGGCGCGCGGCGCGACGCTGGTCGTGGGCGAGCCCGCGCGCGACGCCTGGGTCGGCTTGCTGGCCCGCCCCTCGACGCTCGAGCCCGACGAGCTGGCGAAGAGCCCGCGCCCCCGGCCCGAGATCGTGACCGTCCCCGAGGGGGCGTCGCTCGTCCTCGACGACGCCACGAACCCGATCGCGCTCTACGACTTGCCGAGCGAGCACGCGACCGATCTGCTGCTCCCCTTCGTCCCGGGCGCCGGGGTGCTGTTCTCGGTCGATCTGTTCAGCCCGGGCTTGCGGCTCCCGGCCGACAACCCGCGCGAGCTGCTCGACGCGCTCTCGCGGCACGGCCTCACCGACGCCGTCCGGGTCGTCGTGGGCGCGCACGGCGCCGGCACCGCCACGGTCGCCGACATCGCGGCCGCCCCGCCCTGAGCCGGGCGGGGCGCCGCACGACCGGGCCCGGGGGCCCTGCGGGGCCGGCGCCGAACGGCGGTTAAGGCCACCCGAAGACCGGGCACGACGAGGCGACGCAGGTCAGCGAGTGCGGCTCGTACGGCTCGTTGCTGTCGTAGCAGATGTAGCAGCCCGTCGAGGGCAGCCCGGGCATGTTGCTGCCGGGGCAATTGTAGCGCGTCTGCTTGTAGTACTTCGTCTTCTCGCCGTCGAACTCGTTGTAGCTGGGGTCGCAGTCCCGAACCTCCCAGCCGACCGCGACGGTGAGCGAGCTATCGCTGTAATACGTCCGGTTGAAGCCGGTCGACATGAGCTCTTGCTGCGCGGCGCCGACGGCCTCTTCGCCGGCAGGCTTGCCCTCGGGGGCCGGTTCGCCCGGCGCCGCCGCGCAGGCCGTCAGAAGGGTGGCGAGACCGAGAGTGACGATTTTCAGCATGAAGCCATTCTCCTCGTTGCAATAATTTTCGACTTCGTTGCCGTCCGGGCCGGCTTCGGCGGGCCGGCGCCCGGCCGGGGCGACGCCGCGCGGCGGCGGGGCGCCCCTCGGGCGGGGGCGAGGCGGGGCGCTCGCTCCGCCGCCGGCGGCCCCCGGCCCGGGCGGCCGCCGCGGCCTCACTGATTGTCGACCCGCACGAGCGACACTTTGCCGTCGAGGCCGTCGCGAATGTGGTTACGCACGACCGTGTGGTCGACGTCGTCCCACGTGACCTGGAACGAGTAGACGCAGAGGTCGGCCACGAACCGCTTGACGTAAATCGTCGACCAGTCGTCGGTCAGGTCGGGCACCGAGCTGTCGTAGACGCGCAGCACCGTCCCGGCGGGGATGTTGAACAGCCGCACCGACTTCGCCTCGTCGTTGACCCACCCCGACCCGCTCGCGTTCGGTATCTTCATCGGGATGTTGGTCGCGCTGAACCAGCCGACCTGGCTCCCGCCGCAATCGTTGTCTTCCCAGAAGGTAATGATGGGGTAGTCGCCGCTCGTGCCGCCGCCGCCGCCCCCCCCGCCGTCGGGCTCGCAGTCGGCGCAAACCTGCTTTTGCTCGACCGTGGCGACGTCTTCGCCCTCGCCGGGCGCGGGCTCGGCAGGCTCGGCGCAGGCGCCCAGGGGTAGCAAAGCCGCTAGCAAGCACACTCGCCCATAGTGCATCGATCGACGAACGTGATTCATGGCTCCCTCTCCGTTCCGTACGCCTCTCGCGCGGAACGCACTCGACGTTCGGCCTTTGCTCGTTCCGTGCCAGCACCGGCGCTCGGCGATGGGCGGGCCCGCGGCAGGCCGGCGGGCCTGCGTGCGGGCTCGACGGGGCCGGGGGCGCGGGCGAGAAATGCGGGCGGAGGGGGGGGTCTGGGCTGTGGCGTCACATGTGTCGTCATCCGTGGGGCTAGGCTCGCGTCTCGTCGTCGTCCGGACGGGCCCCGGCGTTCGCGTGGGCCGCGCCGACGGCGCCCGCGGCGCGGGCGTGCCAAGACCGACGAAGGCGCGAGGGTCGCTGCCTTTACTTTTTGGCGGTCGCAAGTAAAACTGGCGATTCTAGATGTTGGCAGGCGTTGGCGCACTCGCTCTCGGGCGGCCCCGTAAACGTCGCGCAAAGCTCTCGACTCGACAGCGTGAGCGACGGTCTTCGGGGGGCGCCTTCGCACCGCCCACGGCCACCGCCGACCGATGAGCAAAGCCTTCGAGCCCCGTCCCGCTCGGGTCGACGCCGCGACGCTCCCATCGGTCGGCGGCCCGAGCCCCGGTGAGGCGACCTTCACGGCCACGGGCCCGCCGAACGAGCCCCCCGCGCCGGCGCTCGAGCCGGCCGAGCCGCCCCCCGCGCGGCCGCTCTCGGCGGGCGAAACGATCAAGCACTACGAAGTCATTCGCCAGCTCGGCCAGGGCGGCATGGGCCAGGTCTACCTCGCCCGCGACACCAAGCTGGGCCGCCTCGTCGCCATCAAGCGGCTGCTCGACCCGGGCGGCCTCGGCGCCAAGCGCCTGCTGCGCGAGGCGCAGGCCACCGCGCGCTGCAAGCACGAGAACATCGTCGTCGTCTACGAAGCCGACGAGCATGAGGGCGAGCCCTACCTGGTGCTCGAGTATGTCGAGGGCGCGACGCTGCGGGCGTGGCTGAGGCGGCAGGCGGGGGGCGCGGGGGCCGACGGCGAGGGCGCGGCGCCCGGGCGGGTGCCGCCGGGCCGGGCGCTCGAGCTGATGGTGCCGGTGGTGCGGGCGCTCGCGTGCGCGCACGAGCAGGGCATCGTGCACCGCGACCTCAAGCCCGAGAACATACTTCTGGCCGACGCCGGGCCCATCAAGGTCGTCGACTTCGGCATCGCCAAGCAGCTCGCCCTCGGGCCGCCGACCGCCGCGAGCGCGCACGTGGGCGACCCGAGCGGGCAGCAGGGCACGCTCTTGTACATGGCGCCGGAGCAGTGGGGCGGGGAGGTGGACGCCCGCACCGACCTCTGGGCGGTAGGCATCATGCTCTACGAGTTGTGCGCCGGCGCCCACCCCCTCGCGCCCCTGACCGCAGCCCGGCTCGCCCGCCTCCTCGACCCAAGTGACCCCATGCCGCCACTGAGCGAGCAGTGCCCCGGGGCGGGCGAGCTCGGCGCGATCGTCGACCGCTGCCTGCAGAAGCGCCAGGAGGCGCGCTTCGGCTCGGCGCGCGAGCTGCTCGCCGCGCTCGAGGCGCTTCGAGAGGGGCGGGAGGCGCTCGAGGTGGGGGCGAGCCCCTTCCCGGGCCTCTCCGCCTTCCAAGAGGCGGACGCGGGGCGCTTCTTCGGCCGCGACGCCGACGTCGCGAGCGTGGCCCGCGTGCTGCGCAACCAGCCGCTGCTCTCGGTGGCGGGCCCGTCGGGGGCGGGCAAGTCGTCGTTCGTCCGCGCCGGGCTCATCCCGGCGCTCAAGCGCTCGGGCGAGCGGTGGGAGGCCTTCGTGCTGCGGCCCGGGCGCAGGCCGCTCGGGGCGCTCGCCGAGGTGCTGGCCCAGGCGGCCGAGGGCGAGGGCGGGCCGGGGGTGAGCGAGCTCGCCGCCATGTTGCGCGAACGCCCCGGGCAGTTCGGGGCGCAGCTCAGGGCGCGTTGCCGCCGCCGCCAAGGCCGCCTCGTGCTCTTCGTCGACCAATTCGAAGAGCTCTACACGCTCGACGTCGAGGCGGGCGAGCGGGCCGCGTTTCAGGCGTGCCTCGACGGCGCGGCCGACGACGCCTCGTCGCCGCTGCGGGTGGTGCTCTCCCTGCGTTCTGACTTTCTTGACCGCCTGGCCGAAGACCGCAAACTCTCGGCCGAGGCGGCACGCGGGCTCGCCCTGCTCGCGCCGGTCGGGCGTGAGGGGCTGCGCGAGGCGCTGGTGCGGCCGCTCGAGGCGGTCGGCTACCGGTTCGAGAGCGAGGCCATGGTCGCGCAGGTGCTCGACGATCTCGCCGGCACGCGCTGCCCGCTGCCGCTCTTGCAGTTCGCGGCCGCGAAGCTCTGGGAGGCGCGCGACCGCGAGCGGCGGCTGCTCACCCGCGAGGGCCACGAGCGGCTGGGGGGCATCGCCGGGGCGCTCTCGGCCCACGCCGACGCGGTGCTCGCGGCGCTGCCCGCGGCCGAGCAGCGGCTCTGCCAAGATATCTTTCTGCGCCTGGTCACGCCCGAGCGCACGCGGGCCGTCGTCCCCTTGGACGAGCTACGCGAGCTCGGGGCGGGCAC
Organism: Polyangiaceae bacterium; assembly: GCA_035762175.1. GTDB lineage: Bacteria > Myxococcota_A > Polyangia > Polyangiales > Polyangiaceae > DASTPP01. Next base: position 50,203 of record DASTPP010000135.1, on the reverse strand, counting down.
GGAGGGGGGGCGTGGCGCGGTCGAGGCGGTCGTGCAGCGCCTGGTCGAGGCGCGGCTGCTGTCGCTCGAAGTGGGCCGCGCGGGCGACCCGGCGACGGTCGAGCTGGTGCACGAGTCGCTCATTGAGCGCTGGCCGCAGCTCGGCCGCTGGCTCGACGAGAGCGCGCACGATGCGCAGTTTCTTTCTCGCCTGCGCATCGCCGCCCGACAATGGGAGGCGAGCGGCGAGACCGAGGGGCTGCTCTGGCGCGACCGCGCGGCCGCCGAGGCGCGGGCGTGGCTCGAGCGCCGGCGCGCCGAGCGGGGGGACGCGGGCGCGGGGCTCGGCGAGCGCGAGGGCCGGTACCTGCGCGCCGTCGTGGCGCTGGGCGAGCGGTCGAAGCGGCTCCGTCAGCGGGCCGTCGCCGGGCTCGTCGCCGCGTTGAGCGCGGTCGCCATGACGGTTTCGTACCTGGCCGTCCGGGCCCAACAAGAGGCCGCGCGGGCGCGGGCGGAGGCCACGCAGACCCGCAACGCGACGCGCCTCGCCGTGGCGCGCGAGCTGCAGCAAAGCGACCCCACCGCTGCGCTCGCCCTCCTGCGCGAGATCGAGCCGCCGGGGGTGCCGCGGGGCTGGGCCGATCTGGCGCGCGTGGTGCTGCAAAACCGGGTGAGCGAGCTCGTACTGCCCCACCCCGATCGACTTCTTTCGGCCGCCTTCAGCCCCGACGGAAGGCGAATCGTCACCGCCTGCTTGGACAAGGCCGCGCGCGTCTGGAACGCCGACGGCACGGGCGAGCCGCTCGTCTTGCGGGGCCACGAAGACGCCGTCGCGTCGGCGGCCTTCAGCCCCGACGGCAAGCGCCTCGCCACCGCGTCGAGAGACAAGACCGTGCGCGTCTGGAACGCCGACGGGTCAGGCGCGCCGCTCGTCTTGCGCGGCCACGAGGCCCGCGTCACGTCGGTGGCGTTCAGCCCCGACGGCAAGCGCCTCGCCACCGCCTCGGAAGACCGGACGGTGCGGCTGTGGAGCGCCGACGGCGCGGGCGAGCCGCTCGTCTTGCGCGGCCACGAGGCCACGGTCTATTCGCCGACCTTCAGCCCCGACGGCAAGCGCCTCGTCACCGCGTCCGAAGACAAGACGCTGCGGGTCTGGAGCGCCGACGGCGCGGGCGAGCCGCTCGTCTTGCGGGGGCACGAGTCGTGGATCCTTTCGGCAAAGTTCAGCCCCGACGGCCAGCGCATCGTGAGCGCGTCGCTGGACGAAACGGCGCGGGTCTGGAGCGCGGACGGGTCGGGCGAGCCGCTCGTCTTGCGGGGCCACGAAGGCGTGGTCACGTCGGCGGTCTTCAGCCCCGACGGCAGGCGCATTATCACCGGGTCCGAAGACCGGACGGTGCGCGCGTGGCACGCCGACGGCCGGGGCGAGCTCTGGGTGCTGCGCGGGCACGAAGGCTGGGTCGCGACGGTCGGTTTTAGCCCTGACGGCCAGCGCATCGTCAGCTCGTCGTGGGACCAAACCGTCCGGGTCTGGAGCGCCGAGGGTACGCGTACGTCGCTGGCCCTGCGCGGGCACGACGGCAGAGTCTGGTCGGCGGCCTTCAGCCCCGACGGCCAGCGCGTCGTCACCGGCGCCGAAGACATGACGGCGCGGGTTTGGAACGCGGACGGCACGGGCGAGCCGCTCGTCTTGCGCGGGCATCAGGACGTGGTCCGCACGGCGGCCTTCAGCCCCGACGGCCGGCGGGTCGTGACGGCCTCGTACGACAAGACGGTGCGGGTCTGGGACGCCGAGGGCGGGGGCGAGCTGCTGGTCTTGCGCGGGCACGAGCTGCCCGTCACGGGGGCGGCCTTCAGCCCCGACGGAAGACGCATCGTCAGCGCGTCCCTCGACAAGACGGTGCGGCTGTGGAGCGCCGACGGCGCGGGCGAGCCGCTCGTCTTGCGCGGGCATGAGGCCGAGGTCAACGCCGTGGCCTTCAGCCCCGACGGCCGGCGGGTCGTCGCGGTCGCGAAAGACAAGACCGCGCGGGTCTGGAGCGCGGACGGGTCGGGCGAGCCGCTCGTCTTGCGCGGGCACCTGAACGACGTTTGGTCGGCGGCGTTCAGCCCTGACGGGGGGCGGGTCGCCACTGCCTCCTGGGACAAGACCGCCCGAGTTTGGAACGCCGAGGGCGGCGCGGGCGAGCCGCTCGTCTTGCGCGGGCACGAGGGCTGGGTCACGTCGGCGACCTTCAGCCCGGACGGCCGGCGGGTCGTGACGGCCTCGTACGACAAGACGGTGCGGGTCTGGGACGCCGAGGGCGGGGGCGAGCTGCTGGTCTTGCGCGGGCACGAGCTGCCCGTCACGGAGGCGGCCTTCAGCCCCGACGGAAGGCGCCTCGTGACCGCCTCCTGGGACAGAACCGCGAGGGTATGGGCCGATCTCGAGCCGCTGCGTGGCCCCCAAGACCCGACGCTCTGGGCGGCGAGCTCGCACTGCTTGCCGGTCGAGCGCCGAGTCGAGCTCTTGCACGTGCCCGAAGCGTCGGCCCGCGCCGACGAGCAGGCCTGCCGGCACCGCGTCGAGGTGGCGCGCGCGGCGGCGAGCCGACCTCGCTAAGCGCGCGCGGATGGCGCCGTCGCGTGCGCCCTACCCCGGCGTGCGCCCGCGGCGGGCGGGGCTCGCGCCGTCGCCCCCGTACGGCGTGGTGCCGCCGAGGCCCCTGCCGCCTGTGGCGCCACCCGTGACACCACCGGTGGCGCCACGGGTGGCGCCACGGATGAGCCCCCGGGCAGCGAGCTCGCAAGGCCGCACCCGCGTCACCTTTCGTGCGCCCCGCCTCTGGCACGCCCCTTGCTCAAGGCGGAGACCAGAAAAAGGAGATAGCATCGGCTTCGCAGGGAAGTGAGCCGAAGAGCCGACATGAAAACGTTCCTTCTTCGAAAAAAGAGCGAAAAGCATCAAGACGCGGCGTTCGAAAAGAAGCTCTCTGATTTGAGAATCAGAAAGTTCACGTTGAAGACAGGTGTGAAAGCCGGTCAAGCCGCGCAGGACCCCCAGACCGAGCGGACCGGTACCAATTGCACCTCTGCCTCGGCAGGGCCGGCTTGACGGGGCAGGCCCACCCTCGCCGAGGGTGAGGCGGCGCCGGGTGCGGGCCCCCCGCGTGACGGCGCCGGCCCGCCTGCGGTACGGTAGCCGCCTTGATGGCCCCTCCGCACGAGCGCCAGCCCCTTCCGATGGCCCGGGTGGGGTCGGTCGGCCCCTCTTTCGAGGTGACGGGTAGTGTCTGACGACGAGACGGCGACGCTGACGGTCGGCCCGCGCGGCGCGCCCGAAGCGAAGGGCGCGCCCGTGCTCATCGCCGTCTTGCGCGCGGAAGAGCCGCTGGCCCCTTCGCACCGCTGGTCGCTGGCCGACGTCGACGAGGTGCGCATCGGGCGCGGCAAGGGCCCGCTCTCGGCGAGCCGCGAGGGCTCCCGGCTGAGCGTGCGCGTGCCCGACGGGTGGGCGTCGACCGAGCACGCGCGCCTGGTGCGCGAGCGCGACCGCACCGTGCTCTACGACAACGGGGCGAAGAACGGCACCTTTCGCCAAGGCGTGCGCGTCGCGCGCGAGGTGCTCTCGGACGGAGACGTGATCGAGATCGGGCACACGTTCTTCGTGTACCGCGAGTCGCAGCCGCCCGCGCCCGACGGCGAGCTCTCGGGCAGCGCCCGCACCGACCTGTTGCTCACGATGCAGCCGCGCCTCGGCGAGCTGTTCACGCGGCTGGGGCACGCGGCCTCGTCGCCGCTGCCGCTGCTCATCATCGGCGAGACCGGCACGGGCAAAGAGCTCGTCGCGCGCTCGGTGCATACGCGGTCGGGCAGGTCGGGCAAGTTCGTGCCGGTCAACTGCGGCGCCATCCCTTCGGGGTTGGTCGAGAGCGAGCTCTTCGGCCACCGCAAGGGGGCGTTCTCGAGCGCGACCGAAGACCGCCTCGGCCTCGTGCCCGCGTCGGACCACGGCACGCTCTTTCTCGACGAGATTGGCGAGCTGCCCGCGTCGGCGCAATCGACCCTCTTGCGCGCCCTCCAAGAGGGCGAGGTGCGCCCCGTCGGCGCGACGCAAGTGCGCCAGGTCGACTTGCGCGTCGTGGCGGCGACGCACCGCGATCTCGAGACGATGGTGTTGGCCGGGCAGTTCCGCGCCGATCTCTTGGCGCGGCTGCAGGGCCTGACCTTTCGGCTGCCCCCCTTGCGCGAGCGGCGCGAAGACATCGGGCTCATCGTGAGCTCGCTCTTGGCGCGCCGCGCGGGCGACCGCCGCGACGTGACGCTCTCGCACGCGATGGCGCGCGATCTCTTTTCGCGCGCGTGGCGGCGCAACGTGCGCGAGCTCGAGTTCTGGCTCGGCGGCGCGCTCGCGCTCGCCCCCGGGCCCGGGCCGCTCGAGGCGCCCGAGGGCCCTTCGTACGACGAGGAGGCGCCGAAGCCGGCCCGTCCGGCCGCCCCGCCGGCGGCGCCCGCCCCGCCGCGCGAGCTCTCCGAAGAAGAGCGCGCGCGGCGCGACCTGGTCGCGGAGTCGCTCGCTCGGCACGGCGGCAACGTGGCGGCGGTCGCCCGAGAGCTCGGCAAGGGCCGCGAGCAGGTCTACCGCTGGGTCGAACGGTACGGCCTCGACCCCGAGGCGTACCGGCCCAAGCAAGGTTGAGGCCCGCGGTCTGGCCTTGACGGCCGCGAAGGGTAGCAGGCACGTTGCTTGCTGGCGTTTGCTCGTTGCGCAAGCCAGGGCCCGGCGCGAACGACGCCGGGCTCGCGCCCCTTCGCGACCCGCTGCTCATGTCTGCCGGCTTCTCTCGATCGCTGAAGGCCATTCGAGCCTCGGACCATCGGCGCTCGCTGGTCGGCGTGGGCGTGGGGGCCCTCTTGCTCGCGGCCTGGGCGGCGTGGCTCTTTTTGGCCCGGGTCGCGCGCTACGAGGTGAGCGCGTCGGCGCGGCTCGAAGTCGGGCGGACGCCGCACCGCGTCGCGGCGCCGGTCTCGGGGCAGGTGGCGGCGGTGCGCTTCGCGCTCGCCGACGCGGTCGAAGCGGGCGACGTGCTGCTCGAGCTCGACGCGCGGCCGCTGCGGCTACAGCTCGAAGAGAAGCGCGCCCGGCTCGCCGCGAGCGAGGCGCAGGCCAGGCCGCTCGGGCGCGAGGTCGACGAGCACCGGCGGGCGCTGCGCGAGGCCGAGCAGGCGGGGCGGGCGCGCAACGACGAGGCCCTGGCCCGGCAGCGAGAGGCCGAAGCGACGGCGCGCCTTTCCGAGGTCGAGGCCGAGCGGGCGGCGCAGCTCCAGCGCGCGGGGCTGGCCTCGGAGGCCGAGGCGGTGCGGGCCGACGCCGAGGCGCGGGCCAGGCGCGCGGGCACCCAGGCGCAGCAGCTCGGGGCCACGCGGGCCGACGCCGAGCAGCGCAGCCAGCTCGGGGTGCTCGCGGCGACGCTCGCGGGGCTCGAGCGGCAGGCGGCCGCGCTCGAGGGCGAGCGGTCGGCGTTGCGGGCCGAGATCGCCACGATCGAGGGCGAGATCGAGCGGCGCGTCGTGCGCGCCCCCGTGGCCGGGCGGCTGGGCGAGATCGCGGTGCTGCGCGAGGGCGCGTTCCTGAGCGAGGGCGACGCGATCGCGACCGTGGTGCCGCCGGGCGAGCTGCGGGTGGTCGCCGAGTTCCCCGTCGCGTCGGTCGGGCGGCTCGCGCCGGGGCAGAGCGCGCAGGTGCGCCTCGACGCCTTCCCCTGGACGGAGTTCGGCTCGGCGCCGGCCGAGGTCTCGAGCGTCGGCACCGAGGCGCAGAGCGGGCGCGTGCGGGTCGAGCTCGCGGTGCGGCCCGAGCCCGGGTCGCCCATTCCGATGCAGCACGGGCTGCCGGGCGAGGTCGTCGTCGAGGTCGAGCGCGTCACGCCGGCGACGCTCTTGTTGCGGGCGGCCGGGCAGCTCGTGCGCCCGCCGGCCGGGCGCCCCTCGCCGTCGGGGGGCGGGCGGTGAGGGTCGGCGGCGGGCAGGGGGGGCGCCTCTTGGCCCCCGAGGTGGTGCAGACCTCGATGATGGACTGCGGCCCCGCCGCGCTCACCTGCCTGCTCGGGGGCTTCGGCATCTCGGTCTCGTACGGGCGCCTGCGCGAGGCCTGCCAGACCGACGTCGACGGCACGTCGATCGACACGCTCGAAGACATCGCGTGCGAGCTCGGGCTCGACGCCGAGCAGATCATGGTGCCCCGCGAGCACGTGCTGCTCGCGGGCGCGCGGGCGCTGCCGGCCATCGCCGTCGTGCGGCTGCCGAGCGGGCAGACGCACTTCGTCGTCGTGTGGAACCGCCTCGGCGGGCGCGTCCAGGTGATGGACCCGGCGACCGGGCGGCGCTGGCCGGCGCGCGCCCGCTTTCGCGACGAGCTCTTCGTGCACCTGACCACCGTCCCCGCCGAGGCCTTTCGCGGGTGGGCCGAGGGCGAAGACTTTCTGCGGCCGCTCGGGCAGCGGCTCGCGCGCCTGGGGGTGCCCGACCGGGGCAAGGCGCAGCAGGCGGCGGCGCTGGCGGCGCCGGGCTGGCGCGCGCTCGCCGCGCTCGACGCGGGCGCGCGGCTGGTCGAATCGATGGCGCAGGCGGGCGGGGTGGCGCGAGGGCGCGAGGCCGCGCGCATGCTCGACGTGCTGCTCGACCGCGACTTCGACGAGGTCGGCGGCGAGCTCGACCCCATCCCGATGAGGTTCTGGACGGCGCGGTCCGTGCCGGCCTCGGACGATGGCGAAGAGCAGGTGCTCTTGCGGGGCGCGGTGCTGGTGCGCGTGCGCGGGCGGCGCGCGACGACGTCGTTGTCCACGCCGGCCCGGGGGCCCAGCGCGGCCGAGGCCGGGGCAGAGCGCCCTTCGTGGCCGGACGCGGCCTCGGCCCCCCCGCCGCTCGAAGCGATTTCGCCCTCGGAGGCGCCCGAACGGGGTCGGAGCGAGGCGGCCCCGCCGGCCTCGCCCGAGCTCGCTGCCGCGCTCGCCGAGCCCCCCGACCGGTCGCGGCGGACGCTGCTGGCGATGCTGCGCGAAGACGGGCTGCTCGCGCCCGCGGCGATCGCGGGCGGGGTCGCGCTGGCGACGTGCGCGGCCGTCGCCGAGGCGCTGCTCTTTCGCGGCCTGATTCACGTCGGCCGCGAGCTGCCGCTGCCCGAGCTGCGGCTCGGGGCGGTGGCGGTGATCGTGGCCTTTCTGGCGCTCGCGCTCGCGCTCGAGGTGCCGCTCGTCTCCGGCGTCTTGCGCCTCGGGCGCAACCTCGAGGCGCGCCTTCGCGTCGCCTTCCTCGCGAAGATCCCAAGGCTCGGCGACCGGTACTTCGGCAGCCGGCCGATGTCCGACATGGCCGAGCGCGGGCACAGCGCGCACGCGCTGCGGCACCTGCCGGCCTTCGGCGAGCAGCTCGTGCGGGCCGCCTGCGGCGTCGCCGTCACCACGGCGGCGCTCGTCTGGGCCGACCCGGGCGGCGCGCCGGCGGCGCTCGCGCTCGCGGCGCTCTCGGCGCTCGTGCCCTTCGCCGCGAGCAGCGCCCTCGTCGAGCGCGATCTGCGGGTGCGCACGCACGCGGGCGCGCTCGCGCGCTTTTACGTCGACGCGCTCGTGGGCCTCGTGCCGGTGCGCGCCCACGCGGCCGAGCGCTCGGTGCGCCGCGAGCACGAAGCGCTGCTCGGCGAGTGGTCGCTCTCGGGCCGCTCGATGCTGCGGGCCTCGACCGTGGCGCAGGGGCTGCAGGCCCTCCTGGGCCAGGGGGCGGCCCTCTGGCTGCTCTTCGACCACGTGGCCCGCCAGGGCGCCGGGCCGCGGGGGCTCTTGCTGGTCTACTGGGCGCTCGGCCTGCCGGCGCGGGGGCAAGAGCTCGCGGCGGCGCTGCGGCAGTACCCCGCGCAGCGCAACGTCGCGCTGCGGCTGCTCGAGCCGCTCGGCGCCCCCGACGACGGCGGGGCCGGGGCGTCGGGCGGGGCGTCGGGCGGGGCGGCGGCCGGGCCGCTGCCGGGGCCGGCGGCGCTCGCCTTCGAGGGCGTGAGCGTGCAGGCGAGCGGCCACGTCATTCTCGAGGGCGTCGATCTGCGCATCGCCCCGGGCAGCCACGTGGCGGTCGTCGGCCCTTCGGGCGCCGGCAAGTCGAGCCTGCTCGGCCTGCTTTTGGGCTGGCACCGGCCGGCCGAGGGCCGCGTGCTCGTCGACGGCGCGCCCCTCGACGGCCCGGGCCTGCTGCGGTTGCGGCGCGAGACGACCTGGGTCGACCCCGCCGTGCAGCTCTGGAACCGCTCCTTCCTCGAGAACGTGCGCTACGGCGCGCCCGAGGGCGCCGCGCTCGCCGGCGTGCTCGAGGCGGCCGAGCTCTACGACGTGCTCGAGCGCCTGCCCGAGGGGCAACAGACCCGGCTGGGCGAAGGCGGCGGGCTCGTCTCGGGCGGCGAGGGGCAGCGGGTGCGCCTCGCCCGGGCGATGCTGCGGCCGGACGCGCGCCTCGTGCTGCTCGACGAGCCCTTCCGCGGCCTCGATCGCGAGCGGCGGCGGGCGTTGCTCGTGCGGGCGCGCGCGCTCTGGCAGCGGGCGACCCTGCTCTGCGTGACGCACGACGTCGGCGAGACGCTGGGCTTCGAGCGGGTGCTCGTCGTCGAGGGCGGGCGCGTCGCCGAAGACGGGGCGCCGGCCGACCTCGCCGCGCGACCCGGCTCGCGCTACCGGGCCTTGCTCGAGGCCGAGCGCGCGGTGCGCGAAGGGCTCTGGTCGGGCGCGGGCTGGCGCAAGCTCCGCCTCGAGCGGGGGCGGCTCGACGAGGCCGGCGGGGGCGCGCCGCCATGAGCCCCGCGCCGGGGGGCGAAGAGCCCGCCGCGTCGGCCTGGCCGGCGTCGCGGCTGGGCGAGGCCTTGCAAGCCCTCGCGTCCGCGAGCGGCCTGGGCCCGCGAGGCGTGCCCGCGCCGAGCGCGGCGGGCGCCTCGCTCTCCGACCCGGCAGCGCTCGGCGCGTGGATCGAGCAGGCCGCGTCGTACCTCGGCGTCGAGGCCGAGCCCGTGCGCGCCACCTACGGCGAGGCCCCCGCCATGCTCGCCGGGGCGGGGCCGGCGCTGATGCGCTTGCCGGGCGTCGGCCCGCCCCGCTTTCTGGCGCTCCTCACGGGCCCCCGGCGGCGCGTCGCGCTGCTGCGCCCCGACGGCTCGTTCGGGCGCATGGACGCCGAGGCGCTCGCCGACCTGCTCTGCGGCGAGCTCGGAGACAAGGCCCGCCCCGAGGTCGAGCGCACGCTCGACTTGGTGGGCGCGCGCGGGCGCCGGCGCGAGGTGCTCGGGCGGGCGCTCTTGCGCGAGTGGCTCGGCGCCGTGCCCCTCGGCAACGTCTGGACGCTCCGCCTGCCGCCGGGGGCCAGCCCCCTCCAGCAGGCCGCCGAGGCGGGGCTGCCGCGGCGGGCGCTCGCCGTCGTGGCCGCGCGGCTCGCGACCACGGCCCTGCTCGGCCTCGCCTGGTGGACCATCGGGCAGGGCTTGCTCGAGGGCCGGCTCGATCGGGGCTGGCTCCTCGCCTGGGCCTTGCTGACGCTCACGGCCATTCCGGCGAGCTTGTGGGGCTCCTGGTCGGCCGGCCTCTTCGCGCTCGACGCGGGCGCTTGGCTCAAACGCCGCCTGCTCGCGGGCGCGCTCTCGCTCGAGCCCGAAGAAGTCCGCCACGAGGGCGCCGGGGGCTTTCTGGGGCGGGTGATCGAGTCGGGCGCGGTCGAGTCGCTGGCGCTCGGCGCCGGGCTCGCGGGGGTCGCGTCGGCGATCTCGTTCGCCCTCGCCTGCGTGCTGCTCGCCCGGGGCGCAGGCGGCGCGCTGCACCTCGCGCTCCTGGCCGCCTGGGCGACCCTCGGCGTCGCCCTCGTCGGCCGCTTTTACCGCCGCCAGCGCGCCTGGACGGACGCGCGGCTCGCGCTCACGAGCGATCTGGTCGAGCGCATGGCCGGCCACCGCACGCGCCTCGCGCAGCAGCCGCCCGAGCGCTGGCACGAGGGCGAAGACGAGGCCCTCGCCCTGTACATCACGCGCGGCGAGGCGCTCGATCGGGGCTTCGTCGTCCTCGGGTCGATCGTGCCACGTGGCTGGACGCTGCTCGGCGTGCTCGGGCTCGCCCCCGCGTTCGTCACGGGCGCGGCGTCGCCCGGCGCGGTCGCGCTCTCGCTCGGGGGGGTGCTCCTGGCCGGCGACGCCTTGCAGGGCCTGGTCGGCGGGCTCGCGAGCCTGTCGGCGGCCGCCATCGCCTGGCGCCGCGTGGCGCCGCTCTTCCGGGCGGTCTCGCGCGAGGCCCCCGCCCCGCCGCCGTCGCCCGCCCTGGCCGCCCCGGCCGCCTCGCCCGCCGCGGCCGGGGGGCCGCCGCCCCGGCGCGACCTCATGGAGGCGCGCGAGCTCGTGTTCCGCCACGGCGAGCGCGGGGCGCCCGTCTTGCGGGGCGTGAGCCTGCGCGTGCGCGCCGGCGACCGAATGCTGCTCGAGGGCCCGTCGGGCGGCGGCAAGTCGACGCTCGGCGCGCTGCTCGCGGGCCTGCGCGCGCCCGAGTCGGGCCTCCTGCTGCTCGGCGGGCTCGACCGGCGCTCGCTCGGCGCGGCGGCCTGGCGCCGCCGCGTGGCCGCGACGCCGCAGTTTCACGAGAACCACGTGTTGCAGGGCACCTTCGCCTTCAACCTGCTGATGGGCCGCCGCTGGCCGCCGAGCCCGGCCGACCTGGCCGAGGCCGAAGCGGTCTGCCGCGAGCTCGGCCTCGGCGAGCTCTTGGCCCGCATGCCGGGGGGGCTCGAGCAGACGGTGGGCGAGACGGGCTGGCAGCTCTCGCACGGCGAGCGGAGCCGCCTCTACATCGCGCGCTCGCTGCTGCAGGGGGCCGAGGTGCTCGTCTTCGACGAGAGCTTCGGCGCGCTCGACCCCGAGATGCTCGACCGCGCCCTGCGCTCGGTGCTCGCGCGGGCGCCGACCCTGCTCGTCATCGCGCACCCCTGAGCCCGGGGCCGGGCCGCTTCCGGGCGCGCCGAGCGCTCCGTACGGGGGGCCGCCTCAAGACGCGCCGAGCGCTTCGCGCGGGGCCGCCGACGTCGCCGATCGGGGGGCCATCTTGGGCGAGCGCCGCGCAGATTGCGCACGTTGCGCAGTTTGCGCAAACGCCGGGCCCGGGCCTTTCGCGGCCCCGGGTGGCGGCGGCGCGCGGAACGGCAATTGCTGATGCCTCTCGACGGGGCGGAGGCCGAGCGGCCCCCCGCCCCCGCCCCGGATGAATTGAAGATAGGGGGCATGGAGAACCACCATGAAAAAGATGATTGCTACCAAGAAGCGCTCAGAAAACATCTCTGAAAAGGAGGTATCCGACCTCAAGGTCAAGAAGCTCACCCTGAAGACCGGCGTGAAGGCCGGCCTGATCGGCACGTGCGAGACGTCGTGCTGCGCCTGCACGTGCAAGACCGCGACGAAGTAGCCGCGGCGCGCGCGGCGTGAGGCGCCCGGCCGCGGGGGGCGCGCCGGGGGCTCTGCCCTGCGCCGCGCCCCCCGCGCCCGCGCCCGACGGCGCGTGCTTCTGCCGGCGCGCGCGCGCCTCGCCCGTCGCTCGACCGCGGCCGTCGGCGGGGCGCGCGAGCTCGACGGGCCCCTGCCAGCGTTCGGCCCGCGCCAGAGCCACCCGCGAGGCCGTTGCTCACCCTTCCTTGGTACGAAAGAATCTCGCCACCTCCATGGCCCACGCCGCACGTTTCGAGCACTCGGGGCTCTTCGTCGCCCGCACGCCGCTGCTCCCGATCGACGAGCTCGTGGGGTGGGCCGAGGGCCTGCGCGCGCCCGCGGCCGCGGCCGAAGGCGACGACGCGGCGCTCGACGCCGCCCTCGCCCACGACCGCGCCCGCCTCCTCGCCTGGCTGCGCGCGAAGGCGAGGCGGCCCGAGGTGCGCGAGGCGCTCTTCGTCGCCTCGCCCTCGCTCGACGACGCGGTCTCGGCGTGGCTCGACGACGAGGCGAGCCCGCGCGCGGCGAACGTCCCTTCGATCCTCGTGCGGTACCTGACGCGCCTCGCCTCGCGCCCGACGCCCTTCGGCCTCTTCTCGGCCTGCGCCGTGGGCACCGTCGTGCCGGGCGGCGGCTTCGCCCACGCGCCGGGGCCGCGCTTCGTGCGCCACACCCGCCTCGACATGGAGTACCTGAGCGCCCTCGCCGACGCCCTCGAGCGGCAGCCCGACTTGCGCGCGGCGCTGCGCTTCGGGCCCAACACCAGCCTCTACGAGCGGGCCGGGCAGGTGCGCTACATCGAGGCCCGGGTCGACCCGGCCGCGCGCGAGCGGGTCAACGATCTGGTCGCCATCGAGGCGACGCCCGCGCTGCGCGAGACCCTCGAGCGGGCCCGAGGGGGCGCGACGGCGGGCGAGCTCGCCCGGGCCCTCGTCGCGACGCGCCCCGACGTCGCCGAAGACGACGCGGCCGCCTTCGTCGACTCGCTCGTCGAGAGCCGGGCGCTCGTTTCCGAGCTCGCGCCGCGCGTGACCGGCCCGGGCCCCCTCGACGACGCCATCGCCGTGCTCGCAGCCGCGCCCCCCGGGCGGGCCGCCGCCCAGGCCCTCGCCCGCGCCCGCGACGCGCTCGCCGCGATCGACCGCGACGGCGTCGGCCTGCCGCCCGCCCGCTACCGAACCGTCGCCGAGGCGCTGCACGAGCTGCCGGCTCCCGTCGAGCTGCCGCGCCTCTTTCACGTCGACCTCTACCGCCCCGACGGCGAGGCGACCCTCGGCGAGCGCGTGCTCGACGAGATCGGGCGCGCGGTCGAGCTGCTCACGCGCATCTCCGAGGCGCCCGACGGCGAGGCGCTCAAGCGCTTCCGCGAGCGCTTCGCCGAGCGCTACGAGGGCCGCACGGTGCCCCTCGTCGACGCCCTCGACGAAGAGCTCGGCGTGGGCTTCCCGCTCGCGTCGGGGCCCTCGGCCGACCCGGCGCCGCTGCTGCAAGCGGCCGACCTGCCCACCCGCCCCGACGGGGCCACCCCGGCCGCCTTCGGCGCCGCCGACGCCCACAAGCTCCGGCGCCTGCTCGAGCTCATCGCGCGCGGCGAGAATGTCTGGGCCCTCGACGACGCCGACGTCGAGGCCCTCGCGCACGAGCCGCTGCCGCTGCCCGACGCCTTCGTCGCCATGGCCACGCTCGCCGCCGAGAGCCCCGAAGCCGTCGCGCGGGGCGACTACGCGTTCGCGCTGCGCGCGGCCGGCGGGCCCTCGGGGGCGCGGCTCTTCGGGCGTTTTTGCCACGGGGCGCCGGGGCTGCGCGCGGCGGTCGAGGCCCACCTGCGCGCCGAAGAGGCCCTGCGGCCGGACGCGATCTTCGCCGAGATCGTGCACCTACCCCAAGGGCGCCTCGGCAACATTCTCTGCCGGCCGCCGCTGCGGGCCTACGAAATCGCCTACCTCGCCCGCCCCGGCGTCGACCCCGCTCACGCGCTACCCATCACCGACCTGCTCGTCGGCCTCGAGCGCGGCCGCATCGTCGTGCGCTCGCAGCGGCTCGGGCGCGAGATCGTGCCGCGGCTCACGTCGGCGCACGCGGTCGGCCCGAGAGATCTGCCGATTTATCGCTTTCTTACCGCGCTACAAACCCAGGACGGCACCCCGTCGCTCGGCTGGTCGTGGGGGCCTCTGGCCTCGGCCCCCCGCCTGCCGCGCGTCGTCCGAGGCCGCGCCGTGCTCTCGCCCGCCCGGTGGGCGCTGCGCAAGGCCGACCTCGAGCCCCTCGCCTGGGCCCGCGGCGCCCAGCGCTTTCGGGCGGCCGACGGGTTGCGGCGGCGGCTCGACCTGCCGCGCTGGCTCAGCGTCGGGCAGGGCGACCAGAGGCTCGCCATCGATCTCGACAACGCCCTCTCCGTCGACGCGCTCGCCGAGCTCGCGCGCGGCCGCGACGAGCTCTCCGCCCAAGAGCTCTATCCGCCGCCCGAAGGGGCGTGTGTGCGCGGCGAAGGCGGCCGCTACGCCCACGAGATCGCCGTCCCCTTCGTGCGCCGCGCCACCGCCCCCACCCCCGAGGCCCGGCCCCAGGGAGATGCGGGCCCGCCGCCGGCCGCCCCCGCGTCCGAGGCCCGCCCCCAGGGCGACACAGGCCCGCCGCCCGCCGCCCGCCCGCCCGAGGCGCTCCCCCCGCCCGAGGCCCGGCCCGACGGGGGGACGCTCGCCGAGCGCGTCTTCGTGCCCGGGTCCGAGTGGCTGACCGTCAAGTGCTACGCCGGCGCGGCGGGGGTCGATCGGCTGCTCTGCGAGGTAGCGGCCCCCGCGGTCGAGGCGGCGCGGGCCGAGGGTCTCGTCGATCGCTGGTTCTTCGTGCGCTACGGCGACCCCGCCTGGCACCTGCGGCTGCGCTTTCACGGCGCGGGCCGGGCGCTGCTCGGCCAGCTCTTGCCCGACCTGCACGACCGGCTCGCGCCCTTCGTCGGCGGGGGCGTGGTCTCGCGGGTGCAGGTCGACACGTACCAGCGCGAGACCGAGCGCTACGGCGGGCGCGAGGCGATCGCGGCCGCCGAAGAGATCTTCTTTCACGACAGCGAGGCGTCGCTCGCCATCGTCGAGATGCTCGAGGGCGACGACGGCGCCGAGGCCCGCTGGCGCCTGACGCTGCGGGGCACGCACGATCTCTTGGTCGACTTCGGGCTCGCGCTCGACGAGCGCCACGCGCTCGCGCGGCGCCTGCGCGAGCAATTCGGGGCCGAGCAAGGCGCGGGCGCCGCGGCCGAGCGCAAGCTCGGCGAGCTCTTCCGGCGCGAGCGGGCCCACGTCGCCGAGCTGCTCGCGGCGTCGGGCGACGGCGAGCACCCGCTCGCCGCCGGCGTCGAGGCCCTCGAGCGCCGGAGCGCGGCGATCGCCCCGGCCGTCGCGCGCCTGCGCGATCTCGAGCGGCGCGGCGCGCTCTCGACGCCCTTGCCCTCTGTCATCGCGAGCGTGGCGCACATGTTCGCCAACCGGCTCTTGCTCTCGCAGCAGCGCCCGCAAGAGCTGGTGATTCACGACTTGCTCGCCCGCCACTACGGCTCCGAGCTCGGGCGCGCCCGGGCCGCGGCGCGGCGCGGCTGAGGCGGCGATGGCGCCCGCCTCACGCGAGCTCGCGCCGCCCGGCCGAGAGGGCCGCGAGGTCGCGCATGTACGCCGCCTCGTCGTCGGACACGGGGCCGGCCCGCAGCGCGGCGGCGAGCGCGTCGAGCTCTTTGCCGTCGCGCAGGCCGCACAAGATGCCGTCGATCTCGGGGCGCCGCAGGGCGAAGCGGTAATAGTCGGGGAGGGCCGGGTGCCAGTGGTCGGCCGAGAGCCCGAGCTCGCGAAAGCGGGCCTCGCCCACGTAGCCGCGGGTGCTGTTGAAGTTGAAGAGCAGCGACTTCGGCCGAGCGTCTCGGGGCAAAAGCCCCGCGAAGAGATCGTCGTCGGCGCCCGGGTGGTCGGCGTTGTAGCGCGCAAAGGCGACGTCGACGAGGCCGTGGTTGAGCGCGAGCAGGGCCGCCGCGCGGTCGTGAAAGCTCGCCCCCGTCGCCCGCACGCCGGGCACCCGGTGCGGGCCCCCGCCCGGCAGGCGGTGAGCCTTGTACTGCGCGAGCCGCACCAGGAACTCGCCCCCGTACGAGCCGCCGGCGATCGTCACGTCGATCGAGCCGAGGCCCGGCACCGCCGAGACGACCTCGCGGAAGGGCACGTGGCAGAACTCGGGCTGCTGCACGTACGACGCGACGCCCACGACGATCTCGTCGCGCACGCCCCCGCCGCGGCGCAAGAGATCGCGCAGCCCCCGCCGCGCCGCCTCGTAGAGCGGCCAGTGCATGTCGGCGGTGAGAAAGAAGAAGTTGATGCCGGCGTCGTACGCCTCCGAAATGAGCGAGGCCCGGCCGACCCACCCGAGGCAGACGGGGCTCACGCGCACGCCCCCCGCCGCCGCGAGGCGGTCGCCGAACGACCACCGCGCGCGCCGCGCCCTCTCGCGCCCCTTCGCGGTCTTCACGTTTCTTTGATGGCGCCGCCGGCGGCACGAGGCAACCGAAAGTGAACGCCCCCCACGACCGCCCCGACGTCATCGTCGTCGGCGCGGGCCCCGCCGGCCTGCTCGCCGCCGAGCGCCTCGAGGCCCGCGGCCGCCGCGTGCTCCTGCTCGAGGCCGGCCCCGCCGCTTACGGCGCGCGCACCGACGAGCGCGACCCGGCCTGGCGCTACCGCGCGCTCGGCGGCGCGTGCTGGTGGCCCCGCGCCCACGCCGTGGGCGGCCGCGCGAACCTCTGGGGCGGGTGGCTCTCGCGCTTCGGCCCCGAGGTGTTCCTCGAGGGAGGCTGGCCCTACGGCGCCCGCGCGCTCGCGCCCTATTATGCCGCCGCCGAGGCCTGGCTCGGCGCCGCGGCCGACCCCCTCGACGATCGCTTCGTCCGCGCCGCCCGCGAGCTCGGCGTGCCCGTCCGCCCCCGCCTGCGGGCCCGCGCCCCCGACGGCACGCACTGGACGGGTGCCCACTGCGCCGCCGCCGCGCACGCCCGCACCGGCTCGGTCGCGCTCCGCCTCGAGCTGCCCGCCGGGGGCCCCGCCGCCGTGATCGTCGACCGCGGCGGCGCCATCGAGAGGCTCGAGGCCCGGGCCGTCGTGCTCGCCGCGTCCGCGATCGAGACGACCCGCCTGCTGCTCGCGAGCGGGGTGCGCCACCGCCGGCTCGGCCGCGGGCTCACCGACCACTTCAACCTGTCGTACCTCCTCGTCGAGCCCAACCGCCCCGCTGACCCCGACGCCCGCGGGCTGCCGCCGGCCGCGTTCGTGCCTCGCTTCGTCAACCGCGGCGCCGCGTCCAAGCGCCCTTACCGCGGCGGCTACTCGGTCGAGATCGTCGGCCCCCTGCCCCTCGCCCGCCTCGACGAAGACGTGCGCGCCTTGGTCGCCGATCAGGCCCCGCCCGACGCGAGCTTCACCTTCGTCAACTCGCTCGGCGAGCAGTGGCGTGCGCCCGGCCGCTACGTCGATCTCGCGCCCCGCGCTCGTGACGCGCTCGGCCGCCCCCTGCCTCAGATCCACCTTGCGAGCTCGGCGGCCGAGCGGCGCCTGGTCGAAGACATGAAGGCGTCGTGCCGCCGCGTCGCCGAGGCTATCGCCTCCCCCGGCGCGTCGCTCTTGCGCTACCGCGACCCCTTCGTGTTGCCCCCGGTCTTTCACCCCGCGGGCACCTGCGCCATGGGCGAAGGCCCCGGCGCGCCCTGCGACCCCTGGGGCCGCCTGCGCCCCGCGCCGAGCGTCTGGGTGGCCGACGCGTCGGCGTTCCCCTCCGCCGGCGATTGCCACCCGACGCTGACCGTCCTCGCGCACGCGCTCCGGGTCGTCGAGTCGGTCGACCGGGCGCTCGGCGGCCCCGCCCCCAAGCGCCGACCGCCCGGGCCGCCGGCCCCCCGACCCGGCGCCACCCGAGCCGCTCACGCCTCGACGAAGGGGAACCCCCGCGGCGCGCGCTCGAAGGCCAGATCGACCGCGAGGCAGACGACGCCCGGGTAGCCCTTGAGCAGGCCGTTGGGCCATCGCCCCTGCATCTGATCGACCGCCCGGACGGCGAGCGCGACGGCGTCTTCGCGGTGCCCGGCGCCGGGCGCGACCCGCTCGGCCGCGAGCGCCGCGTACGCCCGCCCCGCGAGCCCGCAGCACAGATCGCCGCCCGCCTCCGCCGCCGCCGTGACGCCGCGACGCGCGCCGGCCTGCGCGAGGCGACGGAAGCGCGCGTCGCCCGTCTGCTCGTAGGCCCGCGCCCAGAGCAAGGTCAGGCCGGCCGCCCCGTTGCACCAGCTTCGGGTCAAGACGGCGGCCCTCGGCGCGCGCTGCCGCTCGCGCCCCCAGGCGACGCTCTCGCGGGCGAGGCGTACGAGCTCGTCGATCAGCCAGGCGGGCGGCTCGAGCCCCTCCGCGCGGTGCCAGCCGAGCAGGGCGTGCGCGACGCCCGCGCGGCCGTGGGCGAACGAGAGGTTCGCGTCGCGCGTCCAGGCCGGGCGGGCGCGAGCGCGAGGCCGGCCGAGCAGCGGCCCCGCCTGCTCGGCGGCGAGGGCCCGCAGCCGGCGGTCGCCCGTGGCCTCGAAGAGCAAGAGCGACGAGGCGAGATGCCCGGCCCTGCCGAAGAGAAACTCGTCGGAGCGCCCGCCCGCCCTCCGAGACGATCGGACCAGCCCCCCGACGAGCCTCGACATCTCGGCCGCATCGCCCCGCGCTCGGGCGAGCAAGAGGGCGACGTGGCGCACGCCGCCGGCGCCGTACGCGAGCGAGGGCGCGACCTCGGCGTCGGCGCCCCCGGGCAGGCGCAAGCCCTGCTTCGTCCGCGCGAAGCGCAGGGCGTCGCCCGCCCAGGCCTGCCCGCGCGCCACGATCGCCTCGTCGCCCAGCGCCCGCCCCGCCCGCAAGAGCGCGTAGGCCACGCCCGCCGCCCCGAAGGGCACGCTCGCGAAGGGAGGCTCTTGGCGCGCGGCGAGGTCGGCGTACGAGAGCGGCGCGATCTCTTCGAGCCAGGCGTGTACGAACGCCTGCAGGTACGTTCGCTCGGCAGACATGGGCGAAGGGTGCCCCCTCGGCGCACGAGAGGCCAGGGTCCAACACCGCGCCGCGTGCGTCGAGCGGCAGGCCGGCTTGCGCAGGCTTGCTCAGCTTGCGCAGCGGGCCCGCGCACCTTGCGCAGCGGCCGCGCCTCGGCGCCTGCGCTGAGGTTGGGCTCGCGAGGCGCGGGCGGCGTGCTCGCCCCGAATCGGGCGGCAACGACTCGCCGCGGGGGCGCGGGCACGGGGCTTGCTAAATTCGAACGACGACGGACCCGAGGGCGCCTCGCCTTCGCGCCCAACCACCTATCGCCCTGGGGGCAACCGATGAAAGCAAGCACCAAGCAAGACAGCAAAGAAACCGCTCCGAAGTCGCGCCCGGCGCCGCACGAGAAGCGCCGTACCCCGCGCCTGCCCGCCGTCCGAACCAACGTCCGCGCCGGCTTCAACAGCGACCCCTGCGAGGGCGGCGAGATCACCAAGCGCCCCTGAGCGAAGGGGGCATGACGTGAGCGGGGCGACAGACCTGGGCGCATGGGGCACGACGTGAACGGGGCGACGGTCCGGAGCGCGGCAGCGCGGGTGCTCCGCTGCTACGAGCACAGCGCGGCGCGGGGCGAGAACTTGTGCGCCCCGCTCTTCGCGGGCGAGCCGACCATCGAGCCGTATCGGCACTACGGCTCGGTCGACGATGTCGCCACGGGCGCGCGCTACTTTTACCACGCGCACCCCCCGTCCGCGCGCATCCGGGGCGAGCACGGGCACTTTCACGTCTTCCTCCGCCCGGGGCGCGACGAGCCGGGCGGGCCTCGGCTCGTCCAGCTGGTTTCGATCAGCGTGAACGCGCGCGGCCTGCCCGTCGCGCTCTTCACGACGCCCTCGAACTGGGCGCCGAGCGCCCGCGCCGCCGCCCTGCTGCCCCGCTTCGCCGTCCGCTCGGGCGGCCCGCGCCGGATTCACACCTGGCTGCGCGCGATGCTGCGCGCCTTCCGCGGCGACATCGTCGCGCTGCTAGAGGCCCGCGATCGCCGCCTCGAGCGGTGGTGCCGCCGGCACCCTTCCCTCGACCCGCGCACGAACCCCGACGGCTACCGCCGCGCCGGGGGGCCCCGCTTCCTCTCGGGGCGCCGCATCTCGCTCGACGACGTCGTGCGGCGCAGCCGCGCCTAGGCTCGACCGACGACCGGGGCCGTTGGCGCGAAGGGGGCTACGTCACCCCTCCGGCAGCCGGGGCGGCTTGGGGAAGTCGATGGCGGTCTGGGCGACGAGCGCGACGGCGTTGGTGAAGGCCTTGAGCGCGACGTGCGCGAGCGCCTCGATGACCTCGCCGTCCGAGAGCCCCGCCTCGCGGGCCGATGCGAGCTCGCGCCCGGCGCCGGCGCCGCCCGTGCGGACCACGCGCCGCACCAGATCGAGCAACGCTTGCTCGCGCGCGTCGCGCCCGCGCCCCTGCCGCGCCGCGGCGACGTCGTCGGCGGACAGGCCCGCGCGCCGCCCGAGGCCGGCGTGCGCCGCGACGCAGTAGCCGCAGCCGTTGAGCTCGGAGGCGAAGAGGTTGATGGCCTCGACCTCGCGCGGCGACAGCCGGCCCTGCGACAGCGTCTGCGCCGCGCCGAGCAGCATCGAGAGCCCCTCGGGCGAGTGGCCGATGGTGGCGAACAGGTTCGGCGTCATGCCGAGGTTCTTGCGCAGCGCCTCCAGCATGGGCTTGGTGGCTTCGGGGGCGGTCTCGACGGTCGTGGGTTCGATGCGGGCCATGGCAGCGTGTCTCCTCGCGGCGGGCTCCGTCGCCCGCCTCACTCGCCGCACTGTGCGCCCCGGCGGGGCGCGGCGGTAGGCCGCTCGGGCGGACGTCACCTTTGCGCCGCACGCAAAGCTGCGCCACCCTCCCGACCGTGGACTTGCTGGCCCAGATGGCGACGTTCGTCCGGGTCGTCGAAGCGGGCAGCCTGTCGGCCGCCGCCCGCGACTTGCGCCTCTCGCCGGCGGCGGTGAGCCGACAGCTCGGCGACCTCGAGGCGCGGCTCGGCGGCGCGCTCGTGCGGCGCACGACCCGCGCGCTCGCGGTCACCGACGCGGGCCGGCGCTACTACGCCGAGTGCGTGCGCCTTCTGCGCGAGCTCGACGAAGCGGGCGAGCTCGTGCGCGAGGGCGCCGCCGTGCGCGGCCAGCTCACGGTGAGCGCCCCGGTGACGTTCGGCCTGGCGCGCGTCTGGCCCGCGCTGCCCGCCCTGCTCGGCGCGCACCCCGGGCTGCGCGTCGACCTCCGGCTCGAAGACCGCGTCATCGACCTGGTCGCCGACAACGTCGACGTCGCCATTCGCGTCAGCGTGGCGATGCCCGACAGCGCGTCGCTCGTCGCGCACGAGCTCGCCCGCTACGAGCGCCTCGTCGTCGCCGCGCCGTCGTACCTGCGCCGCCGGGGCACCCCGAAGACGCCCGAGGCGCTCGCCTCCCACGAGGCGCTCGTCCACGCGTCGGGGGGCGGCGGCGTGGGGGCGTGGCGCCTCGCCCGGGGCGGCCGCGAGGTGGTCGTGCGCCCCGAGGGGGCCGTGCGCACCAACGCGCTCTACGTGCTGCGCGACGCGGCCGTGCGCGGCCTCGGGGTCGCGCTCTTGCCCACGTGGCTCGTCGACGACGAGCTCGCGTCGGGCGCGCTGCGGGCGCTCTTGCGCGATTGGGCCGCCCCGGCCGCCGCGGTCGTCGCCGTGCACCGCACCGAGCTGCGCGGCGTCGCCCGCGTGCGCGCCCTGCTCGATCACCTTCGCGCGGCCTGGCAGCCCGCGCCCTGACCCGGGCGGCGGGCTCGCGCGGCCCTGCGCCCCGCTCGCCGCCGTCGCCTCTCCGTCGCGCCTCCCGCGCCCCTTCGCCGAGCGCGTCTCGTCCGGCCGGACGCTCGCCGCCCGAACCGCCGCCGGGCGTTCAGCCCGATTGCGGGATGCGCGCGATGACCTTGATCTCGAAGTCAAAGCCCGCCAGCCAGTTCACGCCCACGGCCGTCCAGTTCGGATAGGGCGGCGCGCCGATCGCCTTCTGCCGCACGGCCATGACGGTCTCCATCTGCGCCTGCGGGTCGGTATGAAAGGAGGTCACGTCGACGACGTCGTCGAAGCTGCACCCGGCCGCCTTCAGCACGGCCGAGAGGTTGTCGAAGGCGCGCTGCACCTGGGCCTCGAAGCCCGGCTCGGGCGAGCCATCTTCGCGGCTGCCGACCTGGCCCGAAACGAACAGAAGGTCGCCCGATCGAATCGCCGCCGAGTAGCGGTGCGCCTCGTAAAGCGCGTGTCGGTCGGCAGGGAAGATCGCTTCGCGTTTGGCCATGATTGCGCTCCGGTGCAAGCCGGGCAGGCCGACCGTCGGCCCGCCGTGATTGCCCACTTGATAGCCAGGGCGAGACCTGCCGACAATGGCGCCCGTGGGCAAGACACTCGTGCAAAACTCGCAGGGAAAGGTCCGCCGCGCCCGATGGGAGCAGATCGAGGCGTTTGCGGCCGTGGCCGAGCAGGGCGGGTTCGTGGCGGCCGCGCGCGCGCTGGGCCGCGACGCCTCGGTGATCTCGCGCCGCGTCGAGGCGCTGGAGGGGCGCCTCGGCGTGCGGCTCCTGGCGCGCACGACCCGCCAGGTGGCACTCACCGAAGCGGGCGGGGTGTACCTGCGCCGGGTTCAGGGCGTGCTCGCCGAACTGGCGGCGGCCGACGCCGAGGCGGCCGAGGGTGCGGAGGCGCCGAGGGGCGTGCTGCGGCTTTCGTTTCCCGCGAAGTTCGCGCGCCTCTGGGTCGCGCCCTGGCTGCCGAGCTTCCTGGCCGCTCACCCCTTGCTCCAGCTAGAAACGACCCACACCGACCGCTTCGTCGACCTCGTGGCCGAGCGGTTCGACGCCGCGATCCGAGTCAGCAACCTGGCCGACAGCGGGCTCGTCGTGCGACACCTCGCCCCCTCGCCGACGCTGCTTTGCGCCGCGCCGAGCTATCTCGCCGCCAACGGCACGCCCAAGGCGCCGACGGACCTCAAGCGCCATGCCTGCCTGAGCTTCCCCATTCCGTCGGTTTGGCCCACCTGGCGGCTACGTCGGGGCGACGAGAAGGTCACGGTGCGCGTCGCAGGCCCGCTCCTGTCGGATGACGGCGAAACCCTGGTGATTGCTTGCACGCAAGGGGCCGGCATCATGCTCGCGCCGAACTGGCTCGTCGGCCGAGAGCTGACCGACGGGCGACTGGTGCGGGTGCTTCCCGGCTGGGAGCTCGACGTCGACGGTGCGGTGCAGCTCGTGTTGCCGCCGGGCCGGTTCGTGCCGGCCAAAACGAGGGCGTTCGTGGAGCGGGTGGTGGCCGAGTTCACGCCCAGCCCGCCTTGGCTGCGACCGACGTGACGCCGGCGCGGCGGCGCATAACGACACGGAGCCTAGCGCGGAGGCGTCGACCCGTCGTCCCTCGGCGTCGGTCAGCCGCCCCTGGGCCGATGCCGCCCGCCCCTTGGCTCCGTTGGCTGACCGCTGCGGCGCTGGCATCACGGCCGGCGCGCGCCGCGGCGTCGGGCTGTGGTAGGCTATGGGTCTTGCTTTCGAAGAAAGGTGGCTTGGCATGAGAATTCGATTCGCTTCGTTCGTCGGTGCCCTGCTCGCGGCCTCGTGCTTCGCGGTCGCCTGTGGCGATGACGACGACGACACGCCGGGGCCCGGCGGCGCGGCGGGCGCGTCCGGCACCGGCGGCGGCCAGGGCGCGTCCGGCACGGGCGGCGCTTCGGGCGCGGGCGGCGCTTCGGGCGCGGGCGGGCAGGGCGGCGGGGCGGGGCAAGGCGGCGCGGGCGGGGGCGCGGCCCTGGCCGTCAAGCAGCTCGAGGCCGGCGGCAACCATACCTGCGCGCTCTTGACCGACGGCACCGTCCGCTGCTGGGGCGTCAGCTTCTCGGGCGAGCTCGGCTACGGCAACACGAACACCATCGGCGACGACGAAACGCCCGCGTCGGCGGGGCCGGTGCCCCTCGGCGGCAAGGCGGTGCAGATCAGCGCCGGCAGCGACCACGTCTGCGCGGTGCTCGAAGACGGCTCGGTGCGCTGCTGGGGCTCGGGCGACAACGGCCGGCTCGGCTACGGCAACGAAGAGAACATCGGCGACGACGAGACGCCCGCCTCGGTCGGCCCCGTGCAACTCGGCGGCAAGGCGCGGCAGGTCTCGGCGGGCAGTGCCCACACCTGCGCGCTCCTCGAAGACGGCTCGGTGCGCTGCTGGGGCGCGGGCGGCGGCGGCGGCCAGCTCGGCTACGGCAACGAGGCCAGCCTTGGCGACGACGAGACGCCCGACCAAGCCGGCCCCGTGCAGCTCGGCGGCAAGGCGATCGCGGTCTCCGCCGGCGGCGTCTCGTGCGCGGTGCTCGAGGGCGGCGGCGTGCGCTGCTGGGGCAGGGCGAGCGCCGGCGAGCTCGGCTACGGCAACGACGAGAACATCGGCGACGACGAGACGCCCGCCTCGGTCGGCCCCGTGCAACTCGGCGCCAAGGCGCTCGAGGTCGTCTCCGTCGAGTCGAGCAACCACGCGTGCGCGCGGCTCGAGGGCGGGCTGGTGCGCTGCTGGGGCCAGGGTACCAGCGGCCAGCTCGGCTACGGCAACGAAGAGAACATCGGCGACGACGAGACGCCCGACCAGGCCGGCCCCGTGCAGCTCGGCGGCAAGGCGGTGCAGCTCACGGGCGGCTTCTTGCACACCTGCGCGCTCCTCGAGGGCGGCGACGTGCGCTGCTGGGGCATCCCCGATAGTGGCATCCTCGGCCTCAGCGCCGGCGACCAAGAGGGCCTCGGCGACGACGAGACGCCGGCCTCGGTCGGCCCCATCCCGCTCGGCGGCAAGGCGGTGCAGATCGCCGGCGGGTTCTTGCACGCCTGCGCGCTGCTCGAGGGGGGCGGCGTGCGCTGCTGGGGGCGTAGCAGCGCGCTCGGCTACGGCAACGGCAGCGAAGAGAACATCGGCGACGACGAGACGCCCGACCAGGCCGGGCTCGTGCAGGTGTTCTGAGCCGGCCGGCGGCCGCCGCGCAAGGGGCCCGAGGGGCCGTAAGGCGCGCCACCTCGCGAGCGCGAGGTTTTCGGTCGTGGCCGAGCCGATGCCCTTCGGACGCGCCCAGATCGTGCGCGACCCGGCCGTCGTGCTCGCCGGGTCGGTGGCTGCCGTCGCTGCCGTCGCCGCTACCATGCGCTGGGGCGCGCGGGGCTTCGCTCTTTCGGCCGGTAGCGCCCTGGTCGCTGCGCCGCTCGCCCGGGTGCAGCTCGGTAGAGCTTGGGAGCCTGATGTGGTCGCCTTTGGTAGCGAGTCGAGTTCCCTGAAGGTCTGCTAGACTCGTCGAGATGAGTGACCCGGCCGAGAAGCTTCTCGATGAGGCGCTGAAGCTGCCCGAGAGCGAGCGGCGCGCTCTCGCGCTGCGCCTGCTCGACAGTGTCGGCGACGAGCCTGAAGACGACGTCGAGCGCGCTTGGGTTGAAGAGGCCAAGCGGCGGCTCGACGACGTGCGGGCGGGGCGGGCGCAGGCTGTGCCCTGGGCCGAGGCCCGAGAACGCATCTTCGCGCGTGGTTGAGGTGTCCGGCCGCCCTCTCGCCTTCACCCCCGAGGCCGAGCGCGAAGCGCGCGAGGCATTTCTCTGGTACTGGCAGCATGACGAGCGGGCGGGTCTGCGCTTCGAGGCGGCCCTGACGGCCACACTCGACCGCACCGCCGAGGCGCCCGAGCAAGGGCCGGTCGTCGAAGCCGACGTGCGGCGCTTGCTTGTCGAAGGCTTTCCCTACGGCGTTCTTTACGCGGTCGAACCCGAGCGCATCGTGGTGCTCGCGATCATGCACCTGAGGCGCCGGCCGGGCTATTGGCGGGGTCGCCGCGGCTGAGATGGCCCCGACGGACGATGCGTGCGCCTTGACAGATGAGCCACTGCCTCCCCAACCTCCCCTCCCCTCGCCCCAGCCGAGCGGCGCGCCCGCCCAGCCCTTTTTGCCTGCGGGCTAACCTTCGGGTTACCCCTCCCCCAGGGGCCCCTGCCCCCTCTGTAACCTTCGGGTTAGCGGCCCCCCAGGGTACCCTCCCCCCTCTGTAACTGACGGGTTACGACCCCCCCAGGGGCCCCTGCCCCTTGGGTAACCCGAAGGTTGGCAACCCCCCGAGGGGCCCCTCCCCCTGCTGGAAGCGGCCGGTTACAGGCCCCCCAGGGGCCCCTGCCCCCGAGGGACCCCGAAGGGTAACCCCGGCTTGCCCGGGCACAAGGTGCGGCCGTCGTGACGGCGTGCGGCTCGTTGCCCGGCCGGCCTCGCTGTTGGCCGACCTTTACCGGCGCGACGACGTGCGGGCGCTCCTCGAGCACGACAAGAAGCGGTACCGCCCCGACGACGCCGCGCAGGCGAAGCGGCTGGCGGGGCGCATCTTCACGGGCTTCGGCGTGGGGCAAGCGGGCGAGGCCGAGCGCTGGACAGGGCTCTTGCAGCGGGCGGTGACGCTGTTGCTGCGGTTCTACGACGAGCGCCGGGGGGCGGGGCAGTTTGCCTTTCGGCGGGTCGAAGACGTGGCGGTGACGTATCCGTCGCTCTTCGCGGCGGTGCGCAACGCTCCGTCGCGGCGGGCGCCTGCCGACGCGCCGGGCGGGGGCGAGGGGCCGGGCGAGCCGGGCGAGGGCGGAGGCCAGGGCGAGCCGGGCGAGGGCGAAGGCCAGGGCGAGCCGGGCGGCGGCGAGGGCCCGGGCGAGGCGCCCGTCACGGGGGTCTGAGTGAGGGCAGGCGTTCGGGTGATGAACCCGACGAGACCGAGCGGGCGGCGTTCAACGCGGCGGCGCCCGAAGGGTGCGGTCGCCCGCGGCGCCCCGCCGTCGTCTCGAGACGCGCGAGGCGTGGCTCGACTTGCAAGAGCAGGCCGAGCTGCGCGTGCCGCTCGCGACCATCGGGCGCGAGCCGCCCCCCGAGCCCTGCGCGGTCGACGCGCCCGAAAACCGGCTCACGCTCGTCAGCCCCGCGGGCACGGCCTCGTACCTGGGCCACCGCCGCCCGCAACGCGCTGGCGCCGCGGCGCGCGCACTGCCTCGACCAGGCGTACCCCCAAGCATGGCAGGGCCCTTCAAGGCCAACGCCACGCGAGGCAGGGCGTTCAAGGCCGACGGCTCGCGAGGCAGGAGCCTTCAAGGCCCAACGCCAGGCGTGGCAGGGGCGTTCAAGGCCAACGCCACGCGACCGACAGGCCCCCGCCGCGGGGCCCCAGCTCGGGCGCCAACCGCCAAGAGGCGGCGGTCGACGGCGCCTGGGCCCGCTCGCGGGGGGCAAGAAAGAACGCCCCGAGACCGCCCGCGAGCAGCGTTCCGGCCGCGACGAAGCTCAGCGTCGAGACACGCGCCGCGTCCCGCGCTTCGTCGGTCAAGACGAGCGCCCGCTCGCTCGCGCAGTCGCTGCCAGCGCAGAGCCGGTCGGCCGCGCGCTCCTTGCCCCGGGCGTGCAGGCCGAAGGCGCCGCCGACGCCGAGCCCGACGACGCCGACCCCGGCGGCGACCGCCCCCGCGGCCTTGAGCCACGAAGCGCCGGCCTCGCCGTCCCGCGCCGGTGGTCGGGCCGGCGGGGCGGCAGGGGCCGCGCGGCGCGGGGCGGGCGCAGGGGCCGCGCGCAACGCTTCGGACCGCGCCCGCGCGCGCGCCGCGAGCTCGGGCGCGAGGTCGGCGGCGGCGAGCGCGCGGCGGTAGTAGTCGAGCGCCGCGTCCGGCTGGTGTAGCTTCTGGTCGTAAAGCCTCGCGATGTTGAAGAGCAGCGCCGCGGCCGGGGCGATCTCGTAGGCTCGCACGTACAGGTCGACCGCGTCGCGGTAGTGCCCCTGTCGGTAGAGCTCGAAGGCCTGCGCCGCCAGCTCTTCGGCGCGCTGCGCTTCGGGCGCCCCGCGCCCGTCGTCCGCCCGCGCCACGGGGGGTAGCCCGGCGACGACGAGCAACGCGATCAGACAGCCGGAACGTAGGGTCGACGTGGCCATGGCGTAGAGAGCCTCCTGTCGGCGAGCGGGCGCGCCGATCGAGACCGGGCGAGCCCGCGGCGGGTGCGTTTCAGTCGATGATGTCGATGGCCCCGGGGCGCCCCTCGTCGACGAGCCGAACCCGCAGCCGCGACGACGCCGTCGCGAGGGGGGCGGCGCTCGCCGCGGGCGCCGGGGCGGCGGGGGCCACGTGCTCGGCCGAGCGGGCGCCGGGCGCCGGCCGAGCGTGCGCGGGGCGCGGCGGCGTAGCGTCGGCCGGGGCGGCGCGTGCCGCGGGGCGCAGCGAGAGGGCGGGCGGCGCCAGCGCGCCGGCGGCGGGCACGTCGGCGACGAGCGCTTCGGTCTGGTAGCCTTGTTTCGAAAGCAACAAGGTATGTACGCCGGCGGGCAAGGCGAGCTCGAGGGGGGTGACGCCGAGGGGCTTACCGTTCAGCGACACGAGCGCACGGGTCGGCTCGCTCGCGACCGCGAGCCGCCCCGAAGGGGCGGGGTCGGGCGAGGCGGCGGGGGGGGCGGGCGCGACAGCCAGAGCGGCCGACGTGATCGCCGGCGGAGCGGCGAACCGCGCGCGCGCGACCATCGTACCAGCCGCGACCATGCCGAGGACGCCGAGCGCGGCCAGCGCGGGGGCGAGCGCCGAGGGGCGGCGGGGCGCCCCGCCATCTTGCGCCCCGACGATGACGCCGAGGTGTGAATGGCTGAGCGGGGTGGGCGCGCCGGGGGCCTCGAGCAGCGTCGACCCGAGGCCCCCGGTGCGCCCGCTCGCCGGGGGCCCGCCCGCGGGCGCGAGCTCCGGGGCGCCGCCGCACGGGCCGACGCCGGACCCACACGCGCGTTCGACCTGCCGGCGAAGCTGCTCGCGCTCTTCGGCGAAGGCCGACTGCAGCCACCGCCCGAGGTCGGCGGCGTGCGCGCCCGGGCCCCGCGCGGCCAGGTACCCTTCGAGGGCCTCGCGCATCGCGCGGGCGGTCGGGTAGCGGTCGTCGGGCTTCTTCTCGACCGCCCGGGCGACGATGGCGTCGAGCTCGGGGTCGACCTCGGGCGCCACGCTCGAGACCCTCGGAACGGGCTCGTGCAGCACGCGGTGGAGCACTTTGTAGAGCTCGCCCGCGTACAGCCTGCGGCCGGCGAGCATCTCCCAGAGCACCACGCCCAGCGCGTACACGTCGGCCCGCCGGTCGGCCAGCCCGAGCACCTGCTCGGGCGCCATGTAGCCGGCCTTGCCCTTGATGATGCCGGCCTCGGTGCGCACGCGATTGAGCGCCGTCTTGGCGACGCCGAAGTCGACGAGCTTGATCGCCCCCTCGTAGGTGACGAAGAGGTTGTGCGGGCTGACATCGCGGTGCACGATGCCGAGCGGCGTGCCGTCGTAGTCGCAGAGCTCGTGCGCGTAGTCGAGCCCCGCGAGCGCGTCGGCCGCCACCCGGGCCCAGGTCGCGGGGCCGAAGGTCGCCCCGGCACGCGCACGCACCCGGCCGAGCGGCTGCCCCTCGAGCAGCTCCATCGCGATGAAGCAGTCGTCGTCGCCCGCGCCGACCTCGTAGGTGCGCACGACGTTCGGGTGGTTGAGCCGCGCCGCCAGGCGCGCCTCGTCGAGGAACATCGCGACGAGCTCCGGCTGCTCGGGCGCCTCGGGGGGCAGGCGCTTGAGCGCGACGAGCTCGTGCGACCCGAGGGGGCCCGGCGCCAGGGCGAGAAATACCTCGGCCTGCCCGCCGCGGCCCAGGCGCGCGCAGAGGCGGTACTTCGCGCCGACGGCCGGGGGGGCCCCGCGGCCGGCCGGGCGAACATGTGTCGGCGAACGTCCCAAGGGCGCACCTCTGGTGGTGGGGAGGCGCCCGCCGGCGGCGGGCTCGCGTAAGTAACGGGCGACGGCCCGGATGGTTTCGCTCGACTTCGCGCTCGGAGGACGAAACCGGATCGCTCGCCGCCGCGTAGACCGGAACGGAGGCGCTCACCCTCGAGCGCCTCCGCCTTCTTTCGCGCGGGTCGCTCGGCGGCCCGCGCTCGCCGGCGCCGCTCGCCCGCGCCCCGGGCGGCGGGGCCCCTTCGCACGCCGGCCGCGGGGGGGGGACGGAGAACCCATGAACGCTCGACGTCGATCGCTCACTCTGGTCTGGCGCGCGGCCCTGGCGCTCGGCGGCGCGTCCTGTGCGGACGTCCTCGACATTCCCGACGACCGGCGCGTCGTCGGGGCGATCGCGGCCGACGGCGGGCGCTGCATCGGGGCGATCCCGGTGCGCGTGCTGGCCGACGCCGGCGGCCCCTTCGACGCCGTCGAGGGGCCCTTCCTCGCGGGGGTGACCGACTACCTGCGCGAGCTCGACGCCGGCGGCGGCCTGCGCGGCTGCGCCCTCGAGCTCGACGTGCAGGACGCCGGCTACGACGTCGCGCGCGCCCAGCAGATCTACGACGACTGGAAGGGCCGCGCCGACTGGGGCCGCGTGGCGGCGATCTTCACCGCCAGCACGGGCGCCACCTTGCAGCTCGCGCCGCAGGCCACGGTCGACCGCAAGCCCCTCGTGAGCGGCTCGTACCTCGGCGCGCTCGCCTCGCCCCTGCCCGTCAGCTGGAAGGTCGACGTGCCCGAGGTCGGCCCCACGTTCGAAGAGAGCGCCTTCCCCACCGAGATCGAGAGCGTCGGCTACCCGTACACGTTCTTCACCG
The DNA here is from genome assembly GCA_035762175.1 of Polyangiaceae bacterium. Taxonomy (GTDB): domain Bacteria; phylum Myxococcota_A; class Polyangia; order Polyangiales; family Polyangiaceae; genus DASTPP01. Next base: position 20,072 of record DASTPP010000135.1, on the reverse strand, counting down.
GCACCGACTACTCGACCGGCGGGCGCGTCGCGATGTACCACGTCAAGAGCCGCGGCGGCCGGCGCGTCGGCTTCGTGCACTGCAGCGTCGCCTTCTGCACCGGCCCGCTGCCCGCGCTCCGCACCTACGCCCGCGAGATCGGGCTGCCCATCGGCCGCGCGCTGACCCTCGAGCTCGACGATCCGCAGCCGGCGTACGACGAGCGGGTGCGCGCCTACTTCGAGCAAGAGCTCGCGCGCCGCGACGCCGACCCCGCCTACGTCCCGGTCGACTGGCTCTGGATGGGCAACACCACGCCCACGACGGCCCGGCTCGCCCGGGCGGTGGCGCGGGCCAACGCCGCGCTCGGGCTGCGCGTCCAGATCATGGTCAACAGCCGGGGCATCGACGAGAACCTGCACGCCGCGTGCGGCCCGGACTGCGTCGGCCTCGTGCACGGCGTGCTGCCCTCGGCGTTCTACGGCGACCTCGGCCGCGGCCCCGAGATGGCCAAGGTGATGGCGCTCCACGACAAGCGGCGCCGGCTCGACCTCGAGGCCGCCCGCGAGGCCGGCCGGGCCGACCCGCCGCCCGCGACCTTCGGCGACGTGAACTACGTGCAAGGCTACGCGAGCGCCCTCGCCTTTCGCCTCGCCGTCGAGCGGGCCCTCGACCGGGGGCTGGCCGTCACGGGCGAGAACCTCAAGGGGGCGCTCGAATCGTTCCAGAACGTCGAGACCGGCGGCCTCACCGACCGGCTCTCGTTCACCCCCGACGACCACCGCCCCCAGTCGGCGGTCACGGTCTATACCCTCGCGCCCGACGGCGCGCTCGTCACCGAGCGGTCCGAGAGCGCCCTTTCGCTGCAGAAGGGCTGGCTCGGGTGGTGACGCGCCCGCGCCGGCGGCCGGCGGGCGGCCCGCGCCGCCGCGCCCCGCGAGACGAAACCCAGGAGGACGGTACGATGCCCAGAACGATACGCTGGCGGGGGTCGCGGTTTCTCTGGCTCAGCCTGGCCGCCGCGGTCGGGTGGGCGGCGAGCTGCGGCGAGGCGCCGGGCGAGGCGCCCGCCGACGCCGAGGCCTGCGCCGAACGGACGGGGGCCATCGACCGCTTCAAAGAGCTGCTCGTGGTCGACGAAGACGTCCTGGCGAGCGGCCTGGGCGGCAACGCCGACGGCGACCCGCTCAGCTTTCGCCACCTGATGGAGCAGCTCGCCCCGCCCGGCGTCGCCCCCGCTGACTTCGTCCTCGCGTGGCTCGCGTCCTTCGCCGACCAAGGGCGCGTCAACCAGTACCCCGTGCCCCCGCGCCCCGGCGTGAGCGAGCGGCTCACCTGCCCCTGGCTGCGCCGGACGCCGGCCAACCGGTGCGACGACGCCTGCTCGGCGTGCGCGGCCCGCACGCTCGACCTGGCGCGCGCCCCCTTCCGCCTCATCGGGCTGAGCAACCGCCTCGACTTTCGCGAGACGAAAGACTGGGGCGGCGCCGGCGAGTCGCGCGCCCTCTTCGCGCTCGTCGACGGCGAGGGCGACGACCCGGCCGCGGCGCCGCAGGCGATGACCGTGGCGTTCGAGTTTCGCAACCCCATCGGCGGCGGGCGCGACGCCAGGTACTGGGCCGAGCGCTGGCACGCGCTCGGGCGCTTCGAGGCCGGCAGCCCCGCCTACGTCGCGGCGCTCGTCGCGCTCTACCGCGACATCGTCGAGCGCACCGACGACCCCGCGGCGTCCGAGGGCAGCTGGCTGCACCAGCTGCGCACCAACGAGGGCGTCTTCGGCCCGAGCTTCGACTACCGCGAGTTCAAGCTCAAGGACGGGCGCCTCACGCTCTGGCCCACCGAGCGCACCCCCGACCGGTCGCTCAACGGCACGGACCAGCTCGCCCGCTTCGTGCTCGTCAACCGCGACGACATCGTGCGCAGCCGCTACGATCTGCCGGGCAACCTGACGGGCGGCTTCGCGCGGCCGGACGGGCGCTGGTCGCTGCCCGGGGTCGACGAGGCCCTGCGCCACGAGTTCGCGCGCGAGACCTGCGACGGGTGCCACCACTCGGAGACCGCCTCCGTCGACGCGAGCTTCCACCTCTCGCCGTTCCGCGCCGGGCGCGATCGCGTCTCGCCCTACCTGCACGACCCCGGCGACCCGACCGGCGACATTCTGGCGCGCCGCGAGCGCGCGATGCGCCGCGCCCTCTGCGGGGTGAGCCCCGCGGCCGCGCTGACCGAATGAGCGCGGCGCCGCCCCGAAGGTGAGCCCGGCGGCCGCGCTGACCGAATGAGCGCGGCGCCGCCCCGAAGGGTACCCTGTGGCCCTCGGGGCGCCCCGTGCGCCCCGGCGCACGTCGTTGCCCCTCGCCAGGAGACACCATGAAATTCACCCTCGTTCGGAGCAGCGTCGCGTGCGCTCTCGCTTGCTCCGTCGCCGCCTGCGCCGCCGACCCCGCACCCCCTCCCGCGGGCGGCCCCCAGGACGCCACCGGCGCCGCGCCCGACGGCGCGAACGTCGCCTTTCCTAAAGAGAAGAGCATTCACGATGTCCTCGCGCTCAACCTCGGCTTCGCGCGGCGCGAGCTCGGCCGCGCCCTCGAGGGCACCGGCCTCGACCAGCCTTTCGCGTTCGAGGGGCGCACCGTGACGATGCCGCGCGACGTGCGCGTCGTCGCCGCCTTCCGCACCGTCCCCGCCCAGCGCGACGGCAAGACCTTCAAGGCCGCCCAGATCTATACCTGCCAGGCCGACGCCTCCGGCGCGCTCTCGTTCGGCCCCGCGTCGGCCCCCGACGCCGGCCTCGCGCCCCTCGGCCCGTTTCTGACGTCGGACGGGGCCCTGGGCTCGCTGCTGCCGTTCCGGGCCACGCACTTCCGCTTCCCCGGCGACGCGGCCGCCGGCATCCCCGCAGGGCCGACGTGGCGCGTCGAGTCCGACCTTCATGAGGTCGTCCCCGGGCAGCTCGGCGACGCCTTCGGCGCCCCGCCCCGCGCGGCCGTGCAGTTCGTCGGGGCGCTCGACGTCGCGGCCCCCGCGCGCCCTGGTAGTATCGCCGACTTGCGGGTGCGCAACGTCGGCGGCATTCGCGAGCCCGCGGGCCAAGCCGTGCCCCTCACGGTGCGGGCGATCAACGAGGCCGACTTCGTGCTTCGGCTGCGCACCCGTGGCGGCTTGCGCCCGACGGGCCCCTGCTCGTTCGTGGGCGAGCAGGTGCGCTCGCCCTACTTCGCCGAATACTACTTCGTCTCGGTGATCTGACCCCCGCCCGGGCCGCCCGCCGGCCGGGCTCGCGTCGCGTTCGACGACGGTCCGACCCGGGGGGCGCGGGCCGCGGGGCCGCCGGGCGAGGGTTGACGCTTGGTAGGCGCTTTGGCAGCCTCGCCCCATGTTCCGGCCCCCTCGTCGGCCCGGGCGCGCGGGGGCGCCCCGATGAGGCCGGGGCCGTCGCCCTCGACGCCGCCGCCGCCGCCCGAGTTTCGGGCGCTGCACGTCGAGCGCTTCATCGCCATCTCGGTGTGCGGGCCCCTCGTCATCAACACCTGGACGGGCCCGACGCAGCACGGCGCGCCGCAGGCCCGGCGCATGCTCGACGCGATGAAGCGGCTGCGCGAGGGCTCGCACGCGAAGCTCTTGCTTTACGTCTACCTGATCGGCGAAACCGCGTCGATACCCGATGGTGAGGCGCGAAAGATCAACGCGCAGTTGCTCGAATACTTCGACGCCTGCGTGGGCATTCACGAGGGCAACAGCCTGCGCGCGAGCTTGGTCCGGGGGGTGGTCACCAGCACGGCGATGCTATCTCGACTGCGGCGCCCGCGAATGCCCCAGATCGTGTCGACCGCGGGCGAGGCGGCGAGGGCGCTGGCGCCACAGGCGGGCGGCGATCTCGACGAGGCGGCGATTCTGGCCGCCATCGAAGAGACGAGGCGGCTGTCGCTGTCGTGACCGCCGGCCCGCCCCCCTCGCCCCCGCCGGCCGGAGCGCGTACAACGCTCTCGATGCACGACGCGCTCGCCTTCGTCGACCGCTGCGCCCGCGCGCTCGCCCCCGGCCGCGCGCTCGACGTCGCCTGCGGCCGCGGCCGCCACCTCGCGCTGCTCGCCGGGCTCGGCTGGCACGCCACCGGCGTCGACCGCGACGAGCAAGCCCTGGCCGAGGCCGCGACCCGCGCCCCGGCGGCCCGCCTGCTCGCGCGCGACGTCGAGGCCGAAGGGCTGCCCGCCGAGTGGGGCGGGTCGTTCGACCTCGTCGTCGTCACGTTCTTTCTGCACCGCCCGCTCTTCGCCGATCTCGCCCGCGTGCTGGCGCCGTCCGGCCGGCTCGTGCTCGAGACCTTTCACGACGAGAACCGCCGCCGACGTAGCCACCCCCGCCGCCCGCACCTCGCGCTCGGCCCGGCCGAAGGGCGCGCGCTCTGCGAAGGGGTCGGCCTGCTCGTTCTCGAAAGCGACGAGGCTGAGCGGGGCGACGTCTTCACGACCCGCGTGCTCGCCGCGCGGCCCGCTTGACGCCCCGCGTGCTCGCCGCGCGGCCCGCGCTCGTCGTCTCGCCCGACGAGGCCGGCGACGACGCGCTCGACCCGCTCGTCGCCTCCGACGTCAGCGCAGGCGGCCCCTGGCCCTCTCTGGACGCGCCGACAACGTCGGCTACTCTAGTCGTATGGCGCTGCCCGCCCTCAAGCTCACCCACCCCTCCCTCGAGGCTGCTCGCTCGAGGCTCGAGCTGGTCATCAATCAGCTCGAGACGGCCCCCCCCGATCGGCTCGATGAGACACTGACCCAGTCGATCGCGTGGCTCGAGGCGCCGACGGACGCGAACCTCATCTGGCCGTCGGTCGCGGCCGTGGCCGGCGACGAGGGGCAGCGCCTCCGTTACGTACAACTTGCCGACGAATGGCGGGCATTCGCCGACCGCATCTCTGCATTCGCCACGACCTGGGCCCCTCGGCTCACGACGACACAGCCGGCCATCGCCGAACGTCTCGCGCGCTTCGGGGCCGAGCGCGCGACCGAGCTACGCGAACTGGCCGGCGTCCTACGTTGCCTGATGGACGCGCCCGACGAGCGGGTCACCGAAGGGCAGGCCGCCGCCGCCGAAGCCCTGCGCTTCGAGGCCGCGAAGCAGCTCGTTTTTACTCTGCACGACGACGCCTTTCGGCGTCTTGCCCAGTGAAACCCCGCTTTCTGCGCCTCGATCAACTACTCGAGCTGCACGCAGGGCTACTCGAGCGGCACGGAGGGGGCGAAGGGGTTCGCGACGTCGGCCTACTCGAGTCTGCGCTCGCGGCGGCCCAGAACGAGCACGCTTATGGCGACGGCGACCTCTTCGCCGTCGCGTCCGCCTACGCTTTTCACCTCGCAAAAAACCACCCTTTCGTGGACGGTAACAAACGAGCGGCCCTCGCGGCGGCGCTTCTGTTCATGCAGTTGCACGGCGTCACCTGCGTGCTCGAAGGCGCCGAGCTCGAGCGACTGGTGCTCGACCTGATTGGGGGCACCCTGTCGAAAACCGAGCTCGCCGAACGCCTTCGCCGCGGTACCCGCGGCAAGGCGCCCAGGTTGACACTCTGACGTGAGCCCACGATGAACCGAGCGCGCGGCCTGCGAAGCCCGAGGGTTGACGAACCCGAGCGGCTGCCCCGCACAGCCCTTTTCGCCGATCTTCTAACCTTCGGGGTAGCTCGCCCCCAGGGGCCCCTGCCCCTTGGGTACCCCGAAGGTTGGCACCGCCCCAGGGGCCCCTCCCCCTGCTGGAATTCGGGATAAGAACCCCGGGGCCTACTTGGCCGCCGACTCTGCAGCGCGCTCGGCCGGGCTGCCACGCTTGCCCTTGAGCAAGTACGATGCGTACATCACCACCAGCCAGACCGGAATCGCGTAAACCGAAATCTGGATGCCCGGAATCTGCAGCATAATGCCCAGAATCAGCACCACGAACGCCAAGCACAGGTAGTTGCCATAGGGGTACCACAGCGCCTTGAACAGCGGCGGCTGGCCTATACGGTTCAGGTGCTGGCGGAACTTCAGGTGCGAGTAGCTGATCATCGCCCAGTTGATGACCAGGGCCGCGACCACCAGCGACATCAGCAGCTCGAGGGCGTGCTGGGGCACGAAGTAGTTGAGCAGCACCGCGACCAGCGTGAACGCCGCCGACGCCAGGATCGAGCGCACCGGCACGCCGCGCTCGTCGATCTTGGCCAGGGCTGCCGGGGCATCGCCCTGCTCGGCCATGCCGTAGAGCATGCGAGCGTTGCAGTAGGTGCCACTATTGTACACCGACAGGGCCGCGGTCAGGACCACGAAGTTCAGCAGGTGGGCGGCCACGTCGCTACCGAGCAGCGAGAACACCTGGACGAAGGGACTGCTACCGTAGCTGCCGCCGGACGCATCGATGCGGGTCACCAGGCTGTCCCATGGGGTCAGCGATAGTAGCAGCGCCAGGGCGCCGATGTAAAAGATCAAGATGCGGTAGATGACCTGGTTGATCGCCTGGGGAATCACGGTCTTCGGCTGGTCGGCCTCGGCCGCGGTAAAGCCGAGCATTTCGAGGCCGCCGAAGGAGAACATGATGATCGCCAAGGCCATGACCAGGCCGCTAACCCCGTGCGGGAAGAAGCCGCCGCGCGACCACAGGTTGGTCACCGATGCCTCGGGGCCGCCGTTGCCGCTGACCAGCAGGTAGGCGCCCAGGCCGATCATGCCGACGATGGCCGCCACCTTGATGATCGCGAACCAGAATTCGGCCTCGCCGAACACCTTGACGTTCATCAAGTTGATGGCGTTGATCAGCAGAAAGAAGGTCGCCGCGGTAACCCACGTCGGGACCCCCGGCCACCAGTAGTGGACATACTTGCCGACCGCAGAAAGCTCCGACATACCGACCAAGATGTATAGCACCCAGCAGTTCCAGCCCGACAAGAAGCCGGCGAACCCGCCCCAGTACTTGTGGGCGAAGTGGCTGAAAGAGCCGGCGACCGGCTCCTCGACGATCATCTCGCCCAGCTGGCGCATGATCATGAAGGCGATGAAGCCGCAGATGGCATAACCGAGAATCATCGACGGCCCGGCGGACTTCATCACGCCGGCCGAGCCCAGGAACAGGCCGGTACCGATCGCGCCCCCCAGGGCGATCAGCTGAATATGGCGGTTCTTCAGGCCGCGCTTGAGTTCGCCTGACGGCAGGTTGTGTCCAGTCATGAACGAAGTCACCTACTTGGTTTGCTCTAGGCCAGAATCGTACCTGCCGCGCTCGGGGCGGAGCAGCATGGGCAGCGTGGTTACCTCGGGTTTTTCTCGGGCTCGGTCGACGGGGCGGGCGAAAAAGGCCCCGGCCCGTCAACCGAGAATCAGCGAGAGGGCGCGGGACGCAAGGGCGTCACCGGTGAAACGTGGCCCCTTGTCTACCTCTGCGCACACGCAAGCTTCGGCGCGTTGCGTCATGTTCGGATCCAACAACGCCCTGGTCCTGGGTGAAAGGCCTGAGAAGGCGGGCTGAGCGGCATACATGGCGCCTCCATTGGTTAGTTTCGACGCCCGGCGCTCCGGCCAGGCTGTGCACACGGCATGGGCGCTATATCAGCGCGGGGCGGGGGGGTGAGGCATCATCGGTCGATGGCGTCTCTGACGCTGCCCCGGCAGGGTAACGGAGGGGTTCGTGGTGGCTCGCTCCGTCGTCGCTGGGCCATGCCGCCGACTACGACTCGGTACGTCGCAGCGCTTTCCAGTGGCGGCGGAACGCGGCGCAGCCCCGCCCCCCCGCCTCACCAGGCCAATGCGCGCCTCACCGCAGGGTGGCCCGTCGGCGAGGCAACGGCGTCGCTGAGGCCGCCTCACCGGGCCAATGCGCGCCCCGCCGCCGGGGCACGGGGCCAGCGGGCGGTTGAATGGCCGAACCCCAGCAGAGGTGACTCACGCCTCGTGTACCTGCAATGGCCACACGTCGACCTCCGCCGTCTGCGACCCCGTCGTCGGAGGCCGCCTGGCAGCGCGGCGTGGGCGTTGGATTGCCACGCCCGTACGCTACCCTGCGCCTGATGAGCGTTCTTAACGAGTACCTGCGCCGGGCAGTGGCCAGTGAGCCGGTCAGTGTGGCCCGGCTGCGTAGCCTGGTAGAGCGGTACCGCCTGCTCGTCCGCGACGAGTTCGCGGGGGAGAGCATGGGCGCGGGCGACTGGAAGCGTCACGTGTGGCTGATCGAACGGGGCGCCCCCGTCCGGCTCGGCGAGGAGATCATCGAAGAGCACGGTTACGAGGTGCTTGTACCCTACGTCATCGCCGAGCGAGACGATCTCGTCGAAGACGGCGAGGGCCGGGTGCTCGACGAAGACGAGGTGCGGCAGTGGTGCGGGGGTCGTCTGTTCGTACTCGGCCCCGGCGGCACCGAGCCGCGGCTCCGCGACGCCCGCGACGAAGACCTGCCCGCGTCGTACTCGTACCGGCCGACCAAGGTGGCGCCCTTGCTCGAGGCGGTCGATGCGACCCCCGATCTGGCCCGGGAGACGCGGGCCTTGCTTTACGACGGCTGCGTAGAAGTCTTCGAGATCTTGCCGTCGGCAAATACGGCTGCGCCCGAGGTTGATGACGGGAGCGATGAGCCGCTACGAACCCTTTATGATCGGGCGCTGGCCCTGGCCCCGACCGACGTGCGGCTGCTCCGAGAACGTGCCGAGCTACGCCTGGAAGGCGGGGACCTTTCGGGGGCGATCACCGACTATGACGCGGCCCTGAGGGTGGCTCCGGACGACGTCAGCCTGCTCGTGGACCGGGGCATGGTGCGCTCGGACGCGGGCGACTCGACCGGGGCGATCACCGATTACACCCGCGCGCTCGAGCTGGAGCCCCGGGCGGTACGGGCCCTCAACAACCGGGCGTACGAGCGGCTGCAGCTCGGCGACACGGACGCCGCCCTGAACGACGTGAAGGCCGCCCTCGCCCTCGCCCCCGATGACGTGCTGGCTTTGTGCACCCTCGCGGAGGTGCACGCCGCCCGTGGCGATGCCGACGCGGCTATCGACGCGCTCACCCGCGCGGCGGTGGTGAACCCCGGCGACGTGCGGAGGTACGCCGCGGCCGCCGACGAGCTCGCGGCCCTACGCGACGACCCGCGGTTCCGAGCGTTGGTCGACGGCGGGTGACCCGGCCCTTGCGCCGGGCGTCAGGCCGTCGTCTCGGCCGGGCTCAGGCCACCGCGAAGGGGCGGCGCCTGAGCCGGCCCCACGCCCCGGGGCGGCTGGGGCGGGTTACCCGCTGGGTCGCGCCCTCAGGGCTGCAGGGGCGGGTTGCTCGAGTAGTTCTCGACCGTCACGCTCAGACAAGCGCCGCCGGGGCTCCACCCGAAGCTCAGAATGCTGCTGTCGCGCAGCGTCGAGACCGCCGCCAGGATGGCCGCGTCCGACGAGCTGCACTCGGCCTTGCAGCCGCTGGCGTCGACCGCGAAGCAGTAGGCGACCGGGCTCGAGCTGCCGGCCGAGGCGCCGACGCGGCAGCCGATCGCCTGGTTGTTGTCGGCCGAGGCCCGGGCCGAGCCGAGCGCGCCCTTGGCGGTTCGGTTCGCGGTATCGATCTGCACCTCGATGGGGTAGCGGTAGCCGGCCCAGGCGGCGGCGCTGAGGGCGGCGGTGGCGGTGAAGAGAGCGACGGACGAGAGCGTACGGTTCATCATGGGTGCCCCTCCTTGTTGGGACACGAACAAGATGCCGACGAACGTCGACAAGCGCATTGACCGACCCCGCCACAACGATTGACCCCGCGCGCCAGCGGCGCCAAGCGGCCAGGGCCAGGGAGCGGCGGGGCACGCGCTACGCGCGGTCGGGCGAAGGCGGGCTGAGCTCGGCGCCGGAGCCGCAAGCCGGCGCGGCCCTCGGGGGCGAAAGAACCCGCCCGGAGTTCGAGGCGCCCGAGGGCCGTGACGGCGCCGCGGCGATCGGGCGCCGGGCGACGGCAGCGTTCGCCCGACCGAGCTTGACCCGACGGCTGACCGCGTCGAGCGGGGTCGGCGTCAGAGGCCGCGCGAGGCGGGCGAGCGCAGCGGCACGCGGCCGTCGAGGGCGGCGTCGATGAGCTCGCAGATACGCTCGCGGTCGCGGGGCAGGCGGCCGCCGAGGGGCAGGTAGTTGGACGCGTGGCTCTTGCGGAAGACGGCGCCGGTCGGACGCGCCAGCGCGACCATGGTGCGCACGCAGTAGGTGCCGTGGTTCCACGAGCAGCCGATCGTGGCCTGCAGAATGTACGCGTCGGCCTCGGACGGGGGCCGGTAGAGGTTGCCTTCGTAGCGCACGGCCGGCGACGTTAGCCCGAATCGCCCGGCGCCGGCGCGCCCGACCGCCCTCCCCTCGAAGTCGCGTTCGGGCCCGGCCCGGCCCACTCGCCCCTGCCGGGGTCGCGTTCAGGCCCTGCCTGGCCCCCCTCGCGCGGGTCGCTTCGAATGGCCCCAAGGGCGCGCTTGCGGCCGCCGCTCCGGGCATTTACCCTTCGAGCAGGCTTCGCCGACGAAGCGAGAGGCGCCCATGACCAAACCCCCGACGGTGCCCGCCCCCGAGGGCGAGAGCGGTAGCGAGGCGGCCGACGCCTTGCCCTGGGACAAGCGCGTGCTCGCCTTGCTCCCGCCCGGCGTCGACCGCTCGCAGATCCGCGAGAACGTGCGCCTGTCGCCCACCGAGCGCGTCGAGCGCATGCTCGCCTTCGCCGCGTTCGCCGAAGAGTACCGAGGCCGGGCCCGTGTTCGCACTCCGCCGGCTCGTTGACGCGCTCGTCGCCGAGCGAGTCGCCTTCGTCATCCTCGGGGGCGTCGCCCTGACCATGCAGGGCTCGGCTCGCGCCCTCGAGCGTACGAAGCGCGCGGCCGGGCGCGCGAACGATTTGCTCGACCTTGAAACCATCGCCGCGATTCGCGAAGAACGCGACCGTGGTTGAAAGGCTCGCGCCCGGCGGCGCCTCCGTCAGGGCGGGGCAAGGTCAGCACATGCCCTCGAGCTCGGGGCATCGGCCGAGCGGCTCGCGGCGTGCTACGATTCGGGCTGTGATGTCTCACGGCACGGCCCTGCCGACCCCAGCCGCCCTGCCCGCGGTCGGGGCGCACGACCGGCGGGGTCGAGCGCTCGACGTCACCCCCGTCGCGCGCCTGCTCGAACGCATCGTCGACCGGTGGCGTCCCGAGCAAGTCTGGCTCTTCGGCAGCCGAGCGCGCGGCGACGCCACCCCCGAAAGCGACTGGGACATACTCGTCGTCTTGCCCGACGACGCCGGCGACGACGCGCTCGACCCGCTCGCAGGCTGGCGGCTGCGCAGAGAAGCCGGTGTGCCCGCCGATATCGTGCCCTGCCGGTCGCGCGACTTTCACGAAGACCGCACCACGCCCAACACGCTCGCCTACGAGGCAGCGACCCAGGGCGTCTTGCTTTATGAGCGCTGAGCGTCTCATCGCCAACCTGCTGCGGTTCGACCTCGCGAAACCCGGCTCCCCGGCCGCAGACGCACGCCCGATTCGTTGATCATGCTACGGCCCCGAGGCGGGCTGGCGGCGGTTGCCCAGGCCCCCGGGCGCCGCGGGGTAGGGCAGCGCGCCGCGCATCGTCCTGTCGCCCGCAGTCGCCGCGAGCGGCCCCGCACCCCGCCGGGTGGGTGGCTCGGCCGCCGCATCGCGCCGACGGCGAGCCCGTGAGGGGCGGCGGGAGCGTCATTCTAGCTCGCGTGTGTGCTCGGCAGGCTAGCCCCTGGAGGCTACCCCGTCAGGATGGGAGAGGGCGAGGATGTACAACGGAAGACGGGACACGAGTCATAGCGTCCCTTGATTGTCGACAATCCAGGTACGAAAAAGCGGGACAACAATCTGAACACAATCGCCATTTTTCTCAAGATAGCCATCGCGCAGGAGCTGACGCTGTACTGGGTCGGGCGCTGCGGCCTCAGGGGTTCTAGCCAGGCGTCGGAGGAGCTCCTTTTCTGCTTCAGTACGCTGACGCCAGAGCTCATCAAAAAGGTCTGCATCAACTAGCACACGGTCAACGGCCTTGTCGATATCCCAATGAGTCGCCCGGCCACGCCCGCCGCGCTGGTTGAGAAGGCGACAGAGCTCGTCGCAGAGTTTTTGGATGAGAAAAGGATGACCACGAGTATCGCCCAAGATACGTTCGACACCGCCATCGGGGTAGATATTTGGAAAATCGGGCACGGGGCAACAAATGAGTTCGCGAGCAGCTGACTCATCTAGGTAAGAGATGCTACGCGTAGTCACACTGACCAAGCGGTCAGCCCAGTGTGGACCGAGACGAATGAGGGGGTAAGCCGTGAGAAGGAGAACACGGATCCTGCCGAGCGCGTCACCGGCGGCGCGGAGAAAGTCAAGAAAATCGGTTTGGCACCACCCGTCACGGATGCCATCCTCGACGCGTTCGACCTCGTCGATCACGATGAGCACTCGCCGCTCACCGAGAGATTCATCGACCTGTCGGAGCCAAGCAAGCGCGTCGCCCCAGTGGGGGCTGTCGGGCGGTGGTCCAAGGTCGGGTAGTTGTAGGGTGAGGGCGTCAAGAACGACTCGATGCGGAAGATGGCGCTGCGAATGACCGGAAAGCGCCTGAAAGTCGACGCTAACCACGGTAGTACCGGTGCCAAGAAAGGTGGGGAGCCAGTTGCGCAGCGAGGTCTTACCCATGCGCCGCTGCCCGAAAAGGAGAAGAACGCCGCGGCGACCGGGCGAAAGGTCGTGCGAGATTAGATCGACGAGGTCGCTACGCCCCTTGAAGAGGCTACGAGCATCTGGGCGGTCTAGGGTAAGCGCCGGGCCGGCGACAAAGACGGAGGGCACCTGTGGATGCTCGGCTTCCTCGCGGGCAAGCTTACGGCCATCGTCGCGAAGGACCTCAAGCCAAAGCCGAGCGGTCTGGTGCAGGCGCTCCAGTTCATAGCGACGGGATTTGTTGCTCGGTATTGGCAAGCTCAAAATACTATGCAGGGCCTTCTCCGCGCGGTCGAGAGCAAGGCGACGCTGGCGGTGGTCATTTCCACCGGCACCGAGGTCTCTGGCAGCAGCCTGAAAGATGCGATAGGGAGAATCCGAGGCTAGCTCGTTGAGGGGCCGCAGGTAGGGAAAATCGAGTTCCGCGGCGCGGGAGAACAAGCGTTGAACTGCTGCCTGCTCGAGATCACGGGCACGAAACTCGTAAATTACGTGCGCAGCCGGCAGCATTTGGGCAAAGGAGGACAATGCTTCAATTGAGGCTTTTACAGCCGCTATTGGATTCTGTTCCATCAGCCGCACCAAGAAATGTCGCAGCCCAGGCAGAGGAAAATAAATAAGATCGTGATAAAGATAAGGCAACAAGACAACCATGCGGTCACCTCGCTCAGGAAACACGCGAACCAGAATGGCGAGAGACACAGTAACCAAACTTTCCAGCAAAAAAACCGGCAGCCGGCACCAGGCGGCAAGAAGTGCCGCGAGGAACGCGAGGCTTTGCACCCAGTATTTAACAGCATCCGCCACAGAACTGCCGTAAGCAATTTTACCAATACCGATCGCAACACTTCCCACGACACCAGGCAAAACAAATTTTGCCATATTTCTTATGCCCGGAACAGGCACAACGCCAGCCGCCAAGCTTGCGGTTCCTACGAACACAAACACGGACGTCGCTACGATCATCTCAAACGTGCCGCTTCGCCAGCCAATACCAGACGCAATGCCAATCACAATTCCGAGCGCGACACCAAAAGCAACACCGCCCACTACCCCGAACGTCGCGCATATTATCACAGAGGACGCAAAAATCTGAACGACATTCAAGGCGGCATTTTTCCATGCAACAGAGAATCCGAACACTTGCAACAAGACAAGCAAGAAGAACGCGACCGACGGCATAATAAGACACAACCACAAAAACAAACGCCTCACAAGTTGTCGCGTATTTGGATCTGCGGCTTTCCAGCGAGGCATGAGCTTGCGTAGCGATGGATCGTCTTCGAACCCCCAGCCCTTCAGCATACGGCGCAGCCGGAGCGGCTGCATAAAGAGTAGCCACCCGAAGTGCCAGACACCCGGCATCGGAGGCACGCCGCCGAGTTCGTTCTCAGACGTCATCGCAAACGAAGCTCCGCCAAGCCGCTCCCTCCAAGCGAAACTGCTCCCCGTCCTCCCTCAAGAGTCCCTTGTCGCAGAGTGCTCGCAGCCTCCGCCGCGTGCGCCCCTCGAGCCCTTGAAGTGCTACTCCTTCGCCTACCCCACAAGCTTTGAGCCCCTGCCGTTCGTCAGCGTTGAGACTGTCCCACCAGCGCGCAAAGACAGCCGAATGCATTTCGTTGCGAAAGGCATCACACGCCTCCTCGATATCCCTCCGCGAGCCGTTGCTCAGCCAGTCACCTAGCCACTGTAGGCCGTACGCGAACCTCCCAGCCTCACTGAGCATCGCCTCTGCATGCCCGCCGTCGCTTCGTGACGCTAGCTCTTCTGCCGCTTCCGGAGCGAGCAGGCCGACCCAAATCTTGCGGGCGCTGTTGAGAAACTTCGAGGTGAGCCCTTGGTCCTTAAAGAGGTCGTAGAGGTTGCGCTGTGAGGCCGAGACCCAGGTGAGTTGCCTCGCTTCCACCCGCGAACGCACTACCTCGAAGAAGTCCTCGTCAAAGCCACGTCCTCGCTGCGCTAGGGTGTCAGCGTCATCGAATAGCAGCACCGCCGGTCGCAGCCGCATGAGCGCCCCAGCGGCTTCGGATGCACTGGCCTCTGGGCGCAACTGCTCGGCTACGGAAACGTCCCCTAGAGCTTCTGCGATCGCCCGAACCAGCGCCGACGGCGACAGGGCCTGCGACGCGTCGATCGATACGACCGGTCTGTCGGGAGGCGTGTAGCGGCCCGCCCAGCGCAGCAGCGAGCTCTTGCCCATGAGCCGCTCACCGAGGATCTGCACCGGCTGCCCCTCGCCAATAGCCCGGAGGATGAGGGACCGCTCGTCGTCTCGCCCGATGAAGTGCTGGTCACTATCAACGGGGCGGCCGAAGAAAAATCGACGAGGCGAGGGCGTGGCGCGCGGCCCCTTTGACGCAGTGGCTCCGGTATCGATACCATGCGCGAGGAAGTCGGCTAGCACCGTGGCCGCTGCGTGGGCCGCGAAGTGGTGGAAGCGATCGTCCTTCAGTTCGTCGCCGAAGTCAGAGATACCCCGCACGATCAGCCAGGGCACATTGGCGCGACGGCAGGCCTCGACCACTCCGGCCGCTTCCATCTCGCCCACCTCGATTTTGCCGTGGGTGCGCTCGCGTAGGGCCAAGAGCACCCTCGGGTCACGCAGGAGCTTCTCACCGCTCGCGATGGTGCCGACCTGGACATGGATCGCGCTCGCAACGTGCCGCCGGTATTCTTCTTTCTTGTCGTCGGGCGCCTCGGGGAAGGCTCCCCCGATACGCTGAAACAATGTCTGCAGGCGCTCGCGGTCGGCCCGGTAGCTCACCACGGCTTGATTCATCGCGTATGGCGTTCGGTCGATCTCGGGACGCGCCTGCGACCCCGACTCGCCCTGGGCCGAGCGAACGAGGGCAGCAGGCTCATAGGCGACGACCCGGTCCGAGAGTACCACGTCGCCAATGCGTACCTTGTCGCGGAGGCCGGCGGCAATGCCGACCAGAAAGAAAGCCTTAGGGCGAAAACGCTCGAGGATCGCCTGGGTCGCTACCGCCGCGCCGGAGTTGCCAGCCGCCCCAATGCAACCGAGCACGACCCCGTAGGGCTCCTGGCGCAGCGTAGAATGGATCTGGCCACGAAAGTAGACGGTGCCATCGTCGTCTTGGACGCGATCAGTGTCGACGATCCCGAGAGCGGCGCGTGCAGCGACGAGTTCAGGGGCAATGACAGTGAGTACGGCCACGTCGGTGCGGCGAGCAGGAGAGGCGCTTACACTGACCATTTGCTTCGCAGGATCGCGCACGTCCCGAAACCGAGCAAGTACCACTCTCGAGAGGCAGAGGACGTTCTTTGTCTCGGCGAACGACCTAGTAACTAGGCGCATGAAGGATGCCTATGGTGAGGTGTAGGGTCCCCTGCCCTCTCCTAACCCAGCCGGGAACATGCCTTCCGACCGAGAACTCTGCACTTGCCATCACCGCACGGATGTGGGGCTTGTGAACGAAGGCCCCCCTGAAGCGACGCATCCCAGTGAAGGCCGTGCCCCCTGCCGGTCCTTCCGCCGGCTCAGCCTCCGCCTCTATTGCCCCTTCGCCTCACCCCCCATCGACCGGCGTCTGGCCCGACGGGTCGTCGCCCGCGCCTTCGCCGACCGAAGCGCGCTCGCGCCGGGGAGCGCGTGCCGCACCGACCTGCGACGGGTAGGCCGCCGCCACACGGACTCGCCGAGCTTGGCTCACCGGCCCCTCCATGCCTGTGTCGAGGTCGATGACACCCGAGTATACCCAGGAGCCATGAGGGCCTGCTCACGGGGCGGGCAACGGAACACCCAGCCACAGGCGCCGGGCGAGCTCTCGCCCGTAGAGCAGCGCGATGCCACCCCCTCCTACCTCACCTGGCGTAGGCTCTGCGGCCCTGCTGTCACCAGCCACCCCGCCTGAGCCCCGCCCCCCGTGCCTACGACCGTTCTGTACCTTCATGGCCTCGAGTCGGGCCCCCAGGGGCGCAAGGCGCGCCACCTCGCGAGCGCGGGGTTTTCGGTCGTGGCCGAGCAGATGCCCTGCGGCCGCGCTCAGGTCATGCGCGACCCGGCCGTCGTGCTCGCCGTGCCGGTGGCTGCCGCCGCTGCCGTGACCGCTACCTTGCGCTGGGGTGCGCGGGGCTTCGCCCTTTCGGCCGGTAGCGCCCTGGCGGCTGCGCCTCTCGCCCGGGCGCAGTTCATGCGCCGCATTGTCGGGCGCAGCGTGGGCGTGCAGAGGCGGGCGCTCGCGGGGCAACGCGTTGATGTCGTCGTGGGCTCGTCGTTCGGGGGGGCCGTTGCGCTCGGGCTGCTGGCGAGTGGGGCCTGGGCGGGGCCGACGGTCTTGCTTTGCCCGGCGCATGAGCTGGTGGCGCGGCGGTGCGGGTGGCCGCCTCCGCCGCCGCTCGCGGCCCTGCCGGTCGATTCGTCGCGCGTGGTCGTCGTGCATGGCCGGGCCGATGCGACCGTGCCGGTGGCGCACTCGCAGGCGCTGGTCGAGGGGTCTCGGGCGCAGCTCGTGCTGGTCGATGATGACCACCGGCTGGCGGCGTCGGCCACGCCCGAGCGCTTGGCCGAGTGGGTCGCGATGGCGCAAGGCTGAGTGCTTGGCCGCCCCCAGCCCCCCTCCCCTCGCCCGAGCCGCGCGGCTGGCCCGCCCAGCCCTTTTTGCCTGCGAGCTAACCTTTGGGGTAGCTCCGCCTAGGGTACCCTCCCCCCTCGGTACTCGAGGGAGTACCACCCCCCCAGGGTACCCATCGCCCCCTGGAGCCGATTGGTTACGCTCGCGATGGGGCCCCTCCCCCCTTGGTACTCGATTGAGTAGGCCCCCCCCAGGGTACCCATCGCTTGGGGAACAGCGTTGTTCGGGCCGCGTAGGGCCCCCTCCCCCCTCTTTACTCGGCTGAGTACGACCCCCCCAGGGGCCCCATCGCCAGGGACCCCGGGGGGTAGCCACGTCGAGGGCGTGGGGGCCGGCAACGCCCATACCGTCCGGGGGCCCCATCGCCAGGGAGCCCGGAGGGTAGCCCTGGGTTGCCCGTGCCCGGCGCGCGGACGCACCGTTTCGCTGGGGCTGTGCTCCGGGCACGGGCAGAGCGCCCCACCGGGCTCGTCGCCAGCGCCGGGCGGGGGGTCGGCGGCGCACGCTCTGGGCTTGGGGTAGGCCGAGGGCCTGGCCCCTCGGGGGGCGGGTTTTGGGCGGCGGCGAAAAAAAATCGAGCCCCTCGTTTTTCATCAGCAACCGGGCCCGCCCGTTGGCCGAGCAGACCTTCAAAGGCCGGAGAAATGGACTCTGCCGGCCCCCCTTCGGGGGAGTGGAACGAAAACGGAGGATCAGTCGTGGAACCTACGGTTGCTCATGCAGTGCAGGGGTCGGTGCCGTCGGGTCGGGTCGTGGTCGAGCCGGGCGAGGCGAGGCGGTCGTTCGAGGGGATGCGGGGGGCCCTTCTCGCGTTGAAGCCCGACGAGGTGGTGACCCTGCGGGCCGACCCGCAGCGGGCGGCGGCGGTGGCGCATAGCGTGGCGGTGCGTGACCTCTTGCCGGGGCGGCGGGCGGTGTTCGAACGGTTGTCGGTGGCGGGGCTCTATGACGTCAACGTGCTCGAGATGCTGCCCGACGCGGCCAAGAGCGTCTGGTACGCCCGGCAGCAGCAGCAGGCGGGGCAGGCCGAGGCGTCGGGGGCGCGCGTGCCCGAAGGCGAGATTCAGCTCGCCTATGAGACGCGCGGCCGCATGCAGGACGTGCTCGCGTACCACGTCGGCGACGACCCCGAGCTCGGGGCGCGATTGAAGTACATTCGCGAGGGCAGCGGGCACCAAGATCTGGCCAACGATCTCGAGATGTTGGCCGACCTTTACCAGCGCGATGACGTGCGGGCAGAGCTCGAGCGCGACAAGAGGCGGTACCACCCCGACGACGCCGAGAAGGCGAGGCGGCTGGCGGGGCGCATCTTCACGGGCTTCGGCGTGGGGCAAGCGGGCGAGGCCGAGCGCTGGACAGGGCTCTTGCAGCGGGCGGTGACGCTGCTGCTCCGGTTCTACGACGAGCACCGGGTGGCGGGGCAGTTTGGCTTCCGGCGCGTCGAAGACGTGGGGGCAACGTACCCGTCGCTGCTCACGGCGGTGCGCAGCGCTCCGTCGCGGCGGGCGCCGGCCGAAGAGCCGGGCGACGGCGAGGGGCCGGGCGCGCCGGGCGAGGGCGAAGGTGAGGGCAAGCCGGGCGCGCCGGGCGAGGGCGAAGGTGAGGGCAAGCCGGGCGAACCGGGCCAGGGCGAGGGGCCGGGCGAGACGCCCGCCACGGGGGTCTGAGCGAGGGCGAGCGTCGGGGGCGGCGCGCCGGCGTGCGCGGTCGAGCGCGCCGGGGTGGCTACCGCGCTTCGCCCGAGGCCGCGCTCGACGTAGCCGACCGGGGAGGCGGTCGTTCGACCCCGGGGCGAGAATGCGGTAGCCACGTGACTACCATGCGCTCGCCTGACACGCACCCAGGGGCCCATGAGGCGCAGCTCTTGGCCTACCGACGTATGTCTCCGGCGCAGAAGGCCGAGATTGCCGTGCGCCTGAGCGTGGCCGTCCGTGAGCTCGCCGCCGAGGGCATCCGCCAGCGGCACCCCGAGTATGACGAGCGCGACGTCCGAAAGGCCCTCGTTGCCCTGCTTTATGGCGTCGACGTCGCCCGGCGCCTCTGGCCGAGCGGCCCGGTGCCGGCGCCGTGAACGAGCCTTCAACCTTCCTGGCCTTGCTGGCGCAGGCGCTCGACGAAGCCGGCGTGCCATTCATGTTGGCCGGCTCGTTCGCGAGCTCGGTTCGACCGGGCGTATGTCGAGCGCTGGCTCGATGAGCTCGGGGTGCGTGACCTGTGGGCCCGCGTCGAGCAAGGCGAGGCGCCGAAGACGGGTTGACAGCGGCCGGGGCGTCGCGGCGAGGGCGGGAGGCCTGCACCCGAGCCTCGAGGGCCGCGCCGGCCGAGGCGGTTCTCACGCGCTTGCGGGCGCGTGCTCGGTGAATCGAGGTGGTACCGGGGCGCGGCTTTTTGCCCCCTCCTTACGTCGGGGGCAGCGGACACCCGCTTGTGCCGCGCGGCCTCGGGCCGATTCGGAGAGCAAAGCCCGCCCCCTCGCCGGGGGCCGGGCTCGAGCGGGCTTTGGCTGCCGGGCGAGCCTGCGAACGCCACGAACTGCCGCGACGCCCGGGCGAGCGAGCGAAGCGGCGCGCGACGCGGGAGCCCTGCCTCCGGCAGGGCTTTGCGGGCCGTTTCAAAGGGCGTTCGCTGCCCCCGACTTCAGTCGGGGGCTCGAATCAACCCTCGTAGCTCGGCGCCGGCGGCGTGAGCAAAATGGACCGGAGTCGACATCTTGGTGCTCCCTTCAGCGCCGAACCCGTGGGTTGGGGACCAGGCGCTTGCGCAAGGTACGGATTTGCTCTCGGGTCTCGGGCGTGTCGTCAACGAGATAGACGTTCGTGTCGGGGTCGCGCTTCG
>DASTPP010000134.1:0-67327 GCA_035762175.1 Polyangiaceae bacterium | reverse complement strand
GTCTTCCATCGTCAGGCCGCTCTCGTCGAGCTGGCCGGCCTTGAGCTTGGTGAAGACGACGCGCTTGATCATCTCTTCGAACTTGTCGCGGTCGGGCGGGTCGATGGTGCGGCCGGCCGCCTCGATCGAGTCGATGAGCATCAAGATGGCGGTCTCTTTGGTCTGGGGCTTCATGCCCGGGTAGCGAAAGTGCTTCTCGGTGAGGTTCTTCGGGTTCCCCTGTTCGAGGCACTTGTGCCAGAAGAACTCGACGAGCTGGGTGCCGTGGTGGGTGTAGGCGAACTCGACGACCTCTTCGGGCACGCCGCCCTCGCGCAGCAGGCGCGTGCCGATGACGACGTGGGCCATGATGGCGTCGGCGCTGACGTGCGGCTCGAGGTCGGCGTGGGGGGTGCGCTCGCCGGGGGCGAGGTTCTCGACGAAGTACTTGGCCTGGGCGGTCTTGCCGAGGTCGTGGTAGTAGGCGCCGACGCGGGTGAGCAGGGCGTCGGCGCCGATGGCCGAGGCGGCGGCCTCGGCGAGGTTGGCCATGGCGCGCGAGTGCTCCCACGAGCCGGGGGCCTCGGCGGCCATCTTCTTGAGCAGGGGCTCTTCGAGGTCGGCGAGGGCGAAGAGCCGGTCGCGCGAGACGTGCCCGAGCAGGCGCTCGACCGGCTCGCGCAGGGCGAGGGCGAGCAGGCCGGCGCCGAGGCCGCCCCCGACGCAGGCGATCACGTTCGACGACTGGGGCCTTCCGAGCTCTGCGGCGAGCGAGAAGCCGCCCTCGAAGGTGACGGTGAGCGCGACGTAGATGGTGGCGCCGGCGCCGCCGGCGAAGAGGCCGGCGGGCACCATCAGCCGGGGCTGCTTGCGGTTCAAGAAGGCGGTGCTGGCGGCGAGGCCGCGCACGAGCACGACGGCGAGCAGCACGATGTCGAAGCGCAGCAGGCTGGCGCACAGAAAGCACGAGACGACGCTGACGACGACGGCGGTGCGCCGGTCGAAGGCGACGACGGCCCAGAGCGGGGCGGCGGCGGCGGCGGGCACCCAGAACTCGGGCAGGGCCGAGAAGACGAGCAGGGCCTTGTCGAGGGCGAGGGCGAGCACCAAGAGGCTGAGCAGCCCGCCCTGGGTGCGCAGCAGGCGGGTGCGGTTCGGGCCGAAGCGGCGCAGGTACGAGGTGAGCATCAGCCCGAGGGTCAGGTTGATGACCCCGAGCGAGGCGATCTGGGCGAAGCGGGGCGGGCGCCGGAGCGACTCGTAGGCGAAGGCGGCGCGGTGGTCGTCGTCGTCTTCGCGCAGGGGCACGTTGCGGGGCACGATGACGCGCACCTGCTCGTACGAGAGGTGGCCGTCCTGGCGGGCCGAGCGGGTGATGCGGGGGCCGTAGGGCACGCGCAGCGTCCAGGGCGAGCCGGCGCCGAGCGTCGGCTTCCACTCGGGCACGTAGAGGTCGATGACCTGCACGAGCGTCGCGAGCATGGCGAAGACGCAGCTAAGAACGACCCCGGCGACCCAGCCGGCCCGGACCCGCGTACGCAACATGGCCGAGGTGACCTCGGCGGCCTCGGCCTTTGCAGACGCCTCGTCGGCCCTGCCGCCCTGGGCCTAACCCTAAACGCAGCGCGGGCCGGTCCGCAATCTTCATGCGAGGGGGCTTTCCGCGCGGCATCAAAGTTGCAGTATTCGGCTGGCCCTGGTACGTATTTGGTGTGAACGCCCTCGCTTCCCTCCGTGAGCGCGCGCGCGCCGAGGGGCGTCCCCTGGTGATGGGGGTCTTGAACGTGACGCCCGACTCGTTCAGCGACGGCGGGCGCTACGAGGGCGAGGGGGCGTGGCGGGCGCGGGCCGACGAGCTCGTGGCCGAGGGGGCCGACCTCATCGACGTGGGGGGCGAGTCGACGCGCCCGGGCTCGAGCCCGGTCGACGCGGCCGAGCAGTGCCGGCGGGTGCTGGGGCCGGTGCGCTACGTGGCGCGCGAGCTCGGCGCCGTGGCGTCGATCGACACGACGCTGCCCGAGGTGGCCGAGCGGGCGCTCGGCGAGGGGGCGGGGCTGGTCAACGACGTCTCGTGCCTCGCCGACGCGGGGCTCGCGCGGGCGGCGGCGCGGGCGGGGGCGTGGCTCTTGGTGATGCACAGCCGCGGGGCGATGGGCTCGATGCGGGGCTTCTCCGAGTACCCGGCCGCGGGCTACGGCGACGTGGTGGCCGAGGTCCGGGCCGAGCTCGGGCGGGCGCTCGGGCGGGCGCGCGAGGCGGGGCTGCCCGAGGGGCGGGCGATGGTCGACCCGGGGCTCGGCTTCCACAAGAGCGCCGAGCAGTCGTACGCGCTCTTGCGGGGGCTGCCGGCGCTCGCCGGGCTCGGGGCGCCGGTGGCGGTGGGGGCGAGCCGCAAGTCGTTCCTCGCGCGCGACGTCGGGGCGCCGCCCGGCGCGAGGCTGGGCGGCACGATCGCGGCGTGCCTGTACGCGGCGCGCCGGGGGGCCGAGCTCGTGCGGGTGCACGACGTGCTCGCGCTCCGGCAGGCGCTCGCGGTCGAGCGGGCGCTCGGGGCCGGGGCCCCGGGCGGGGGGTGAGGGGGCCGATGCTCGAGGCCCTGTGGAACTTGTTCGCGGGCCGCCCGGCGGGGCAGCTCTTGCGCGACGTGGCCGACGTGGCCATCGTCGCCTTCGTCGTCTACCGCGCGCTCTTGATTCTGCGGGGCACGCGGGCGCTGCAGATGATCGTGGGCCTCGCCATCATCGGGGGCCTGCACCTGGCGGCGAAGCTGCTCGGGCTGGTGACGGTCGTCAACCTGCTCAGCTCGATCCTGTCGAGCATCGTGCTCATCGTGGTCGTGGTCTTCCAGAACGACATCCGGCGGGCGCTGATTCGCATGGGCGACCGGGCGTGGCTGCCGGGCATGGGGCGGGCGAACCAGGCGCGCATGGTCGAAGAGGTGGTGGCGGCGGCGACCGAGCTGGCGCGCCACCGCATCGGGGCGCTCATCACGTTCGAGCAGGAGGCGACGCTCGACGAGTTCGTGGTCGGCGAGGGCACGACCGTCGACGCGCACGTCAGCCGCGAGCTGCTCGTGACCATCTTCCAGCCCGAGAGCGTGAACAAGCTGCACGACGGGGCGGTCATCATCCGCAACTACCGCATCGCGGCCGCCGGCGTGTTCTTCCCGATGCCCGAGGCGCGCCAGCTCGACGCCGCGTTCGGCACGCGGCACCGGGCCGCGCTCGGCATCAGCGAAGAGACCGACGCCATCACGCTCGTCGTCAGCGAGGAGCGCGGCACCATCTCGCTCGCGCACCGGGGCGAGCTCGTCTCGAACCTCGACGGCCCGAGCGTGCGCAAGCGGCTGCTCGATCTGCTCGGGCACAAGGCGCCGCCGGCCGGCGCGGCCGACAAGCCGGCGGCGAGCGAGAAGGGCGAGAAGGGCGACCGGCCGGCGCCCGCCTCGAAGGGCCGCTCGCCGGCCGAGAGCCGCCGCCCCGAGACGCTGCCGCCGCCGCCGCAGCCGGCGCGCCCCTCGGTGCTGCCGCCGGCGCCGATGCGCCCCGCGACGGGCACGCCGCTGCCGGCGCCCTCGCCGCCGCTGCCCCACCGCGAGGGCCCCCCTTGAAGACGCTCGCCCAGGCGCTCGACTGGCTGCGCGGCGCCCTCACCGAGAACCTGTCGCTCAAGCTGATCAGCCTCGCGTTCTCGCTCGGCTTCTACTTCTACGTCAACGGCTCGCAGAACGCGCAGCGCAGCTTCCCCGTCAGCGTGGTCGTGCTCCTGCCGCGCGACGCGCAGAACCGCATCTTGCTGACGCAGCCGCCGCCGACGGTGCGCCTGACGCTGCGGGGCGGGCGGGCGCTGCTCGACGAGCTGAAGGCCGAAGACCTCGGCACCGCCGTGCTCGACCTGCGGCGCGCGCCCGAGCACTACGCCACCTTCGAGACGAGCGGGCTCGCCATCCCGCCCGGGGTGCGGGCCGACATCGACCCGGCGGGCATCGAGCTGACGTGGGACGACATCGTGCTGCGCGAGATCCCCGTGCAGACCTCGCTGACGGGCCAGCCGGCGCCGGGCTACGCCGTCGCGGGGGTGCCCTCGGCCGAGCCCTCGGTCGTGACGGCCCAGGGGCCGAAGAGCGTCGTCGGCACGCTGCAGAACACGCGCGCCGAGCCCTTCGACGTCGGCGGCCTCGCCGAGGGCAGCTACACGCGCCAGCTCTCCATCGGCCGGCCGCCGGCGCACACCAACTTCGACACCGACAGCGTCGCGGTCTCGGTCGAGATCGGGCGCGCCCGCCTCGAGCGCATGATCCTCGAGCGGCCGGTGCTCGTGCTCGGCCAGACCGGGCGCGCCACGGTGGTGCCGGCCGCCATCGACGTGAAGGTGACGGGGCCGCCCGAGCTCGTCAGCGTGCTGCGGCCCGAGCAGATCGTGCCCACGGTCGACCTGCGCTCGCTCACGCCCGAGCAGAAGGCGGCGGGCAGCGCCTCGCTGCCGGTCTTGGCCACGCTCGAGGGCTGCTCGCTGCAGCTCATCCCGAGCGTGGTCGTCGTGCGCTGGTGAGGCCGGCGCCGGGCGGGCGGGCGCGCGGGGGGCGGCCGCCGGGGCCGAGCTGACGTAACGGTACGCCCCCCGGGGCGAGGCAACGCGAGGCGGTGGTGGTGCGGCGGCAGGCCTTGCCCTATAGAGGGCGCCGTGACCACCGCCGCACCCGGGCGCGCCCCCTTCGCCTTCGCCGCCCTCGCCGCCCTCGCGCTCGGGGCGGGCGCTTGTTCGCGCGGGCCCGAGGCCGAGTTCTTCGGCGTGCGCCTGGGCCTGTCGGCGTCCGACACCCGGGCCCGCTTCCGGCCGACCGGCGAGGGCAGCTGGGTGATGCGCTCGGTGCCTTCGCCCGCGCTCGAATGGTCGGGCTCGAGCCCGGGCGCGGTGCCGAGCCGGGCGAGCTTCGAGTTCCACCAGGGCATGCTGGTCGCCGCCCGCTACGAGCTGCCGGGCGAGGCGCCGGCGGCCCGGGGGCGTCCGCTCGAGGTGACGCCGTCGACGGTGGTCTCGAGGCAGGCGGCCGAAGGTGGGGGGGTGCGTGTGGTTGTGCTCTCGCGCAACTGCCCCGAGCATGTGGCCGAGGTGCGGGGGCTGCTCGCGGGGGCGGCGAAGCCTTGACGCCACCAGGGCGGGTTGGTCCGAAGCGCGGCGGCGTTTTGACCCCGAGTGCACTCGGGGTCGAGCGGGCGGGGCCGCGGGCGCGCGACGCCCTTGATTTTAGGCCCGGCCGGTGTAGGGAAGGGCCGGCGTCGTGGCCGGCGAGTGGCGCCGGCGAGGCGCTCTTTGTTATGAGCACGTCGGCGGGCGCCGACACCGGCGCCCGGGCGGGGGGGCGGTGTCACTTCGATAAACACCCCACGAAGCGCGACGACCCGGGCGGGCGCCCGAAAACAACCCTTGTCGTCGTGCCCGAAGAACTCTAAACGGCGCCACCGGCTAGCCATGCAAATCTTCCCGCGATGGACCAACAAGTTGCCCGCCCTGATCGCCGCCGGGGTGGGCCTCGGCGGCGCAGGGGCGGTCTTCGTCGTTTGGTATTACTTCTCGCCCTGGCACACGGACGTCGGCTACGAGCCGAAGCAGCCGGTGGCCTACAGCCACAAGCTGCACGCGGGCGACCTCGGCATGGACTGCCGCTACTGCCACGCCGGCGTCGAGCAGTCGCACTGGGCGCCGGTGCCGGCGACGCAGGTCTGCATGAACTGCCACGGGCAGGTGAAGACCGACAGCCCGGCGCTCGAGCTGGTTCGCAAGAGCTGGGCCGAAGACCGGCCCATCGAGTGGGTGCGCATCCACAAGACGCCCGACTTCGCGTACTTCAACCACGGCGCGCACGTGAACGCGGGGGTGGGCTGCTCGACCTGCCACGGGCGCGTCGACCAGATGGTCAAGGTGCACCAGGACCAGCCGCTCAGCATGGGCTGGTGCCTCGAGTGCCACCGCAACCCGCTGCCGCACCTGCGGCCGCCCGAAGAGATCACGAACATGGCGTGGCAGTCGCGCCCGCCCGAGGTGGCCGCGAGCGACCCCGCCATCAACCACAACGTCAACCCGCCGCAGCACTGCACGGGGTGTCACCGATGAAACGCGTCTTGCCGATCACTCGCGAAGACGGCCCGCCACAGTACTGGCGCGGGCCCGAACACCTGGCGCAGACGCCGGCCGCGCGCGAGGCGGCCGGGCGCGAGTTCCCCGAGGGGGCGAGCGTGCTCGGCCCGGCCGACCGGCGCACCTTCCTGGGCCTGGCGGCCGCCTCGGCGGCGATGGCGACGCTCGCGGGCTGCATCCGGCGGCCCGAAGAGAAGATCGTGCCCTACACGAAGTCGCCCGAGGGCATCATCCCGGGCGTGCCGCAGTTCTACGCCACGGCGTACGCGCTGCAGGGCGAGGGGCACCCCCTGGTCGTCGAGTGTCACGAGGGGCGCCCGACCAAGGTCGAGGGCAACCCCGAGCACCCCTCGGCGCGGGGCGGCACGCTGTCCTGGCTGCAGGCGGCGGTGCTCGACCTCTACGACCCCGACCGGGCGCAAGGGGCGACGAAAGACAAGCAGCCGGCCGACCAGGCTTCGGTGCTCGCCGAGCTCGAGGCGCGGCTCAAGGCGGCCGAGGCGAGCGGGGGGGCGAAGCTGCGGGTGCTCTCGCCGCGCACGGCCTCGCCGTCGTTCGCGCGGCTGAAGGCGGCGGCGCAGCGGCGCTTCCCGCAGGCGAAGTTCTACGAGTACGAGCCGGCCGGCGACGCCGAGGCGGTGGCGGGGGCCGAGCTCGCGTTCGGGCGGCCGCTGCGGCCGCTGGTCGCCTACGACCGCGCGCGGGTCGTGGTCTCGGCCGACAGCGACTTTCTGCTGACCGAGCGGGGCGCGGTGCGGGCGAACAAGCTCTTCGCGGCGGGCCGGCGCGTGCGCGCGCCGAACGACGCGATGAGCCGGCTCTACGTGGCCGAGCCCGCGCTCACGGTGACGGGCATGACGGCCGACCACCGGCTGCGCCTGCCGGCCGGGGCGGTCGAAGACTTCTTGCTGGCGCTCGCGGCCGAGCTCGGCGCGAACAACGTCGCGCTCGGCCCGCTCGCGGGCAAGGCGAAGGCGGCGGCCGACCTCGACCGCAAGTGGGTCGCGGGCGCCGCGAAAGATCTGGCCCGCCAGCGCGGCGCCTCGGTCGTGGTGGTCGGCCAGCGGCAGCCGGCGCACGTGCACGCGCTCGGCTACGCCATCAACCAGGCGCTCGGCGCCTTCGGGCGCACGCTGCAGTTCTTGCCCGCCGCGGCCGCCCGGCCGCTCGACGACGTCAAGGCGCTCGCCGGCGAGATGGGCGCGGGCGCCGTCGACACGCTGCTCGTGCTCGGCGGCAACCCCGCCTACGACGCCCCGGCCGACCTCGACTTCGCCCGGGCGATGGCGCGGGTGCCCTTCCGGCTGCACCTCGGCACGCACCTCGACGAGACGGCCGCGGCCTCGACGCACACCCTGCCGCGGGCGCATGACTTCGAGGCCTGGGGCGACCAGGCCGCCGCCGACGGCTCGCTCGTCGTGCAGCAGCCGCTCATCGCCCCGCTCTTCGACGGCAAGAGCGACCTCGAGCTGCTCGCGGTCGTCGCGGGCGCGCCCGAGCGGCGCGGCTACGACCTGGTGCGCGCGACCTTCAAAGAGTCGCTCGGCGGCGACGCCGGCGCGACCGAGGCGGCGCCGCCCGCGGCCGGCAGCCCGGCGCCCGCCGGCACCGCCGACGCCTCGCCGCCCGCCGGCTCGGCCCGCCCGGCGACGGCCGCGGCCCCGGCCGCCTCGGGCTCGGCGGTGCGCCCGGCCCCCGGCGCGCCCCCGCCCTTCTTCCAGGCGACCCCCGCCTCGTCGCTGCCCTCGCCCGGGCGCATCGCGCCGAACCCCTCGGCGAGCGCGGCCAACGCCGCCATCGGCTCGGCCGTCGCCGCCGCCCCCCACGCCCCGAGCGCCATGCCCGCCGCGAGCGCGGTGCCGACGGGCGCCCCGCCCGCCGGCGCCGCGGCCGGCCCGCCCCCGGCGACGCCGGGTGCGCCCTACGGCGCCGTCACGACCGCCCTCACCGGCTTCGAGCGCGCCTGGCGCCGCCTCCTGCACGACGGCTTCGTCGCGCGGGGCGCCGCGCCCGTCGAGGCCCCGCTCAACGCCGACGCCGTCGCCGGCGCCGTCGGCAAGCGCGCCGGCCAGCGCCCGAGCGCCCAGGCCCTCGAGGTCACCTTCGCCCCCGACGCCACGGTGTTCGACGGCCGCTTCGCCAACAACGCGTGGCTGCAAGAGCTGCCGCACCCGGTCACCAAGATCACCTGGGACAACGCCGCCTGGCTCTCGTTCAAGACGGCGCAAGAGCTCGGCGTCGGCTCGGGCGACGTCGTGCGCCTGACCGTCGAGGGCCGCTCGATCGAGGTGCCCGCCTGGGTCGTGCCCGGCACCGCCGACTACAGCGTGCAGCTCTTCTTGGGCCGCGGCCGCGCCGTCTCGGGCCGCGTCGGCAAGGGCCAGGGCTTCGACGTCACGCCCCTGCGCACCACCAAGGGCTTCGGCTTCGCCCAGGGCGGCAAGCTCGAGAAGACGGCGAACGGCTACGGCCTCGCCGTCACCCAGGAGCACAACACGCTCGAGGGCCGGCCCATCGTGCGCGAGGCCTCGCTCGAGGCCTACCGAAAAGACCCCGAGTTCGCCCAGAAGGCCGTCGAGCACAAGCCGCTCGTCGCCCTCTGGCAGGAGCGCGAGTACGACGGGCACAAGTGGGGCATGGTCATCGACCTGACGGCCTGCACCGGCTGCTCGACCTGCGTCATCGCCTGCCAGGCCGAGAACAACACGCCCACCGTCGGCAAAGAGCAGGTGACGCGCCAGCGCGAGATGCACTGGCTGCGCATCGACCGCTACTTCAGCGGCACCGTCGAAGACCCCCAGGTGGTGCGCCAGCCGATGGCCTGCGTGCACTGCGAGAACGCGCCCTGCGAGAACGTCTGCCCGGTCAACGCCACCTCGCACAGCCCCGAGGGGCTGAACGAGATGACGTACAACCGCTGCATCGGCACCCGCTACTGCGCCAACAACTGCCCCTACAAGGTGCGGCGCTTCAACTTCCTCGCGTTCCACGAGGAGGTGCCCGAGACGATCAAGATGGTGACCAACCCCAACGTCAGCGTGCGCGTCCGCGGCGTGATGGAGAAGTGCACCTACTGCGTGCAGCGCATCAACCAGGCGAAGATCTCGGCCAAGCGCGAGCGCCGGCCCCTGCGCGACGGCGACGTCGTCTCGGCCTGCGCCCAGGCCTGCCCCGCCGACGCCATCGCCTTCGGCGACCTGAACGACCCGCAGAGCCGCGTCGCCCGCGCCGCCGCCGCGCGCCACGGCTACCGCGTGCTCGACGAGCTGAACACCAAGCCGCGCACGACCTACCTCTCGCAGATCCGCAACCCCAACCCGGAGCTCGCCTGACCCATGGCCTCCTCCGCCGTCAAGCCCGAGCTCAACGAAGTGCCGCTCATCGACCCCTCGGTCGACTTCCGCACGGTCACCGAGATGGTCGCGGCGCCCATCGAGGCGAAGAAGCCGCCCCGCGCCTGGTACATCGCCTTCGCCCTCGCGCTGCTCGGGCTCGGCAACCTGCTCGTCATGGTCGGCTACCTGATCTGGCAGGGCGTCGGCGTCTGGGGCAACAACAACACCGTCGGCTGGGCCTGGGACATCACCAACTTCGTCTTCTGGATCGGCATCGGCCACGCCGGCACGCTCATCAGCGCCATCTTGTTTCTGCTCCGGCAGAAGTGGCGCACCAGCATCAACCGCTTCGCCGAGGCGATGACCATCTTCGCGGTCATCTGCGCCCTGCTCTTCCCGACGATTCACGTCGGCCGCGTCTGGGTCTTTTACTGGGTGTTCCCGATCCCCAACCAGATGTCGATGTGGCCGAACTTCAAGAGCCCGCTCTTGTGGGACGTGTTCGCCGTCTCGACCTACGGCACGGTGTCGCTCATCTTCTGGTACGTCGGCCTCATCCCCGACCTGGCGACGATGCGCGACCGGGCGAAGACCCGCCTCCGGCGCCTCATCTACGGGGCGCTCTCGCTCGGCTGGCGCGGCTCGAACCGCCACTGGCAGCACTACGAGCGGGCGTACCTCATCTTCGCCGGCATCTCGACGCCGCTCGTGCTCTCGGTGCACTCGGTCGTGTCGTTCGACTTCGCGACGAGCGTCCTGCCGGGCTGGCACACGACCATCTTCCCGCCCTACTTCGTCGCCGGCGCCATCTTCTCGGGCTTCGGCATGGTCATGACCTTGATGGTGCTGGCGCGCGCGGTCTTCGGCCTCGAGCGGATCGTGCAGCTCAAGCACCTCGAGAACATGAACAAGGTCATCACGCTGACGGGCACCATGGTCGGCTACGCCTACGGCATGGAGTTCTTCACCGCGTGGTACTCGGGCAACGAGTACGAGCGCTTCGTCTTCCTGAACCGCGCCTTCGGCCCCTACGCCTGGGCGTACTGGACGATGATCTCGTGCAACGTCATCAGCCCCCAGTTCTTCTGGTTCAAGAAGCTGCGCACGAACGTGCCCTTCATGTTCGTCGTCTCGATCTTCGTCAACATCGGCATGTGGTTCGAGCGCTTCGTCATCATCGTGACCTCGCTGCACCGCGACTACCTGCCGAGCGCGTGGAACTACTTCCGCCCGACCTTCGCCGACGTGTTCACCTTCGTCGGCTCGTTCGGCCTCTTCTTCACGCTCTTTTTGCTCTTCCTGCGCTACATCCCCATGATCGCGATGGCCGAGGTCAAGGCCGTGCTGCCGCAGGCGAGCCCGCACGCGGGCCACGACGAGCACGCGCCGGCGAGCGTGGGCGGCGGCGCCCACGGCCCCGAACCCGTTCCCGCGGAGTGACCGACCGATGAGCGACGTAGACCCCAAGAACCCCCCCGCGGTCGTCGGGCCGAAGCGCCGGGCGGCGGGCCTTTTGGCCGAGTACGACACGCCCGCGGCGGCCTACCACGCCGCCGAGAAGGTGCGCGACGCGGGCTACACCAAGTGGGACGTGCACACGCCCTTCCCGGTCCACGGCATGGACCACGCGATGGGCCTGAAGCCCACCCCGATCGGGTGGATCAGCCTCACCGGCGGCCTGACCGGCGGCTCGCTCGCCCTCCTGATGCAGTGGTGGATGAACGGCCACGACTACCCGCTCACCATCGGCGGCAAGCCCCCCTTCGCGGTGCAGGCCTTCGTGCCGGTGACCTTCGAGCTGACCATCCTGCTGACGGCCTTCGCGACGCTCTTCGGCATGCTGGGGCTGAACCGGCTGCCGCAGCTCTACCACTGGGCCTTCAACAGCCGCCGCTTCGAGCGCGTCACCGACGACCGCTTCTTCGTCTCGATCGACGCGGTCGACCCGAAGTTCGACGCCGGCCGCACCCGCGCCCTGCTCGAGTCGACCCACCCGCTCTCGCTCGAGGCGATCGACGAGGTGCTCGGCGAGGCGGGCGGGCGGCTGCGCGAGAGCGCCGAGCAGACGTTCGAGGCCCTGACCGGCGTGACCGCCCCCTTCGGCCGCGACCAGGGCGCGCCGCCCGAGAGCAAGCCATGACCCGCCGAACCGCCGACCTCGCCGCCCGGGCCCTCGCGCTGCTCGCGCCCCTCTGCGCCGGCGCCTGCCGCGGGCAGCCCTCCGAAGAGCCGCCCGTCCACATCAACCCGAACATGGACAGCCAGCCGCGCTACGACCCGCAGGCCGAGTCGAAGTTCTTCACCGACCGCGCCACCATGCGCCGCCCGGTCGAGGGCACGGTCGCGCGCGGCCGGCTCGAAGAAGACGACGGCTACTACCGCGGGCTCGGCCCCGCCGGCCGGCCGCTCGACAAGCTGCCCGTGCCCATCACCGACGCGCTCTTGCGGCGCGGGCAAGAGCGCTACAACATCTTCTGCGCGCCCTGCCACGACCGCACCGGCTCGGGCCAGGGCCCGGTCGCGCAGCGCGGCTACATCGGCGTGCGCAACCTGCTCGACGACTACACGCGCAAGCTGCCCGACGGCCAGGTCTACTCGGCCATCGCCCACGGCGTGCGCACCATGCCCTCGTACGGCACGCAGATCCCGCCCGAAGACCGGTGGGCCATCGTCGCGTACGTGCGCGCGCTCGAGGTGAGCGTCTCGGCCTCGCTCGACGACGTCCCCCAAGAGCGCAGAGCGTCCCTCACCCTGGAGCCCGTCCGCCCATGAGCGCCCACGACGACAAGCCGAGCTCGAGCGTCTCGGGCAAGGCCACCGTGCGCGAGACGCCCGCGGCCAAGCGCGCCGCCGCGTACACCATCCCCGAGGGCCACCCCTGGGCGAAGCTCTGGATCGTGTGGGCGGCCGTCGCCGCCGCCGGCCTCGTGCTCTCGGGCCTCGGCTTCACCGCCGACCCGAAGCGCTTCGCCTTCAGCTACCTCGCGGCCTTCGCGTGGGGCCTGACCCTGAGCCTCGGCGCCCTCTTCTTCGTGCTGCTGCAGCACCTGACGGGCGCCGGCTGGAGCGTGGTCGTGCGCCGCGGCGCCGAGCAGCTCATGGGCGCCCTGCCGCTCTTCGCGGTGCTCGTGCTGCCGATCCTCTTCGTGTTCCGCGAGACGCTCTACCCCTGGGCGGGGCACGCGGCGCACGAGCCCATCATTCACGCGAAGTCGGGCTACCTGAACGTGCCCTTCTGGACGGTCCGCGCGGTCGTCTACTTCGCCATCTGGGTCTTCTTCTCGTACCAGCTCTTCTCGCTCTCGCGCCGCCAGGACGAGACCGGCGACCCGAAGCTGACGCTGCGGGCGCAGGCGCTCTCGGCCCCCGGCATGCTGCTCTTCGCGCTCAGCATCACCTTCGCCGGCATCGACTGGCTGATGAGCCTCGAGCCCGAGTGGTTCTCGACCATGTTCGGCGTCTACATCTTCGCCGGCGCGGTCATCTCGATCATGGCCTTCCTGTGCCTGCTCTTCTCGCGGATGCGGGGGGCGGGCCTGCTCGCCCGCGAGGTGAGCCCGCACCACTTTCACGACCTCGGCAAGCTGCTCTTCGCCTTCACGGTCTTCTGGGCGTACATCTCGTTCTCGCAGTACTTCTTGATCTGGTACGCCAACATCCCCGAGGAGACCGACTTCTTCCACCACCGGCAGCAGGGCGGCTGGGGCTGGGTGGGCATCGCGCTCGTGCTCGGGCACTTCTTCACGCCCTTCTTCATGCTGCTCTCGCGGCACGCCAAGCGCTTCGCCCCCTCGCTGCAGCTCGGGTCGATCATCATTTTGGTGATGCACTACGTCGACCTCTACTGGCTGGTGATGCCGAACGTCGACCACCACGTCCACCCGGCGCTCTACGACGCGGGCCCGCTGCTCTTGGTGCTCGGGGCGATGCTCGCGATCACCTTCCGCCGCATGCTGGCGGCGCCCGTGATGCCGGTGCGCGACCCGCGCCTCGACCGCTCCCTCGAATTCGAGAACGCATTAGGCAGGCCATGGCACACGAGACGAGCGAGCCCAAGAACCTGCTCATTTTCGGCATCGGCGTCGGCAGCATCGTCACGCTCGTGGCGGTGCTCTACGGGCTGCAGAGCTACTACTACGGCCTGCGCGACGCCGAGCGCCAAGAGAAGATCTACGGTCGAGAGAACCCCGACCTGCTCAAGCTGCGCGAGACCGAGCAGCGGCAGCTCACGACGTACGCCAAGCTCGACCCCGACGGCAAGCGGGTGCGCATCCCCATCGACCGGGCGATGGGCCTGCTCGCCCAGCGCGGGCGCGACGCCTTCCCGGGCATCCGGCCCGAGGCGAGCGGGGCGCCCGCGGGCACGAGCCCGGCGCCCGGCACGAGCGCGGCGCCGGTCACCTCGGCCCAGGGCCCCGGCCAGAGCATGACCCCGCCGGGCGGCTCGGCGCCGGCCCCGGGCGCCCCGCCCCCCGCGCCCGGCGGTCGGTCCCCCGGCGGCGCCCCCGCCCCCCCCAACCGGCCGGCGCCGCCCCCCGGCGGGCGCTAGGCGGCCGAAGTCGGGCCATGAGCAGGCGCATCGGGCGAGCGCGGGCGGGCGCGGCGGCATCGCAAGGGGGGTGGGCAAGGCCTCCGGGCCGGCCCACACTTGCGGCCGCCATGACGCACCCGCTCGTCCGCCTCGCGCTCTGCCTGCTGGCCCTGCTCGCGGCCCTGGCCCCGGCCCCCCGGGCGGCGCTCGCGCAAGAGGGCTTCGCGCCCTCGCCGCCGCCGGTCGACGAGGTGCCCGCGGCGCTGCGCGAGGTGGGGGTGACCGAGCGGCTCGGCCAGGCGGTGCCGGCCGACGTGCGCCTGCGCGACGAGGCGGGGCGGGAGGTGCGGCTCGGCGCAATGTTCTCGGGCCAAAAGCCCGTGCTCTTGCAGTTCGTCTACCACTCGTGCCCGACGCTCTGCAGCCTGGTCTCGAGCGGCCTGGTCGCGAGCCTGCGCGAGCTGCCCCTGACGGTGGGCGAGCAGTTCGAGGTGCTCACGGTGAGCATCGACCCGAACGACACGCCGCTCGTCGCCGCCGAGAAGAAAGAGAAGGCGCTCGCGGTCTACGGCCGCGGGGGCGAGGCGGCGCGGGCGGGCTGGCACTTTCTGACGGGCGAGGCGGGCGAGGTGCGGCGCTTCGCCGACGCCGTCGGCTTCGCCTACCGCTACGAGGCCGAAGAGCAGCAGTTCGCCCACTCGGCCGCGCTCTTCGCGCTCACGCCCGACGGGCGGCTCTCGCGCTACCTCTACGGCATCGAGTTCCCCGCGTTCGACATGCGCCTGGCGCTGGCCGAGGCGGCCGAGGGCCGCACGGTCACCAGCGCGGTCGACCACCTCTTGCTCTATTGCTACCGCTACGACCCGATGGCGCGAAGCTACGTCTTCTTCGCGCTCAACCTGATGCGCGCCGGCGGCGCGTTCACGGTCCTCTTGCTCGCTTTCTGGCTCTTCCGCCTCTGGCGCAAAGAGGCCCTGGGCCCCCAGGGCCTCGGCCCGCCCCGGGCCCCCGCCTCGCCTACCTTGCCTTCCACGCGGGGCTGAGCCCCGCCGCGCCTACCCCCCCGAGCGGGGCTGACCCCGCCCCCCCGGCCCCCCGGGCGCGGGGGTGACCTCAGGCCCCGCCCCGTCGTACCCTCCCTCGCCAGCAGCCGCAGACGATGACGATCGCCGAACCCGCCTCCATCATGCTGCCCACCGCCCGGTCGACCCTCTCGCAGGCCTTCGACCCGGTCTACCTGGCGCTCTACTGGATGAGCGTCGTCCTCTTCTTTCTGATCGTCGGCGCGGCGGTCTACTTCAGCTACCGCTACCGGCGCCGGCCCGGCGACGAAGAGAAGCTCTCGCCGCCGCCCTTCCATAGCACCTCGCTCGAGCTGTTCTGGTCGGTCGGCCCGCTGCTCGTGTGCATCGGGTTCTTTCACTGGGGCGTCAAAGAGTACATGAACTCGCGCGTCGCCCCGGCGGGCGCGTACGAGATCCGGGTCTACGGCCAAAAGTGGAGCTGGAATTTCGAGTACCCGAACGGCAAGCAAGACTCCGACCTGTACGTGCCGGCGGGCCGTCCGGTGAAGCTCATCATGACGTCGAAGGACGTCCTGCACAGCTTCTTCGTGCCGAACTACCGCGTGAAGTACGACGTCATTCCGGGGCGGTACACGACGGTGTGGTTCGAGGCGCCCGAGCCGGGCGAAGACCAGGTCTTTTGCACCGAGTACTGCGGCAAGGACCACTCGAACATGCTGGCCAAGGTCAAGGTGTTGCCGCCGGCCGAGTTCACGAGGTGGGTCGAGGACGTGCGGCCCCGCTGCGGCACGCCGCCGGGCCCCTGCGCCACGCCGGCCGACTACGGCAAGGAGCTGTACGCCAAGCGCGCCTGCATCAGCTGCCACTCGCTCGACGGCACCCGCCTCGTCGGCCCCTCGTTCAAGGGCCTGTACGGCAAGACCGAGCAGACGAGCGCCGGCCCGGTGACGGTCGACGACAATTACATCCGCGAGTCGATCTTGAACCCTAGCGCCAAGATCGTGCAGGGCTACTCGCCCCAGATGCCGACCTACCAGGGCCAGCTGAAAGAGCCCGAGCTGGCCGGCATCATCGACTTCATCAAGAGCCTCAAGTTAACCGACGACCACCCCCGGCCCCGGGGGGCGCGCGGGCCGGCCGCAGGCCCCGCCCCCGGGGGCCGGGCGCGCCAGCGAAGCCGAAAGCAGCACCGAGGAGAGAGCACCGATGGCAGCGACCGACATTGCAGTCTCCCGCCCGAGGGAGCACGACCCGGGCCGGGGCGTCGACTTCTTTCACGCCAGCAGCGGGCTGAAGAGCTGGCTCTTCACGCTCGACCACAAGCGCATCGGGCTCATGTACCTGGCGAGCACGATCTTCGCGTTCTTCCTCGGCGGCGTGTTCGCGCTGCTCTTGCGGCTCGAGCACCTGGGCCCCACCCCGACCTTCGTCGACGCGCAGACGTACAACCAGTTCTTCACGCTGCACGGCGCGATCATGGTCTTCATGTTCATCATCCCGTCGATCCCGGCGGCGCTGGGCAACTTCTTCTTGCCCATCATGGTGGGCGCGAAGGACGTGGCCTTCCCGAAGCTGAACCTGCTCAGCTACTACATCTACGTGCTCGGCTCGCTCATCGCGGTCTTCTCGATCGTGTCGAACGGCGTCGACACGGGCTGGACGTTCTACACGCCCTACTCGAGCTCGAGCAGCGAGACGAGCGTGCTGCCGATGGTGGTCGGCGCGTTCGTGCTGGGCTTCTCGTCGATCCTCACGGGGGTGAACTTCATCGTCACGGTGCACAAGCTGCGCGCGCCGGGCATCACCTGGTGGCGGTTGCCGCTCTTTTTGTGGTCGATCTACTCGACCGCCATCATCCAGGTGCTGGCGACGCCGGTGCTCGCGATCACGCTGATGCTGCTCATCATGGAGCGGACGGTGGGCGTCGGCATCTTCGACCCGAAGCTGGGCGGCGACCCCGTGCTCTTCCAGCACTTCTTCTGGTTCTACAGCCACCCGGCCGTCTACATCATGATCCTGCCGGGCATGGGCATCATCAGCGAGCTGGTCGCCACCTTCACCCGCAAGAAGATCTTCGGCTACAAGGCCGTCGCGCTCTCGAGCCTGGGGCTGGCGCTGGTGAGCTTCATCGTCTGGGGCCACCACATGTTCGTGAGCGGCCAGAGCGAGTTCGCGACCATCGTGTTCAGCTTCCTGACCTTCCTCGTGGCCATCCCCTCGGCCATCAAGGTCATCAACTGGACGGCGACGCTCTACCAGGCCTCGGTCTCGCTCAAGACGCCGATGCTCTACGCGCTGGCGTTCATCTTCATGTTCACCATCGGCGGCCTGACGGGCATCTTCCTCGGGGTGCTCTCGGTCGACGTGCACCTGCACGACACCTACTTCGTCGTCGCCCACTTCCACTACGTGATGATGGGCGGCACCGTCATCGCCTTCCTGGGCGGGCTCGTCTACTGGTGGCCGAAGATGGTCGGCAAGATGTACAGCGAGCGGCTCGGCCAGATCTCGTTCGCGCTCATCTTCATCGGCTTCAACGTGACCTTCTTCACCCAGTTCTTCTTGGGGTCGAAGGGCATGCCGCGCCGGTACTTCAACTACCTGCCCGAGTTCACGCTCTACCACCAGATCTCGACCCTCGGCTCGTGGATCTTGGGCGTTGGCTTCCTCGTCTACCTGTGGATGCTGATCGACTCGCTGCGCAGCGGCGAGAAGGCGCCCGACAACCCCTGGCAGAGCCTGGCGCTCGAGTGGCAGACGCACTCGCCGCCGGTGCTCGAGAACTTCGCCAAGACGCCCGTCGTGACGCACGGGCCCTACGACTACCACCTGGCCAAGCCGGCCAACTGACGCCCCCCACCCAGCCGCCGCCATGACGACCAGCACCGCGAGCGCCACCGACGCGCACGAGCACGCCCCGGGCGAGGGCCACGGGCACGAGGGCCACCACCACGGCCCCGCCTTCCTCGCCCACCACTTCGACACGCCCGAGCAGCAGCTCGACTCGGCCAAGCTCGGGATGTGGGTCTTCCTCGTCACCGAGGTGCTGATGTTCGGCGGCCTGTTCGCCGCGTTCATCCTGTTCAAGAGCTTCGACACCAAGGTGTTCATCTTGGCGCACGAGCACCTGAACAAGGTGCAGGGCGGCACGAACACGGTGGTGCTGCTCACCTCGAGCCTGACCATGGCGCTCGCGGTGCGCTCGTCGGCGCTCGGCAAGCGCGCGGCGACGACGAACTACCTGCTCGCCACGATCGCGTGCGCCGGCATCTTCTTGGTCGTCAAGTACTTCGAGTACTCGCACAAGATCCACGACGGGCTCTTGCCGGGCGACTTCTTCGCCAACCCCGAGCTGCCCCGCTCGGCGCACGTCTTCTTCAGCCTCTACTTCATGATGACGGGGCTGCACGGCATCCACGTCGTCATCGGCATGGGGCTCATCTCGTGGGTGCTCTGGCGCAACCTGCGCGGCGACTTCTCGCCCGAGTACTACACCGCGGTCGACATCGTGGGGCTCTACTGGCACCTCGTCGACCTCATCTGGATCTACCTCTTCCCCCTCCTTTATCTGATTGGTTGAGCGCCATGGCCACCGACCCGACCGCCGTGCCCCGCCACCCCGACGACCCGCACACGCACGACCCGGAGGCCCACGCCATCGCGCACCACGTCGACCCGCTCTGGCTGTACCTCGCGGTCTTCGGCGCGCTCATCGTCCTCACGGTCGTCACCGTCGCGGCCTCGTACGTCGACTTCGGGCGCGCCAACACCGTCATCGCGGTGCTCATCGCCACGACCAAGGCGCTCTTCGTCGCCGTCTACTTCATGCACCTCCGGCACGACCGGCGCTTCAACGCGCTCGTCTTCGTCTCGGGGCTCTTCTTCCTGAGCTTCCTCTTTCTGTTTACGCTCGCCGACACCTCGACCCGCAACGACGTCGACGACTACCACGGCAAGTCGACCGCCGAGCCGCAGGCGGCCCCGACCTCGCAGCCCTCGGCCTCGCCCGCGTCCCACTGACGCAGCCGCCGAAGTTGGCGGTCAAAGCCTTGCGCTTGGCTCGCAGCCCTCGGCCTCGCCCGCGTCCCACTGACGCCGGCGCCGGGCCCGCGTGCCACTGACGCCGGCGCCCGGCCGGGGGCCCGTTCGCCGTGGCGGCCGCCCGCCGGGCCGGGAAGCCGCCCCCCGGGCTGGGGGGCCCGCTCCGAGGCCCAGAAAAGGGCGCCCAGCGGCGAGGCCGGCCGCCCGCCCCGAGGCGCGCCCCGCCCTCGGGCGGCGCAGGCGGCCGGGCGGTGCGGGCGACTGGGGGCGCGCAGGCGGCCGGGCGGTGCGTGCGGCTGGGCCGCGCAGATGGCCAAGCGGTGCGGGCGGCCGGGCGGTGCGGGCGACCGGGGCGCGTAGGCGGCCGGGCGGTGCGGGCGACCGGGGCGCGCAGGCGGCCGGGCGGTGCGGGCGGTGCGGGCGGTGCGGGCGGCCGGGGCGCGCGGGCGAAATGCAGGGCTCGCTTTTTGGCCCAGCGACCATAGCTAGGGTAGGGGCCGGCCCGGGCGTTTGACGCGGTGTCTCACAGGGTGCCACATACGCTCGCGCCCCCGGGGTCTTGCCCGAGACCGTCGGCGCGGGTCGAAGGCATGTTGCTGGGAGGCGACGCAGCGCTGTGGTAAGCTCGGGTGAAAAGATGCAAGGGTCGGGGCGATGACCCAAGAGGCGACGGGCGCCGACCTCGCGCCGGGGCGGCTCATCGCCGGGCGTTTCCGCCTCGAGCGACTGCTCGGCAAGGGCGGCATGGGCTCGGTCTGGGTGGCGCGGCACCTGAACCTGAACGTCGACGTGGCGCTCAAGTTCATCGACCCGGCGGTCG
Source organism: Polyangiaceae bacterium (assembly GCA_035762175.1). Lineage (GTDB taxonomy): Bacteria > Myxococcota_A > Polyangia > Polyangiales > Polyangiaceae > DASTPP01. The sequence goes on along the minus strand of DASTPP010000134.1, from coordinate 47,458 downwards.
CCAAGCGCGACGACGTCGCCTCGCGCTTCGCCCAGGAGGCGCAGGCGGCGGCGAAGGTCAAGAGCCCGCACGTCGTCAACATTCTCGATTACGGCACCGACGCGTTCGGCCGGGCCTACATCGCGATGGAGCTCCTGCAGGGCGAGGAGCTCGCGCAGCGGCTCGACCGCTTCGCGCGCATGCCCCTGCCGGACGTCTGCCGCATCGTGGTGCACGCCTGCCGGGGGCTCGGGCGGGCGCACGCGGCGGGCATCGTGCACCGCGACCTGAAGCCCGAGAACCTCTTCTTGGTCGAGGACGACGAGGGCTTCATCACCAAGGTGCTCGACTTCGGCATCGCCAAGGCGAGCTCGCCGGTGGGCCTGGTGACGCACCACACGGGCACGGGGCAGATCCTGGGCACGCCGCTCTTCATGAGCCCCGAGCAGGCGCTCGGGCGGGCCGACATCGACTTTCGCTCCGACCTCTACTCGCTGGCGGTCGTGGCCTTCCGGTGCCTGACGGGGGTGGTGCCCTTCGAGACCAACGCGCTCGGCGAGCTCATCGTCAAGGTGAGCACCGAGCCGGTGCCCTCGGCGCGGGCGCTGCGGCCCGAGCTGCCGCCGGCGGTCGACGAGTGGTTCAAGCGGGCGATGCACAAAGACCCGGCGCAGCGCTTCGCGTCGGCGCGCGAGATGTCCGAGACCTTCTTGCAGGCGTGCGACCTGTCGGCGGGCGGGTACGCGAGCACGGCGCCGCCGCCGAATTCGATCGCGCTGCGGGCGGCGACGGCGTCGTCGCTGCCGGGCGAGCCGGTGCCGGCCGCGACGGCCGCCACGGCCGCGCCGGCCGCCGCGGCCGCGCCGCCGCGGGCCGAGACGCTGATGGGCGCGACGGCGACGTACACGCCGCCCGCCATCCGGCCCTGGGTCAGCTACGTGGCCGCCGCCCTCTGCGCGGGGCTCTTGCTCGGGGCGCTGCTCTTCTTCCGGGGCGGGGGCGGGGGCGGGGGCGCGGGTGAGGCCCGGCCGGCCCGCGACAAGGTCGCGTTGCCCGCCGCCCAGCCGCCCCGCCCGGGCGGCGCGGCGCCGAAGGCGAGCGCCCCGGCCGCGCCGACCGTCGAGCCGGCGGCCGATCGGCCCGCCCCGTCCGCCGCGGCGCCCCCGCCGCCCGAGCCGCCGAAGGCCGAGGCCGAAGGGCGCGACGAGGCGGCGGCCGAGACGCCGGCCCGCCGGCGCGCCCCGCGCGCGACGCCCTCGGGGCGCGCGCCGTCGCCGAAGGGCCCGAACGCGCCGCCCAAGCCGGCCAGCATCGATTGGGGGATCGAATGAGCGCGAGGTCGAGGTGGTGGCCCCGGGCCTGGGCGCTCGCCGCCCTCTTGTCGTTCTCGCCGGGCGCGGCGCTCGCCCAGTCCGACGCCGACCGGGCGACCGCGCGGCAGTTGACCGCCGAGGCCGAGCGCAAGCTCTCGGCCCGCGACTACGAGGGGGCCTACACCCTGCTCGCCAAGGCGTACGCGCTCGTGCCCTCGCCGATGATCAAGATCGGCATGGGGCGGGCGAAGGTGTCGCAGAACCAGCTCATCGAGGCGCAGCAGCACTTCATCGACGCCTCGAAGGGCGCCCCGAAGCCGAACGAGCCGGCCTCGTGGGCGGCCGCGCGCGAGACCGCCCGGCAAGAGGCCGAGGCGATCACGCCGCGGCTCGCGAGCTTCGAGTTCGTGATCGACGGCCCGCCGGGGCCGGGCGCGCTGCGCGTGGTCATCGACGGCCACGACGAGGTGTCGAAGGCGGCGCTCGCGAACGCCATCCCGCGGGCGGTCAACCCCGGCATGCACAACGTGCGGGCCGAGGCCGATGGCTTCCGGCCCTTCGAGGCGCGCGTCGGCGTCGCCGAGGGCGAGAAGAAGAAGATCCCCATCCGCCTCGCCGAGTCGAACGGCGCCGCGCCGGCGCCGCCGCCCGCGAAGCCGCCCGAGGGCGCGCCGCCCGCCGAGGGCGCGGCCGCGCCGGCCGCCCCGGCCGCGCCCGAGGGCGGGGCCGGCTCCCGCTGGAACGCCATGACCATCGGCGGCGTCGCCGCCGCCGGCGTGCTCGGCACCGTCGGCGTGGTGACCGGCGCCATGTCGTGGGCGAGCGTCAGCGACATCAAGGGCCGCTGCCCGAACAACGGCTGCCCCGAGGCGGAGCGCGAGAAGCTCGACTCGGCCAAGAGCCTCGGCACCGTGTCGACGGTCGCCTTCGTCGGCGCGCTCGCCGGGGGCGCCGTCGCCCTCTACGGCTGGCTGTCGGCCGAGCCCGCGGGCGCCAAGAGCGACGCCAAGGCCCAGGGCAAGGTGACCTTGCTCGTGGGGCCGGGCTCGCTCGGCCTGAGCGGTAGATTCTAGCCGCCCCGGGCCCGAAGGCCCGGCCGCGGCGCGGAGGGGATGAACCCATGCGACGTCGTACACGCGCCCTGCTCCTGCCTTGGCCCCTCGTGCTGGCGGCCTCCGTGGCGTGCAATGTCCTCACCGGCGCCGACGATCTGAAGGTCGGCGGGGGCGTCGTCGAGGGGGCGGCCGGCGAGGGCACGGGCGGCGAGGGCGAGGGCGAGCCCTGTCGCTCCGAGCCCGACTGCCGCGCCTGCTGCGCGCGCCGCGTGAACGTCTCCTTCTTCGCCTTCGCGCGCCGGTACTTCAACGAATGCCTCTGCGATCCGGCCAGGGGCGACAGCAGCGGCTCGGGCGATGGCACCTGCGATGAGGCGATCGAGGGGTGCGAAGATTGCTGCGGCAGCCTCTGCGGAGACCTCGGGGTGATGCCGACGGCCGAGCATGTGGTGCGCTGCGCCCAGTGCGCCTCGCGGCAGGGCGAAGGTCAGGGTCTGTGCGCGGACCCGCGCAGTCTCTGCGAAGAGGTCGAAGGCGACTCGGTCTGCGCCACGTATTACAATTGCGAAGAAGCCGAATGCGCCGGCCGTTAGCCAGCGCGGCGGGCTCGTCGCGGCCCGGGCCGGCGGGCTCGTCCGGGCAGACAACGCTCGGCGAGCGGCGCGGGGCGGGCCCTTAGGGCGCCCGAACGGGCGGCCGGCGCTCGGGGGTAGACATCTCGTGAAAGCGCGTACAAACTCATACGCCCATGCGGCGCGCGACCTCGGCTTGGCCCCTGCGACTGGCCATCGCCTCGATGGGCCTCTGGGCGTGCAACGCGCTGACGGGCGCCAACAACCTCGTCATCGAGGGCCAGAGCGGCTCCGGCTCTGAAGAAGGCGACGGCGGCACGGGCGGCGATGACGACGACGGCGAGGGCGGCGACAGCGCTTCGGGCGGCAGCGGCGGGGCGGGCAGCGTCACGTGCGGCACGACCGAGACGAGCGGCGACGAGTGCCGCGCCTGCTGCGCCAGCCAGCGGCGGGGCGTCGGCGATCCGATACCGATCGAGCAGATTGAAAGCATCCGGGGGTGCCTGTGCGAGCGCACGTCGGGCGGCCTGTCCGACGCCTGCCAGGGGTGTCGCAATGGCATCTGCGCCGGGCGCGAGAACCCCGACCAGCTCTACGTCAGCGACTGCAACTCCTGCTTCAACGACGGCACCACCTGCCCGGACTTGACGACGACGTGCCGCAACTTGCCCGACGCCTGCGTCGCGCTCGTCACGTGCCTTCACGCCTGCCAGTTGTTCGATCGCGATTAACCCGCCCTCCGCCCGCGCGGCCGGGGCGCCCGGGCCGCGCGGTGGCGCTCGCCGCGAACGAAGGGGGCGGCGCGGGGCCGGGCGGGCGCTTCAGCCGGCGTTGCGGCGGGGCGGTTGCCGGGGGGCCGAGCCCGCGGGGGCCGGCGCGGTGCCACGCGGCGCCGCGGAGGGGTCGGCCGGCGGCAGATCGTTCGGCGAGAGTACGGGGGGCGACGCGGTCGAGCCGGGCTCGACGAGGTCGGGACCGCCGTTGGGCGGACGGGCTTCGCGCCAAACCACGAACGCGCGCGCGAGCAGGCCCCCGAGGACGATGCCCGCGACGAGCACGAGCCCGCCGTAGCGCCGCGAGGGCAAGAGCGCGGGCTTCGCGTGGGCCGTGGCGGGCGCCGCCGGCGCGGGAAAGGGGGGCGGGCCGGCGAAGGCCGGGGCGGGCGGGGCGCCCGGGGGCGATGGCGCCGCCGGCTGGCCCCACGCGCGGGGCGGCATCATCATGGCGCGCCCTTCCGAGACGAGCATGCTCGTCGGCGACCTTCTCGGCTCGGGGGCCGGGGGCGCCTGCGGCGTCGGGGCGGTCGGCCCGAGTCGGGGCTGCTGAGGCGGGTACGCTTGCTGAGGCGGGTACGCTTGCTGAGGCGGGTAGGGCTGCTGAGGGGGGTAGGGCTGCTGAGGCGGGTAAGGCTGCTGGGGGCCTTGGCCCGGCAGGGCCGGCAGGTTGGGCAGGGCCCGCAGCGGCGGCGAAGCGGGCGCCGGCTTTGGCGCGACGAAGGAGACGGGCGAGACGGGCGGGCGGGCGGCGGGGCCGGGCGAGAGAGGGGGGCGGGCGCCAGACCCGGGCGTGGGCGGGCCGGGCGAGGGCGGGTCGGGCGAGAGCCCGGTCGGCACGGTGCCGCTCGAGGGGGCCGCCCGCGCCCCCGGCTGCTGGGGCGCGGGGCTCGGCACGGGGGCTTCGCCCTGCGACGCCCGCCGCTGGGCGGACGAGCGCTCGAACGCCTGGATCTGCAGCGCCCGCCGGTCGAGCGAGTCGCCCGAGAGGCCCTGCAGCCACGGGCCGACGTCGCGGCGCAGGGTCGGCCGCGCCGCCTGCTCGAGCGCGCCGAGCATCTCGTCGGCGCTCTGGAAGCGCGCCTCGGGGTCGCGGTGCAGCGCGCGCGCGAGCAGCGCGTCGAGCGCCGGCGGCACCCGCGGGTTGTGCTCGCTCGGGGGCGAGACCCGGCACTCGAGCACCTTCGAGACCAGCCGCGCGTCGCTCGACGCGTGGAAGAGGCGCCGGGCCGTGAGCGACTCCCACAGGACGACGCCCATCGAGAAGAGGTCGGTGCGCGGGCTCGCGGGCGTGCCGCGCAGCTGCTCGGGCGCAAGATACGCGATCTTGCCCCGGATCTGCCCCTCGCGCGTGAACTGCGCCCGGTCGGCCGCCTTGGCGATGCCGAAGTCGAGCAGCCGCGAGTAGCCGTCGGCGCCGACCATGACGTTCTGCGGGCTGATGTCGCGGTGCACGATGCCGAGCGGCTTGCCGAGCTCGTTGGTCGCGCGGTGCGCGGCCCCGAGCCCCTGCAGCGCGTCGGCCACCACGGCCGCGATGATCTCGACCGGCGGCAGCTGCCGCCGCTCGTTCAAGATGCGCAGCACCGTCGCGAGCGACTCGCCCGCGACGTACTCCATCACCAGAAAGACCTCGCGGCCCTGCGTGATGACGTCGAGCGTCGGCACGATGTTCGGGTGCGAGAGGCGCGCCGCGAGCTTCGCCTCGTCGAGGAACATCGCCACGAACTCGGGGTCTTCGGCGAGGTGCGGGTGCAGCCGCTTGATCGCCACCGGCCGCGCCAGCCCCGAGGCCTGCCCCACCAGGAGCATGCCCACGTGCACGGCCGCCATGCCCCCGGACGCGATCCGATCGTAGATCTCGTAACGGCCGACGCTCAAAAGAGGTCGGATCGGCGCCGCGGCCTTGGGACTCGCCATGCCCTCGTCGCTACTCTACCCCCACCTGCGCCCCGCTGCTCACTTCCCCGAGGGAAAAAGGCGACTATGGGCCCAAAGGGCGCCGCCAACGAGCGCGAAGGTCGCCCCCTCGGGGAGGGGCCCGCCTTGATTGCTGGGGGTGGGTATGTGGTTGGGTGTGGCCTTGCCGCACCGCGCCAGCCGGCGCCGCGAGCGCGGGCTCAGGGCACCGTCGGCGCGAACCAGAGCGGGTTCGTGGGCGAGCCGTGGCGCACCGCGCCGGCCTCGTCGACCCAGAACACGACGTCGGGGTCGAGCTTGCCGTCGAGCGTGGCGCGCACGAAGAGCGGCGCGCCGGGCGGCCCGACGCGCACGAGCACGCCGTCGACCTCGGTGCGCGTGCCGAAGAGGAGCGAGGTCTGCGTGGCGCCGGCGCCCGCCACGTTGCTGCCGTCGGCGTCGGCCGGCTCGTCGACGACCGAGACGAACGAGGCGTTCGGCTCGAGCGCCAGGGTGATGTCGTACGAGCAAACGAGCCCGGTCACGAAGGTGTCACACACCGTCCAGACGTACCACTGGCCCTCGCCGAGGTATTCGACGAGCACGCCGGCGCCTTGCCCGCCCTCGGCGTTGAGCGTCTGGCCGGTCGCGATGTTGACCGTCGACGTGGTCGGCGGCGGGGGCGGCGCCGGAGGGGGCGCGGGCGCCGGGTGATAGACCCGCTCGGGCGGGTCGGGGTCGACGATGCACGAGGTCGTGGCCAAGAGCAGCGGTGCCGCGAGCAGGGGGGCGAGTCGTTGGGCGAGCATGGCGACCGGGGGTCGTAGCGAGGCGTGGGTGGTTGGGGGCGGCCTTCGGGCCTTCAGCGCCGCCGCGAGGGCGAGAACGAAGGGCGCGAGGGCGACGACGAGCGCGAGGGCGACGAGAACGAAGGCCGCGACGGCGACGAGAACGAAGGCCGCGATGGCGACGAGAACGAAGGGCGCGAGGGCGACGAGAACGAGGGCCGCGACGGCGACGAGAACGAAGGGCGCGACGGCGACGAGAACGAGGGCCGCGACGGCGACGAGAACGAGGGGCGCGAGGGCGACGAGAACGAAGGGCGCGAGGGAGAGGGCGACGAGAACGAGGGCCGCGACGGCGAGGGCGACGAGAAGGAAGGCCGCGGCGAGGGCGAGGTGAAGGCGGGCGAGGGCCGCGAGGGCGCCAGGTCGACGCGGGGGGATGAGCCGGGGCCTTCGAAGCTCGGGCGTGAGGGCGCGGGTCGCCCGGCCGCGGGCGGGTCGCGGAAGCCGACCGAGGGCAGCGTGGTCGGGCGCTCGACGGACGCGGGCAAGACGCGCGGCCGGGGCGAAGGGTCGCCGACGCCGCGGCCGCCGAAGGCCGGGTCGACCCGGGGCCGCCCCGCGCCTTCGCCGGGCGAGCTGACGCGCGGGCGCGGGTCGGGGCTCTCGCTCGCCGGGGCGGTGCGGGGCCGGCCGACGCTCGGCGAGGCCACGGCGGGCCGGTCGCCGCCCTCGCCCGCCGGGGTCACGCTCGGGGGGCGGCGGCCCATGCCGGAGGGGGACGCGAAGGCGCGCCGCTCGGGCTCGAAGGCGGGCCGCACGCTCGGCTTGACCGTGGCGGGCACGTGCTCGCCGAGCACGGGGCCGCGCGACGGGCGGGTGTAGGCGTGGCCCTGGTTGCCGGCCTCGGGGCGCGAGTAGACGTGGGTGCGGCGGCCGACGTCGCCCGCGCTCGGGCCGGTGACGACGTGGTGATAGACGTTGTGGTGAAACACGTACGTCGAAGGGCAGTAAACGTACGGGTTGTACGGGTACGTCGAGAAGTAAAAGAACGAGCGGTTGCGCCAGTAAAAGAGCGGCGGCGCCGGCGCCCACCCGACGTAATCGTAGCCGGGGTCGCCGACGCGCCAGACGACCCAGGCGGGCGCGTAGCGGCGCCCGGGGACCCACACCCAGCCGCGGCCGCCGGTATAGACCCAGCGCCCGTAATGAAAGACGACCCAGCCGAAGGTCGGGTCGTAGTCGCTGACCCAGAGCCACTCGCCGTTCGCGTCGTGCGCCCAGTGGCCGGCCGTGACGTAGGGCGAGAAGTCGCTGCCGACGACGTGCGCGTGCGGCACCCAGACCGTGCCGTACGTCGCGTCGTCGGCCCAGCTGCCGTAGGGCTCGAGCGTCGCCTGGAAGTCGGTGAGCGCGCTCGGGTCGGTGTCTTCGAACTCGTCGGCCGCGGCCGCGTCGCCCTCGGCGGTCGCGCTCGCGCTCACGGCGACCGAGGCGGGCGGCGGCGGGGGCGGCGGCACCTCGGGCTGGTCGAAGTCGCTCATCGAGCCGCAGCCGGCCAGCACGAGGGCGACCAGGAGCGCGGGCAGGGCCCGCAGAAAAGACGTCATGAACGAAAGCATGGGGTCGGCCCTCGGGCGGCGCCACTTTCTACGGTAGGGTGCGGGAAGATCTTCTGGCGCCCGGCCGCTCGCGCCGGCGCGCCGCGTTCGCCTTCTCGGCAAAGCAAGGAGCGAGCCCGAACTCTTCCGCCGGCCCGGGCGCGCCCGCGCGGCCCGCGCCCGGCCGCGCCGCGCCGCGCGCCCCCGCGCGTTGTATCCCGCCGTTGCCGCCGGGGCCGTGCGGCGCGGTTGACGGCGGCCCTTTTCGGACTTCGCCCGAGCGCGCTCGTCGGGCAACGCCGACGGCGCGTCGGCGGCCCCCCTCAGTCTTTCGGGCCCTCGTTGTAGCCGCGCGGGCGGTACTTCGGATCGACGCCGTTGTTCTTCTCGCCGTTCGCGAGGACGTCGTGCACGAGGTACGCGAGCCACGAGCCGGGGCGCTCGTCGGCCATCTGCCGGAGCTCGTCTTCGTAGCGCAAGAGCGCCCGCGTCGTGGCCGGCGGCTCGGGCTTCTGGCCGGGCTCGGGCCGCGGCTGGTCGGGCTTCGGCTCGGGCGCGGGCACGACTTCGTCCCACAAGCATTGCAGGCCGAGCGCGAGCAGGTTCGGGTCGTTCTGCGCCATCTTGAACCCTTGCGCGTAGTGCGGCCAGGCCTCGAGGGGCCGCTTCATGCGGCAGAGGGTGTCGCCGAGGTAGACGTGGGCCATGGGCCACTCGGGCGCCAGCTCGAGGGCGCGGCGGTTCGACTCGAGGCGGATGTCGAGCCGCCCGCGCGCGCCCCACATGACCGAGTAGTTGAGGTGGGCCTTGGCGCTGTTCGGCACGGCGGCGCGCGCGGCCGTCCAGAAGGTCAGGTCGTCGCGGTAGTGGGTGCTGTGCTCGTAGGCCTTGCCGCCCTGGAAGGTGAAGAAGAGCGCCGCGAGCCCGACCGCCGGCGCCCCGTCGAGCACCGTGCGGGTGCGGTGGTAGAGCCAGGCGAAGAAGGCGGCGAGCACCATCGACGAGCCGATGGCGGGGAAGTACCAGAAGCGCTCGGCGCGCACCGTGGGCAAGAGCGCGGGGATGTTCGAGTGCGGAAAGTAGCTGATCGCGACCCACATGAGCCCGACGGCCACGACGGACATCGCGCCGTAGCGGCGGCGGAAGTCGGGCGGCGGGGCGGGGCGGGCGGCCGCCGGGTCGCGGTAGCCGCCCGAGGACGCGTCGCCGTCGGCCGGCGGCGGGGGCGCGGCGAGCGCGCGGCGCGCGACGAGCGTGCGCACCCAGAGCCCGAGCGACACGAGCGGGGGCAGGGCGAGGGCGAGCGCGCCGAGCACGCTCTCGGGGAAGACGACCTCGGCGGGCGCGGGCTCTTGCGGCGACGAGTAGTCGCCCGAGAGCGTGAGGGGCACGGCGACCTGGGTGAGCCCGCGCCAGTAGACGCGCAGCGCGCCGGCGACCCGGTGCGGCAGGTCGGCGTGGATGAGCGGGTTGTTGAGCGGGTCGCGCGGCAGCGCGGGCTGGTGGAACCAGACGAGGAAGGCGTGCGCCGCCCGGCGCCCGAGCCCCGAGCCCGGCGGCGGCGCGTGCCGGAGCGCCTCGTCGATCGGGGCGGGGAAGGCGCGCTTGCGGAACTCGACGTACGCGACGAAGGCGAGCGCGGCCGCGGCGAAGGCGGCCGCCGCGCGGGCGAGGCGCAGGGGCCTCCGCGGGTGGGTCAGCGGCGCGAGCACGAGGGCCGCGTAGGGCACGAGCGGCACGCACACGAGCGCGCTCTCTTTCGAGAAGAGCCCGAGCAGCGTCGCGCCCGCGACCCCGAGGGGCATGGCCCAGAGCGGCCAGTAGAGCGCGAGCAGCGCGAGCAGCGCGCCCATGCCGCCGAGCACGTCGGCGATGCCGACGACGCCGCTGACCGCCTCGGTCAGCACGGCGCAGCCCGTGAAGACGGCGCCGGCGAGCCAGGCGAGGCCGCGCCGCCGCGTCGCGTGCAGCACGACGAGCGTCAGCAGGGCGCCGTTGGCCGCGTGCAGGAGCACGTTCACCCAGTGGTGCAGCCAGGGGCGCTCCGACAGGTACCAGACCGCGCGCCAGACCAGGTTCGGCACCGGGCGGTAGGAGCCGACGCTGCGCTCGGGCGGCAGGCCCCAGAAGTCGCGCCGGAAGGCCTCGAGCCAGCCGAGCCCCTTGCCGTGGACGTAGGGGTTGGCGAGCAGGGCCTCCTGCTCGTCGAAGATGAAGTTCGTGGTGAGCGAGCGCGTGTAGAGCAGCGCCGAGGCCGCGAGCAGCGGCACCATCGCCACCCAGAAGGTGGGGTCGTCGCCGACGAAATAGTCGCGCAAGAGCCCCTGCAGCCGCGCGAGCGCGCCCGGCCGCGGCGGGGGCGCCGAGGGCGGGGGCGCCGGGGCCGGGGCGAGCGGGGCGGCCGGCTCGGGGGGCGTGCGGGCGGCGGCGCGCGCGGGCGGGCCCCCGCCGCCTTCGAAGTCGCTCGGGCTCACGGCTCGGACGCGGCGCCGGCCGGGGCCGGCTCGTCGATGGGCCAGATGTCGCCCCAGAGCGCCTGGCCGCCGTCGACGTAGTACGTGCACCCGGTGACGTAGTCGTTGAGGTCGGACGACAGAAAGACGATGACGCGCGCGACCTCTTCGGGCGTGCCGAGGCGCTTGAGCGGCGTCGCGCGCCGCGCGGCCTCGAGCAGCGCCTCGCCGTACTGCGCCGTGCCGCTCGAGCGGATGTTGTTGCCGGGCGCGACCGCGTTGACGCGCAGCCCGGAGGGCGCCCACTCGAGCGCGAGCGACTTGGTCAGGTTGTCGACGCCGGCGCGCGCCGCGCCCGTGTGCGCCATGCCGGGGAAGCCCCGCGCGACGTTGGCGATGACGTTGACGACGCGCCCCCGCCGCGCCGGCAGCATCGCCCGCGTGGCCGCCGCGCGCGTCATGTAGAAGGTGCCGCTCAGGTTGTTGCGCACCACCGCGTCGAAGCCCTTCGGGCTCATCTGCGCGGCCGGCGCGGGGAACTGCCCGCCGGCGTTGTTGACGAGCACGTCGAGCCGGCCGAAGCGCCCGAGCACGGCGTCGACCAGCGCCTCGCACCCCTCGGGCTCGCGGATGTCGCACGTCCGGGCGAAGGGCTCGGCCCCGTCGGCCTCGAGCGCCGCGCGGCCCGCGGCGAGCTTGTCTTCGCTGCGGCCGGCGATGGCCACGCGCGCGCCGAGCGCGGCGAACTCGCGCGCCGCGGCGAGCCCGATGCCCGTGCCCCCCCCCGTGACGAGCACCACCTGCCCGGCGAAGAGCCCGGGCGCGAACATGGGCGAGCGGTAGGCCATGGGCTCGGGCTCGGCGCTCAGGAGTCGGTGACCGTGCAGTCGGACACGCGGCCGAACCAGTTCGCGTCGTCGTGATCGCCCCAGGCCCCGCGCGGCGGGTTGTCCCAGCGCACCTTGAGCCGGCCGAGCTTGTGCTCGACCTTCAGCTTGCAGTGGGCGTTGAAGCGCCGAAGCTCGTCGACCTTGCCCTGGGGCGGCTCTTCTTGCAGCCGCTTCTGCAGCGCCGGCTCTTTGAAGAGGTCGGCGACGAGCAAGAACTGGTTCTCGACCGTCATGTAGGGCGCGATGATCTCTTCGCCCTGGCCCCTCTCCCAGCGCTCGCCGTTGTACTTGAAGGCGCAGTGGGCGTTGCCGAAGGCGTCGTCGGACGCGCACGCGAGCCGGAGCGAGTCGGCCGTGATGAGCGTGATGCTCACGTCCATCGTCTTGCCCACGCTGAAGGTGGGCGCCACGGGCTGCGAGCGCGGGCCCTTGTCGCCCGTGTTCAGGCCCAGGTACGCGACCGAGAGCACGCCGGTGACGGCGAGGAAAGCGATGGCCTCTCGAGAAAGCTGAAGGGTACGGATCATGGCAGGCGGGGGGGCTTCGGGGCGGTGGCGGGGGGCACGAGCGGGGCCCGGGCCCGCGGGGGCCGCGGCACGGGCCGGCGCGGCGCGTACGCTACTTCGTCCCCCGCGTCGAGGCGAGGGGGAAGTCGCCCGCCCGCCCCCCCCCGCGCCCCGCCCCGCCGGGGGGCCGCTCGGCCCCTTCAACGCGGGCGAAAAGCGGCCTAAGGTGGCCCGATGGCTGGTCCGGGTGAAGGTAGGCCGCGCCTGACGCGCAAGCTCGCCGGCTTCGGCACGACGATCTTTACCGAAATGACCCTTCTTGCCGCCGAGGCCGGGGCGGTCAACCTGGCGCAGGGCTTCCCCGACTTCGACGGGCCCGAGCTCGTCAAGCGGGCCGCCTGCCGCGCCGTCGAGGCCGGCCAGGGCCAGTACGCCCCCTCGCCCGGCGCCCCCGCGCTGCGCCGCGCCGTCGCCCGCGCGCGCGCCCGCGCCGCCGGCCCCGACTACGACCCCGAGGCCTGCGTCACCGTCGGCTGCGGCGCCACCGAGATGGTCTTCGCCGCGCTGCTCGCCCTCTGCGACCCGGGCGACGAGGTCGTGCTCTTCGAGCCCTACTACGACTCGTACCGCGCCGCCGTCGCCCTCGCCGGCGCCACCGCCCGCGTCGTGCGCCTCGCGCCGCCCCACTTCGGCTTCGACCCGGCCGCGCTCGCGGCGGCGTTCGGCGAGAAGACCCGCGCCGTCGTGCTCAACACCCCGCACAACCCCACCGGCAAGGTCTTCTCCCGGGCCGAGCTCGAGGCCGTCGCCGCGCTCTGCCGCCGCCACGACGCCGTCTGCGTCGCCGACGAGGTCTACGAGCACCTCGTCTACGAGGGCGAGCACCTGCCCATCAGCGCCCTGCCCGGCATGGCCGAGCGCACCATCACCGTCTCGAGCATGAGCAAGACCTTCTCGCTCACGGGCTGGCGCGTCGGCTGGGCCCTCGCCCCGCCCGACCTGAGCGCCGCGCTGCGCTGCGTCCACCAGTTCGCCACCTTCGCCGCCCCCACCCCCCTGCAGCTCGCGTGCGCCGAGGCGCTCGAGCAGGGCGAGGGCGAAATCGCCCGCCTGCGCGACACCCTGCGGGCCCGGCGCGACCGGCTCGCCCGCGCCCTCGCCGACGTCGGCCTCGAGCCCTACCCGGTCGCCGGCGCCTACTTCATCTGCGCCGGCTTCGGACGCTACCCCTTCGCCGACGACGTCGACTTCTGCCGCTTCCTCACCCGCGAGGTCGGCGTCGCCGCCATCCCGCCGAGCGCCTTCTGCGAGGGCAAGCGCCCCGTCGACTACGCCCGCTTCGTCTTCTGCAAGCGCGACGAGACCCTCCGCGCCGCCGCCGAGCGCCTCGCCCGCTTGCCCGAACGGGCGCGGAGCCGCGGGGCGCAGGGCGGCCCGAAGCCACCGGGCGAGTGAGTCGACGTCGAGCCCGGGCGCGTCCGCGCGCGCGGAGCGGGCCCGGCCCGGGCGTGGTGAGGCTTGCGGCCGAGGGCGCCGGCCCGTACCGTGCGCCTTGCCGCGTCGGCGGCCCCCCGGGGCCCGGCCGGGGCGGCGAGCGACGGAGACAACGCGTGGCCGACATCTCGCAGGCGAAGGGCGTCGAGGCCGGGCGGGCAGACCCGCCCGCGCCCCGGCGGTCGGAGGCCGGGCACGGGCACGGGCACGCGCACGGGGGGGGCCTCCTGTCGCTCTCGCTCGGCGCGCTCGGGGTCGTGTACGGCGACATCGGCACGAGCCCGCTCTACGCGGTCAAAGAGTGCTTCCACGGGACGCACTCCATCCCCATCTCGGAGGCGAACGTCTACGGGGTGCTCTCGCTCATGTTCTGGGCGCTCGTCATGATCGTCTCGGGCAAGTACCTGACGTTCGTGCTGCGCGCCGACAACGAGGGCGAGGGCGGCATGCTCGCGCTGCTCGCGCTCGTGCCGCTGAGCGCGCGCAAGGCGGCCGCCTCGACGCCCCTGGTGGTGCTGATCGTGCTCTTCGGCACCTCGCTGCTCTACGGCGACGGCATCATCACCCCGGCCATCTCGGTGCTCTCGGCGGTCGAGGGCCTGAACGTCGCGACCCACGCCTTCGAGCGGCACGTCGTGCCGCTGACGGTGGGCATCCTGCTCGTGCTCTTCGCGATGCAGCGGCGGGGCACGGCGGGGGTCGCCGTCATCTTCGGGCCCGTGATGATCGCGTGGTTCCTCGCGCTCGGCGTGCTCGGCGTGCTCGGCATCTTGCGCCACCCGGCCGTGCTCTTCTCGCTCAACCCGCTCTTCGCGGCGCGCTTCCTCGCGTCCTCGGGCTACCACGGCTTCCTCGTGCTCGGCTCGGTCCTGCTCTGCATCAGCGGCGCCGAGGCCCTCTACGCGGACATGGGCCACTTCGGGCGCAAGCCCATCCGCCTCGCGTGGTTCGCGGTCGTCTTGCCCTGCCTGCTGCTCAACTACTGGGGCCAGGGCGCCGCCGTGCTGACCGACCCGGACGCGGCCAAGTCGCCGCTCTTCTCGCTCGTGCCCCGCCCCGCGCTCTACCCGATGGTGGCGCTCGCGACGATGGCGGCGGTCGTCGCCTCGCAGGCCATGATCTCGGGCGCCTTCTCGCTGACGCGGCAGGCGGTGCAGCTCGGCTACTTCCCGCGCGTCACCATCGTGCACACCTCGCGCACGCAGGAGGGGCAAATCTACGTGCCCGAGGTGAACGCGGCGATGGGCGCGCTCTGCCTTCTGCTCGTGCTCTCCTTCCGGTCGTCCGACCGGCTCGCGGCCGCCTACGGCATCGCCGTCATCGGCGCGATGACGATCACCTCGTTCGTCTACTACGTCGTCGTCACCCGCGCCTGGAACTGGGCCCCCTGGAAGGCGCTACCCCTGGTCGCGATCTTCTTGATCTTCGACCTCAGCTTTCTCGGGGCCAACTTCATCAAGATCGCCGACGGCGGCTGGGTGCCGCTGCTCATCGCGTCGGGCATCTTCGCGCTGATGACCACCTGGAAGGTGGGCCGGCGGCGGCTCGCCGACCAGCTCGTCGCGCGCGCGATGCCCTTCGGCGCCTTTCTCGAGGAGGTCGAGCGGCTGCGGACGCACCGCGTGAGCGGCACCGCCGTCTTCATGTCGGCCAACCCCGGGGGCGTGCCGCCGGTCTTGCTGCACCACTTTCGGCACAACCAGGTCTTGCACGAGCAGGTCGTCTTGCTCTCGATCCTGAGCGAGCGCGTGCCCTTCGTCTCGCCGCGCTCGCGCATCCGGGTCGAGGAGGCGGGGCAGAACTTTTACAGGGTCAGCGCGCGCTTCGGCTTCATGGAGACGCCGAACGTGCCGGCGCTGCTCGAGGCCTGCGCCATCTTCGGGCTGGCCATTGACCCGGAGACCGTGACCTTCTATCTGGGGCGCGAGACCCTGCTCGCCTCGAAGGCGCGGGGCATGGCGCACTGGCGCAAGGCGCTCTTCGCCTTCGTCTCGCGCAACGCGCGCTCGGCGACGTCGTACTTTGGCATCCCGCCCGATCGGGTGGTCGAACTCGGCATGCAGGTCGAGCTTTGACGCGCCGCGGTCGCGGCGCGGGGGGCTGACGCGAACCCCGCGGCGCGCGGGGGGCTGACGCGAACCCCGCGGCGCGCGGGGGGCCCGGGGGCCGAGGGGGGGGGCGGGTCGATGGCGGGGTGAAGGGGCAGTAAAGGGGAAGGGGGCGGGTAAAATGGGGTGGGACGAAGGGGTGAAGGGGCAACCTTGGCAGTATGTCGCCATGCCGCCATTGGGATTGATGACTCGTTTGGCGAGTTGGGGGCATCAGCCCGTTCGGGCCTTGCTTTGGTTAGCGTCAGAAAGGGGCGAAAGGTGCGCAAAGGTAGGTCGTTGTCGATGGCGAGGGGTGAAGCGAGCGACAAGGGCGCGAGCTTCGCGCCGAAATTAGAGAACGCCCGTGATACCTTCTATGCTCTCTTCTCCCGGTTCGCACATGCTTCAACGGGGGCAACTCTTCGCGGGCCGGTACCGCATCGAGGCGCGCATCGCCCAGGGGGGCATGGGCGTCATCTACGCGGCCGAGCACGCGGCGACCGAAGAGCGCGTGGCGCTCAAGGTGCTCTGGCCGCACGTGCTCGGGTCGAAGGCGGCGGTCGAGAACTTCCAGCTCGAGGCGCGCATCGCGGCGCGGCTGGGCAGCGAGCACATCGTGCGCATCCTCGACGCGGGCTACGACGAGGGCAGCGGCCTGCCCTACCTCGTGATGGAGCTCTTGCGGGGCCAGACGCTCGACGCGCTGGTGGGGGGCCGGGGCCCGCTCGCGCCGGCCGAGGTGCTCTGGGCCCTGCGGCAGGTGGCCCAGGCGCTCGACCGGGCGCACAACTACGTCGACCGCAAGGGGCGCCCGGCGCCGATCGTGCACCGCGACCTGAAGCCCGAGAACCTCTTCCTGTCGATGCCCGAGGGCGCGCCGGCGGCGGTCAAGGTGCTCGACTTCGGCATCGCGAAGGTGCTCTCGCAGAGCCAGAAGCTCAGCCAAGAGCTGCGCGGCACGCCCCTCTTCATGGCGAGCGAGCAGGTCGACGGCGGCGCGCTGACGCCGCAGGTCGACGTCTGGGCCCTCGGGCTCATCGCCTTCTACCTGCTGACGGGCCAGCACTACTGGCTTTCGGCGCTGCGGCCCGAGGGGGGGCTGACGCCCCTCTTCAACGAGATCGTGCACAAGCCGCTCGAGGCGCCGAGCGAGCGGGCGCGCGCCCTCGGCTTCGAGCCGCCGTTTCCGCGGTCGTTCGACGCGTGGTTCTTGCGCTGCGTCAACCGCGATCCCAGCCGGCGCTTCTTCCCGGCGGGCGAGGCGGTCGCGGCGCTCGCCGAGGCGCTCGGCGTGCGCGACTCGCGCCCGCTCGGCGAGTTCGCGCCGCCGCGGGCGCCGGCGACCGAATCGGGGCCGCAGCCGGGGCTGACGGTGCGCCTGCCCGGGGTGGCCCGGGCGACCTCGGCCTGGGGGCAGACGCCGCGCGGGGTCGACGCGAGTGGGGGCTACGCCGCGGTCGCCTCCGCGGGCCGGCTGCTCGCCGCGGCCGGCGCCGACTCGCCGGGCCGAGCTCCGGCCCTCGGCGGCGCCGACTCGTCGGGCCGAGCTCCGGCCTTGGGCGGCGCCGACTCGTCGGGTCGAGCTCCGGCCTTGGGCGGCGTCGACTCGTCGGGGGGGCTTCGGGCCCTGGGTAGCGTCGACTCGTCGGGGGGGCTTCGGGCCCCGGGCGCCATCGCCACGTCCGGCCAAATGCCCGTCGCCGGCCAGGGTGGCACCTTCGTCGAGGGCATCGTGCAGGCCCCGCGCCCCTCGCGCTCAAGCGTGCTGGGCGCGCTCGGGCGAAGGTCATGGGCGAGCCTCGGCCTGGCCGCGGTGGGGGTGCTCGGCATGTTGACGGCCGCGCCGCTGGCCTACCGGTACCTGGGCGTGAGGTCGCCCAGCGCCGGGGCGCAGGGCGGCGCGGTCTCGGGTGGGCCGTCGCCCGAGGGCAGCCCGGGCCAGCCCGTGCCCTTCGTGGGCGAGCCCGTCCCGATCGGGGGCGGCGCGGTTTCGGGCGACGCGGCGGGCCGCGCGCCGCCCGAGGTGGCGCCCGCGTCGCCCGAGGTAGCGCCCGCGCCGCCCGAGGTGGTGCCCGCGCCGCCCGAGGTGGTGCCCGCGCCGTCCGAAGTCGCGGCGCCGACGACGTCTCGGGGCGCTACGGCGGCGGGGCGGGGGGCGCCCGCGGTGCGCGGGTCGGCGCCCGAGCGAAAGGCGCCCAAGCCGCCGCGAGCCAAGGGGGGCGACGACCCCTATGGGTATCGTGGTGACTAAAGCGGCGTCGGTTCGCGCTCCGCTCGCGGCGCTGGTCGCGCTCGCGTTCGCCGGCGCGAGCGTGGCGCCGCGGACGGCGGCGGCGCAGCCGGCCGGCCCGGCCGGCACCGAGCCGGCGACGGCCGAGGCGCTCTTCCGGGAGGGGCGGCGCCTGCTCAAAGACGGCAAGGTCGACGAGGCGTGCGCCGCGCTGGCCGAGAGCCAGCGGCTCGACCCCTCGTCGGGCACGCTGCTCAACCTCGCCGACTGCCACGAGCGGCAGGGCAAGATCGCGACGGCGTGGGCCGAGTTCGTGCGGGTCGGGCAGAGCGCTTCGACCCGGGGCAACGAGACGCGCGCGGCCGAGGCCAAGCGGCGCGCGGCGCAGCTCGAGCCGAAGCTCTCGTACTTGACCGTGTCGGTGGCGCCGGGCGCGGGGGCGCTCACGGTCAAGCGCAACGGCGAGACGGTCGAGGCGGCGCAGTACGGCGTGCCGGTGCCGGTCGACCCGGGCGAGCAGACCATCGCCGCCGAGGCCGCGGGGCGGCTGCCCTTCCGCCGTTCGGTCACCGTCAGGGCGGGGGGCGAGCGCGTTCAGATCGAGGTGCCCGCACTCGCGCCCGAGCCGACGCGGGCGGGGCCCGCGCCCGCAGGGCCGGGCCCGATCGGGCCCGCGCCGGTCCGGCCCGAGGCGGCGCCGGCGCCCCGTGCGGGCGGCAAGCCCGTGCTCGGCTACGTCGCGGGCGGGGTCGGGGTCGCGGCGCTGGGCGTCGGCGCCGTCTTCGGCCTGCGGGCGGTCTCGACCTACCAGGACGCGAAAGACGCCTGCCCGCCGCCGCACCAGGACTGCTCCGAGGGCGCGATCGACGATCGCAAGCAGGCGGGGCGAGACGCGTGGGTCGCCAACATCGGCATCGGCGTCGGCGTCGTGGCCCTCGCCGCGGGCGCGTACCTTCTTTTCGTCGCGCCATCGAAGCCCGCGGGACCCGCGGCGGCGGGGCGGCCGGGCCTGCGCGTGGCACCCGGGCCGGGCGGGGGCGGCTTCTTGCTACGGTTCTAGAAATGCTGGCGGGCGGGGGCGGCGGGGGCAACGCGGGCCCGCGCGGGGACATCGCCGCCAGCGCCGTGCACGCCGGCGGCTCGTTCTCTTGCGCGCTCACCGTCAGCCCGGGCGCGTTCTGTTGGGGCGATAATTTTCGTGGTCAACTCGACGATGGTACCTTGAGCGAGGCCCCCCACCCGCCGAGCCCCATCGTCGCGTCTAAGCTGGCCCCGCCCTGAGCGCGGGCCCGACGCCGGGCGTCATGGCGGGCGAGGGGGTCGGGGGGCTTTACCCACCCCCGGCAGCGGCCGCGCGCGAATTCGGGCCGCCGCGGCGGCTTCCGGAAGGGGTCGGGGGCGTCGAGGTCGGGGCGCCGGCGCGAGCGGGGGGGCGCGGGGCGGGGGGCGACCCGGGTCAGGGTGGGCGCATTGCGGTCGGTAGGCTACTTCGGACTAGGACAGCGCTGGGCAAGTTCGATAAGCTCTGCCTCGATGCTTCGTCGGGGGCAGATCTTTGCCGGGCGTTATCGAATTGTCGAGCGCATCGGTCGCGGCGGCACGGGCATCGTCTACGAGGCGGAGCACGTGGCGACCGAAGAGCGCGTGGCGCTCAAGGTGCTCTTGGCGCACGTGCTCGAGTCGCGCGAGACGCTCGAGAATTTCCAGCTCGAGGCGCGCATCGCGACGCGGCTGGGCAGCGAGCACATCGTGCGCACCCTCGACGCGGGGCTCGAGGTGACGCTCGGCGTGCCCTACCTCGTGATGGAGCTCTTGCGGGGCCAGACGCTCGAGACGCTCGTGAGCGCCCGGGGGCCGCTCGCGCCGAACGAGCTGCTCTGGGCGATGCGGCAGGTGGCCGAGGCGCTCGACCGGGCGCACAGCCACGTCGAACGCAAGGGCGTGCCGGCGCCGATCGTGCACCGCGATCTGAAGCCCGAGAACCTCTTCCTCGCCCGGCGCCCGGGCGGCGGCGCGATCGTCAAGGTGCTCGACTTCGGCGTCGCGAAGGTGCTCTCGCAGAGCCAGAAGCTCAGCCAAGAGCTGCGCGGCACGCCCCTCTTCATGGCGAGCGAGCAGATCGAGGGCGGGCGCATGACGCCGCAGGTCGACGTCTGGGCGCTCGGGCTCATCGCGTTCTTCCTGCTCACGCGGCGCCACTACTGGCTCGCGGCGCACGAGCCCGAGGCGGGCATGACGCCGCTCTTCAACGAGGTGCTGCGCCTGCCGCTTTCGCCGCCGACCGAGCGCGCGCTGGTGCTCGGCGCCGAGGTCGTCTGGCCCCAGGCCTTCGACGCGTGGTTCCTGCGGTGCGTGCACCGGACGCCTGGCGCGCGCTTCGCGACGGCGGGCGAGGCGGTCGACGCGCTCGCCGAGGCGCTCGGCCCGCCGGCCTCGCGCTCGGTCGCCACGTCGTGGCTGCCGCCCTCGGGGGCCGGCGGCACCGAGCCGCCCCCGGCCAGCCTCGACAGCGCGCTGCAGCTCGGCCCGACCCCCGGCGGCAGGCCGCGGCTGCCCGACGACGCGCCCGACGACGCGCCCGGCGGGGGCGCGGGCCGGGTCCCGGGGCTGCTCTTGCCGGTCGACGGCAACGACAACGGCGTGGTGCAGAGCCTGCGCCCCCTCATGCAGACCGGCTACGCGCGGCACCGCTCGCTCGCCGTGGGCCTCATCGCCACGGGCGCCCTCGGCGTCGTGGCGGCTTCGTTCGCGCTCGGGGCCCGCTCGTCTGCCGCCCCGCCCCCTTCGGTCGAGTCGCGCGCCGTGGCGCCGCTGCACGCGGACGCCGAGCGCGGCGCGCGGAGCGAGGCGACGGCGCGGCCCGCGAACGTCAGAGCGAACCTCGACGCGAAGGCGAACCTCGACGCGAAGGCGAGCCTCCCGAAGGCGAGCACGCTCCCGGCCGCGCCCGCGACCCACGTGGCGACGGCTGCCGAGGCCCCGCCGCAGGCCGCCGCCGTGGCGCCGTCGTCGGCGCTGCGGCCGCCGCCTGCTTCGTCGTCGGTCGCGGCGAGAGGCGTGCCCTCGGCCTCGGCCGCCGCCTCGGGCGTCACTTCGGGCGCCGCCTCGGCGGGCGAGCGGCGCTCGAAGGTCGCGCTGGACGCCCGGGCCGAGACGGCCGAAAGTGCCGCGCCGCGCCAGGGCCCGCCCAAGCCACCTTCGAGCCAACTCGACCCGTATGAGGGCCGCTAGCGAGCACCCACCCCCTGCCGGGGCGCCCCCGCCGGGGCCCGCCCGGCGCGCTCGCTTCGCCTCGCTGCCTCCGGCCCTGCTCGCGCTCTCCTTCGCGCTCGCGCCGCGGCCCGCCGCGGCCGACCCGGCGGCGGCCGAGGCGCTCTTTCAAGAGGGGCGCCGGCTGCTGCTGCGCGGACAGATCGACGAGGCGTGTGAGCAGCTCGGCGAGAGCCAGCGGCTCGACCCCTCGTCGGGCACGCTCATCAACCTCGCCGACTGCCACGAGCGGCAGGGCAAGATCGCGACGGCGTGGGCCGAGTTTCTGGCCGCCTCTCGCCTCGCGGTGATCCAGAAGAACGCGACGCGCTCCCAGGAGGCGGGCCGGCGCGCCGCGCTGCTCGAGCCGCGGCTCTCGTACCTGACCGTGCGCGTCGCGGCGCCGCCGCCGGGGCTGAAGGTGCAGCGCGGCGCCCAGCCTATGCAAGGGGTGCAGTTCGGCGCGCGCCTGCCGGTCGACCCGGGCGAGCACACCATCACGGCCGAGGCGCCCGGCTACGCCACGTTCCAGGCCACGGTAGCGGTCAAGCCCGACGGCGACGACGTGCACGTCTGGGTGCCCCCGCTCTGGGGAGGCTCGGGCGGCCTGTCGGCGCCGGCGCTCGGCCCCGAGCGCGCGGGCGGGCGGGCGAAGGCGGCGCCCGAGGCATCGCCCCCCGCGCGGCGCAGGCTCGGCTACGCCGCCGCCGGCCTCGGCGCGCTCGGCGTCGGCGTCGGCGCCTTCTTCGGCGTCCGGGCGCTCGCGACCAACCGCCGCGCCGAAGACGCGTGCCCGACGCATGACTCCTGCCCGCCCGAGGCGCTCGACGAGCGCAGCCGGGCCGACACACAGGCGTGGGCGTCCAACATCGCCGTCGGCGCCGGGCTCGCGGGCCTCGCGCTGGGCGGCTACTTGCTCTTCCTCGACTCGCCCGCGACGGCGCCCGCGGCGGGGCGCTCCGCGCGCGGCCGGCTCGGGCTCAGCGCCGGCCTCGGGGGGCTGGGGCTCGTCGGGCGCTTTTGAGCGCGCCGTCCGGTGCAAGCAATGACGCGTCGTCGTGGCCGTGACAGGGCTCGCGCCCCGCAAGAGCGCCGCGGGCCGCGGGCCTCGCGGTGGGCGCCGCTCTCGGCCGCGCTCGGCGCGCTGGGCTGTCAGCTCATCGGCGACTTCGATCGCCTGCGCGGCGGGGAAGGCGTGGCCGGGGCCGGGGTCGAGGGCAAGGCGGGCTCGGGGTCTGTGGGCGCCGGAGGTGCGCCTAGGTCGGGCGGGGGCGGCGCCGGCGGACAAGCCAGCGCCTCGGGCGCGGCCGGCGCGAGCGCCGCGGGCGGCGCGGCCGGCGCTGCGGGCGAGGGCGGCGAGGGCGGCGCGGGCGGCGCGGGCGGCGAAGGCGGTGAGGGCGGCGAGGGCGGCGAGGCGGGCGCAAGCGGCGCCGGCGAAGGCGGGGGGGCGGGCGTGGCCGGCGTGGCGGGCGTGATCGGCTAGGCGCTGCAGGACGAACGCGGGCCGGCCGCCGGGCGACGGAGGCATTCGTCCGGCAGCGCCTCGCGCGGGCGGGCGGGGGCCCGGCCGAAAACGCAGTAAGGTCGGCCGCATGCGATGGTTCGCCGCGTTCGTCGCCTGCTCCTGCTTCGCCCCCTCGGCGCTCGCGCAGGGCCCGTCCGAGGGCCCGGCCCGGCCCGCCGCCGCGCCGGCCGGCCCCGTCGAGCCGGTGCCCGACGCGGCGAAGCGCGGTGAAGGCTTCGGGCTCGGCTTCGCCGTCCATCGCTTTCAGGACGACTTCGGCCTCGGCGCGCTCGCCGCCTCGCCGACCTTTCTCGAGGGCATGCTCCGCGTCACGGCGGGCGGAGGGGTCGCCTGGTACCCGCGCGCGATCGACGACGAGGGCTTCGAGACCTGGAAGCTCTACGGCCACACGCGGGTCGTGCTCGAGGGCGGCGCCCGCGTGCCCGGCACGCAGCTCAGGCTCTACGGCTTCGGCGGCCCCACGCTGCTCGTGCTGCCGAGCGGCCTCTCGTCGAAGGCGCTGCGCTTCGGCGGCGTCGGGGGCTTCGGCTTCGAGGTCCGCCTGAAGAACCTCGCGCACGGCGGCGACGCGCCCGTCAGCTACTTCGCCGAGTTCGGCGGCATCGGCACGGGGGCGACGGCCAACCGCCTGCCTTCGCACCCCATCTTCGCCAACGGCTTTCTCATCACCGCGGGCCTGCGCGCCTACTTCTGAGCGCCGGGGGCGCGGGCGGCCAGCAGATCGACGTAGGCGACGTCGACGCGGTCTTCGGGCGCGATGCCGAGCGCGGACGCGATCGACGTGGCGACGGCCTCGCCGTCGCCGGCGCCTTGCCCCTCGCCCAGGACGACCTCAAGCTCGAGAAATTGGCCGAGGCCTTCGACCTCGTCGAGGTGAATGCGGGTCTGGCCGGCGAGGTAGAGGTGGCGCGTCTTCTTCACGCGGCCGGCGACGCCGTAGGCCATCGTCAGGGCGCACTCGAGCTCGCTCGGCGCGCCGGTCGGGGCGATGACGTAGCGGCTGAGCGAGGGGCCCGCGTCGTCGGCGCGCTCGTAGTAGATGAGCTCGCCCCGGTCGGCGGCCAGGTAGCGAAGCTTGAGCCTGCCCTGGGGGCAGCGAAAGAAGACGTCGAGCTGCTCGATGCGCTCGGCGGCCGCCCCGCCCGCCAGGGCGCGCGCGAGCGCATGCTGGCGGGCGAAGTCGCGCGCCCGGGCCTTGAGCTCGACGTTGCTGGGCATCGCCTAACCCCCCCTCGGCCGACGCCCGGCGCAGCGCGGGGCGCAGCCAGAGCGGCCGCTCGGGCGAGAGGCTCAGGTGCAGGCCCCGCTCTTCGTCGACCCGGCCCTGCCAGCCCGCCTCGTCGTGCGGGTCGGACGGCGCGTCGCCCGGGTAGAACTGCGGGTGCACCCAGAACTGGTCGATGCGCAGGTCGGGCGCCTCGAGCAGGCGGCCGAGCGCCTGCGAGAGCTCGGGCAGGGGCGGGGGGTCGCCGCGGCGCGGGCTGCAGCCCGCGAGGTAGACGCCGACGACGTGCTCGCCGAGGCGGCGCAGCTCGACGCGGTAGCGGTAGTGCGGCCAGGGGTTCACGCCGCGAAAGTTGTCGACCCGCCCGCGGGGGTCGAGCAGCGCGCGCAGCCGATCGAGCACGGCGTCGGCGCCGGTGTCGGGCGAGAAGAGCGCGAGCACGAGGGGGCGGCCCTCGCAGTAACGCTCGAAGTCGAGGGCGCGCGGCACGTCCGTGCGGAAGTACCGCAGGTAGACGTGCACGAGGGCCGTGACGACGAGCCAGGTGATGATGCCGAAGAGCGGCTCAAGGCCCATGGTGGCGCTTCGTTAGCCCGGCCGCGCGGGCCGGTCGAGGGTTGCGAGGCGGGGCGCCCCCCGAAGCATGGGCCGGCCGCCGGCGCCGTCAATGCGCGCCCGAGCTCGAGCCCCGGGGCCGCCCGCGCGGCGCCCCCGCCTCGGGCCGCCCGTCGGCGCCCGCGCCCCCCCGTGCTATGAGCCGCCCCGCCATGCTCGCCTTGCAAGCGCTGACCCCGGGGCGCCTCGCCGACGAGGTGCCGGGGCTCACGCTCGACGAGGCCCGCAAGCTCGTCTCCGCCGTCCACCGCGACAAGCCCCTCGACCGGCCCTTCGCCGGCGTCCGGCGCGCCTCGTTCGAGGCGGTGCGCGAGCGGGGCGAGGTGCCCTCGCTCGAGCTTTTGTCCGAAGCGAAGAGCTCGGTCGACCCCTTCCGTAAGTTCCTCTTCCGGGCGCCCGACGGGGCGGCGTTCGAGGCGGTGCGCATCCCGCTCGAGAAGGCCGGGCGCTTCTCGGTCTGCGTCAGCTCGCAGGCCGGCTGCGCGCTCGCCTGCGCCTTCTGCGCCACCGGGCGCCTCGGCCTGCGCCGAAACCTCTCGTCGTGGGAGATCGTCGAGCAGGTGCGCTGGGTGCGCCGCAGCCTCGATCGCGCGGCGGGCGAGCGCGTGCACGGCGTCGTCTTTCAGGGCATGGGCGAGCCGCTCGCCAACGTCGACCGGGTGCTCGAGGCCATCGCCGTCTTCTCCGACCCTTGTGCGCTCGCCGTCGACGCGCGCAACATCACCGTGTGCACCGCGGGGCTGCCCGCCGGCATCCGGCGCCTCGCGGCCGAGGCCCCGCGCGTTCGCCTCGCGCTCTCGATCGGCAGCGCCCGGCCCGAGCTGCGGCGCTCGCTGATGCCGATCGAGAAGTCGCACGCGCTCTCGCGCGAGGTGTTCGAGGCCGCCGTCGAGCACGCCCGCGCGACCGGCCTCGTGCCCCTCTGGGCCTACGCCCCGCTCGCCGGCGTCAACGACACGGACGACGACGCGCGCGCGCTCGGCGAGCTCGTGCGCGCCTTCGCCGACGCCGCCGGCGTCCGGCCGCGGGTCAGTCTCATCCCCTACAACGCGATCGGCGAGGGCGACCCCTTCGCCCGCCAGGGCGAGGGGCAGGCCAGAGATTTCCGCGAGGCGCTCGCCCGGCACGGCGTGTTCGCGCACATTCGCTACAGCGGCGGCGGCGACGTCGCGGCCGCGTGCGGGCAGCTCGCGGCGCGGGGCGCGGCGGCGGGGGAGCGGCGCCCAGGTTGAAACCTGGGCTACGCCAGCGCCTCGCGAACGGCGCGACAAGCCCGGCACAGAGGCCGGGCTCCCTCGGTCGGTATCTCAGGCGTCACCCGAGCATCGACAGATCTCGCAGAGCCCGGCCGAGGCGCCAGGCTTTGCTCTCCGTCCGAAAGAGGCTTCGCGTAGCCCAGGTTTCAACCTGGGCGCCGTCCCCCGCCGCTTCCTGACCGCGGAGCCCGCCAGCTCGCCAGCGAGGCCCGCCAGCTCGCCAGCGAGGCCCGCCAGTCTGCCAGCGAGGGCCGCTCGGCCGCGACCGAGACCCACCTTGCCAGTCGGCCAAGCCCCCTGCGCCAAGCTCGAGGCCTTGTCGTTGGCCGACGAAGCCTGCCAAGCGGCAGGTGTCGTCTGCTTGTCGGGGAGAGAAAGGCTTGCCATCCAATCGGGAGGCTTGCCAAACGAGTACGAAGGTCTGTCGGCTCGGCGAGAAAGCGACGCCTTTCGTCGGGCAGCCCTTTTCGGCCGCCGCGCAAGCCCGAGGGAAGGCGCCGTCAGCGCAGTTTGGGCGACAGGCAGGCTAGAAGTTCGGGCGAAAGAACCACAACCCCGCACAAAAAGGCTGCGATTGCCGTCGGGCAAGGCCCGAGGCCGGCGTAGGGCAGGCCCCAATTCGGTCTGGCAGGGCTTCAGGCTCGTTTGGCAAGCCCGAGGGGCCGGCTCGGGGGGCCACCCCCCCAAGCCAGCCCCCCCAGGGGCCTAGTCCGGCGGCCGCAGCGCTGGCTTTGCGGCTAAGCCCGGCGGCCCCTCGCCCTTCGCCTTCGACGCCGCCTCTTGCAGCGCCCGGTCGGCGAGGTAGCCGCGCCAACGCACCCACCAGGCGGCGAGCTCGTCGGGCAATGGGGCGAGCGAGGCGGCGTCCATCGGCGGCGTCGCGCCGGCAGCTCCGGCCGAGCGCGGCGGCGTCGGGCGTGGCTGCCG
This sequence comes from Polyangiaceae bacterium, assembly GCA_035762175.1. GTDB lineage: Bacteria > Myxococcota_A > Polyangia > Polyangiales > Polyangiaceae > DASTPP01. The sequence goes on along the minus strand of DASTPP010000134.1, from coordinate 21,021 downwards.
TCGGTCCCGCCAATCGCCGCCTCTGACCGAAGCGCGGCGGCGTTGGGCGCGGCTGCCGTCGGTCCCGCCAATCGCCGCCTCTGACCGAAGCGAGCCGGACCGCGGCCGCGCCGCTCGTCGAGGTCCGAGCCTTCAGGTACAATTTGGTGGACCGATAAAATTTCTACGACAAGCTACCCAGTTGATGGCAAGGCCGACCTTGCTCTCGGTAGAAAAAGAAAGGCGGGGCTGATGCAACGAACCGTCCTCGACGCCGGCGCCCTGAACCGGCCCCCGCCACGAGCCGAGCGCCGGGGGCGGCCATGATTCCGCGCGTCGAGTACGGCACCGGTCGCGCGGCACTCGAGCTGCAGCGCGAGCACTCGCGCGAAATGTGCGACATCGAGCCCCTGGGCCCCGTCGAGCACTTCGGCGCCGACTGCGAGGTCGCCGAGGTCGGCTCGACGGTGTTCTTCGTCTCGCGCAGCACGCCCGTCGCCTACGCGCGCAGGCCGGTGCATGTCGTCGACCCGGCCGACGTCGCCCGGGCGCTCGAAGAATTGTACGGCGACCGGCCACGGCTCGAGGCCCTCCAGGCGGCCGCGTTCCGACGTGCGACGGCGCCTGAGCTGAGCTGGTCAGAGATCGCCAAACGCTTCCTGGCGGTGTTCGGGCGCGCCCGAGAGAGCTGCTGAGGCCATGACGATGACCGCGCGAGCGAGCTACGAGCGCATTGGTGGCGCCTGGGTCGCGAAGAACCCCGAGGGCAAGGGCGTGATCGAGTTCTACGGCGGGGCTTTCTTCGAGCTCTGGCCGCAGCTCTTCTACGCAGAGTACCTGCAGGGGCTGTTCGACGCCGGCTACCACATCGTGGGCGTTCCGTTTGCGTTCTCGTTCGATCATACGAACATCGCCGTCGACCTGGTCCACCGGCGCCGTCAGATCTCGCGCGCGCTCGGGTTCCCGCGGTCCAGCCGAGAGTTTCCGCACTTTTGGGTCGGGCACAGCGTCGGCTGCAAGATCATCTCGCTCTTGCAAATTCTGCTCGGCGGCACGGGCCCTTCCGGAAACGCCGCGCAGCCCGCGCTCTTGCTCGCTCCCGATATCTCCGACACCGGCTCCGCCGTGCCATGGCCGATCTCGTGGGCGTTGGATGCTCTGGGGCTCGGCGTGAAGCCCACCGAGTCGCAGACGAAGACCATCCTCTTCGGGCGCACGGACGTGCTCGCCCTCGCCGGTCTCATCTCGTTTGCGAACGACACCATCGCCGGCAACGCCGCCGGGACGCTGCCCAAGCGCGGCGATAGCTCCGTCAAGTGGTTCATCGAGACGCTCGCGGGCCGGCTCAGCCCAGAGCGCGCCTCGCGCTTCGTGCACGCGGAGCTGCCCGGGGGGCACCTGACGCCGCTCGGCTTCGAGCTCGGGGGGCGCCCCCGGGCCGTGGCCAGGGTGCTCGGACGGAAGATGCTCAGAACGAACGGCTGCCGGGCCTCCGCGATCGGGCCGCTGGTCGCCCAGTCTCTGCTGCTGCTCGAAGAGCTGCGGTCGCAGATCGCGATCGGTTAGAGTGGTGCCCGAGGTCGTGGCGAGGGCCTGAAGGCGGGGGCCCTGCGGTCGGAGCCGGAGGCGAGGTTGGGGTGCCGCAAGGCGGGCTCCACCGACCCGAGGACCGCTCTAACTTCGGCGGCCCATCTGCCTTCGCCTTCGCCGCCGCCTCTTCGATCGCGCGGTCGGCGAGGTAGCCGCGCCAGCGCACCCACCAGGCGGCGAGCTCGTCGGGCAGCGGGGCGAGCGAGGCGGCGAGGTCGGCGGCGGGCTGAAAGGCGCGCGCGGGGGGGTCGCCGGCGCGCATCGCGTGGAAGGCCCGCTCGAGCGCGGCGCGCAGGCGGGCGGCGGGCGGGGCGCCTTCGGGGGGCGGCGGCGCTTCGAGGGCGCGGCGGTGGAAGAGGCGCGCGGCGGGCGTATCGTTGCGGAACGAGACGCCGTCGCCGACGGCGGCGTCGACGAGGCGAGGGGCGAGGGGGTCGGTTTCGGCGGCGGGGGGCGCGCCGAGCAGGTCGGGGCGTCCGTCGCCCGAGACGTCGTCGGCCTCGCGGGGCGGGCCGGCGATCGTGACGGGGTAGCGCGTGGCCGAGAGCAGCTCGACGCGGTAGAGGGCGAGCGTGCCGTCAAGAGCGCGCACGCCGAGGTCGGGCGCGCCGTCGCCGGTGAGATCGAGGCCCGAGGGGTAGACGCCCTTGTCGTTCAGGTGGCGCACGAGCCGAATGGGCTCGTCGGGCCGCGGGGCCGCGGGGTCGGCGGGGCCGAGCGCGAGCACGATGGAGGCGGGGGTGACGACGCGCAGCGCGTGCGAGGGGCGTCCGAAGGGGTCGCGGCCCTCGGCGGCGATGGCGACGAAGGGCTGGCCGCCGCGCAGCTTGCCCTCGACGCGGAAGGCCTCGCGCAGGCCGGCGCCGGCGAGCTCGCGCCCCGCGCGCTCGAGCTGCCCGGGCAAGTCGTCGGCCGGGCGCAAGAGGTCGGCGGGGTCGAGCTCGGGGAAGGGGCGGACGCGGGGGCCGGACGAGCAGGCGACGAGCAGGGCGAGGGCGGCGAGGGGCGGGGCCCTCCGCCCTGGCCCCTCGCCCGGGCGAGAGGCGACCGGTCGGCGCCTCCACAGGCCGTGCGTGAGGGCGTCTGACGGCGGGCGGGGGCGGGCCACGGCGCGCCTCAGTAGCGGTATTGCCAGATGAGGTCGAGCGCGGTGCTGGGCCCGGCGTTGAGGGCGCCGTAGCGGCTGCCGTAGCCGATGGTGGTGCGCAGCGACCAGCGCGGGCGGAAGCGCCAGTCGAGGGTGGCGGCGGCGCGGTCGGTCGAGCTCATGCGGTCGGCCTGCTGGTTCGAGAGGGTGCTGGTGTCGACGGTGAGCCAGAGGTTCTCGCGCACCTCCATCGCGGCGCCGAAGCGCGAGTCGCCGGCGTGGCCGGTGCCGACGCGGGTCTCGATGCGGCGGCCGAAGATCTCGACGTCGAGCAGCGAGTTGAGCACGGTCGAGACGCCGCCGATGGCGGCGTCGTTGGCGGCGTTGCGGCGGCGGCCCAGGCCGAAGCCGGGCGAGAGGTTCGAGGCGCTCGCGGTCGGGTCGCGGCCGTAGAGCAAGAGGGCGCGCACGCCGGCGTCGGAGCGGGGCGGGTCGCTGCGCAGGCGCAGCTTGATGTCCTCGAGGTAGTCGTCGGTCTCGGCGTAGATGCGGGTGCCGTCGGAGCTGTCCCAGCGCGCGCGCACGCTGACGAAGGGGTTCGACGCCTCGCCGCCGAGGGCGCCCGGCTCGGCGGCGTCGTCGTTGCCCCAGCGGGCCGAGAAGCGGTCGATGACGAAGGGCTTGCCGAGGATGGTGACGCGGCCGTAGACGGCCTCGACGCTGCCGCGCATGCGCACCGCGTCGGTGATCTCGACGACGGGCCGGCCGCGCACGGCCACGTCGGTGCCCGAGCGCTCGACGAAGACGCCGCGGGCGGTGGCGGTGCCGGCCTTGCCCGCGAGCGAGGCGAGCGACTCGCCGAGGCCGAGCTCGATGGTGAAGGGGTAGGCGTCCTCTTCGCGCAGCAGCTTGGTGCGGCGGTTTCGGCGGTCGACGACGCCGATGTCGGCCGGATCGCCGAGCTCTTGCACGTCGCGCGTCGCGCCCTCGGGCAGCTCGAGCGTGACGTCGGGCAGGGCGACGGCGACGTGGGCGCCCTCGGGCCGGGCGCGCACCCAGGCGTCGACGACGCCGAAGGCGTTGCCGACGGGCACGCCCTCGAAGGTGAGGGGTATCTTCTGCGACTCGCGGATGCGCAGGCTCGCCCGCCCCGACGCCCAGTCGAGGCCCTCGGGGGTGCCCTTGCCGAGCACGCCGGCGCGCAGGCTCGCGGTCGGCACCTCGAACTCGCCCGAGCCCTCGATGGTGCCGCTGGTGGCGCCGACGGCGAGGTCGGCGAGGCGCAGCCGCACGGTCTCGCCCTCGGTCGTGGCGCGCAGGTCGAAGCGGCCCTGGCGGAAGGTCTGCCCGACCTGCGGCACGAGCAGCACGCCCTGGCGCCAGAAGAGGTGCCCCTCGAGCGTCGTGGCGGCGCCCGCGGCGGGCGAGCCCTCTTCGACCTCGCCCGGGCGAGCGCGCAGGCTGAGGGTCGCCTCGCCCGAGAGCAGCCCGCCGAGGTCGGCGAAGACGGGCTCGGCGAGCGCGGCGAAGGGCGCGACGTCGAGCTGCCGCAGGCGCACGCCGAAGGTCTGCGGCTCGTCGGGGTCGAGCGCTGGCCAGAGGCCGTCTTCGAAGTCGACCGACGCGAGCGCCGTCGCCTCGAAGAGGCCGCCCCCGGGCGAGAGGTGGCTCGCGCCCTGGCGCAGCGTCGCGGTGACGAAGCTGCCGCCCTCGGCCGTCAGGCGCCCGCGCAGCGTGCCGCTCGGGAACTCGCCCCCGAGCACCTTGCCCCGCAGGAGCGTGAAGTCGAAGCGCAGGTCGGGCTTGGCGTGCAGGTCGTCGAGCGCCACGGTGCCCGAGAGCCGCCCCGAGACGCCCGCCTCGGCGAGCCCGGGCAGGGCCCCGAGCTCGAGGCCGCGCACGACGACGAGGCCGCCGGCGCTCCAGTTGGGGTCGTCGCCGCGCGCGAGCATGCCGACGCCGACGTCGGCTCGCCCGGCGAGCTCGACGACGTCTTCGCCCTCGTGCGAGAGGCGGCCCCAGACCTCGCTGCGCTCGCGCTCGAAGCGGCCGGCGATCTGGCCGTCGATCGACCAGGGCGCGCCCCGCTCGGGGGTCGTCGCCACGCGCTCGAGGCGCAGCAGCACGTCGAGGTTGGGGTCGCCGAGCGTGCCCGAGAGCTCGACGCTCGCGCCCGCCCGCCCCTCGAGGCCCTTCGGCCGCACCGCCCGGGGCCAGTCGGCGAAGGGCCGCGCGACGAGGGCCACCTTGCCCCCGAGGGGCAGCTCGCGCAGCCGCCCCGTCGCCGGCAGGGCGCGCCCCGGCGGGCCGCTCAGGAGGGCGCCCAGGTCGGCCACGAGCCGCTCGGTCGGCGCCTCGGTGTGCGCCTCGGCGAAGGCGAGCGCGCCCTGCCGGTCGGCCGCGCGCAGGCCCGCCGCGACCGTGGTGCGCGCGCGCGCGCCCTCGCCCTCGTGGTGCACGTCGAGCGTCGCGAGCAGGTCGAGCCCCTGCAAGAGGCGCCGCCGCGCGTCGACCTGGCCGGTCTCCGGGTCGCGCGCGCCCTTCTCGGCGGGCAGCGCGACCGCGAGCTGCTTGGTCTCGGACGAGAAGCGCAGCGCGGGCCACCCGTCGGGCCGGTCGCGCTCGACGCTCAGCGTGGCGTGGGCGGTGCCGCGCACGAACGACGAGAGCGCCGGCACGCCGGAGAGCAGGGCGCGCGCGGTCGGGTCGCGGTGCGCGCGGTCGAAGTGGAGCGTCGCGCGGTGCACCTCGAGCCGCCCGACGGCGCGCTCGTAGGTCGAGGGCTCGAGCAGCGAGCCGCGCAGCGTGCCCTCGCCCCGGCCCTCGAGCGTGACGACGTCTTGGCCGCCGACCGGCCGCAGCCCCGCCGCGTACGCGAGCGCCACCCGGTCGCCCTCGAAGCTGGCGTGCAGCTCGGCGCCGGCGCGCAGCGGCAGCTTCGCGAGCTCGGCCTCGCTGACGCGCACGCTCGCCCGCCCCGAGCGGCGCCCGCGCGCGTCGCCGTGCACGCTGACGAGCAGCGCCGCCTCGCCGCCCGTCATGGGCAGGCCCGGCAGCAGGGGCGCGAGGCGCGCGAGGTGCACGCTGCCGCGGGCCTCGAGGTCGACGTCGGCCGGGCGCAAGACCAGGTCGGCGCTCGCCGAGCCCGCGGTGCTCTCGAGCCGCACCCGCCGCAGCGCGAAGCCGCCCCCCGGCAGCCGCTCGATCGCGGCGACCGCGCCCTCGGCCTTGAGCTCGCCCCGCCGGAAGCCCGCGCGCACGTCGCGGAAGGCCACCGCCGGCGCGAGCCCCATCTCGGCCGCGAGGTCGAGCTGGTCCCAGCGCGGGTCGACGAGGCGCACCGCCACGCGCGACGAGCGCAGCGTGCCGGTCGCGCGCGCCTCGACCCGCGCGACCGGCAGCGCCGCCACGCTGGCCCCCTCGCCGGCGACCGAGAGCGAGGCGAGCGGCGCCGAATAGGGCCCGTGCAGCCGCCCCGTCAGGCTCGCCCGCCCGATCGACACGCCCGGGGCGGCGAAGCCCGCGAGCCGCCCGTCGAGCGCGACGTCGAGCCCGCGCGGGCTCGCGCGCCCCTGCGCGCGCAGCGTCGCCGAGCCCGCGAGCGCGCCGCCGAGCCGCGGCACCGCCCGCAGGTCGGCCGCGCGCCCCTGCGCCTCGAAGGTCACCTCGCCCCCGGGGGCGACGCGCAGGTCGATCGCGACGGGCAGCCCCGGCTCTTCGACGCGCCCGTCGACGCGCCAGGCGTCGCCCTCGAGCCGCGCCCGCGCCGCCACCGGCGGCACCTTCTGGCCCTCGAACTCGGTCGGCAGCGTGGCCCCCTGCAGCACCAGGCTCGGCACCAGGTCTTCGAGCCGGAAGCGCGCCGTCAGGTCGGCCCCCAGCGCGAAGGCCGGCGCCCCCTCGAAGAACGAGCGCGCGTCGAGGCCGCGCGCCTCGATCTGCGCCCCGATCGAGAGCGGCGACCCGAGCGCCGCCTCGCCCCGCGCCTTGATGCGCCCCGGGCCCACGCCCACCTCGCCCTCGAAGGCGAGGTCGGGCAGCTCGCCCTTCGCCTCGAGCCGCGCCGACACCTCGGCCAAGAGGGGCAGCCCCGGCAAGAGGCTGCGCACCTCGTCGGCCCGCGCCCGCGCCACGTCGAGCCGCGCGTCGAGCACGCCGCCCTCGAGCCGGGCGGTCAGCGCCGAGGGCACCCGGCCGATCTCGCCGTTGAACGACGCCCACATGAGCACCGGCCGCGCGTCGTCGGGCTCGGGCACGCGCAGGTGGTACTCGGCCGTGCCCCGCGGGCTGAGCGGCGGCAGAAAGCGCGAGCCGAGCCCGCTGCGGCCGACGTCGAGCACGACGCCGCGGTTGCCGGCCCGGAGCGAGGCGCGCGCCTCGAACACGTCGGCCTCGATCGGCAGGCCCTCGGCCGGCTCGCCCCGCACCGCGCCGTGCCCGAGCTCGATGGCGGGCATGTCGACCACCACGACGCGCGGCAGGGTGCCCACCTCGGGCTCGGGCTCGGGGGGCCCCTCGCGCGGCCGGAACGCGCGCTCGATCGACACCGTCGCCCCGCCCTCGGGCCGCCGCTCGGGCCGCAGCACCACCTCGGCCTCCTCGAGCCGGATGGTCGGGATCGAAATCACGAGCGGCCCCCCGGCGAAGACCCGCCGCAAGAGGTCGGGCACGAACGAGCGCGCGTGCAGCCCCCGCCCCTCGATGACCAGCCGGCCCGCGGGGTCGTAGACGCGCACGCGCCCGACGTCGACGCCGTCGAAGCCGACGTGCTCGATGGCGTCGAGCTCGAGGCGCCCCTCGAAGATCGACGAGAGCAGCTCGGTCGCCGCCCGGGCCACGAAGCGCCGCGCCGCCGGCGTGTCGCCGTGCGCGAGCAGCGAGGCGACGAGCAAGGCGACGAAGAGCGGCACGAGCAGCGCCGCGCCCCCCGCCCGGTGCGCCCTCTCGCCGTGCCGCCGCCAGCGCCCGGACACGGCTCAGAAGGCCTCCCCGAAGGCGATGTTGAACGCGATCGGCGCGCCGAGGCCCAAGAAGTCGGGCTGCACGCCCCAGTCGCGCCAGTCGGCGACGCCGAAGGCGGTGGGCGGCACCGCGTAGCCGACGTCGACGCGCAGCGGCCCGACCGGCGTGGTGACGCGCAGGCCGAGGCCGACCGACGGGTGCGGGCGCCGGAAGCCGATGCTGGCCTTGCGGCGCGTCACGTCGCTGGCGTCGACGAAGGGCACGAAGCTCACCGTATCATTGAGTTGCAGTCGCAGCTCGAACGAGGCCTCCCAGAGGCTGAGGCCGCCGAGGGGCAGGAGACAATCGACGTCGAGGTCGTACTTGATGTCGTAGTCGGACGGGTCGGCGACGCGCGCGTAGCAATTTTTTTCGTCGATGAAGAAGCGGCCGAGCGCCTGAGGGGGCAGGTCGAGTCGGCCGACGCCGCCCGTCGGGTAGCCGCGGTTCGAGTTGGGGCCGCCCGAGAAGAAGCCCCGCAGGAAGAGCAGTTGCTGGTCCCTCGGCTCGGTGACGGCCGTGCGGTCGCCGAAGTTCTCGGCGTACGAGTCGAAGAGCGGCAGGGCGAAGCCGACGCTCGCCCGCAGCGCCAGCGTCGCGAAGCGGTTGACGGGCACGTATGCGCGCAGGTCGGGTTGCACGCGAACGTCGGACACCCGCCCCCGCGCCCCGACGAGCGCGCGGTTGTCGGCCCACTGCACGTCGTTCAGGAAGTAGACGCCCTTGCGGGGGTGAATTGGGTCGTCGCGCAGGTCGATGGCCTGGGTGAAGGCGAAGTAGGGCACGACCAGGGTGGTCAGGTCGTCGACCTCTCTGCGCTTGCAGAAGATGGCGGCGAAGCGGCAGTAGGCGAAGGGCACGCTGACCTGCACGTTGTACGAGAGGCCGAGCGAGAGGCGGTTGTCGAAGAAGGCGCGCTCGAGCCCGAGCGCGCCGCGGAACTCGTAGAAGCCGAGCACCTCGTCCTGCGCCTCGGCCCCGCCAGCCTGGGGCAAGAAGAAGGGGCGCACCAGGCTCTCGAGCCGCACGACGCCGGCCGTGCGCGCCTCGAGGAACGAGGGCTGGCGCAGCTCGGTCTTCGCGTTGATCTGAAAGAGCAGCTTCCGCGGGATGAGCTCGGAGCTCTGCGTGTTGATGGGGTAGAGCACGACGCCGGGCCGCGCCTGCAGCGTCAGGCGCCGCAGCCCGCCGAGAAAGTTCGCGTGCTCGTAGCCGGTGACCAGGTGCAGGTCGGTCTGCACCGAGTCGGCGCGCATGCCGCCGCCGAGCGTGCTCGTGCGCAGCGGCGCCGGCGAGAGCCGGAAGGTGAGCGGAATGACCTTCGGCCGCTCGCCCTTGCGCCCGAGGTCGGCCTCGTACTCGACGTCGCTGAAGACGTTGAGCGCGAGCAGGGCGTGGCGCGCCTCTTCGAGCTCGGCGGTCGAGTACTCGGCGCCCGGGCGCAGGTTGATCGTGGCCCGGATCCGGTCTTCGGGCAGGTTCTCGAGCCCCTCGATGCGCACGGCCCCGTAGGTGCAGAGCGGCCCCGGGTCGACCGTCAAGAACACGTCGGCGCGCCGCCCCGCCGGGTCGATGCGCACGCCGTAGCGCCGCCCGCCCCGGCCCCCCTCGCCCTGCCCGCCCGCGCCGCCGCCCTCGCCGCCCGCCCCCCCGGCGTCGGGCGGCGCTTCGAAGGCCTCGTCGCCCTCGCCGCCCTCGCCGCCCCGCTCGGGCAGGGGCGCGCCGGCCGGCAGCGGGCGCGCGTTGCCGCCGTCGGGCACGAGGTCGGACGTCTCGAAGCCCCCCTCGATCGAGGCGTGCGCGTAGCCGCGGTCGGTCAGCGCCCGCACGATGTCTTGCTTCAGCGTCTCGTAGGTCTGCTCGTCGAAGCGCGCCCGCTCGGGCAAGACCTTCAGCGCCGCTTCGAGCTCGGCCGAGGCCGCGCGCGAGAGGGGCCCGCGCAGCTTCACGCGCACCTTGCCCACCTGCACCACGCTGCCCTCGTGCACGTGCAGCTCGACCCGCACCCGGTCGTCGGGCAGCCGCACGACGCGCGCCGCCGTCACCCGGGCCTCGTAATAGCCCCGCGCCCGGTAGTAGCGCTCGACCCGCTGCACGTCTCGTTCGACGACGAAGGGGTCGTACACTTCGTAGTCGAGCGGCACGCTCAGCCAGCCGGCCGAGTCCGGCACGCCGAGCAGCGTCGACGAGGGGCGCGTCGCCAGCCGATCGAGCACCTCGTCCGGGTCGACCTCGCGCGCGCCCTTCAGCTCGACCCGATCGACCACGAGGCGGCCCTTGGGCCGGCTCGCGCAGCCGAGCGGCAGGGCGAGTAGGAGGCCGAACGCGGCCCTTGCCCGCCACGCCATGCTTGCGTATCGACGCACCAGCGCCGGGGCGTACCATGGCCGCCCGCCCGCGCCAGCCCGGTCCGGCGCCGTCGGGCCCGGCACCCGCCCTCGTCGCCCCCCCGCGTGTAGGCCTCTTCAACCCACCTCAACCTCGTGTAGACAACGGCACGCCCCTGACCCCTTCTGCCCCCCGGCCCGGCGCCCGCCACGTGCCCTCCAGCACCCCCGCGGCGCCCTTTCCGCGAGGCCGACGCCCGCAGGCGCCCTCGCGGGGGGCGTGGCCGCCTCGGGCTTTTCTGGCCCTCGCGCTGGCCCTTTCGGCTTGCCAACGCCCCGAGGGCGGCTTTTTCGGCCTGCTCGAAGACCGCTTTGTCGGCTCGTACCGGACAACGTGGGGCCCTGTCGTCCTGCGTGATGCGGGCGACGAGCTCGAAGGAGTTTACCGGCGCGGCCACCTGCGCTGCGTGCCCGAAGGCCCCCGCCTGCACTGCCTCTGGACGCAAGGTCGCGCCTCGGGGCGCGCCCTCTTGCGGCGCCGCGACGACGGGGTGCTCGAGGGCACCTGGGGCCGCGGCGAGCGCGAAGACGACGGGGGCGCCTGGCTCTGGGCGCCCGACCCTCGCCCCGAGCGCTAGCCCCGCACTGAAGAGGTGTTGCGAAACGATCGGTCGGCCAGGGCCCCAGCCGCCCAGGCTGAAGCCTGGGCTACGCGTGAAACGCGGGAACGGAGAGCGAAGCCCGGCTCCGGGGCCGGGCTCCCGCGGGGGCGCCCGGGCGCGGCGCGGGCACCGCAACGACTCGGAGAGCCCGGCCGGAGTGCCGGGCTTGGCTCTCCGTTCGAAGGGGGCTTGCCGGAGCCCAGGTTTCAACCTGGGCGGTCCGCCGGGCGCTTCGCGACCCCCGCGTCAGCCCGGGACGTTACATGCCGGGCAGCTTGGCGGGCTCGGGCGGGGGCTCGAGGTACGTCAGCGACTCGTAGGTGAGCACGCCGTTGAGCGGATCGCTCTCGGTGCCCTGCGAGGCCTTGGTGAAGGTGAAGTTATAGACGCCGGTGACCTTGACCTTGGCGCCCTTGTTGGGCACAGGGTTGGGGATGTCGACGCCCCAGACGTCGTCTTTGGCACTCTCTTTGCTGCCGCCTTTGTACTTGCGAATGGCGTCGTAGAGGCGGGCGTAGTTCGAGGCGAAGCCGAGCACCTTGATGCTTTCGCGCTCGGGGGCTTCTTTGTCGTCGGCGATCCAAAAGGCGGGCACCGGGGGCGGGTCTTTTTCGCACTCGGGCTTGTCTTTGACGCCGCCGGGGTGCACGGCGCAGGGGGGCGCGTCGCCGAGGTTGGTCTTGGTGATGTACCCGACGACGCTGATGGTCTTGCCCTGCAGCTTGGGGCCGTGCACGCGGCTTCTCAGGTCGTGAATGGCGCCGTAGACCGTGTAGGCGTCGCCCTGTTTTTTCGGCTTCTGGGGCAGCGTCGGCACGCTGGGCAGGTTGGCGGCGCGGCCGCTCGGCGAGGGGCGCGCTTTGTAGTCTTCGTCGCCCCCGCCACTGCAGGCGGCGGGGCCGGCGAGCGCGAGCGCGAGCGCGGCGGCGAGCGGGGCGAGGGGGGCGGCCCGGCCGAAGCGCGGGCCGGGCGGCGCGGGCGCGAGGGCCCGCCGGCCCGGGGGCGGCGAGTCGGGGCGCCCCGGGCGAGCCGAGGCCGAGCGAGTACCGCAACCGTGGGGGGGCCGATCGTCGGGCGTCATCGCGTGGTGCGCGGGGCGAGCAGATGGGCGCCGGCCTGCGGCGCCCGCCCGGCGACGTCAACCGCTACCACGCGGGCCGAAGCCGTCGCAAGCGAAAGCGCCCGCGCGCCGCCCGGCCCGCGCCCTCGGGGCGGGCGCCGGGCCCGCGCTCGCGCCGAGCGGCGGGGGGCCTCACGGGCCGGGACGAATCGGGCGCGGGCCCCGGGGTCGGGGGCTTGAAAGGGCGCGCAATCGGCTACACTGCGCCGCATGGCCAGCGAGCTGGTGCTCGACGCTCCCTTCGAAACGTCGCGCTGTTTGGTGATGATCCTCGCCGGCGGCGAGGGCCGCAGGCTCGGGCCGCTGACGCTCGACCGCGCCAAGCCCGCCGTGCCCTTCGGGGGCCGCTACCGCATCATCGACCTGGTCCTGTCGAACTTCGTCAACTCGGGCTTCTTCCGCATCAAGGTGCTGACGCAGTACAAGAGCGCGAGCCTCGAAGAGCACATCGCGCGCTCGTGGCGCATGTCGCCGATGCTCGAGCACTTCATCGAGACCATCCCCGCGCAGCAGCGCACGGGCAAGTCGTGGTTCAAGGGCTCGGCCGACGCCGTCTACCAGACCCAGCACGTCATCACCGACGAGCGGCCCGACATCGTGGCCATCTTCGGCGGCGACCACGTCTACAAGATGGACGTGCGGCACATGGTGGCCGAGCACGTGCGCCAGGGCGCCGACCTGACCGTGGCCGCCATCCCCGTGAAGAAGGAGGAGGCGAAGGCCTTCGGCGTCATCGAGGTCGACGCGACGGGGCGCATCGTCGCGTTCCACGAGAAGGTGGCCGACCCGCCGACCATGCCCGGCTCGGCCGACATGTGCCTGGCGAGCATGGGCAACTACGTCTTTCGCACCCTGCCGCTCATCAACCAGCTCAGCGAGGACGCGGTCGACGAGAACTCGTCGCACGACTTCGGCCGCGACATCGTCCCGGCGATGGTCCAGAACGGCATGAAGGTGCGCGTCTACGACTTCGCCAAGAACCGCGTGCCCGGCGAAGAGCAGCACGGCTACTGGCGGGACATCGGCACCGTCGACGCCTACTTCGACGCCCAGATGGACCTGGTCGAGATCTCGCCCCTCTTCAACCTCTACAACCAGCGCTGGCCGCTGCGCACCGGCATCAACCACGACCCGCCCGCCAAGTTCGTCTTCCGCGACGAGAAGGCCGCGCGCGTCGGCATCGCCACCGACAGCCTCGTGTCGAACGGCTGCATCATCTCGGGCGGCCGCCTGCACCGCAGCGTCCTGTCGTACCGCGTGCGGGTCAACTCGTTCGCCGAGGTGAGCGACGCGGTCATCTTCGAGAACGTCAAGGTCGGCCGCCACGCCCGCCTGCGCCGCTGCATCATCGACAAGGACGTCGACATACCCCCCGGGATGGAAATCGGCTACGATCTCGACCGCGACCGGCAGCGGTTCTACGTCAGCGACCGGGGCATCGTCGTCGTGCCCAAGCGCACCAAGCTGGTCTGAGCCGTGCCACGCGAAGCCCGCCCCCACCCCCCGCCGCCCCCGCCGCGCGCGCCATGAACGGCCCCGGCGCGCGCGGGCCCGGCCGCACCGTCATCGTCGGCGACGTGCACGGCTGCCGCGCCGAGCTCGAAGACCTGCTCGACAAGGTGGGCTTCGGCGACGGCGACCGGCTCTACCTGACCGGCGACCTCGTCTCGCGCGGGCCCGACAGCCCCGGCGTCATCGCCCTCGCCCGCCGGCTCGGCGCCGCGGCCGTGCGCGGCAACCACGAAGAGAAGCTCCTGCGCTGGCACGCGGCCCGCCGCTCGGGCCTGCCCCCCGAGCCCCTCGGCGACATGCACCGGCAGGTCGCCCGCAGCCTCCGGCGCGAGCACTGGGACTACCTCGGCCGCACCCCGCTCTGGCTCGACCTGCCCGAGCACGGCGTGCGCCTCGTGCACGCCGGCGTCGTGCCCGGCGTCGCCATCGAGCACCAGTCGCGCCGCACCCTGCTCACCGTCCGCTCGCTCGGCCCCGCCGGCGAGCCGCTCGAGCGGCCCGGCGGCACCCCCTGGGCCAGCCGCTACTACGGCCCCCCCCACGTCGTCTTCGGCCACTACGCCCAGCGCGAGCCGCAGCTGCACGCGAGCGCCACCGGCATCGACACCGGCTGCGTCTACGGCGGCGAGCTGACGGCCATGGTCCTGCGCTCGGGCGAGCAGGTGCCGCCGCCCGACGAGCGGCGCGACCTGCTCGTGCGCGTGCTCGCCCGCCGGCGCTACTTCGGCAGCGGCAAGGCCTATGGCGAGAAGCGCTAGCCCGCGCGCCTGAGGCGAGGCCGACCCGATGCCGACCGACGCCCCGCCGCCCGGCAGCCGCCCGCCCGCGCCCGTCAGCGCCGTGCCCGCGCCCGTCAGCGGCGTGCCCGCGCCCGTCAGCGCCGTGCCCGCGCCCGTCAGCGGCGTGCCCGTGCGCATCAGCAGCGCGCCCGTGCCCATCATGAACCTGCCCGCGCCGGGCACCCTCCCGCCCGCGCCCCCGAGTGGCGCCCCTCCGCCCGGCAGCGGCCCGCCCGTGCCTCGAAGCGGCGCCCCTCCGCCCGGCAGCCTTCCGCCCGCGCCCCGGAGCAGTGCTCCTCCGCCCGGCAGCGGCCCGCCCCCGCCCAAGCTCCGCCTCTCGATCGGGTCGGCCGCCTGGCTGCCCCGCGAGGGCTTCCTCGTCGTGCCGCTCTGGCCCCCCGCGCTCATGCCCGACACGACCCGCGCCCGCTCGGCGCTCGTCGGCCGCGCCGGCGGCCGCCTCGTCGCCTACGCCAACCTGTGCCGCCACCTCGCCGTGCCGCTCGACTTCGGCGACGGCGACGTGCACGACGACGACAAGGGCGAGCTGCACTGCCGGCGCCACGGCGCCGTCTTCGACGCCGGCTCGGGCGCCTGCACCACGGGCCCCTGCGTCGGCCGCTCGCTCTGGCCGATCGAGCTCGAGATCGACCCCTTCGGCGAGGTGCACCTCGTGTTCGACGGCGAGCCGCCGCCCCGGCCCCCGCAGCGGTAAGGGCCCGCGCGCCAGAGCGCCCGCTCGACCTCGGCGGTAAGGGCCCGCGCGCCAGAGCGCCCGCTCGACCGCCGCGAAGAGCCGAGACGCCGCCGCGCGGCCGAGGCGCGAGGCCCGCGCCCGGCCGCTCAGAAGGCGTCGCCCTCGGCCGCCGCGACGCGGTTGGCGTACGCGAGCCGCGGCAAGAGCACGCCCTCGGCCGGCTCGACGTGATCGACCCGGGTCACGCTCGCGTTGTCGGCCGCCACCCAGAAGGGCAGCGCGAAGTCGTCGACGCCGAGCAGCAGGCGCGCCGCGTGCGCGATGGTGCCGCCGTGCGCCACGAGCGCGATCGCCTGGCCGCGGTGGCGCGGCACGATCGCGCCGAGCGTCCGCCGGACCCGCTCGGCCAGCTCGGCGTGGCTCTCGCCGCCGGGCGGCGCCGCGTAGGGGTCGCGCGCGAGGATCTTCTGCCACAGCTCGGGGGAGCGCTCGCGCACCTCGTCGAACGACACGCCCGAGAGCTCGCCCATGTCCCGCTCGCGCAGCCCCCGCTCGGGCACGACGTCGAGCAAGCGCCCTCGGACGATCGCCGCCGCCGTGTCGCGCGCGCGCTCGAGATCGCTCGCGTAGAGCGCGTCGAGCGGCACGCGCGCGAAGGCCTGCCCCAGCGCCTCGGCCTGCCGCCGCCCCCGCTCGCTCAGGGGCGCGTCGCTCTGGCCCGCGAAGTACGCGCCCGCGTTCGCCACGCTCTCGGCGTGCCGGACGAGGTAAATGCGGGTCGTTCGGGGCCAGAGGGGGCTGCGGGGCGGGGCGCGCTCGGGGGGCACGGCGGCCCACGGTGGCGGGGCGCCCGACGGGCGTCAACGCCGCGCCCCCGCCGTAGTAAGCCAGCGGGCCCATGCCGGCCGCCCGCGCGCTCGCCGCCCCCGCCCTGCTCGCCCTCGCCCTCGCCAGCTGCGGCAACGACGCCGTCCTCGATCGCGACCGCCCGAAGCCGCCCCGCACCGACGCGGCCAAGCCGCCGCCGGCCGGCGGCCGCCCCGCCTCGGGCCGCGGCCGCCAGACGAGCCCGCACCTCGCGCTGGGCGTGCCCGCCGACGCCGACCCGAGCGACGACCAGCTTCTCGTCAAGCCCCAGTACGCGCTCTCGTACAACCCCAAGCGCAACGGCGCCAACTGGGTCGGCTGGAACCTGAACGCCTCGCACTTCGGCCCCGCCAAGCGCCACCAGGGCAAGTTCCTCGTCGACGAGCAGCTGCCCGCCGGCGTCTACCGCGTGCGCCACGAAGACTACACCGACTCGGGCTTCGACCGCGGGCACATGGTGCGCTCGGAAGAGCGCACCGCGACGCCCGACGACAACCGCGCGACCTTTCTACTTACCAACATCTTGCCCCAGACCCACGACCTGAACGCCGGCCCCTGGCTGCGCCTCGAAGAGCACTGCCAAGAGCTCGCGCGCCGGGGCAAAGACCTCTACGTCGTCGCCGGCCCCCTCTACGCCCAGAACCCGCCCCGCATCGGCCGCGGCGGCGTCGCCGTGCCCGAGGCCTTCTTCAAGGTCGTCGCCGTGCTCGAGCGCGGCCAAGGCGCCGCCGACGTGGGCCCCGGCACCCGCGTCATCGCCGTGCGCATGCCCAACGTCAAAGGTATCTCGTCCGACGAATGGCGGCGCTACCGCACGCGCGTCGACGACGTCGAGAAGGCGAGCGGCTACGACCTCCTGTCGGACGTGGCCGAGGCCACGCAGGCCGCGATCGAGGCCCGCGTCGACGCCGAATGAGACCCGCTCGGCCGCCGCCGGCCGCCGCCGAATGAGACCCGCTCGGCCGCCGCCGGTCAACGCCCAGCCGACGCGAATGCGACCCGCTCAGCCGCCGCCGGCCGACGCCCAGCCGACGTGAACCGGGGCCGCTCAGCCGCCGCCGGCCGACGCCCAGCCGACGCGAATGAGCACGTAAAAGAGCATCACGCGCGGGACGCGGAACAGGCTCAAGACCAGAAAGAGCCGGAAGGGCACCTTGTAGAGGCCCGAGAGGTTGCAGAGCAGCGAGAAGGGCACCGGCGAGATGCTGCCCACCGCCACCGCCCAGTAGCCGTACTTGGCGAAGAGCCAGTCGAAGCGCTTGCGCGAGCGGTCGACGATGCGACGCAAAAACCGGAGCCGCCAGAGCAGGTGGCGCCCGATGAGGTGCGAAACCACGCCCCCCACCAGCGACCCGGCCGTGATCGCCGCCACGCTCGTCACCGGCGACCACCCCGAGGTGATGGCGGCCAGCATGTAAAATTGCGGCGGGATCGGGAAGTGAAACCCGTCGGCCAAGAAGGTGCCGAGCGTCAGCCCGAGCGCCCCGAAGCGCTCGAGAAACCCGCGCCCGAACGCTTCGAGTTCGGGCTTGAGCAGGTGCGCCAGCGCCGAGACGAAGCCCAGGAGCACAAAGACCGCGACCAGGCTCTGGAGCACGAGCCGAAGCCCGCCGCCGCGGCCGCCCTTGGCTTCGCCTTCGCCCCCTCGTCGGCTCTCGGTGGTTTCTATGCCGCTCGACTCGCCGGCGGAGAGGTTCATGTCGCTTTACTATACGTCACGTTCCGCCAAGATGCTGCCTGGGTAGGCGAAGGTGCGTCGCGAGCCCGGCAATTGCCGCGCCGCGTCGCCGCTCAGGGCACCACGACGACGGTGGCGTTGATGGTGGGGCCGGGGCGGCCGTTGACGAACGCCTGCACGCGCGTGTCGCCCGGCGTGACGCCGTAGATCACGAAGAGGTACGGCTCGTCGCCCTGGTCGACCCCGAGAACCGCCTGGTCTTGCGAGCGCAGCTCGAAGCGGTCATCGTCTTCGAGCTCGTCTTCGCTCATGACCGGGTGGGCGCGCACGGCGATGGCCTGCCCCGTCCGGACGACGATCGACGAGGCGCTCACGGTGGTCTGGTCGGGCGGCGTGGTCTCGTACGAGAAGTCGACGCGCTCGAGGCGGTTCTCGCTGCCGCACCCGGCCGCGAGCGCGAGCGCGGCGCCGAGGCCGAGGCGGGCGAGGGTTCGGACGGTCGCGTTCATGGGGCACCTACCTCGATCGAGACCTCGCGCGTGACCTCGCCGACGGCCACGCGCACCGTCGCCGTGCCCTCGGCCTTCGCCTCGATCTTGACGCGGTCGGAGGCGGAGCCGACGGCCACCGCCGCGACGGCCTCGTCGGAGCTCGACCAGGCGTACGAGAGGGCGCCGCCGAGCGAGCGCCCGTCGACGCCCTGGGGGTAGGCCTGCAGGTTGATGGACTCGCCGGGCGAGAGCTTGACGGCGGCCGTCACGGCGCCAAAGTCGTTCACCTCGAGGTGGTCGAGGGGCACGAACTCGACGTGCAAGAGGTCGGCGACCTGTCCCGCCTGGTTGCGCGCGAGAAAGGCGAGCTGGCCGGCGCGCTTGGCGACGAAGGTCTCGGCGGCGCTGGCGACCGAGGGGTTCGCCCCGGCGGGCGTGTCGACCCACGAGGGGCTCGCGGGTACCACGCGGTAGCGCGAGCTCGCGTCGGCGCCCTCGTGCACGTACGTGAGGGCGAAGAGGCCGCCGACCGCGACGCGCGAGGGGAAGACCGAGGCCCGCTCGTTGGTCGCCGAGGCCTGGCAGGTGAAGAGCGTGCAGCGGTACTCGCACGCGACGTCGGCGGGCGAGATGCACTCGTAGTTGAAATCGCCCCGCCCGAGCTCGCCCTCGACGCGGCTCTGGTCATAATCGGACGCGTCGCAGCCGGCGAGCGCCGCGAAGGCCGCGGCGGCCGCGGTCAGGCGCGCCGGGCGCCCGAGGGCGCTCGCCCGGGCTCTACGCAACGAAGTGTTCATGACCCGAGGCATCGCAAGCATTATGCCGCGCGACGCCCTCCGTCGCGAAGGGGCTGGTGAACGAGTTCGCGTCGTCGCGCTCGCCGCCGGGCCCCGCGTCCGATCGGGTGAAAAGGGCGAGGGCGTGGGCGGCCCGCCCGCGCGCCCCCTGGCGGCGCGGTCAGCCCGTCGCCCGGCCGCCCCGGCGCGCCGAGCGGCTCGACTCCCGCACTCCCTGGCGCTCGGATCAGCCCGCCGTAGGCGGAAAGGCACAGCGGGGCCCCGAACGCGCGACGCGACGCGGCGCGCGGCGAACCGACGCGTGCCCGCCCGCAGCGCAGGTTCGCCGCCGCGAGCCCCGCCCGGAGGCGCGCTCGCCGCCTCGAGCCGCACCCGAAGACGTGCTCGCCGCCTCGAGCCGCGCCCGGGCGTGCGCTCGCCGCCGCGAGCCCCGCCCGGGCGCGCGTCGCCCTCAGCCCGCCCCGCGCGGCGCCCGGCGCGCCGGCGCCAGCGTCGCGTAGTCGTCCTCGCGGAAGCCGACCAGCACCTTGTCGCGGGCGACCAGGACGGGCCGCTTGATCAGCTTGCCGTCGGCCGCCATGCGCGCGACCAGATCGTCGTCGCCGAGGGCGAGGGCGGCGTCCTTGCCGAGCGAGGCGACGAGCGCGCGGTAGCTCTGGCCGCTCGTGTTCAGCCACTTGCGCGCGGGCAGCCCGCTCTTCTGTACCAGGGCGCGCAGCTCGTCGCGGGAGGGCGGCCGCTCGACGATCGGCAGCGCCCGGAACGCGACGCCCCGTCCCTCGAGCCAAGCGCGCGCCTTGCGGCAGGTCGAGCAGGGGCCGTACTCGTAAAAGGTGATGGTCTCGCCGGTCACGGCGCCGACCATGCCACGCGGGCCCCGCCGGGGTGAAGCAAAGGGCGGCGGTCAGAGGCAGTGCGGCTTCACGATGCGAATGCCGTCTTCGATCGTGTAGGGCGGCGTGCACGAGTCGGCCGCGCCGTCGCCCCCCGAAGCGGGACGCCGGCCGGGGCCGGAGCGCGGCGGCGGGGCGGGGCGGGGCGGCGGCGAGGCCGAAGGGGGCCGGGCGGGCTTCAGGGCGGAGGGCGCGACCGCCGTCGTAGAGGCCGTCGCGCTCGGGTGGGCATTCGGGGCGGCGGCGGGCGCGCTCGCGCTGGCGGCCGGGGCGGCGTTCGGGGGCGAGGTCGCGAGGGGGGCGGCGCTCGAGGGCGCGGCCACCTTGAGCCTCAGGGCCCCGAGAGAGATCGGCTGCGTGGCCTTCGACACCCGTTCGCGCAGGCTCTGCGGCGAGCCCCAGGCGACGACGGCGAAGGCGCCCAGGGCGAGGAAGGACGCGGGCACGAAGGCCACGAGCCCCCGGCGCCGGGCGGGCGGCGGCGTTGGCGGGGCCGACAGCACGAGGGGCGGCGCGGTCGCGGGGCGCGAGGTCGGTCGGATGGTCGGGGAGGTGATCGGCCCGCTCGTCGCGCCCGCCGGCGCCGGGGGCAGCTCGCCGGGGGGCGGGGCCCAGCTCGGCGGGGCCGGCGTCTCGCCGACGAGGCTGGTGGCGAGCTCGGCGCGGGCGATGAGCTTCGAGCGCTTGGCGAGCGCCTCGGCCGCCGCCGCCTCGACCCACGCGCCCACCTCGACCGCGCTGGCGCAAGGCGCCGCCCGCTCGAGCGCGATGGCCATCTCGCGCGCCGAGGCGAAGCGGGCCTCGGGGTCGCGCTCGAGCCCCTTCAGCACGACCGCGTCGAGCGAGGGCGGCAGGCCCTCGACGAGGCGGCTCGGGGGCTCGACGGGCCGGCCCAGCACGGCCGTCATGACGGCGGCCGGGTTGTCGCCGCCGAAGACCGGGAGGCCGGTCAGCGCCTCCCACAGGACGGCGGCCGCGGCGAAGACGTCGGTGCGCCGGTCGATCGCGCCGCGCCGGATCTGCTCGGGCGCCATGTAGGCGTACTTGCCCTTGATGTGCCCCTGCCGCGTGATCTGCGAGCGCTGGGCCGCCTTGGCGATGCCGAAGTCGAGCACGCGCGCGACCCCGTCGGTGCCAACCATGACGTTCTGCGGGCTGACGTCGCGGTGCACCAGGCAGAGCGGCTCGCCCCGCTCGTCGCGCGCCTCGTGCGCCGCGTGCAGCCCCCGCAGCGCCCCGACCAGCGCCGCGGCCGCCACGGCCGGGGGCAGCCGCCCGTTCGGGCAGGCCCGGGCGAGGCGCGCGAGCGTCTCGCCGTGCACGTACTCCATCGCGAGCAGGAGCTCGCCGTCTTGCTCGACCACGTCGACGATGGGCACGACGTTCGGGTGGTGCACCCGCGCCACCAGCCGCGCCTCGTCGAGCAGCATCGCCACGAGCTCGGGGTCGTCGCCGTGCGAGCGGTGCAGCCGCTTGATGGCCACCGTGCGGGCGAAGCCCCCGGCGCCCCGCGAGCGGCCCAGGTGCACGCGCGCCATGCC
>DASTPP010000133.1:0-17096 GCA_035762175.1 Polyangiaceae bacterium | reverse complement strand
TCCAGCTCGGCCCAGCGAAGCGGGTCGGTCCAGTCCGCGAGTGCGTCCATGCGGCGGGGCTAGCGCCAGGCCGCCGCCAGGGCTCGCACGAAGGTACCTGAGCTCGTGCTTGCCCCGCAGAAGTGACCAATGCCCAGGACTAAACTCGGGGGCAGCGAACGCCCGTTCGCGCCGCGCGGCCTCGAGCCGGTTCGGAGAGCAAAGCCCGCCCCCTCGCCGGGGGCCGGGCTCCCACGGGCGGCGAGCTTTGGGGCGAGCGAGCGAAGCGGCTCGCTTCGCGGGAGCCCTGCCTCCGGCAGGGCTTGGACGGCCGTTTCCGCGGGCGTTCGTTGCCCCCGACTTCAGTCGGGGGCGCTCAATCGTTGCCCGGGCCCTCGTCGGGCCCGAGCTGGGCCCCAGGCGCGGGGGCTTCGGGCGCCTTTCGGCCGTTCTTTCGGCGCGCCTTGTAGACGCAACGAAACTTGGCCAAAAGGCGAGGTTGCTTGCGGAGGGCGAAGGCGGCGCAGGCCCTGATGTCGGCCATCGTGTCGGCGAGCAAGGTGGCGGCGCGGTCGCGCGTCTCGAAGGCGCCTGCGCTGGCGCGATCGGCGCCGCGGCGGGTGGCCACGTAGGCGGCGAGGCGCGAGGCGACAGACCGCGCCCGGGCCGCCTTGGCGCGGGGTTCGGTGCCGGCCTTCTCGAAGGCGGCCTCGTTCTGCTCGATCAGCACGGCGAGCTCGCGCAGGTCTTGCACGAGATCGTCGAGCCCGCTGCCCTTCTGAACGCGGCCGAGCGCGGCCCGCGCGTCGGCGTCTTTACGCAGAACGAAGCGCGCCTCGGTCATCATCTCGGCGCGCAGGTCGACGGCCTCGGCCTCGAGCGCGAGCTCGGACTCACTGCGGCGCAGGCTGCGCAGGGGGGTGAGCCGGGCCTGCGCCTCCGCGAGGGCGTTGGCCAGGAGCGGCAGGTCGGCGAGCTGCCGCGGCGACAGCCCCTTGGCGAGGAGCTGATCGCGCGCCGACTCGGCCGACACGCTGAGCGCGAGGGCCTCGGCAACCATGCGGTCGACGGGCATGGGGGGCGGGCGCACCTCGTCGGCGGGCAGCTCTTCGAGCAGCCCGCGCGCCGCGGCGAGCGCGCCGAGGGGAGGGGTGGCATCGGGCGGTGGTTGGGTCGGGGTGGACATGGCAAAAAGCCTTTGGCAGGAGGTTCGGGCGCGGCACCCCAGGCGAGCGGGGCCGCCGGCGTGCCTGGCGTGGGCGCGCTTACCTTCCCCCTCGGCCAGGCTCCGACCCCGGTTGCGATAAAAATTCAGGATCGACGCAGGGCCTAGCGAGGGCCGATTTCGCGCGCCCGCGGCGTCGCGCGCGCCCGGGCCCGCCCGGGCCGGACGGCGGGGGTCGCGCCGCCGCGCGCCGTCAGGGGCGGCCGCGCCGCCGCGCGCCGTCAGGGGCGGCCGCGCGGCCGCCCTTCGAGGCGCAGCATGATCGCGAGCAGCGCGACCTGGCGCAGCACGGCCGGCACGCGCTTCAATAGGCGGATGCTCGGGGGGCGCTTCTCGCGCAGGCGCACCGGCGTCTCGACGACGCGCAGGCCCGCGCGCTCGGCGCGCAGCACGAGCTCGCTCGCGAACACGTCGCGCGAGAGCCGGCAGGCCCGCACGACGGGCCCGACCGCGTCGCGGCGGAAGGCCTTGAGCCCGTGCGTGTCGGTGCCGCGGAAGCCGAGGGCGAGGCGCAGGAGGCCGCTGTAGACGAGGCTCGCGGCGTGGCGGAAGAGGGGGCGCTCGTCGCGCGAATCGGCGAGCAGCTTCGAGCCGACGACGAAGTCGGCCGCGCCCGCCTCGAGCAGCGCGAGCGCCCGGCGGTGGAAGTCGAGATCGCCGATGTCGATCTCGTCGCAGAGCACATACTCGCCCCGCGCCGCGAGGATGCCCTCGCGCAGCGCGCGCCCGTAGTCGGGCCCCGGCACCGAGAGCGCGCGCAGGGCGGGGCGCTCGCGGGCGAGAGCGCGCGCGATCGCGGCGGTCGCGTCGGTCGAGCCGTTCTCGGCCAGCACGATCTCGTACGTGCGCCCGAGCGAGGGCAGGCGCGCGCAGAGCTCGGCCACGGCCCCGCCGAGGAAGGCCGCCTCGTTGTACACGGGGATGACGACCGAGACCTCGGGCGCCCGCGTCACGGCCCGCCCCCGCCGCCCGCGAGCGCGGCCCGGGCCGCCGCCCGGCCCGAGGCGAGCGCGTCTTCCATCGAGGCGTACGTCCACGAGCCGTAGCGGCCGGCCGGCTCGATGCCATGCTCGGAAAGAAAGGGCAGGATGACGTCGAGCGCGCCCCGGCGCCGGCGGTCGAAGAGCACGTAGGCGTGCTCGAGCCGGCGCACGCGCGCGAAGCGCACGTCGCCCGCGCGGCGCACGAGCCCCATCTCGACGAGCCCCGCGATCGCGCCGGCGACGGCGGCCTCGCCCGGCGGCTCGCGCCCGGCGAGCTCGACGTAGAGGCTCGCCTTGCCCGGCGGCGCCATGGCGGGCGAGAAGTGCGAGTAGACGCCGACGCGGTAGAAGGGCAGGCGCCCCTCGGGCACGTAGGCCCAGTGCCAGTCGTGGCCCGCGGGCGCGTCGAGCGCGACGTCGAGGTAGTAGAGGCTCGTGCAGGCGAGCCGGGCGAAGGCGTCGCGCACCTCGGCCGGCGGGTCGACGAGCAGCCGGCCGAGCGCGTCGAGGGGGGCGGTGCTGACGAGGCGGCGGTAGCCGACCTCTTCGCCCTCGAGCGCGAGCCGCCGCCGCCGCCAGTCGACCGCGCGGGGCGCGCGGCCGAGCTCGACGCGGCGCCCCACCCTTCGGGCCATCGCCTCGGCGAGGGCGCCGATGCCGCGGCGCGGGTAGAGGAAGCTCGCGTTGTAGCCGAGCTCGCGGTCGTTGAGCCCCACGGCGCCGGCGACCACGTCTTCGAGCGAGGGCCGGGGCACGAAGCGCCCGCACCAGTCGGCCGTCAGCTCGCGGGGCGGCACGCCCCACATTTTTTCATTATAGGGAAGAAAGAAGTGGCGGGCGAAGCCCTCGCCGAAGGCGCGCAGGCAGTGCCCCTCGAAGGTCTCGGGCTCGGGGCCCGGGGGGGCCTCGCGGGCGCGCAAGAACCCCAGCACGCACTCGTAGGCGACCGCGGGGGGCAGGCCGAAGGTGTTCGCCTGGAAGGGGTAGCGGGTGTAGGCCCCGTGCGAGTAGACCCGACTGCGCCGCTCGATCGCGTCGCACTCGCCCCCGAGCCAGCCGACGACCTCCTCGCGCAGGGCGGGGTCGCGCAGGTGCAAGAGGTGGCCGGTGCGGTCGAAGCGGAAGCCCTCTTCGGCGTCGGTGACGGCGTGGCCGCCGACGCGCCCCGCGCGCTCGAGCAGGCGGAAGGGCGCGCCCGCGCGATCGAGCTCGAGCGCGGCCGAGAGCCCCGTCAGGCCGGCCCCGAGGACGACGACGTCGGCCCGGGCGGCGCTCACGGCCCGCGCCCCGCGGGCGCGAAGCCCGTGCGCTCGAGATCTTTGGCGGTGACGACGGGCCCGCGGGCGTCGAGCGCGGCGCGCAAGAGTACGACGTCGAGCTCGGCGTCGTTGGCGGGCCAGGGGCACTCGAGCAGGCGCGCGAGCGCGTCGTCGGCGATGCCGAGCGGCGAGCCCTGCAGCGCGAGCCCCAGGCGCGCGAGGCGGTCGAGGGCGATGGAGCGCAGATCTTCGGCGCGCTCGGAGAGCGGCGGCAGGGCGACGGCGTGGCCCGAGAGCGCGTCGCCGAGCTCGGGCTCGAGGCGCCCGAGCGGCTCGGGGGCCGAGGGGCCCCGCCGCACGACGACGACGAGCCGGGGCGGGGGGCCCGCGCCGCCCCCGCCCCCGCGCGCCTGCGCCGCGAGGTGGCGCTGCACCTCGGGGGGCAGCGCCGGCCCGTCGACGACGACGAGCGTGCCGCCGGCGGACGAGCGCAGCGGCGAGCCGGGCCCGTCCGACCAGGGGCCGACCTCGTGGTAGGACGGGTCGGTGCCGTCGACGACGACGAAGGGCTGCTCGCTGCGGGGCCCGCGCGCGTGCACGCAGGCGGCGGCCGCGACGGCGTCGACGCCGCCGGGCGCGAGCAGCGCGAGGGGCCCCGCGAGGGCCGAGGCGCCCGTCAGCTCGTCGTCGGCGAGGCGCGAGGCGGGGCTGTAGCGCGCGATCGACGCCGCGGCCGCGAGCCTGCGGGCGTGCTCGCGGTAGCGCCCGCGCTCGGCCGAGAGCACCTCGGCGGTGCGCGCGAGCTCGCCTTCGAGCGCGGCGGCGCGCCCCTCGGCCTCGCGCCGCCGCTCGCGCGCGGCGGCGATGGCGGCCGAGAGCGCGAGCACCGAGGTCAGCCGCTCGCCGAGCCGCCCGAGCGCGAGGGCCTCGGCGAGCGTCAGGGCGCTCTTGCGGCCCGCGCGGGGCATCACGAGCAGGCCGACCGGCGCGTCGCCGTCGTCGAGCGCGGTGACGGACGCGTAGTCGTGGGCCTCCATCCAGGCGAGGGCGGGCCGGACGGCGGGGTTGCGCACCTCGAGCGCGCGCGCCACCTCGAGCCGGAAGGTGTGGCCCGGCTCGGCCCGGCAGAAGGCCCGCAGCTCGGCCGGCGCGGCCGCGCGGGCCTCGTGCAGGTAGCCGGCGCGGTCGACCGTGAGCGCGTCGCCGGCCTCGGCGCGCACGAGCACCGGCGAGGCCGCGCTCGGGCCGAGCCGCTCGCGCAGCGTCGCGAGCACCGCCCGCAGCGCCGCGCGGGGCTCGGCCAGGGTCGCCCGGTCTTGGGCGCGCTCGATCGCGTCGAGCCACCGGCGCGCGTCGGGCATCAGGCGCCGCGACAGCCGCCGCGCCGCCACGCCCACGACCACGAGCCCCGGGCTGGCCAGCAGCACCACGGCGCCGGCGTACTTGGGCGAGCCGCGCGCGAGCGAGGCGGCCCCGAGCGCGAGCGGCACGCCGGCCAGGGCGGCCACGAGCGCGGTGCGCAGCGCCTGCCCCACGGCGCGGGCGTCGGGGGCGGCGAGCGCCGCGCTGACGCCGAGCGCCGCGGCGACGGCCGAGGCCGGCAGCGCCCGGTCGGGCGCCGCGACGCGCAGCGCCGCCGCCGGCCCCGCCACCGCGAGCAGCGTCGCGCACGCGACGAGCGCGAACGTGGCGCGGTCGACGACGCCGAGCTCGAGCTGCCGCTGCAGCCGCACGCGCAGCGACGCGAGCGAGAGCAAGATCAGGCAGCCGGCGCCCTCGGCCGCCAGCGTGTAGTCGATGGTGAGCGGGTCGATGCTGGCGCGGCGCCCGGCCGAGAGGGCCGCGGCGGCCGGGACGGTGACGGCCATCGCCCCGACGAGCGTCGCCGCCGCCGCGCCGTCGAGGCGGCGCGAGGCGGGCGGGCAGCGCAAGAGGCCCGGCCCCTCGGGCACGCGCGCGAGCCCGTAGGCCGCCGCGACCGTGGCCGCCGCGACGGCCGCCGCCGCGAACGCGTCGAAGGCGGGCCGGCCCGAGGGCGCGCTGCGCGCCGCGACGTAGACGGCCGCCGCCGCCGCCGCCCACCGGAAGGCCGCCCGCGCCTCCGGCCCCGCCCCCTCGCCCTCGGCCCGGCCGGGCTCGGACAGGCGGAACGCGAGGCGCAGCGCGAGCGGCAGCCCGACGAGCGCGGCCAGCGGCGCGCGCGAGGCCCCGCCCGCCCGCGCCGCCGCGAAGGCGACGTAGAGCACGGGCAAGAGGGCGAGGACGAACGAGCGGCCGTCGCGGGGCACGGGGGGAAGCGGCCCTCGCCGGGCGCTTCAGGGCAGGTCGACGAGCGCGGCCCGGTCGACGTCGGCGACGCGCTTGAGCTCTTCGACGAGCGCCGGGTTCGGGTCGCCCGCGAGGCCCCAGAGCGAGACCGCCTTGTTGTCGCTCGAGCGCAGCCCGAGCTGGATCTGCCGGACGTTGATGGCGTGCTTGCCCAGCACCGAGCCGACGTCGCCGACGACGCCCGGCCGGTCGAGCGTCGTGAGCACCAGCGTCGGGCCGGTCAGGCTCGCCTCGAGGTCGAAGCCGTCCCAGCCGACCAGGCGCGCGGTGCCGTCGGCGCCGAGCGTGCCGAGGGCCGTCGCGCTGCGGCCGCCGTCGCCCACGA
This sequence comes from Polyangiaceae bacterium, assembly GCA_035762175.1. Lineage (GTDB taxonomy): Bacteria > Myxococcota_A > Polyangia > Polyangiales > Polyangiaceae > DASTPP01. The sequence continues at coordinate 10,997 of DASTPP010000133.1, read as the reverse complement.
TCTTCACGCCGACGATGGCGTTGTAGCGGCCGTAGGGGCCCGCCATGCGCACCTCGCGCACGCGGATGCCGCGGTCCTGGGCGATGAAGGGCGCCGACACCTGGTTGACCCCCCGCCCGAGGAAGCGCGCGAGCACGCCCGCCAGCGCGCTCGCCGTGATGGCCTGCGCGCCGAGCTCGCTCGGCTCGCCCACCAGCTCGATCTCGATCGTCGTCGGCTTCAGCCCGCTCACCTGCGCGATGAAGGTGCCGAGGCGGTTGGCCAGGTCGATGTACGGGGTCGCCTTCGACACCATGTCTCGCGGCATGCTCGGCACGTTGACCGCGTTGACGATGGTGCCGGTGGCGAAGTAGGCGACGACCTGGTCGGCGATCTCGGAGGCCACGCGCTCGAGGGCCTCCTCGGTGTTGGCGCCGAGGTGCGGGGTGACGACGACGTCGTCGCGCTTGAAGAGCGGGTGGTCGGCCCGGGGGGGCTCTTCTTCGAAGACGTCGAGGGCGACGCCGCCGATCTGCCCCGACTCGAGCCCGCGCAGGACGGCGGCCTCGTCGAAGATGCCGCCGCGGGCGCAGTTGACGAGCAGGACGCCGCGCTTCATGCGCGAGACGGCGTCGTCGTCGACGAGGTGGTGCGTCTCGTCGCTGAGCGGCGTGTGCACGGTGATGGCGTCGGACCAGGCCCAGAGGTCGTCGAGCGGCACGAGGTGCACGCCGACGGCGGCGGCGCGCTCGGGCGTGAGCACCGGGTCGTGCACGATGACGTTCATGCGCAGCGCCTTCGCCCGCTCGACCACCATGCGCCCGACGTTGCCGAGGCCCACGACCCCGAGCGTCTTGCCCGCCAGCTCGTGGCCCTGGAAGGCCGCCCCGCGCTCCCAGCGGCCGGCCCGCAGGGCCGCGTCGGCCTGGGGGATGCGCCGCGCGAGGGCGAAGAGCAGCGAGAGCGTGTGCTCGGCCGTCGTCACGGCGTTGCCGGTCGGCGTGTTCATCACGATGATGCCGCGCTTGGACGCGGCCTCGACGTCGATGTTCTCGACGCCGATGCCCGCGCGCCCGACGAGGCGCAGGCTGGGGCTCGCCTCGATGACCTTCGCCGTGATCTTCGAGCCCGAGCGCACCACGAGGGCGTCGTAGCCGACGACCGCCTTGGCCAGATCGTCTTCGGACAGGCCGGGCTTGTAGTCGACCTCGAGCCCCGGCGTGCTGCGGAGGATTTCGAGGCCCTTTTCGCTCAAGATGTCACAGACGAGTACGCGCGGCATGGCCCCGGGTCTTCGCACGACGCCGGCCAAAAGGGAACGGGGCACGCGCGCCCCCTCGCGCCGCCGGGGCCGCCTTCTCGGCGCCGCGGCGCCCCGGGCGGGAGGCGCGCGCCGCGCGAGCGCGCGACCGGCCGCGTCAGGCGAGCCCGGCCCGCCGGCGGGCGATCCAGTGGGCCCCGAGGGCGACGGCCGCCCCGAGCGTCCAGAGCCAGGCCGGCAAGACGGGCGCGACGCTGCGCTCGGCGCTCACGTGGGTCGGCGGCGGCAGGGGCAGCGCGTCGACCTCATCGGCGCGGCGGAACGTGCCCCCCGTCGCCTCGGCGAGCCCGCGCAAGAGCCCCTCGTCGGGCCGGCTGTCGGCCCACTCGTCGCCCCCCTTCTCGCACGCGAACGCGTGCCGGGTCGTCGAGCCCGAGCCGACCCGCACCTTGGCCAGGTAGCCCCCGGCCGGCAGCGGCCCGACGGCGAGCTCGACGCCCCGGTCGCCGGGCGGCAGCTCGGCCGAGCGCCGCTCGACCGGCCGGCCCGCCTCGGTCGAGGTCACCTCGACCGTCACCGTGCCCTGCGTGCCCGGCAGCGGCATGACGCGCAGCGACGTCGGCTCGCCCGCCACGCACGCCCCCGCCGTCTCGACCCGCGCCGGCTCGAAGCGCGGGTCGCGCATCAGCCACCCGAGCAGGCCGTCCCAGAGCGCGCCGTGGCCCCGCCCCGCCACCTTCGCCGCCGCCTCGCTGAAGCCGAGCCGGTGCGCCCCGTCGAGCGCGATCGCCACCGCCCGCCCGTCGCCCGTCTCGCCCAGCGTCAAGAGCGGCATGGGCTGGCCCGCGCGCGTGCGCCGCGTCGGGTGCTCCCACAAGACCAGCGACCCCGGCTTCGGCGCCCCGACCAGGTTCGCCCCCGGCATCGGCGGCAGCTCGTCGAGCAGCGCCCGCAGCGGCCCGAGCACCGGCGCCGCCGCGCCCGCCGCCGTCACCCGCGGCACCACGTCGCCGAGGTCGAAGGCGGGCTGCTCGGCCGCCCCGTCGAGGTCGACCGGCAAGGCCCGCTCGAGCGGCGTGCCGTCGTAGCCCCCGCCCAAGAAGGCGTCGGGCCCGCCCACCATCACGAGCCCGCCGCCCGACTCGACGTACTTCGCGAGGTTGCCGAGGTACTGCGAGAGCCCATAGGGGATCGCGTTGAAGTCTTGCAAAATCACCGCGTCGAAGCTCGGCAGGTGCTCGGTGAAGAGCTCGTCGACGGGGAACTTGATGAGCGCCAGCTCGCTCTCGCCCGCCATCACGTCGTCTTGGTTCGAGCGCAAGATGAAGAAGGCGACGACGTCGACCGAGGCGTTCGCCTTCAGCCACGTGCGCAGCGCCCGCACGTCGTAGGTCGGCCTCCCCGCGACGTGCAGCACCCGCACCCGCTCGCGCGCCACGTCGACCGCGAAGACGCGCCGGTCGTTCTCGGGCAGCTCGTCGCCCGCCGGCGCCCCGAGCGTCACCTCGACCAGGCGCGGCCCCGCCCGGTCGAGCGTCACCGTCGTCGCGAGCGAGCCCTGCCCGTCGGTCACGCGCGCCGCGCCCGTCGCCAGCAGGGTCGGCGGCGCCCCGTCGAGCAGCTCGCGCACGGTCACCGGCAAGGACTCGCACGAAAGGCCCCCCCCGCAGCCGACCTCGATCGTGAGCTGGAAGGGCTGGTGCGCCACCGCCGTGCCCGCGAACCGGATGGCCCGCAGGCTCGCGTCGCGCGGCTCTCGCCTCGCCACCGACACCGCGTGCACCGGCGGCAGCGCGCCGACCGAGTCGCCCCCCTCGAGCACCCGGCGCAGCGCCTCGGCGCCGCCGCCCGTCAGCCGCCCGTCGCTGACGACCACGAGCGCGCGCGGCCGCTCGTCGGACGCGGCGAAGAGCTCGCGCGCCGCCCGCACGAGGTCGGAGCGGCCCGCGCGCGCCGGGCTCGCCGCGACGCCCTCGAAGGCCGAGGGCGCCCCCTCGCCGAAGCCGAAGAGGCTGACCCTCGCCTGCCGCGTCGCGCGCGCGAGCCCCTCGAGCGCCTTCGCCGCCGCCGCGTCGCGCGTCCCGCCCCCGTCGCCCGGCAGGAGCATGCTGCGCGAGCGGTCGACCAGCACCACGACCTTCGGCCCGACCGAGCTGCCCCGCGAGCGCACGACGACCGGGCGCAAGAGCGCCGCGAGCGCGAGCAGCGCCGAGGCGAGCCCCGTCGCCACCACCGCCGGCCAGCCCTTGGCCCGCCGCCGCCGCGCCTCGAGCACGAGCAGCACGAGCCCCGCCGCCGCGACGACGAACGCCACGACCGCCAGGGCGAGCGGCAGGTCGGCCGACAGGCCGAGGGTGCTGGTCACGGGGCGCGCTCGGGGTGCTGGGTCAAGGCCTCGGGCCCCCCTTCACGGGCCGCGATCGCCCGAGCGGCGGCGCATCAGGGCGGGGGCGTGCACCTGGTCGTCTTTGTAGGTCGAGCAGAGCACGTACATCGCGATGTTGACCGAAAGGCGCGTCACCCGCTCGCGCTGCCACTCGCCCCGCGGCACGACCGGGAACGTGGGCGCCCCGCCCGGGTCGCGCGCGAGCGCGCCGAGCAGATCGTGCGACGAGAAGAGCACCTGCGCCGTGCCCCCGCGCACGATCGCGTCGAGCGTCTTCGGCCCCTCGACCCGCCCGAAGGCCCGGTCGAGCAGGTAGAACGAGTGGTAGACGACGTGGCCCTCGGGCAGCGGCAGCGCCACCCCCTCGGGCAAGACCCGCCCGAGCTCGCGCCGCGCCTCGCGCCCGAACTGCCCCGTCTCGGGCGCCGCGTCGTCGACCAGCAAGATGCCGCCCACCAACAAAAACTTGCGCAGCCCCTCGATCTCGGGCCCCGACAGCGGCGAGACCGGCCCCTGGCCCGCCCAGATCGCGAAGGGCTCGGCCAAGAGGGCGCTCGCGTCCGCCCGCACCGTCGCCGGCGTCAGCCGCGCCGGCGCGCTCGTGCGCCGCCCGAGCTCCCACGACCACTGCCGCGGCCCCGTCTTGCGCGCCCCCTCCCAGCGCGAGGTGCCCGTCAGCAGCACCCGCGGGTGGAACGCCCCCTCGTCGCCGAAGGCCCGGGCCTCGGTCGAGGGAAAGGCCGCGACGAGCCCGAGCGCCCCGAGGGCGGGCGCCGCCCGGGCCAGCACGCGCGCGACGAGGGTCAAGGCGCTCCGCACCACCGCGCCCCAGCCTAGAGCGGCCCCGGCCGGGCGCAACCCCGGCGTTGGCCCCCCCGGCCCCGTCAATCGAAGTCTTCGACCCGCCAGGCCGCCCCCTCGCGCCGCAAGAGCACCACGTGCCCGCCCCGCAGCCGCACCGTCGCCCGCTCGCCCTCGACCTTCACCTCGAGCGCCTCGGGCTCGGAAAGCCCCTCGACCAGCGCCCGCACGTCCCGCTCGACCGCCTGCCGCGTCTCTTTCGAGAGCACCCGCAGCAGCCCCGCGTAGCTGCGCCGCGCCAAGACCCGCCGCAGCTGCCCCAGCGCCTGCGCCGGCGTCCGGGCGTCGGCCGGCAGCGCGTCGGCCGACGCGATGCGAAATTGGTCGCCCTCGAGCTCGAGCGTGGCCACCTCGCCGTCCGCGTAGCGCACCCGCGCCGTCGCCCGCACCTTAGGCGGCGAGGGGCCGGTGAGCGCGCGCGCCTGCTCGCCGAGCTCGCCCCTCGCGTCCGACACCGCCCGCGCCACCCCCGAGGGGCCCAGCGAGCGCCGGTCGCGCTCGGTCATCATGGCGTAGAGCGCCCCCGCGTCGCCCCGCGCGGCCGCGTCGGCGTAGCGGCGGAGCGCCTTCTCGGGGCCCTCGACCGCCCCGCGGCCGCAGCCGGGCGCGAGCGTGAGCGCGAGGGCGAGCGCCGCCCCGGCCCGGGCCCCCGCGGCCCGCCGACCGCTCACCCCTCGCCCCCGGCCGTCGCGCCCGGGCGGGGGGTTCGCCCGCCCCCCGACGAGCCCGGCGGCCGCGACATCGCCCCCGCGTCGACCACCTCGACGTCGAGGTCGAACACCGTCCGGAAGAGCCCCGCCTTGCGCGCCACCGTCCACTCTTCGAGCTCGCGGTCGGGCTCGCCCTCGACCGTCAGCCGCAGCCGCCCGCCCGCGACCGCCGCCCGCGCCGAGCTCACCTTGCCGAGGTGCTCGCGGTCGAGCGCGTCGGCCAGCCGCAAGATCGACGCGAGCGTGCGCACCGTCGACCGCTGCTCGCGGCTCAGATCGCGGAAGTTCGGGTGCGAAGGGTCGGGGAAGCTCTTGCGATGGTAGCGCGCCACGTTCGCCACGATGCTCCGCTCGGCCGGCGTGATGCCCATGATGTCCGAGTGCTCGATGAGGTACCAGCTGTGCTTGTGGTGGCCCTCGTAGCGCACGAAGTCGCCGACGTCGTGCAAGATGGCCGAGGCGCACAAGAGCAGCCGCTCGCGCCGGCCCAGCCCGTGGTGCGGCGCGAGGTCGTCGAAGAGCTGCGTCGAGAGCCGCGCCACCGTCGCCCCGTGCTTCTCGTCGTACTGGTAGCGCCGCCCGAGCTGCTCGCACGCGTGCGTGATCGCGAGCTCCTCGCCCCCCGTGCTCCAGACCGAGAAGAAGCGCTCGGCCAGCTCCTCCAAGATGCCTTCCTTCACGCCCACGCCCGGCGCGAGCGCCGTCGCGTGCCCGAAGGGCTTGACCACGCGCAGCAAGATGTGCGCCGCCGGCACGATCGTGTCGGCCCGGTCCGTCCGCAGCCCGTACGCCGCCGCCCGCTCCGCCGTGCTCATCTTCGTCATCCGCGCGACCAGCTCGCGCGCCGCCGCGAGGTCGATCGCCGGCGCCTCGGCCGACGGGTGCGGGCAGAGCGCCGCCAGCGTCTCCATGTTGCCGCCGGTCGCCACGAGCACCTGCGGGTCGCTCTTGGCGAGCTCGGGCCGCAGCTCGACCAGCACCCGCTCGACGTACTCGGCCATTAGCCGCGAGTGCCGCGCGTCGACCGCCCGGTCAATCTCGAGGAACGCCTCGAGCAGCCGCACCGCCCCCATCGGCAGGGACTGCGAGGCCCGCGTCTCGCCCCGGTCGAGCAGCGTCAGCTCGGTCGAGCCGCCCCCGATGTCGATGAGGAACGCCCGCTTCTGGTCGAGCCCGAGCCGCCGGCGCACCGCCAGCTGCACCAGCCGCGCCTCCTCGACCCCCTCGATCACCTCGACGTCGATGCCCGCCTCGCGCCGCGCCCGCTCGACGAAGAGCGCCCCGTTCTTCGCCTCGCGCACCGCGCTCGTCGCCACCGCGCGGTACTGGTCGACCTGCGCCGCGTCCATCGCCTCGCGGAACTGCCGCAGCGCCTCGGCCGCCGACGAGACCGCCTGCGCCGTCAGCGCCCCGGTCAGGAACACCTCGCGGCCGAGGCGCACCGGCAGGCGCAGCGTCAGCACCTCCCGCCCTTGGCCGAAGATCAGCGCGGCGCTAGGGTTCGCAGGGCGCTCGACCTCGACGATGCGCAGGCGCATCGCGTTCGAGCCGACGTCAATCGCGGCGAATCGGGCCATGCTCTGCCCCGTCAGCTAGCGAACCTTTGCGCCCTCCGCTACCCTCGAACGCCCGGCCGCCCCCCGAGCCCCCCCGTGCCCCCCGACGCGCCCGCCCCGCCCCCCGAAGGCCCCGGCCTCGCCGCCCTGCGCCGCCGCTTCGCCGGCGCCGCCTTCGGGCTGCTCGGCGGCATCGCCCTGAACGTGCTCGGCGAGACCGGCCTCGGCCCCTGGGTCTTCGTCGCCTCGCTGGCCCTCGCCGTCTGGACGGCCCACCAGATCGGCCGCTCCGGCGTCGAACGCCCGACCGCCGCCCGCAAATAATACCATGCCTGCCTGCTGCGGCCAGCAATGGCCCCCAGGCCGCAGCCTCGCCAGGCTCTGGCGAGAGCACCGGACCGGGCGCAGGCACGGGCGGATGGCATAAGGCGGCCGGCGGGGCCCCGGCCCGGCCAGCGCCGCGAGCAACCCCGCCGCGGCCCCTTCGTCGAAACGAACGCGGGGCGCACCGACCCGCGCGGAGCGGGCGCGATCGGCCCCGCGGGGGCGAGACGGGTGGCACCTCGGGGCCCGGCCCCCTGTGGGGAGCCAAGGGCCGGGCCCGCGCCCCGGGGCGCCGACGGGGGCGCGCCGGGGCGAGGCGGCTCTAACTTCTTGGTCGACTTCGGCATCGGCTTGACGGCCGGCAGGGCCGCGGCCTTCATGCCCTTGCCCTCGGCGGCGGTGCAACCGCCCCACTTGACGCCGGTCTCCTTGCCGTCGCGCACCAGGATGTGAAACTGAACGCGGCGGTTCTTGTCCATCGCCTCGTCGCTGTCACCCTTGTCGCGCGGGCAGTACGAGCCGTAGCCCACGGCCCGCAGCCGGGTCTTCTCGACGCCGTCTTTCACGAGCTCGGCGACGACCGACTCGGCGCGCTTCTGCGAGAGCTGCTTGTTGAGCTGGTCAGAGCCGCGGTCGTCGGTGTGACCCGCGATCTCGACGAAGTTGATCTCGGGGTGCTCCTTGAAGACCGCCGCGATCTTGCTGAGCAGGTCGTCCGACTTGTGGTCGATCGCCGCCGAGTTGGTCTCGAACAGGATGCGATCGCGGATGCGGATCTCGCGCTCCTGCAGCTCGACCACCGGCCGCTCGTCGGGGCAGCCGTCCTTGTCCTGGTAGCCGTTGACGTTCTCGGGCTGGTCGGGGCACTTGTCGGCCGCGCCCGCGATGCCGTCCTTGTCCGGGTCCTCGCTCGGGCAGCCGTCGTTCGCGTCGGGCTGCGCGCCGTCTTCCTTCTTGTCGATGCACTTGTCGTTCGCGTCCGCGATGCCGTCGCCGTCCGTGTCGGCCGGGGGCGGGGGCGGGGGCGGGGGCGGGGGCGGGGGGGTGCCGGCGCCCACCCGGGCTTCCGCTTCCGCCTTGCAACCGGTCATCGCCAGCATCGACGCCGGCAGAGCGAGCGCAACGAGCGCTGCAAATCCCCATCGAGCAACGTGTCGCATGTTCCTGTCTCCTCACGATCGAAGGAGGGCTCGACCCGCACCACGGGCCCGCGCTCCCAACGCCACTTTCCACTATCGTTGAACGGGCGGGGAGACAAGTTCGTTGCCAACGCCCCCGGGCGCGCCCCGGCGGGGGCGCGGCCGCCGGCGGCGTTCGCGCCGCGTCAAGGCCCCGCGAAGAGGCCGCCGGACGGCGGCCCTACTGCCCACGGGCCGCCTCGACGGCGGCCGTACTGCGCGCCCGCCGCCTCAGCGGCGGCGGCGCAAAAAGAGAAACCCCGCGACGAGCCCCGCGACCGCCAGCGAGGCGAGCCGCGGCGAGCTCGAGCGCGCGCCCGCGATGGAGTTGCTCTGCTCGACGCAGCCGTACTTCGCCGGGTCGACGGCGGCCCCGCCGCTGTTCGGGTCGCCGCCGTTCTGCAGCTCGTCGACGTCGGGCGTGCCGTCGCTGTCGCTGTCGTCGGTGTTGTCTTCGAGGGCCTGCTCGAGCGCGGCGGTCGCGCTGTTGCCCGTCAGCCCGTACTTCTTCATCGTCACGGCGAAGGGCTGCTCCGCCGTGCCCGCCCCGCCGCTGGGGTTGGTGTGGCAGAGCGTGCAGGCCGGGGCCCCGACGCCGTACTTGGACGCGATCGTGGTCGGGTAGCCGCCGGACGCCGAGGCGGAGCCGGACGTGAAAAGCAAGGCCGCGGCCAGGGCCGCCGGCGCGAGAAGGGAAGGGGGGGAAAGGTCGGTAATGGAGCGCATGGCACGGACAGCTTACAGATAAACGTGGAGCTGAGCCAGATAGGTCGTCGTGCCCTGGTAGTTGTTCGGCCCGAAGCGCCGGATCGCGTCGAAGCGGACGTCCAAGTGCGGGATCGGGAACCACCAGAGCCCGCCCCAGAGCCCGAAGTTCGTCCGCTCGGTGCTGAACTCGTTGACGCCGTTGCGCAAAAATTCGCCCGTCGCCAAAATGTGGACGCCCTGGACGGGCTCGATGTCGAACTGCCCGAACCCCGTCCAGCCCACCCGCGTCGCCTGGTCTTGGAAGGAGTTGGCCAGCAGGTCGACCTCGGCCAAGAGCACCACCGGCTTGGCGATCGTGTACCGGGTATAGGGCCCGTGCGCCTGCCGGAAGATCGGGACGTTCTTACCCGTCTGGTCGATCTTGGCGTACGTCATCAGGCTGCTGAAGCCCACCGCCTGGTACTGGCCGACGGCGAACTCGACGTAGCCCGAGTAGCCGCGCTCGCGGTAGCCGTCAGGGGCGATCTGGTAGTTGCCCAAGATGGCCATGATCTCGCCGCGCACGTGCTCGTCGCCGTACGACGCGGTGATGCCGTGCTGCTGCTGCGTGTTGTAGTCGGTGCGCGTGCTCGAGCGGACCCAGGCGTTGTGCTCGAAGTTGCGCAGGCCGAAGGGCAAGTTGATGCGCCCGGCGCGCAGCATGATGGCGTCGCTGACGTCGTAGCCCACCCAGTGCTCGCGCGAGACGAGCTGCACCTCGCGCTGGAGCCCGTTCTGGGCGTTCAGCCGGCGCGTGACGTACGCGCCCTGCGCCTGCCCGGACGCCTCGTTGCGGGGCGAGATGCCGAGGCTTATGTTGAACTTGACCTTGTCCAGGGTGAACTGCCCCTGGAAGTCGTAGCGCATCGCGACGAGGTCGCCCTGGCGCGTCGCCGGCGTGGTCGCCGTCGCGTCGGCCCCCCGGGAGATGTACCCGGTGCGGAACCAGGCGCCGAGGTTGACCGAGTTCGGGAGCTCGGCGAAGCCCGCGAAGAAGATGAACTTGCCTGGGTTCACCTCCTCGTTCGAGTACTTCGTACTCAGGAGCACCTGGCTCTGGCCCCGGCCGTACGGAGTCAACAGACCGCCGCCACTCGGATCGACGTGGCAGGCGATGCAGTTGTTGTACTCGTGGCGTATCATCCACGGGTACGCGTCCGCGCGGCCGGGCCAGAGGGCCACGGCGAGAAAGCTGGCGACAAGCGTAACAAGGGTGCGCACGACGTTGCTCACGGCGGCGCACCCTAGATCAAAACGCTGGTCGTGTCTTTAGCGAACCAACGGAGGGGCCCAAAACCCCTGCGGTTCAGCCGTCTTTGAGGGTCGTGGTGACGTGCAGGTTGATGTCCGGCTTGACCTCGGCGCCGAGGTACTCGGCCTTGGTCACGCCGAAGTCGGTGTACTTGAAGGTCGTGTTCGCGTCGACCGTCACGTCGCCGCCCGCCTTCTTGGCCTTGTACTTGACCTTCACGTCCTTGGTCTGGCCGTGGAGCGTCAGCTTGCCGGGGGCCTCGCCGCTCGACTCCTTGCCGTCCTCGAGCTTGACGTCCGAGCGCTTGATCTTCAGCTCGGCCTTCGGGTGCTTGCCGCACTCGAGGTACTTTTCGCACATATGCGTGTCGCGGAGGGCGATGCCCGTCTTGACCGAGGAGAGCGGGACCGAGAACGTCGCCTCGGTGCCGTCATCTTTGACCTCGAGCGTGCTGGTCTTGCCCTCGATGTTCAGGCCGGCGGGGCCCGTCGCCTTGAAGACGACGGAGTTGCCGGTGGCGGCCGAAATTTTCGCGGCCGCCACCGCGGTGACGAGGCCGAACGAGACGAAAAGACCAGTCGTGCGCAACCACTTGTTCATCAGAAATCCTCCGTTTTTGCCTTGGCGTCGGCGTGCGGGCCGTTGGACGGCGAGCCCGCCCGAGTTATGCAACTGCTCTCAAAAAAAATCGGCGAACCGATTGCCTAGCCACGCCAGGGGGGCGCCCACCCTAGCACGAGCCC
>DASTPP010000132.1:0-17949 GCA_035762175.1 Polyangiaceae bacterium | reverse complement strand
TGCGCGGGGGGGCCTCGCCAACGAACTGCACGAACGAGCCTGGCCGCGCTAGAGAAGGGTGGTGTCACCGAGGTCGCTGATGCCCAGGACCCAGTGTTCAACCCCATGGAGCAGGGTAGGTTCTATTATGCCCAAGAAGTGCGTGTGGCCTGGCTTAAGCAGGTCGATGAGCGCGCGCACTTGCCTGCGTTCGGGAGGTGAGAGCGGCCGAGAGACCTCGACGTGGAAGGCGTAGCGGGCGAAGCGCTCGGAGGGCCCGAGCTCCCAGTCGACCCCGAGCTCCGACTCGCCCAGCGTGAGCGCGGTGCCCGCGAAGGCGAGGACGCGCGTCACCTCGACCCCGACGAGGAAGCGCACCGCGTTTCGGATGCCGGTCTCGGTGCCCTTCTGCCGGTACATCTCGACCAAGACCGAGGCAAGGCGGCGCTTTTGGAGCTCGCCGAGCTCGAAGCGGAAGGGGTTTCCGAGGTCTTCGAGCATCGCGTCGACGAAGGGCTCGGGCGCGCGCTCGAGGTCGAGAAGGTCCGCGAAGCGGTCGACGTCGGCGAGCGCGAGGTCCGTCACCTCCTGCAAGCAGGCTATGAAGCGGGCGAGGTCACCGGTCGCGTCGGCCCGCCGGTTGTGCTTCGGCAGCATCGACCAAAGGTCGAAGCGGCGGCGCGCAGGCCGCGGGGGGCGTGGTGCGACGAAGGTTGCTCGGTCGAACGGGGGTAGGACGGCGTTGCCGTTCGGGTCGACGACGCCCTCGACGCGCACCTCGTAGCGGGCGCCGGGCGACAGCTCGGGCTCGAGGTCGAGGAGGAGCAAGCTGCCTTCGGCCCGGGCCTGGGCGGTCGCGACGGGCACGGCGGGCGCGTCGAGCGCGGCGAAGGCAGCGGCGAAGCCGTGTCCGACGCCGACGGGCTCGTCGAAGGCGACGACGACGCGCCGGGGGCCCGGGGCCGCCGCCGTGAGCACGCGGGGGGCCGTCCGGTCTTCGGCGACGAAGGCGTAGGTCGCGTCGAGCGCGGCCTGCCCGTCGAGCGTCTTCGACGCGACGCGCACCTCGACCCGCTCGAGGCTTCCGAACGGCGCGCGCGGGTCGAGCACCAGGCGGACGTCCCCTCGCTCGACGACGACGCCCGCGCGCAGTCCGTCGAAGGGCGCGAGCGGCCCCCGGCCCGCGAAGGCGATCGCCTGCCCGACCCACACGCGCGTTTCGGCGACGTCGATGCCGCCGCCACCCGTGTCGGCGAGCTCGAGGGCGATCGCGGCGCCGAGCGGCACCCCCGCCTCGTCGGGACCGGGGTCGCGATTGATAAGGACGAGCCGCTCGGGCGCCGCCACGGCGACGACGTCGTCGACGACGAGCGCGGGCAGTTCGAGCTCGGGCATGTGCCCTCCCCTACCCAGCCACGAGTTCGAGGCGCACGGCGACGGCGTGCGCGCCGCGGAGCGCGCCGACGCTCGCCGCGAGGTCGGTGAGAAGGCGCGTCCGCCCGGGTTCGGCGCGGGCGCTCGCGCGCCGCACGCCCCCCACCCAGAGCGAGGCCTGCCAGGCGAGCCCGGGCGGCACGTCCTTGGGCACCCGCAGGCGAAGGCGCACGCGCACGAGCGTCGCGCCCGAGAGGTCGACCTCCTGACGCACCTCGGCGTAGTCGCCCGCCTCGAGGTCGCCGCGCCAGCCGGGCTCTTCCTGCCCGAGCACGAAGGCGTGGCCGCCCTCGCCGTCCGGTGCGCGCCCCTGGCCCGCGCCGAGGCGCGCCGTGAACGCGCCCTCGTCGGGCGGGGGCCGCGGGCCCGTGGCGCCCGGAACGCGCACCTCGCGCGTCCGGCCCGTCACACCTGTCTCCCCAGCTCGAGGTGGTCAAAGAAGCCCCGCCGCGTCACGTCGCGCACCGCGAAGCCGAAGCCGCCCCGGCCCGAGGTGAGCGGCTGCGAGCCCGCGTTAATGCCGAGTTGGTCGTCGACGAACGAAGGCATCCCCGGGATGGGCTGCCAGTCGGGGGGCGTGCCGAGCGGGCGGAGCGCGAGGTCGTTTTTGAAGGCGGCGAGCACGACGTCGCCGTTGCCGTTGACGATGGCGTCGAGCCGAAGGTGGAGCCACGTGCCCTGGGCGAAGCTCTCGCCCGACTGGAGCAAGGTGCCCGGGCCGTCCGGGGGCACGCCGCCCGCGACCGCGCCCTTGCGCAGCACGACGCGGTGCGGGTCGTCGTCCGACAGGCCCAAGAGGTAGGCCTGGTCGTTGACCGACGTGCCCTGGCCGCACAGAAAGAGGAACGGCGAGAACCCCCTCGCCCCCCCGCCCGGGCCGCGCTGCAGGCAGCCGCGGATCGAAGCCCCTTTCGCCATGGGGGCGAAGCCCGGCAGGTTGACGAAGAGGGCGACGGCGCCCGTCGCCACGCCGAGCGAGTTGAAGCCGAAGACGAAGGTGCCGCCCCCCGGGGGGCTGGCGACGCCGGCGGTCACGCCGCGGTCGACCGAGGCGGCGGGAAGCCCGTCGTTCAAGTAGCTCCAGTCGGCTTCGGCCATCGTCAGGGCCCTCCGAGCGTCGTCATGGGCGTCCAGGCGCCCGAGAAGGTCTCTTGCCCGCCCGCCCCGCCGTCGAACGAGGCCGGGGTCGAGGGCACCGCCGCCCACGCCCAGAGGAAGGCCTCGTTGCCGCGCCAGCCCGCCTCGAAGCGCTCGAGGGGTGCGTCGCCAAAGAGCGCCGAGGCGGAGGCGACGTCGGCCCACGAGAAGGCGGGCGGCGGCACCCATGCGGCCTCGAACCCGTCGGCCTCGGCGCCGCCCCGGAAGGGGGCCAGGACGAGGAGGGCGGGCTCGAGTTCGGTCAAAAAGGGGGCGTTCCCCCACCCCTCTTCGAAGTCTTCGCGCCCCTCGGGGGCGAGCGGGTCGAAGAGCGCAACGGCGAGGTCGCTGGGGCCGAACACGTCATTCCAAGCCGCCCACGTTTCGAAGTCCTCGACACCGGGCACCGGCGGCGGCCGGAAGGCGGCGAAGCGCCGGCCCCGCGCCTGGGTCACGAGCGTCCAGCCCGCCGCCTCCCAGGGGGCCGCGCCGGGCGCCTCGAAGCCGGGGTTTTCGACCGGCATTAGAGGTGGGCCCCCGTGTCCCCGTCGGTGAGGGCCACGTCGCCGAGCACGGGGAACTCGCGTGGGGCGAGCTTGACGTCAGCGGGCAGGCCGTTCAGGCGCAGGTCGCCCACGCCCCCGCCGACTTTGCGAATCCCTGGGGTGTCGCGCACGACGTCGAACACGTCCGACCAGGCGAGTTCGCCCGCGACGCGCCCTTCGGCGTCCTTGACGTTGAAGCCGAAGTCGACCCGCGGGTTCGGCGTGCCGTCGGGTTCGCTCACGCGGAAGAACGCGGCGAGGCGTGTTCGCACGCGGTCGCGTACGACCGAGGTGGCCTCGCCCGGGCGCAGGTAGAGGCGGGCCGACACGTCGACCGCTTTGTAGACCGGGTCTTGCACGCTCACCTGGAAGGTCAGCGTGCAGGGGTAGACGACCGTGACCTGGTGGAGCACGAGGTTTTTGAGCGCCGGGGTCGGCGGCCCCCCGCCTCGGGGCACGACGTAGAGCACGCCGCTGTTCTCGGCGATGGTCGGGTCTTCGTTCGAGGTGAGCATCAGCGCGCGCGCGACGGCGGGCAGGCGCCGGGCGTTGATTTCGAAGTCCTCGCGCCCCACCGAGCGCGTCAGCGCCCGCAGGCTCTCGGGCGCGAGCAGCTTCGCCGAGGCGAGCGACTGCCGGTCGATGCCGCCCGAGGCGCGCTCGGGGTTGGTGACGGTGACTTGCACGGGTCGGCCGGCCACGTCCGCGAAGGCGCCCTCGAGCACGACGAGCCTCCCCGCCTCGACGTTGCCCGCCGCGCCCCCGCCCGTCTTGTACCTAACTTCGAGCGTGCCCGTGGGCGGCGCGCCGCTCGTGCCGTTCTCGAAGCGCAACATGGCGCGATCGGCCTGGTCGACGAGCGCGAGAAACGCTCGGTCGTTGGGCCCGGCCGAGAGCAAGCTCTCGAGCTCGGTGAAGGCGCCGTTGCCCGCCGTGACGACGGCCGAACCGTCGAGGAAGGGCGCGAAGTCGAGCGGGACGTCCGTGCCGCCGAGAGCACGTGCGTCAAAAGCTTGCGTGTGCGTTGCCGAATGTTCGACGACGCCATCGGCCGCGGGCGGGTCGGCGCCGGCGGGGATGGTGACGGGGGCGAGGAGCTGAAAGCGTAGGGGCTCGGTCACCTCGTGCGTGCGTACCACCGTGCCCGCCGGGAAGACGACGGCGGCGAGCGGCGGGCGCGCGAGCGTGAAGCGTACGACGGCGGTCGCGGCCCGGGCCCCGGCGAGGCGGTAGCCGAGCATACGGGCGAGCGCGATCACGCTCGTACGCTGGGTGGCCGTCACGAGGCGCGACTCTCTCGCCTGGTTGTCGAGGTAGTAACTGAGCACGTCGCCGACGAAGGCGTACATCTCGACCAGCACGTTGCCGAAGCCGGCGACGCCGTCGTCGGTCCACTCGGGGAAGGTACTCTGGATGAGGGCGTAGAGACGCGTGCGCAGCGCGTCGAAGTCGCGGGCGGTGTAGTCGAGGCTTTCGGGCAGGATGGCCATGCGCGCAGAGGTCCCTTCCGAGGGAGCAAGGCCGGGAGAGCACGTGCGGGGACAGACGCTGGGGCGCGCCTTTCGTGGCACGTTTCGAAGGCTACCCCCGGGGCCCGCTTCAACCGGTTACGGTGGGCGACAAGGTGCCCGTTGTCGGTGGCGAGCACACCGGAGCCCAACGCTCTTGGCGCGGCCGAACCTTCGCCGCGTTGCCCCCCTCGCCTGGGGGGTATCGGTTCGCCCCGAGGTGGCGATCGTCGTGACCGCGGCCAGCCCCCCGCGGGCCTCGGCCCCGAAGCGGGGGTGCGTCTGCGCTCCTGACGACCTCCGCCCCCGCCGCGTCATCGTTCGGCAGGGGCGCGCCGAAACGCCCCGCGCGGCTCGCCCTTGGTCGGGCCGTCGGTCGCCCTGATAGGATCCCGACATGTTCTACATCCCGCCGTCGATACCGACCAAGGAGGAACTGGCCCGCCTCTCCAAAGATCAGGCACGGCTCGCGTTCGACACGCTGGGCAGCGTGGCCGTCGAGAGGCACGAGTTCCGCTTCTTCGAGACGGCCGACGGGAGCTGGCCCGTCGCGTTCCGCGGCGACACGCGCCAGCCGGAGGCGATCTTCGTGGACGGGTTCTTCCCGCGCGAGAGCGCCCTCGAGAAGTACGCGCGCCACAAGCCGGACGGCGGCGACCCGACGAAAGACTTCGGGCCCGCGGCGGTCATCCGGCTGGGCAACCTCGACATGGACACGCGCTTCTCCGTCAGCCTCTCGCTCGACTTCGCCGTCACGACCCTCTTCCCCTTCGATCCGAAAAAGCTGCCCTTCCCCGAACGTCGGACGCGAATCTACGTGTGCGCGGTGCGCTCGTGGCTCGAGCTCTATCGCATGCAGGAGTTGCTCGCGCCGCACCTGGCCTACGCCCGCGAGGTCACCTCGCTGGGGGTGCCGCCGGAGCACGTGCTCGGCGCCCTCGAGGTGAACGTGCGCTGCGTCGGGGCGACGAAGACCGAGTTCACCGTCCACCGCGTGACGCCGAACGCCGGGACGGCACTGCCGAAGGCGTGGAACCTCTTCATGCTCTCGACCTACAAGGCCATGTCGGAAGACCCGGCGCTCCGCTCGGCGCCATTCCCTTCGGCGCAGAAGCCGCTGAGCGTCGGGCTCGACGGGAAGGTGGTCGCGAAGCTCGTCACGACGGTCGTCGACGGACTGCGGGGCGACCGGATCGCGAACCGCGTGCAGGAGGGCCGGGCGCCGGCGCTCGACCTGCGCGACGTCGAACGCGAGGTGAAGGAGCGTCTCAAGCAGCACAGCGCCACCCAACGGAAGGCCCTGAACCAGCTCTACTGAAGCGGCCTGTGCGGCCCCCGAGGGCCGCGACGGCCGGGCCCCCGTCATGCCGCGGGGAGGGTCAGGCGCACCTCGCCGCCCGCTCCCGCGCCCGCGCGCGCCCGAAAGCGCACGCGCAGGGTCACGACGTCGCCGTCCTCGAGCACCTCGAAGCCGGTGAGCTCGGCTTCGGGCACCCACCTCGCGAGCGCATCCCGTACGTAGACGCGCGCGAGCTCGCGGAACGCCGGCCCCGTGAGCTTGTGGCGCAAAAGGTGCAGCCCCGAGCCGAAGCGCGTGCGCCACGGCAGCTCGCCCGACGACCGCTGGGTCTCGCCCTCGGTCGCGAGCACCTGTTCGACCTTCGAAGCCAGCAAGGCGGCGCCTTCGCCCGACGCGAAGTCGCGCTTCTGGTCTCGGCGCAGGGCGGTGAGTAGCCCCTTCTGCAGCGCTCCGCTCGTCATGATGTGCTTACGGAAGCGGGATGGCCGCCTCGGCCGCCTTGAAGACGTCGATGAGCGCGTCGAGGGGCTCGATGACGGCGTCGAGGGGGCGGCCGACGAGGTCTTGGAAGTCGGGCACCTCGGGCAGCCCGAGCAGGCCGAGGAAGAGGTTGACCAGGCCGATGAGCTTGCCGAGCGCCGCCAGGCTCTTGCCCACGTTCGCCGCCTCCTGCGCCGCGTTCGCCTGGGCGCACTGCGCGATGGCCATCAGCCCCGCGTCCTCGAGCTCCTTCGCCCGGTCGATGACGCCGAGGATCTGCACGACCTGCTGCTGCAGGTGCAGGAGCTTGCTGCGCACGGTCAGGAGCGTCGTCACGATCAGCAGCAAGAGGCGCTTGAGCAGGCGCGGCAACGCCACCTGGGGCAACAGGTTCAGGAGCTTGCTCAGCTTCTCGGCGAGCTCGGGCAGGCAGGCGGCGAGCGTGGTCGGGTCCGGCGGCGGCCCGAGCGCGTCGGGGATGGCCTTCAGGCAATTAAACACGGCGACCAAGACATCCACGAGGTTGAAGAACGGCACCAGGGGGGTGAGCGCCGGCTGGATCATCCGCATCAGATCGACGTCTTCGATCGCGACGCCTCCGGGCAGCGGCAACGCAAAGGGGTCCGGAACTTCCGGGAGCTCGACGCAAAGAACGAAGGCCACCCGCATCCCTCTCAGATGGGGTCCGCGATGGGCCGAACGAGGCGCCCGCCGATGGTAATCTGGATGCCCTCGAGCGTGAGCGCGCCCACGGCCTTGAGCGTGAGCGCCGTCGTGGCGGCGAGGGTGATCGAGTTCTCTTCCGCATCAAAGAGGAGCGCGTCCCCGGTTTTCTTGTTGGTCAGCTTGAGTTTTCTCGCCCCGTTCGACTCGTCGAGCTCGATGCGGAACGTGGCGGTCGCAAAGACGCGATTGTCGGGGGGGCTCTTCTGCGCCTCCTCGGGCACCTCGCTTTCGCCGCCGGGACGGCCCCAATTCGCGCAAAGGTAGAAAGGTTCATCGACGTCGCCCTGGTGAAAGAAAATCGCGACCTCGGCGCCCTCCTCGGGCACGGCGAACAGGCCCCGGTCCTTGCTGCCCCCGCCCGCGGTCCCGAGCGGCCAGGCCCACGCGCTGTGCGGCTCGAGCAGCCCCGGCACGCACGCTTGCACCCGGCCGAGCCCTTCGGGGTCGTCGCGGCGCGTGACGTAGCCGAGGTACATGCCGTAAAGGCGCGTGTCGTGTTTGGACAGGTCGTCGGCGAACGTCGTCGAACTCATCGTCGTTCTCCCTCCGGATCGCCCGCCCCGGGGGGCTTGCCCGCCGCGTGGTACTGCGTCACCGAGGCCCCCGTCTCGGGGTCGATGGTCTCGAACGCCTGCATCGACCCGTCGCCCGGGGCGGGTGTCGGGTAGGCGTTTTTCGCCCCGCCCTGGGGCCGGCCCCGACCTTCGGCCCCTGCCGGCGTGCCCTTGCCGTCGCGCGTGAGGGTCAGGTCGCACACGTAGCCGCCGCCGCCGAGCGTGTGCTTGACCTCGCGCACATAGTACTTGCCCGAGAGCAGCGCCGAGATGCCGCGCACCTCGACCACGGTCTTCGCGGCGAGCGTCGGGTCGCCGACCACCTGCAGCGAGAGCTTGACGGCATCGCGCTCGGCCTTGACGAAGCGCGCGTCCGCCTCGCGCTGCGCGCGCCCCGCCGAGCTCGCCGAGGTCGGCGCGACGTTGGCCGTGGCGTTGCGCTGCTGCAGGGCGGTCGCTCCCGTCTCGGGGTCGACGACCTCGACGACGTCGCCGAGCGTCGCGCGGGGCGCCGAGGCCGCGTTCGACGAGGCGTCGAGCGTTTCTTTCCGGAGCGGGTCGCGCCCGCGCACGCGCGCCGCGCCCACGCGCCTTGCAAGGTCCGACTCGACGCGCACCGAGAGCACCTCGCCCGAGCCGGGGCCCACGTACCAGGTGAAGACGCGCGCGGGCGGGGCCTCCTGGCGGCGGCGATGAAAGTGCAGACCTCCGGCATCGACGTAGAACTGGAAGTGCTCGCGTTCGGCGAGCCGCTTCAGAAAGCGCGCGTCGGTCTCGCCCGCTTGGTTCACGACGTCGTAGCGCTCCCCGGTGTCCTCGACGTCGAGCAGGCCCCCCGCGTAGCCGTACTCGGCGGCGACCTGGCGCACGACGTCCGCGCGCGTCGCGCCCTCGAAGCGGCGCGTCTTGGCCCGCTTGTTCATCAGGGCCGAGAGCGCCTGCGCTTCGACGGTCAGGGTCGTGAAGCCCTTGACCGACTTGACCACGGCACGCCGGGGCGGGGCCATCACGCCCGGGTAGCCCCACGAGGCCTCGAGCAAGGCGCCGCCGAAGAGCTCCTCGCGGTCGAAGAGGGCCAGGTCGAAGTTGTCGAGCTCGAGCGTCAGCTTGTCGGCCTTCTCGTCCGAGTCCTCGTAGGTGAAGCCCACGAGCCGGCCGCCGAGGTCCAAGGGGGCGACGCTCGCGGCGTTCGGCGCAGCCACGAGCGAGAGGCGCACGCCGGGCGCGCTCCGGTCGAACGGCTCGGTCATCCGAAGTCCCTACGGCGCGCCTCGCCCAGGATCACGTCGGTCAGAACGCGCAGCGAGGGGATGTGCAGCGTGGTGCCCGGCGCGGGCGGGATCGTCGGATCGAAGACGGGGTCGACCTGGAAGTCGGCGATGGCCCACCAGAAGCCGCACGCGCGCGGCAGTGGCGCAAAATAGCGGCCTGCGAGGGAGAAGAGGGAGTCCCCCTCAGCCACGAGGTGAAGGCGCGTGTCGGGGAGCGGCCGGTAGCGGTAGGGCTCGGGGGGCGTGAGAAAAAGCCTGCCGCTCTCGTCCCGAAGGGCGCGGCAGAAGGTGTAGCGCGAGCCGGCTTGGGGGGGCATCAGACAGCCATCCTCCGCGCCTCGCTCGTGACGCGCGCGTCGAGGATTTCTTCGAACGTGCAGGTCGCTACGTAGGCGAGCACCCGCCCGTCGGCGCCGAAGCGCCGGAAGGCCAATTCGAGGTCGGTGACGACGGCCTCGAGCACGATCACCTCGGGCCAGACGACGAGCACGCGCGGGGGCGCGCCCGCGAGCACGCCGGCCTCGGCCGCGGGGGGCACGGTGAGCGCACGCAGAAAGGCGGCGAAGTCGAGCACCTCCGGGGCGGAGGGTTGCTCGTCGGCGAAGAGCCGGTCGAGGTAGAACTCCACGCCGGCGAGCTGCCGGTTGCCCGTGGCCTGAAACTGCAGCGGCTGGTGCGACAGGCCGGGCACGGTGAGGCGGTTCCAGCCGACCTGCACTTTCTCGACGAGCTCGGCGGGGTTGAAGAGGCACACGATGGCCTCGGCCGTCTCGACGTTGACGAGCGAGCAGCGCGGGGCGCGAGCGAGGGCGGCGGAGAGCGGCATGGGGCGTCAGTAGGCCGGAAGCGGGCTGAACGAGCGCGAGGCGCTCTCGGCGCTCGCCTTGGCGGCGGCGCGCGCGATGGTCTCGCCGTCGACCTGGACCTGCACGACCAGGGGGCGCTCGGGGCCCGGCGGGGCCGTGGCCGCGTTCGGCGGGGCCGCCGTGGCCTGGGCGCGGCCCGAGGCCTCGGCGACGGCAGGGGCGGCCGCGAGGGCCGTCAGGCGGGCCCCCGCGGGCAGGGTGGCGGCCGGGGGCAAGGGCGTCGCCGCCCCGGACGCCGAGGCCTGCTTGAGCGCGACGAGCGGCCCCGGCAGGAGGGCGTCGGGCACCGCGCTCAGCATGCGCCCCGCCGCCCCGCGCGCCGAGGCGACGGCCTCGTCGATGCCGCGGGCGACCGAGGCGAAGGCGCCCTGCACGCCCGCGAGCGCCGCCCGAGCCCCCTCGCCGATGCGCCCGAAGGCCGACAGAACGGCCGTCGCCGCATTGCCGATGGCCCGCCCCATGGCCCCGAAGGCCTCGCCCACGGCCGAGGCGGCGCCGGCGAGGGCGGCCCCCGTCCCCGTGAACGCCCCGCGCACGGCGTCGACGGCACGCACGAGCAGCGTCAGCAGGTCGAGGGCGCCCGCGAGGGCGAAGCCGAGGACGGTGACGACGACCGAGGCGAGGCCGCCGAGCAGCTCGCCGAGCGCGCGCCAGGGCGCGGTCGACGCGGCCGCCGCCCCGGCCCCGGCGTCGGCCGCCCCCGTGAGCCGGGCCCACGCGAGCCGCAGGCGCTCGAAGGCCTGGCCGATGGCGTCGAAGGCGGGGCCGACGACGGCCCCCATCGCGCGCAGCCCCCCGACAAAGCCCGTGGCGAGGCGCGCCCCCGCGGCCGCGAGCCGAACGAGCGCCGTCGCCACCGTGGCGAGGGCGCCGCCGACGCGCTGGCCGAAGGACAGGTACGGGGCGCTCGGCAGCGAAGCGGCCCCGCCGACGAGGGCACCGAGCGCGTCGCCGAGGGCGTCCGAGAGCTCGGCGAACGCCTCGCGCAGGTCGTCGAAGACGGGCCGCGCCCCCTCGAGGGCCGAAACGAACCCTTCCTTGACGCCGTCCCACACGCGGCCGAGGCGGAAGGCGAGCATGTAGGCCGCGACGACGAAGCGCTTGAGGCCGGCGTTCTCGGCCCGGCCGAGCTCCTCGCGCACGGCGCCCGAGAAGCCCCCGCCCTCGAAGAGCTCGACGAGCGCGCGGAACGCGAGCGTGACGCGTTCGCCCGCGCGGCGCGCGGCGTCGGCGATCCCCCCGACGTTGCGCTCGAAGGCGACGTAGAGCCCGGCGACAGCGACGCCCAGCAACGCGACGACAGCGATGGCCGGCAGCAGGGTCGAGACGACGCCACCGAGGGTGACGCCAACGGCTTTCAGACCGAGCGCCAAGAGGGCCACCGTCGCCTTGGCCGCGACCACGCCGCCGACCAGCGCCAGCACCGCGCTCGCCGCCACGAAAAAGCCGGCGAAGGCGCGCTTGACCGGCAGGGGCAGCGCCCGCAGGGTCTTGAGGAGCACGTTGAGCCCGCCCACGACGCCCGCCACGACGGGCTTGAAGACCTGCGCGAAGGGCTCGCCGAGCAGGATGGCGAGCGTCTCGAGGGAGCCGCGAAGCAGTTGCCGCTGGCCCGCGAAGGTGTCGAGCATTTTGTCGCGGAAGCTCGCTGCCGTCCCCCCGGCCTGCTCGAACTGCGTGCGCAGGTAGGCGATGGCGTCGGCGCCCTTCACGGTCGCCCCCGCGCTCGTGCGGATGCCGTCGGTCACCTGCGTCAAGATGGCCTGCAGGCTGCCGAGCGCGTGGGCGCCGAAGGTGTCGATCAAAAATGCCGACCGCTTGGCGTCGGTCATCTGGCCGAGCGCGGGCACGAGGTCACCCACCACGTCGAGGAAGGCGCGGAAGTGGCCCGCGCCGTCGACCACCTCGACGCCGAGGCCCTTGAGCGCGGCCTGCACCTTCGGGTCGGCCATGCGCTCCATCGCGACCGCGACCCCCGTCGAGGCGCGCTCGACGCCGGGGATGACGTTCTTGACGAGGCCGAGCGCGACGAGCGTCTCGGACAGGTTTTGGTGCAAGGCCTGCGCGCCTCGCGAGGCGATGCCGAGCGCCTGGGGCAGCTCGGAGGCGTTCAGGGCGAAGACGTTGACCGCCTGCAGCATCCGGTCGACGGCGACGCCGGCGTCGGCCGCCGAAACGCCGAAGGCCTTCATCGCCTGCGAGGCGAGGCCTGCGGCCTGCGCCGGTGACAGCTCGCCGAGCGAGCCCGCGGCGAGGTCGAGCACGGGCAAGAGGAGCTGAATCGACTCGGTGGCGTGGAAGCCGGCTTGGGCGAGTTCTTTCAGGCCCACGGTGGCCTCGGTGGGCGAGAACTGGGTTGCGATGCCGGCGTCGAGCGCGGCCTCTTTGAGGGCGGCGAGTTCGGTCGCGGTGGCCCCCGAGACGGCCGCGACGGCGGCGACCGACTGCTCGAACGCCGACGCCTTGTCGGCGAGAGTGAAGGCGCCGACGACTCCCGCCGCGCCGGCGGCGAAGAGCGCGGTGCCGAGGCCGAGCTCGCGGAAGGAGCCTTTGATCGAGTCGGTGCCGAGACCGACCTTCTTGTCGAGGCTCAGGAAACTGCGCTCGAGCTGCTGAATCTTGCCCGAGGCAAAATCCTTGGCCGTGAAGACGAAGCCGAGGCCGAGGTTGTTGAGCACCGCTCACTTCCCCCGCGCGGCGCGCTCGAGCTGGCGCGCTTCCTTTTGCCGCTCGTCGCCGACGCGCTCGAGCAACCAATCGCGGTCGCCGACGGGCAAGTCGAGCGCCTCGCCGAAGCCGAGGCCGAGGCCCGAGCCGCCGTGCTGGTGCCAACAGAGAGAGAACATCGCCTCGCGCCAGGCCCCGAGGTCTACGTCGGGGAAGAGGCCCGCGAGGCCTTGCGCCGCGCCGCCTTCGCCGCCCCCGGCAGGAAGAAGGTCCGGTCGAAAGGGAGCTCCACCTCCTGGGCGGCGAGGCAGCGCGGGCACTCGACCT
Organism: Polyangiaceae bacterium; assembly: GCA_035762175.1. Classification (GTDB taxonomy): domain Bacteria; phylum Myxococcota_A; class Polyangia; order Polyangiales; family Polyangiaceae; genus DASTPP01. The sequence continues at coordinate 5,155 of DASTPP010000132.1, read as the reverse complement.
CGAGGGCGGTGTCGACGCCGCAGTCGACGCGGTCGAACTCGCCGAGCAGGAAGTCGGCGTCGCGCAGGCTCAGGTCTTCGAGCGCGCGGCGCTTGCCCTGGGGGTCGACCCCCTCGAGCTCGAGCACGCGCAAGGCGAGCATGGCCGAGAAGGCACGCTCGCCCGGGCCACGGGCCGCGGCCGCGATCCGCTGCTCGTCGGCGCCCGTCAGCAGGCGGAACCAGACGCGCCGGCCGTCGCCCGGCAGCCGCGTCTCGAAGCGATTGCCCGAGGCGAAGGCCGCGCGGCTCGCCTCCGGGAGGGGGCGAACGGGCAGGTCGAAGAGGTCGAGCTCCCACTCGATGGGGGCGCGGCACCCCTCCTCGCGGCAGGCGACCGAGAAGGCGTAGAGGGGCCCGTACGTGAGGGCGCGGACGTGGAGGAGCGCGTAGAAGCGGTCGCCTTGGAGCACCTGGGCCCAGTCGGCGCGCCCGCCCTCGAAGGCGTAGGGCCCCGGCTCAAGCGTCTCCTGCCAGCACGCGGCGAGCAGGGCCTCGACCTGGCCGCCACCGCGAGCGAGCTTGCGGTCGGCGAGCACGCGCTCCTCACGAACCCTCATGCCGCGCACGCGGCCGCTCAGCCCCGAGGGGCACGTGATGACGTCGGTCATGGCTCTGAACGAGCAAGGCCGGCGAGCGCCGCGCGGGGACAGCGCGGGGCCGAAACGAACCGGCGTCGGGCGAGGTTCGCGCCCGACGGGGCGCGAACGTGATGGGCGGCGGACCTCGTCGGCCGTCCCCCGGCGCCCTGGGGCGCGCCTTCGGGCGCTACCGATTGGCGAAGACGGGCATCCTGCAGCGCGCGAGCGCCCGGGCCATCCACCAGTCGAGCCAACCGAGGCGCGCCAGGACCGGGTCGAGGTCGCCCCCGAAGCCCGGGCGGGCGCCGGGGCGAGCGCGCTCCCGGGCGAGGCGCGCCGCGCGCACGGCCCCGAGGTGCGCCGCCGTCAGGGGCTCGCAGCCCGGGTGTTCGCGCATCAGCCCCCGGCCGGGGTCGAAAAAGAGCCCGTGGAGCCCCGACGTGCGGCAGAACACCGCCCAGTCGCCGTAGCCCACGCGCCGCACGTTCGTGCGCCCCGTGTAGACGTCGCCCTCGAAGGCGGGCGCCTCCGGCGCCTCTTCCTCGGCGGCCCCCGGGCGGGCGGCGACCTCCGGGTCGCCCGAGGGCACGAGCACCCGCTCTCCGATGACGATGGTGAAGGCCACGCGGCTCCTCCGTCGTGGGACCCATGGGCCTCGTCTCGAGGGCCATCAAGTCCAATCGGCGCGGCCGCGACGAAGGCGGCACGGGGGCCCCGCGACGCGGGCCCGCCCGCCCCTTCGAAGGTCCACCATGGAACACTATTGAAGGAGCTCGAAGAAGTCGAAGGTCAGCGTGACCGACTCGACGAGGTTCTCGTCCGAGCCGTTGTCCCACTCGCCGGCGACGAACTTCGTCGGCCAGGCGCGCGCGAGCGACCAGCGCCGCAGCGTCGTGCCGTCGCGGTCCTGCTGCACGATGTCGAGGTTGCGCTTGTAGTAGGGGTCGACCAGGCCCAGGCCGCTCGAGACGATGGCGACGTCCTGCAACCAGTCGAAGAGGTCCCGGTCCTGCGTCGCCCCCCGGTCGAGCGTCACGTCGCTGAAGGTCAGCCTTCCCGGGCTCTTGTCCGCGATCAGGGAGCCGCCCTCGTAGTGCTCGATCTTGGCCACCTCGACCGACAGCTCCGAGCACTTCTGAAAGCCCGCGTACGCGACGCCGTCGATCTCGACCACGAACTTGAATTTCTTGTGAAAGCTCCTCGGCGTGCCGATGACGGGCATGCTAGCCTTCCCTTCTTCAGCCACCGCCGGCCGCGGCGAGGAGTTCACTGTCCAATGCCCGAGTATCCTGGCTGAAGCGGAGCACGATGAATTCGGCCGGCTTGTTCGTCGCGAGCCCCACGCGCACGACGAGCTGGCCGGCGAAGACGACGCTCGGGGGGTTCAGGGCGTCCGAGACGTCGACGAAGAAGGCCTTCTGCGGGTCGCGGCTCCGGAAGGCGCCGACGTTCATCTGCGCGAGCAGGAACACCGTGATGGTGCGGCGCACGGTGGCGCGTAGCCCTTCCGTGTTGTTCTTGTGCCGGGCGAACTCGAGGCCTTGCTTGAGGCTCCGCTCGATGAACATGACGCCGCGCCGCTCGCCGACGTAGGGGAAGTTGCCGTCGCCCTTGAGCGTGCGCGAGCCGTCGACGAAGCGCGGCAGCCCCGGCCCGCTCGTCAGGGGGTTGATTCGCTTCGGGTAAACGAGGTCGCGCTTTCGCTCCTCGAGCACCTCGTCGGTCTCGAAGCCGAGGACGTTGAGCATCCGGCCGTTCTCGGCCCCCGCGGGCGCCTCGTAGACGCCGCCGGGCCTTGCCGCGTCGCCGCGGGCGATGACCCCGCACACGACGCCCGAGGGCGGCACGACGACGCGGTCGCCGGGCCCGAAGACGCTCTTCTGGGGGTTCAGGATGGTCAGGCGCGGCCAGTAGATGGCCCCGTACTCGGAGAGGTTCAGGAGCGAGGCCGTCGACTCGACGTAGGTGACGACGTCGGCGGCCGACAGGCCTGCTGGGGGGTCGAGCACCGAGAACACGGTGCCCGCCCGGTCGACCTCGCCGTAGGCGAGCATGCCGTTGTGAACCGCAGGCGTCGCGCGCCCTGGCACGAAGAGCAGGGCGAGGTCGAGCACGCGGTCGAGGGCGCGAAGGCCCGTCCGCCCCGCGTCCGAGCCCAGGAAGTCGGCGTCGTCGAGGCCGACGAGGCCGTCGTCGCCCCCGGCGAGCGTCGCCGTTTGCGGCGGGGGTACGACGGGCCCCGGCAGGAGCTGGTCGGTGACGCGGACGCGCGACGAGCCGGACGCCGGGTCATTGACGACCTTCTCGGCGTAACGGGGTTCGCTCGGAGCGAGCGACAGGTTGGGAAACGTCTCGACGACGGCGCCGCCTTCGACCACGACGAGGTCGAACTCGGCGGGCTTGCCGCTCGTCGCGCGCCGCACTTCGAGCACGAGGCGACTGGTGTAGCTTCCGGGGTCCTTACCCTCGAGGCGCACGGCGTTCTGGGGGGCGGCGTCGCTGCCCGAGCGCGGCGTGGTCGGAAAGCCGAAGGCCTCCGCGGTGCCCGGCTTCATCTGCAACGCGGCCGCCGCCCCCGTCGCGAGCGTGCGCGCCGTCACGAACCCGTCCGGGTCGGCCGAGAAGGCGACGCCCTCGAACGTCGCGACGGCGAGGGCGAGCAGCTCGGCGGCCGTGACGGCGCGCACGCTTTGGACGTTGCCCGTGCCGAGCGCGGGGGCGGTGGGGAAGCCGAGGGCGGCGTTGGCGCTTCCGCCCGTCACCTCGAGGCGGCTCGCGGTGCCGCGCGTGTCGCTCTGCAGCCGCGGCACGCCCCGCAGGGCCTTTCCCCCGACGAGCTGGGCGTTGAGCGCCGCGACGACCTCGTCGGCGGTGGCGGCCGTGATGTCGGCGAAGTCGCCCGCTGTGAACGCCAAGGTCTGCGGCGGGCCGCCGTCGACGCGCACGAGGAGCGTCTGCCCGTCGGCGAGCGCGTAGGGGCCCGGGCCCGAGGCCGTGACGAAGGCGGGGGCGGCCTCGACGACCAGGGCCTGGTCGGGCCCGCCCCCCACGGCGAGCACGAGCGCGTCGCCCGGGGCGAGCACGAAGGGCGCCGGCAGGGCGCTCGTGGCCGAGGCCGGGGCGGGCCCGCCGCCCGCGACGAGGTAGCCCGCCCCCCGCACCGCCGTCGCGGTCGAGGGCTCGGCGACGTCGGTGAAGTGCACCGTGCGCACCACCCACAGGTGCGTGCCGCCGTTCTGGAAGAACCCGAGCGCGGCGAGCGCGAGGTCGGAGTTCTGGGTGAAGCCGCCGAACGCGCGCTGGTAGTCTTCGAAGGACGTGCACAAGACGGGCTCGGCGATGGGGCCCCGCTCGGTGATGCCGACGGCGCCGGCGATGGACGTGGGCGCCGAGGGGATGCCGCGCACGCGCGGCTCCTCCTCGACGACGACGATCTTCGACGAAAGGAGTTGCCCGCTCACGACGCCGCCCTCCTCGGCCGCGCGGCCTCGGCGTGCTGGGGCGGCATCTGGGCGACGGCGACCTGGCCCGCCCGCACGGCGCGTGCGACGGCCGGCAGCGCGAGCAAGGCCTCGGGCAGGTTCATCACGGGCACGCCCGCCGGCAGCGTCAACGCGCCCGGGAGGCGCCTGGGGTTTCGGCCGAGCACCTCGGTGCAAGCGCAGCGGCCGAGCGCGACGCAGTAGGGCGCGTGCTCGAGGACGAAGGTCAGCATGCGGCCGCTCTTGTTGGTGAGCGCGATCACGGGCCGCCCCCTTCCGCGGCGGCGCCGCCTTCGCCGCCCACGTCGAGGCTCGCCGTCGCGACGGCCCGCCCCCGGTCGAGCGGCATGCCTTCGTCGAAGCGGAAGCCGCGCACCCGCAGCTCGGCGACGAAGGCCCGCACGTCGTCCTTGCCGTCGAGCGAGGGGCGGACGTCGCCCTCGGGCTCGAGCTCGTAGCGCACCTCGCCTGCCTCGGGGCGAGTCGGGTCGCGCGGAAGGGCGAGCCAGCGAGTGCGGTTTCGGAAGCTGACGACCGCGTCCATCAGGTTGAGCGCCTCGGCCAGCCGGTCGGAGGCGCCCGTGAGCGTGAAGAGGAGGTCGGCCGTGTAGGGGGGCCGCAGCCGCTCGAGCTCGGGCCCCTTCGGCCCGAGGGCGGCGCGCTCGACGGGCACGTTCTCGCCGTAGAAGGGGCTCGGGACGAGCCGCGGCCCCGTCACGACGAGCGCGGGCAGCTTCGTCACCGGCACCGCCTCGAACGCCCCCGCGTCCGCGCCGTCGTGGTAGTCGAGCGCGACGGCCATCGACACGTTCGCGAGCACCTCGCGCTTGAGCGCACGAAGCAGGGCTCGCACGAGGCGGGTCAGGTCACTCTCGGCGACCAAGGGCGCGCGCACAAAGCGGTAGGCGCCCTCGAGCGTCGCCGCCTCGCCCGGCACGGGGGCACCGCCCGGGCCGAGGTTCTCGAGGGTCACCGAGGCGAGTCCCGGCTCGTGGGGCGGCGTTCGCAGGTCGACGACGGCCCCGTCAGCGTCCGTGAAGACGGCGAGCACCGT
>DASTPP010000131.1:0-2266 GCA_035762175.1 Polyangiaceae bacterium | reverse complement strand
TCGAGGTCGGGCCCTACTTCGCCGCGAGCGGCGTCGCGACCTTCTACCCCTACGTCGAGATCGTCTTCGCGGTCGGGGCGACCGACCAGCACTACCACGTGCCGCTCTTGCTGAGCCCCTTCGGCTACTCGACGTATCGGGGGTCGTGAGGCGGGCCCGCGACTCGGCCGGGCGCGGCGTGCCGCCCCGCGCGGGTCGGGCGTAGCCGTCGCGAACCGCGCAGGCCATTCGGGCGGCGGGGGCGCCGATTTTTGGTACGATCCTCTCCGCCGGCCTCGGTCCTGAAACGGCCCGCACCACGGAGAGAGCCCGCCTTGCCCCCCGCCGACCCGTTCCTCAAGCGCATCCGGCTCAAGAACTATCGCAGCATCGCAGCCTGCGACGTCGAGCTCGGCCGGCTGACCTTTTTGGTGGGGCCGAACGGCTCGGGCAAGAGCAACTTCGTCGACGCCTTGCGCTTCACGGCCGATTCGCTCAATTCGACCATCGACCACGCGCTGCGCGAGCGCGGCGGGGTGGGCGAGGTCGTCAACCGCCGGGCCGATTCGTTCTCGGTCGGCCTCGACCTCACGCTGCGCGACGGTACGCCGGCGAGCTTCGCATTCGAGGTGAGGGCTCGCGACGACGACGCCTACGACGTGAGTGAAGAAGAGTGCCGGGTGGGCGACGCCTTCTACCACGTCAAAGACGGCGAGCTCCTCGCGTCGAGCGTGACCACCGTCATGCCGCCGCCGATGGCCGATCGACTTTACCTCGTGCACGCCTCCGGGCTGGCAGACTTCCGCCCGGCGTTCGACGCCCTCACGTCGGTCGGCGCCTACAACCTCAACCCGAGCGTCATCCGCGAGCCGCAGCACCCAGACCGGGGCGAGCTGCTCAGCCGCGACGGGCGAAACCTGGCCAGCGTCGTGGCGCACCTCGAGCGGCGGGCGGGCGGGGTGAAGCGGCGCATCGAAGAGTACCTGGGGCTCGTCGTGCCGGGCGTCGTGGGCTTCGGCTCCGCCCGGCTCGGCCCGATGGATACCCTCGTGTTTCACCAGGAGGTCGAGGGCGCGAGGGAGCCTCGGAGGCTCCCCGCCATGAGCATGTCCGACGGCACGTTGCGAACGGTTGCCGTGCTCGTCGCGCTCTTCCAGGCCAGGGTCGAAGAGCGCATCGCCCTCGTCGCCATCGAGGAGCCCGAGACTGCGCTGCACCCCGCGGCGGCGGGCGTGCTGCGCGATTGCCTCCGCGAGGCCTGCCGCCACGTACAGGTCATCGTGACGAGCCACAGCGCCGACCTGCTCGATGACGCCGACATCGACGGCCGAGACATCCGCGCCGTCGAATCGCGGCGCGGCCGCACGATCATCACGCCACTCGACGAGGTGTCGCGCTCGGCGCTCCTCGACAAACTCTATACGCCCGGCGAGCTCTTGCGCGCGAACCAGCTGCGCGCAGGGGAGCCAGAATCCGCGCAACTCGACATGTTCGAAGGCGCATGAAGTGGGGCCTCATCGTCGAAGGTCAGGGCGATGAGCTGGCTGCGCCCGTCGTTCTGCGGCGCATCGCCAGCTATTTCGCCCCGACCCGACCGCTGGGCGCTTTCGAACCCTTGCGCGTCTCGAGGGGCAAGCTCGTCAAGGAGCTCGAAGGGAAGCGGGCCGTCGAGCTCGTGGCCCGCCGCGTCGGGCCGGGCGGCCCGCTCGTCATTGTCTTCGACGCTGACGACGACTGCCCCGCCACGCTAGCGCCCAAGGTGCTGGCGTGGGCGCGCGAGGCCCGGGCCGACCGACCCATCGCCGTCGTGCTTGCGGAGCGTGAGTTCGAGGCCTGGTTCCTCGGGGCGGCGACCTCGCTGCGCGGCGTCCGGGGCCTGCCCGACGATCTCGAGCCGCCCCCGAGCCCGGAGGGCGTTAGCGGCGCGAAGGAGTGGCTCGACCGCCACATGCCCGAGGGCTACGGCGAGACGCTCGAGCAGATCGAGCTCGCCCGAAGGTTCGACCTCGAGCAGGCGCGCGCGGCGTGCCCATCGTTCGACAAGCTCGTGCGCGACGTGCTGCGCCTGCTCGGCGCGTAGCGCTGCCCGGGTCGGCGCGGGCGGCGGCGCCGGGGCCTCGCCCGCCGTTATACCAGCTGTTCTTGCTCGGACCAGGAATCGGGCCGGGCGCGGCGGGCGGCCCCCGAGTGAACTCGGGGGCAGCGGACGCCCGCTCGTGCCGCGCGGCGTCGGGTCGATTCGGACCGCAAAGCCCGCCCCCTCGCCGGGGGCCGGGCTCCCGCGGGC
>DASTPP010000130.1:0-16764 GCA_035762175.1 Polyangiaceae bacterium | reverse complement strand
GGGTAGGGGCGCAGCCGGACGCCGGCGAGGTCGGCGAGGTAGGCGAAGAGCGGGTAGCTCGGCGTGGGCACGAGCACCTCGTCGCCGGGGTCGGCGAGGGCCCAGAAGAGGTAGGCGTAGGCCTCGCTGGTGCTCGAGGTGAGCAGGACGCGGGCGGGGTCGACGGCGATGCCGTGGCGGTCTCGGTAGTAGCCGGCGACGGCCTCGCGGGCGCGGGCGAGGCCGAGCGGGTCGGGGTGGTAGGCCTGCGCGCCGGGGCCGGCGAGGGCGCCGAGGTCGGCGGGCGGCAAAAGGTAGACCTCGAGGGGGTTGGAGGTCGTCAGATCGAGCGGCGGGCTCGGGCCGCGCCGGGCGCGCTCGGCGGCGAGCGCGAGGGGGTTGGGCTCGTCGGGCCAGGCGGTGCGCCGGGACAGAGGCGGTTGCGGCGGCGGCATGGGCGGGGGCATACCATCGGGCGATGGGCGGCGAGGGCGGCTTGTGGGGGCGCATGGCGCTCGTGGCGGCGGGCGGCGCGGCGGGCAGCGTGGGGCGCTACGCGCTCGCGCTCCTTTCGCTGCGCTTGACGGGCGGGCGGCTGCCCTGGGGCACCTTCGCGGCGAACGTGCTCGGCTGCTTCGGGCTCGGGGTGGTCGTGGCGCTCGCGGGGCGCGCGGGGGGGCTCAGCGAGCTCGGGCGGCTCTTCTGGGCGACGGGCGTGATGGGGGGGCTGACGACGTACTCGACGTACAACTACGAGACCATCGCGCTGGCGCGCGAAGGGCGCTGGGGGGCGGCGCTCGCCAACGCGGCCGGTACGACGCTCGCGTGCCTGCTCGCGTGCCTCGGGGGGCTGGCCCTCGGGCGGCGCGCCTGAGGCGGGGGCCCCGCGAACGGGCGGCGCGCCTGACGCCGGGGGGGCGGCGGCCGGCCGGCGCGTAGGACTCGTTCGCAGGCCGACGTTCGGGGCGACCGAGGGGCCCGGTGGGCACCCTCGCAGCGCCCGTGCTAGGCTCGGGGACGAAGCGGCGGCAAAACGGCCCATGATGCGTCGCTGGCAGAGAGCTCTTGGTGGGGTGGCGTTGGCCGCGCTCGCGTCGGCGTGCGCGCACATCGCGCCGACGCGCGACGGCCAGCTCGTCTTCGCGCCGGGGGCGGGCAAGGGCGCGTCGGTGCTGACGGCGAACGGGGTCGAGTACGTCGACCGGGCGTACCACCCGAAGCCCGTGCTGCGCACGAGCGCGTCCGAAGACTGGCGGCCGGCGACCGGCTTTCTGATGCCGCCCGACGGGGTCTGGCGCTACGTCTCGAGCCCGCTCTCGCTGCCGGTGGGGCCGCTCGCGCTGACGCTGCGGGCGAGCGACGCGTACGTGCCGGCCTGGGGCGGCGAGGTGCTCCTGCGCGTCGACGCGGCGGTCGACGCGGCCGCGTTCCCCGGGGTCGACGCCTCGCGGCGCGCGCCGATGCGGCTCGTGGTGGTGTGGGCGGCGGCCGAGGCGCCCGAGCCCTCGCTGCTCGAGGGGGCGCTCGGGGGGCTCGGCGAGGGCGACCGCGTCGCGGTCGTCGACGCGCTCGGCCCGCGGGTCGTCGTGCCGCCCCTGCCGGGCGCCGAGCGCACGCTGGTCGAGGGGGCGCTCCGGCGCCGCTTCGCGGCAAAGCGCAAGGGCCGGCGCGACGTGGCGGGCGCGCTGCAGAAGGCGCGCGCGCTGCTCGCGGCCAAGGCCTCGGCGCCCCCGCCCGGGGCGGGCGAGCCCTTCGGCCGGGTGGTCGTCGTCAGCGACGGCAAGGGGCTCGGGCCCGCGGTCGCGGCCGAGGTGAAGGCGCTCGGGCGGGCGGGGGCGGGCGTGCTGGCGCTCGGCGCGCGCGACGCGGTGCCCGCCGAGGCGCTCGCGCCGCTCGGGGCCCACGCCTTCGCCGGCCCGCTCGAGGTGCGCGCCGACGCGCTCGCGCGCGCCCTGCCGCCGCCGGCCGACGAGGTGCTCGGCGACGTCGTCTTCACGTTCTCGTCGGCGCCCGCCCCCGTGCGCGTGCTCGAGGCCTCGGGGGGCGAGGCGTTCCTCGGCCTCGAGGGCGACTCGCTCTACTGGGAGCCCCTGCGCGCCGGGCAGGCGCGCACCGAAATCGTGCGCCTGGCCCTCCCCCCGTGGACGCCGCAGGAGCTCATCGAGCTCAGCGTCTCCGTGCGCTACGAAGATCTGACGCGGGGCGGCTACCGCTACGGCCGCGCGACCCTCTCGTTTCGTTTCTCGGACGACATGGCCACCCTCGGCGCGACGCGGCACGGCGACGTCATCGCCTACGCCTCGGCCCTCGCCATGGTGCGGCGGCTCGGCCGCACCTTCCTCGGCGGGCGGGCGCAGGGCGACCGGGCCTTCCGCGAGCTGGTCGCCTGGCAGGCCGAGTCGATGGACGTGCTCGCGCGCGAGTACCAGGACCCGCGGATGGGCGTGCAGGGCGAGACCCTGCGCTCGCTGCTCGGCGCCCTCGACGAGTGAGGCGCCCCGCGGCCGGGCGGCGACCGCCGGGGGCGTTCGGGCCGGGGGCGGGGGCCGGGGCCGCCCCCGCCACGGACGGGCTCGCGCCGGCGTTCGGGAGCCCGGCGGGCGCAACGTCGTCGTGGCCTTCGGCGCCCGACGAAGGTCGTGTAGACTCGACCCTACGAGGGGGTCCCGCCACGGCCCCCGGAGGCCCCACGTTCATGTCCGAGAGCCCCAAGCCGCTCGTCCACCAAGACGCCGAGCGCAAAGACGACGACGTCCTCGCGCGTGAGGCGCGCACGTTCCTGCTGGCGACGCCCACGGTCCAGCTGGTGGCCGAGCTTTTGACCAAGCTGCGCGAGGCGAACCTGCCCTGGTGGTCGCCCGAGGTGCTGCGCCGCACCTGGCCCGCCACCGAGCGGATGCGCTGGCTCAACGAGCGCCCCGACATCCGCCAGCGCATCACGACGGCGCTGACGGGGCTCGCGCCCAAGGCCGCGCGCAAGAAGATCGCCGACTTTCAGGCCGCGCTCGTCGACTCGGTCGTCGACGACGGCGACACGACGGTGCGCGCCTTCGAAGAGGCGTTCTCGCCGGTCGAGCTGGCCGTCTACGGCCCCGTCGCGGCGTTCTGGCGCGCCTTCCGCGAGCGCTTCCCCTGGGACGACCGCCGCCCCGCGCACCGCGAGCTCGTCGCCTGGCTGATCGGCGCGCTCTTGAACGACAAGAGCTTCATCGACGACATGGGGCGCGCGCCCGTGCTCAACGCCTGGGACGTGCGCACGGCCATCGACAACCGCGCCTGGCACACGCACATGCCGGTCGAGGTGCGGGCGGCCATCGACGACGCGCGGCTCAAGCGCGAGAAGGTCGATCCGGGCGAGCCCTTCCACGCGGCCGACGACCTCTCGATCGCGCTGCCCGAGACGATCGCCACGCACGTGCCGCTGCGCGACCTCGGCGGCGTGCTCGACGTGGCCGAGAGGGCGATGGGGCTCGGGCCCCCGGCGCCCGCCGAGTCGCCCGCGCCCCCGAAGGCCGAGGGCAGCGAACCGCGCTCGAGCGCGGAGCCGCCGAGCGCGATGCCGACCAGCCCGATCGATCTGAGCGCCCCCCGGACAAAGCCCTTGGGCACCCCACCGTCGGGCACCCCGGCGCTGCGCAACGCGAGCGGCTCGCCGCCTTCGCTGGTCGGCCGCAAGGGCGAAGGGGGCAAGGGCGAGGCGGGCAAGGCCGAGCCCCCCAAGGCCGAGGCGGGCAAGGCGGACGCGGGCAAGGCCGAGCCCCAGCCCCTCAAGGCCGAGGCGGCCAAGGCGGACGCGGGCAAGGCCGTCGAAGCGAGCAAGGCCGAGGCGGGCAAGGTGGCCGAGGCGGGCAAGGCCGGCGCGGGCTCGGCGAGCACCACGCCGCCGCCGCAGAGCGGCGACGATGCGCCGGCGACGGCGCGGGGCGAGACGTTGCGCGAGCTGGCGGCCGCGGCGGTCGAGAACCTGGTCGGCAACCAGGGCTTGCCCACGATCTTCGACGACGTCGAAGATCTGCAATCGTTCGTCGAGATCGATCCGATCGACGACATCGAGCAGACCGGCCCCAAGATCGTGGTGCCGCTCGGGCCGACGCGCCGCTGAGCGGCGCCGGGGGGCGCGCGGGCCCTTCAGCCCGCGGCGCCGCTGCTCTCGCCGGGCTCGGCCTGGGCGGCGGCGGGCTCGCGGGCGGGCAGGGTGACGAAGAAGCGCGTGCCCTGGCCCGGCTCGCTCTCGACGAGGACGTGGCCGCCGTGGCGGGCGACGATGTGGCGCACGATGGAGAGGCCGAGGCCGGTGCCCTGGCCGGCGAGCTTGGTGGTGAAGAAGGGGTCGAAGATGCGGGGCAGAAGGCTCGGCTCGATGCCGTGGCCGTTGTCGGCGACGGCGACGCAGACCGTGCCCCGCTCGTGGCTCGTGCGGATGGTGATGAGGCCGCCGCCGCCGTTGGGCACGGCGTGGCAGGCGTTGGTGACGAGGTTGACGAAGACCTGAATGAGCTCGGGGGCGACGCCCTGGACGGCGGGCAGGCGCTCGGCGAACTCGCGCGCGACGCGGGCGCCCGACTGCGCGAGGGCGTGCTCGCAGAAGCCGAGGGCCTGGTCGACGACGTGGTTGAGGGCGACGGGCGAGGTCTCGCCGCTCGAGGGGCGGGCGTAGGCGACGAGCTCGCGCGAGAAGCGCAGGATGCGGTCGGCCGCCTCGTGGATGCGCCGCAGGCGCTGCAGGTCGTCGGCGGCCGAGCCGCCGGCGCGCTCGGCCTTGCGCCAGAGGTACTCGCTGTAGGCGGCGATGGCGCTGAGGGGGTTGTTCAGCTCGTGGACGATGCCGGCGGCGATCTGGCCGAGCGAGGCGAGCTTCTCGGACTGGGTGAGCTGCTCTTGCAGCGCGCGCAGCTCGAGCGCCTGGGCGGCGGCGCGCTCGGCGAGGCGCGAGCGGCGCAGGGCCGAGCCGAGCAGGGGGGCGGCGCGCGCGATGAGGCGCAGCTCGTGGGCGGAGGCCTCGGCGGCGGGCGGGGCCGGGGCGACGTGGAGCCTCGAGCCCGCGCCGTCGCCGAGGTCGAAGGCGTGCTCGCCCGCCGAGCCGGCGAACGCGCGCGCCTCGGGCGCCCGGGGCGGGGGCAGGGGCGCGAGCGGGCCGCGGCGCACGACGACCGGCTCGCCGAGGCGGCCGGCGCCGGGCAGGCAGGCGGCGAACGAGAGGTCGGGCATCACGTCGGCGAGCGCGTCGAGCAGGCCCGCGGCCGTCGTGAGCGCGTCGGCGTCGTCGGGCAGGGCCCCGTACGCGGCCAGCAGCCGGTCGAACCAGGCCGCCGGCGCGATGGTGTCGACGATGCTGTCGGCGAGCGAGCGCTGCCGCGGGGCGCCCATCGCGGCCTCGGCGGCGCCGTCGGGGGCGCGCTCGGGGCCGCTCATGGGGTCTCCGCGGCGCCGGGCGGCGCGGGCGCGCCCGACTCGGGCCCCTCGCTCGCCTTGTCGAGGTCCAAGATGGTGGTCTGGCCCACGTACGACTTGGTCTCGTAGCGCGTGATCTTGCCGATCTTGCGCACGATCTCGGCCATGCGCTGCGCCTCGTTGAAGATGACCTCGGCGGCCGCGTACGCCGGCGCCTCGCGCTCGAGCCGCCGCTTGAGCATCTCGGCGTAGGCCATCATGCTCGTCAGCGGCTGGTTCAGCTCGTGCGCCGTCGCGCCCGCCAGCTCGGCGATGAGCGCCTGCCGCTCGCGCGCCTTGAGCTCTTCTTGCGCGGCGACCAGCCTCGTCTCCATGCGGATGCGGTCGCGCAGGTCGGTGAAGATGCCGACGCTGCCCACGGCCCGGCCCCCCTCGTAGATGAGCGCCGCCGACATCGAGACCGGCACCCGCTCGCCGCCCTTGGCCGCCACCTCGGTCCGGAAGTTCTCGAGCCGCCCGCCCCGCTCGCACATCAGCCGCATGATGCGGCGCGCGACGCCCGGCGGGTAGAGCGCCCCCGCGCCCAGCTTGCCCGTCACCTCGTCGGCCGCGTAGCCGAAGCAGCGCTCGGCCGCGCGGTTGAAGAGCAGCACCTGCCCGCGCAGGTCGGCGCTGACGATGGCGTTGACGGAGCTGTCGATGACCCGCTCCAAGAAGCCCTTGGTCTTGCGCAGCTCGTCGGCCGTCCGCCGCTCGGCCGTCACGTCGCGGAAGCTGACCAGGATGGCGTCGTCCTCGTGCAGGAGCGAGACGTTCGCGCCCAGCGTCACCGCCTCGCCGTCGGCCCGCTTGGCCCGCACGTCGAGGCTGATGGGCGCCTCGCCCCGCTCGAGCGCCTCGCGCGTGCGCCGCGCCGTCGCGAGCTCGGGCGCGTCGAGCACCTCGCGCAGGCCCGAGGCGGGCGCGTCTTTGCCGAAGCCCAGGATCTCGCGCGCCCGCGGGTTCGAGAACGCCACCGACCCGTCGCGGCCGACGACGACGATGCCGTCGGCCGCGCTCTCGAACACGTCGGCGTAGCGCTCGGTCAGCCGCAGCCGCCGCTCGGCCTCGCGCCGCGCGACGTCGCTCTCTTCGCTCTGGTCGCGCAAGGACTGCAGGACGCGCGCGTTGCGCAGGGCGACGGCGGTCGCGTTCGCGATCGTCTGCGCGAGCGCCAGCACCGGCCGCCCCGCCGCGTGCCGCGCCCGCCAGCGCAAGAAGAGCACCCCGAGCGCCCGGCCCTCGAACACGATCGGCACGAGCGCCAGGCTCGCGTACCCGAGCGGCGGCGCCTCGCGCCGCACCACCTCGTAGAGCGGGTGCGTCGAGGCGTCGTCGATCGACAGCGGCGCGCCGCTCTGCAAAACCTGGCGGATCTCGGGGTACTTCTCGAGGTCGAGCGGCAGGTTGTAGACCTGGTCGTCGTCGTTCGACGCGACCACGTAGCCGACGTCGCCCCGCTCGCGCGCCAGCACGATGCTGCAGCGGTCGACCCCCGTCGCCTCGGCGACGCGCCGCACGACCATGCCGAGCATCTCGCGCAGGTCGAGGCTCGAGGCGAGCGCCTGCGTCAGCTCGAGCAAGAGCTCGGCCTCGCTCGAGCGCTGCGCGATCGTCTCGACGTAGCCCCGCAGCCGCATCTGCCCCCGCACCCGCGCCACGAGCTCGGCCGGCCCGAAGGGCGTGCGCAGGACGTCGTCGGCCCCCGCCTCGAACGCGCACGCCACCCCCTCGTCGTCGCCCGAGGCGACCAGCATCACCGCCGGCAGCTCGGCCGTCGCCGGCCGCGAGCGCAGCGCCCGCAAGAGGTCGTAGCCGCTCGGCCCCTCGAGCGCCGCCTTGACCAGGATGAGCGAGGGCGTCGCGCGCTCGAGCCAGGCCAGGGCCTCCTGCCCCGAGCCCACCTGCTCGCTCGCGAGCGACGCCTGCGCGAGCGCCTGCCCGAGCCTCGCGCCCCGCTGCGCGTCGTCGTCGACGATGAGGACGGGCTGTCGAGAGGGCACGGCCCCTCAAGTATAGGGCCGCGTGCCCCCCGGCCGCAACGGGCCCCGGCCGCGCGCCCCCCGGCCGCAACGGGCCCCGCCCGCCCGGGCCCCGGCCGCGCGCTCTCGGCCCCGAGGGGGCCCCGGCGGCCCGGCCCCGGGGGCCCGCCCGGCCGGCGCGCCCCCCGCCCCTCAGTCGAGCCGGAACAGCTCTTCGAGGTCGGTCTTGGTCAGCTTCTTCGCGCCGCCCGCGTCTTCGCTGAGCACGGTGGCGACGAGGTCGCGCTTCTTCTGCTTGAGCTGCAAGATCTTCTCTTCGATCGTGCCCTGCGAGACGAGGCGGTAGACGTTGACCACCTTCGACTGGCCGATGCGGTGGGCGCGCGCGCTCGCCTGCTCTTCGACCGCGGGGTTCCACCAGGGGTCGTAGTGCACGACGGTGTCGGCGGCCGTCAGGTTGAGCCCGGTGCCGCCCGCCTTCAAGCTGATGAGGAAGACGCCCACCGAGGCGTCGTTCTGGAAGCGGTCGACGCGCTCGGCGCGGTCTTTCGTCGAGCCGTCGAGGTACTCGTAGGTGATGCCCTCTTTTTCGAGCGCCTCGCGCACGAGCGCCAGCATCGAGGTGAACTGGCTGAAGACGAGCACCTTGTGGCCGCCCGACAGGCACTGCTCGAGCAGCTCGACGAGCGCCTGCAGCTTGCCCGAGTCTTCGTCGGTGAAGGGCTTGGGCAGCCCGAGCAGGCGCGGGTCGCACGCCGCCTGCCGCAGGCGCGTCAGGCCCGCCAAGATGTGCAGCTGGCTCTTCGCCAGGCCGTTCTTCTCGACCTCGCCGAGCACGTGCGCGCGCACCTCGCGCAGCACGCTCAGGTACACGCCGCGCTGCTCGGGGGTCATCTCGCAGACCTGGTCCATCTCGATCTTCTCGGGCAGGTCTTTCTCGACCTCGAGCTTGGTGCGCCGCAAGATGAACGCGTGCACCGCCGCGCGCAGCCGGGCGGCCGTCTTCGCGTCGCCCGCGTCGATCGGCCGGGCGTAGCGCTCTTCGAACTTCTCGAGCGAGCCGAGCAGGCCCGGGCTGACGAAGTCGAAGATGGACCAGAACTCGGACAGGCGGTTCTCGATCGGCGTGCCCGTCAGCGCGAGGCGGCGGCCGGCCTTGAGCTTCTTGGCCGCGGCGGCCGTCGCGCTCAGCGGGTTCTTGATGTGCTGCGCCTCGTCGAGGATCACGTAGTCGAAGTCGATGCCCGAGAGCAGCTCTTCGTCGCGGCGCAGCAGCGGGTAGCTCGTGATGACGACCTCGGCCTCCTCGAGGGCGTCCTTCTGCTCGTGCCGGTCGGCGCCGTGCCAGATGGTGGTCTTGAGCGTGGGGGCGAAGCGCTCGATCTCGCGCGACCAGTTGTACACGACGCTGGTCGGCGCGACGATGAGCGACCGCAGCTGCTTTTCGTCCTGCTTGACCGAGCAGAGCAGGGCGATGGTCTGCAGCGTCTTGCCGAGGCCCATGTCGTCGGCGAGCACGCCGCCCGAGCGCAGGTCGTGGATGAAGCGCAGCCACGACAGGCCCGCCTCCTGGTAGGGCCGCAGCGTCGCCTTGAGCGCGCGCGGCTTCTTGACCGCCTCGATCGAGTCGATGCCGGCGAGCTTCTTGAAGAGGCCCGCCGTCTTCGGGCTGACGTGCTTGTCTTCGATCTGCCCGAGCAGCTCTTGCAGCCGCCCGGCCTGCGACAGGGGGATTCGGCCCGTCTTGCCCGCGGCCGTGAGCAGCTCGATCTCGCGGTCGAGAATCGACCGCACCTGGGCCGGGTCGAGCGTCGCGTACGAGCCGTCCTCGAGCCGGACGTACTTGCGCCCCTCGGCCAGGCAGCGCACGAGCTCGTCGCGCCCGACGGCGATGCCCTCGCTCTCGAACGAGAGCTTGAGCGAGAGCCAGTCGACGCCCGAGTCGGTGAAGGCGCGGGCGCGCAGCGGCGTCGGGCGCACCTGCGTGTCGACCAGGTCTTCGGGGACGAACAAGTCCCACTCGTCGGGCAGCGAGCCGAGGCCCTCGCTCCAGAATTTGATCGCCCGGTCGCCCTGGGCGACGAACGACTGGCCCGTCTCGTCGGCCGACAGGCCGAGGGCCGCGAGCCTTTCGGCCGCCTGCTGCTGCGCGGGGATATCGCAGCGGATGCACCGGAAGCGCTTCTGCCCGCCCTCGGGCGGCTTGATGATGACCGGCGGCGAGATGCCGTCGGCGCGGACCTGCACCTCGGTGTCGCCGTAGACCGCCGTCAGCGTCACGCGCGCCTCGACGAGCGAGCCGCCCGCCTGCATCCGGAAGGTGGGCTCGAGGTCGACGACGTCGGCGATCTGGTCGAGCGCGGGCAGCTCGGCGCCCATCTCGAGCGCGACCTTGGGCAGCCCGTCCATGATGAGCGGGATGAGCTCGCCCATGGGCTCGGCGATGGTCGGGTTCTTCTGCAGGCGCCGCAGCGCCGCCGGCGAGACGCGCCGGTCGATGGGGCGCGCGATGCCCTCGGCGATGTCGACGTGCCAGCCCGGCCAGCCCTCGAACCAGCCCCCGTTCGCCAGGGAGAACTTGCGCCGGTCGCTCGGCCGCTCGAAGCTCGCCTTGGCCACGATGGTGTCGCTGCCGACCAGCTCGAGGTCGAAGCGCGGCCGCAGCGGCTCTTCGCCGAAGCGAAGTTGCATCAGCGTCGGCTCGAGCAAGACCCGGCGGTTGGCCAGGTACGGCAAGAGCTCGGACACGTCTTCGCCCCGGATGTCGACCGCCGGGTGGCGCGGGTTGCCGCTCTCGAAGCGCGCGAGCACCCGCAGCGCGTCGCGGTCGGGCGTCGGCGCGAGCGCCTGCCAGGTGAGCGCCACCGAGGGCAGCATCGGCACCCGCGCCTCGGGGTCGAGCGCCGTCACCGTCAGCCCCCCGGGCCGCACCAGCACCCGGAACTCGATCGGTCGCGGCACCGGCTGCGACTGCGGCAGCCACGCGCCGATGCCCGTCGTGCGCGCGACCCCGTCGGGCGCCACCTGCGCGGCCGCCGGGATGGCGGCGTGCGAGGCGTGCGGCCCGTGCGCCGGCGCGTGCCGCTCGTGGTTGTGGTGGCCGTGGCCCCCGGGCGAGCCCTGCTGCAGCGCCAAGAGCCGCGCCCGCCGCCGCTCGCGCCGCGACGCCTTGCCCCCGGCCGCGTTCGGCCCCGCCGACCCCGACACCGACGCGGCCGGCGGCGCCTTCTCGCCGCCCCCGCCCCCGCCGCCGCCCCCGCCCGAGGGCGCCGGCGGCGGCTGCGGCCGCGGGCTCGCGCCGCGCGCCTGGTCGCGCACGCTGATGAGCAGCGCCGCCACGTGCTTGCAGTGCTGCTGCGACTTTACGAAGACCGGGCAGCTGCACTGGCTCTTGATGCCCTCGGGCGTGAGCAGCACCTTGACGAGGTAGGGCTCGCTGTCGGAGCCGCGCACGCGCCCCTCGGCCACGGTCTCGCGCACCGCGACCTCTTCGACCACGCGGCGGCGCGCGTACTCGAGCCCCCGCAAGAAGGTGCGCGCGCCGAGCAGGCGCCGCAGGCCCCGGTCGCTCAGCGTCGAGAGCGTGTCGGCGATGGGCGAGGTCTTGCCGCCGCCCCCGCCCGAGCCCCCCGAGCCGCCGCCGCCCCCGCCCGGCACGGCCGGGCCCGCGCCGCCCGTCGTGGGCGGGCCGGCCGGCCCGTTCGCCCGCTGCACCCCCGGGGGCGAAGACGAGGACGGGGGACCGGCCCCGTTCGTTTCGCCCGCGAGCGCGGGGCGGGGGGTCGACGGAACGGGACCAGGGTTCGTGCGGCCCGGCGGGCGCAGCCCAGGGGAGAGCGTGCGGGTCACGTCAGCTAATGCGTCCGAGCTAGGTGTCAGTAGGGGGGTTTTTGAGAAGCCGGGGGCCGCGGCGACGCGGGACAGGGGCCGGGCGCGAGCCGGCGCGCGCCTCTCGCAGGCACGCCGCAGGCACAGGGCGCGCGCGTCGGGTGCCCGAGCGCGCAGCCCGCTTGTTCAGCCCCTGCCTCAGGACGGGGGAAAACGAAGCGCCCCTTCACCCGCCGGCCCGGCGCCCCTGCGGACGTCGCCACGAACGATGCGCTGCGACGAGCCGAGGGTCAAGGGCGTACGCCGGCGGATGAGCCCCCAACGCAGGCAATTCAAACACGTCAACAGGCCGAGTGCAAACATCATTTCAGCGCCCCCGCGGGGCCCTCGGGCCGCCGGGGCCCCTTCGCGGCCCCGCGAACGCCCTGACGAGCGCCGCCCCGAACCCCGCCGCGAGCCCGGCGGGGCGCCGAGGGGCGAGAGCACCGGCCGTCCCATCCGGTCGATGCTCTCGAGCGGG
The DNA here is from genome assembly GCA_035762175.1 of Polyangiaceae bacterium. Lineage (GTDB taxonomy): Bacteria > Myxococcota_A > Polyangia > Polyangiales > Polyangiaceae > DASTPP01. Next base: position 5,025 of record DASTPP010000130.1, on the reverse strand, counting down.
CTCGAAGCGAGCGCCGCTCGACACGCAAACGGCCCGAGAGCGAGCCGTTTGCGGTCGGCGCTCTAGCACAGCCGCGCGCCGGGGGGCGAGTACGTCGGGGCACGCAGGGCCCGAACCGCCGCGCCTCGGGCGCCGGCGCCGCCCCGACCTCCGGAGCGGCCCTCGGCGCGATCGCAGCCCGGCGGCCGGCGAGCCCGCGCGGCGACGCGAGCGGGCGTCACGGCCGGGGACGCGCCGGCTCGACGCGCCCGTAACGGAGGCGGAAAAGGGCGGGCGCGTCACGGCCGGGGACGCGCCCCCGATGCCGTCAGGGCCGAGCACGCGCCCCGATGCCGTCAGGGCCGAGCACGCACCCCCGAGCGCTTGCTCGGTCGCTCGACGAGCCGACCTGCCCCGGCGCAGGGCCCCGCGCGCCGCGCGGCCCGGGCGCCCTCAGGTCGGGCCGCCCGAGCCCGAGAGCACCAGCATATGGAACTTGCCGAACTCGGACTGGCCGAGGGTATAGAGCACCTCGAGCAAGAGCCGGTAGGGCGTCGTAGCGTCGGCGATGATGACCGCCTCGCTCTTGTCGTCGAGGCCCTTCTGCCGGCGGATCTTCAGGTCGGTTTCGCGGAAATGGCGAAGCGCCTCGCCGAGCCGCGTGATGTAGAGGTCGTTCGGCCCGCCGCGCTTGTAGATCGCCTCGACGCCCGACTGCGCGAGCGCCTCGCGCCCCGGCAACCGGATGGTCGTGTTCGCGTCGTTGCCGACCAAGATCTGGGTCTTCGAGATGGTGACGACCACGCCGTCTTCTTTGGGCTGCCCGACCATGACCGACTTGGGCAAGGTCAGGTCTTGGCCCTGCGAGGGCGCGGCGTTCGAGGTCGTCATGCTCTTGAGCAAGAACACGAGGATGATGGTCATCATGTCCATCATCGCGGTGATGTTAAGAAAGTCGATCTCGGGCTCGCGCGCGTTGCGCCGCACCGCTTTGCGCAGCGCGGCCTTGAACTTGACGACCGAAGCCTTGGGCGTGGGGGGGGCCGACGTACTCATGGCACAAGCCTCACTTCGCGACGCCGAAGTTGACGTCGGGGAAGAGCACCTCGGAGCCGTCGTCCGACTGGCGCACCGCGTCCATCGCCCAGATGACCGTCTGGTAGTCGGTGCCGGGCTCGGCCAAGATCTGCACCTGGGTCTCTTCTTTGAACTCGGGCGCCGCGTCCTTCAGCTTCTTGGCGCAGGTGCGGAGCTGGGCCCAGTCGTGCTGCGCCCGGCCGGCCGGGTCGCGGCCCTTCGCCGGGATGGTGATGCCGGGGCCCGGGCCTTCGCAGCCCGGGGCGATGTTGCCGCCCGAGGCCTTGAGCGAAATGCCGTCGTTGACGATGAGCATCGACAGGTTGAGCGTCGGCTTGTCGGGCGGGCGCGTCCGCGCGCCGCCGATCGACGGCGGGTTCGACTCGATCGTGACGGTGAAGACGGCCGGCAGGGTCGCCAGCACGAACATCAGCACGTTCGTGATGATGTCGAGGAAGGGGATGACGTTGAGCTCGCCCCCCGCGTCCGCCGGGTCGATCTCGCGCGGCTGCGAGAGGCGGCGGATCTTGGACCGCTGGGCGGGCGAGAGCGGCGGGTCGATGGCTTCGGCCATGGGCGTGGGGTCGAGCGCGGCTCGCTCGGCGGCCTCAGTAGCCGGGCTTGTGGGTGATGGTCAGCAGGTTGAACGTCCGCTCGACCACCGCCTCGAGGTCGTGCTGGATGCTCTTGGCGCGCGTGTGCAGGATGACGTGCGCGATCATGCACACGACGGCGATGCCGAGGCCGAGCGCCGTGTTGTACATGGCCTCGGCGATGCCGAGCGAGAGCAGGCGCTGCTTGTCGGCCGGCGACAGGTCGGGACGGCCGACCGACGCGAACGTGGCGATGAGGCCCGACACCGTGCCGAGCAGGCCGATGAGCGTCGCGATGTTGGCGAGCGACCAGAGCGCGCCGATGCGCTTCTCGGCCTGCGGCTTGAGCTCGGCGAGCTTTTCGGAGAGCGCCGCGTCGATCTCGTCGGGGCCCTTGTTCGCATGCGTCAGGCCCGCCTTGACGAGCTGCAGCACGGGGAAGTCGCTCGCGTCGCAGAGCTTGATGGCGCGGTCGATGTTGCCGGCGGCGACCAGTTTCTTGATCTGCGCGAAGAACTCGTTCGAGTTGACCCGGTACTTGGTCATCTGGAAGAGAAAGCGCTCGACGATGATCGTCACGACGATGGCCGAGACGATGAGGTTGCCGACGAGAAACACGGGGTTGTGTCTCATCGCCGCGACGAAGGAGATCTCGGCCCCTCCGCCCTGCTGCGCCGCCGCCGCCAACAAGAAAGCCCGCATGGGTGTTCGCTCCTTTCGTCTCGCTGGACTCTTCAGCCCCGCTCAGCTTAACGGCGCGGCCGGGCTTTTTTTATACGGTCTCGCCGGCAGATGGCGCCGTCAATCGGGCGCGATCGGCCCAGAGGGTGGGCGCCCGCCGTACCGGTGGGGGCGGCCCCCCCCCGCGGGGGCGGGGGGCGTCGTGCACCACGGTCGAGCGTCGTCTACGTGCCTGCAAACCTGCACCCTGATTTGGCGACCGACTCTGCCGCATGCCTCGGTTCGGCGCAAGCCCGCCGCGGCGCGGGGCGTCGTGGGCCGCCCGGGGTCGGCGGCCGCGCGTGCGCGGGGGGCCGAGCTCTCCGAGACGGCCGCCGCTGCGCCCCCGGGTCGGCGGCCGCGCGTGCGCGGGCGGGCGACGCTCGCGCGCTCGAGGACGGCTCTCGGGTCGGCGGCGGCGCGTCGCGCGGGCGGGCGTCGCGGCGCGTGCCCTCATTCAGGCGGCCAGGAACCTGGCGCGCCCGGCGGCCCCGGACTCGGCGTCCGGGGCACGGGGTGGCCCACTCGAATGGACCGCAAAGCCTGGCCCTCGCTGCGGCCGGGCTCGCGCGCCGCGCGCCGCTCGCGCGGGCTCGCCTGCAAGCCGCCGCCCTGGGGAGCCTGGCCCCAGCGAGGGCCGGGCTTGGCTCTGCGGACCGGCCCGAGGTCGCGCGGCACGAACGGGGGACGTCGTGCCCCGGACGTCGAATCCGGGGCCGCCGGGCGCGCCACGTCATCCGCCGTCTGCATCCGTCGTGGGCCTCGGCGAGCGCGCTCGAGCTCCCGGTCGCCGACCCTCGTGCGCCGCCGGTCGGGCCGGGGCCGGTGCGTTGGCGAGCCGGCGCGCGACGGACGCTCTTCGCCCATCTCGTCGCCCCCAGGCCCACCCGCGCCTGCACGTCGCGTCTTGCCTCTTGCCTCGCACGTCGTGCGCCGGGCCCGCCCGGGGGCCCGCCTCGCGTCGAGCGGTGCGCTCGCGCTCGAGGTCGGTGGTGCCCTCGGCGCCCGCCGCCGGCGGGTCTCGGGCGGACGCAGCGCCGGGTACCATAACGTGTCCGGACGTCGCTCGGGTCGGGGCGAGGGGGGCGGCGGGCCCCGGGGCGGGGGCGAGCGCTGTGGCAATTTTGCGCGTGACCTCCCGCCGAGTGCCGAGCGATCGGGGGCGAATCGGGCTTGACGGAACGGCCCGGCGTTTCCGAAGATGACGGCGACACTAAACGACTGATGCGCCCCCTAATCTGCCCGATTTTTCGCCCCCAACGCGGCTCGTGCTATGGGGGCAACGCGAGGCGAACGCGGGGGCGCGGCGCCCCCTGAGTTCGAGAGCGCCCGGGCTGGCCCGGGGTCGTCGTTTGCGCACCCTGTAGGGACGTTCCGGGGCCCTGCCCCACCGAGGAGGAAAGGTTCGATGGCAAAATTGTGGCAGGCGTTCGTAGCCGGCGGCCCGGGGATGTACCTCATCCTTTTCTGGTCGATCATCACCATCGGCGTCATCGTCGAGCGCGCGCTTTACCTCTTCGGTGCGAGCATCAACAAAGAGGTGTTTCTCGCCACGATGCAGAAGTGCATTCTCGCGGGCGACATCGCCAAGGCCGTGAAGATGTGCTCGGCGGCGAACGCGCCGCTCTCGCGCATCGTGCAGGCGGGCCTGGTCAAGGTGAACCGCCCCGACGAAGAGGTGCAGGCGGCGATGGACGAGGCGGCGCTGCGCGAGATCCCCAAGATCGTGCACCGCACGGGGTACCTGACCCTGCTGTCGAACCTGGCGATGCTCTCGGGCCTGCTCGGCACGGTGTACGGCCTCATCGAGTCGTTCGGGGCCGTCTCGGGCGAGGGCGTCGACCCGAGCCAGAAGGCGCGCATCCTGGCGCACGGCATCAGCGAGGCCATGCACTGCACGTTCTTCGGGCTGCTCGTGGCCATCGTGGGCCTCATCGGCTACGCGGTGCTCAACGGCAAGACCCAGCAGCTCGAGGACGACATCAACGAGGCCTCGGTGCAGGTGCTGAACTTGGTCGTCGCCAACCGCCAGAAGGTCAACCTCTCGGGGGTGCCGACGGTCTGAGTCGGGCGCGGCGGGGCGGGGCGGGGAACTTTCTCGGCCCGGCCCTGTCGCTGCGAGGGCGGCCCGCCCCCGGCCCGGGGGCGCGCGCGCGGGGCCCGGGGCCCCGCCCAGGTGTCTTGAAGAGGAGTCAGAACCGATGGCCGGTGTCAGCGTAGACGAGGGCGGCAAGGGTGGTCGGCGGGCGCTCGACGCGGAAATCAACATGATTCCGATGATCGACCTGCTGATGTGCCTCATCGCGTTTTTGCTCCTCACGGCGGTCTGGTCGACGATGGCGCGCGTCAACGCCAACGCGAACGTGCCGGGGCCCCCGAACCCCGAGAACCCGATCGAGACGCCGAACCCCGAGCTCTGGCTGCACGTGACGGTGCAGGAAGACCAGTTCGTGCTCGCCTGGAAGCGCGGCAGCGTGGTCGAGAGCGACCTGAAGGTGCCGAAGCGGCCGGTCATCGTGAACCAGGGCACGCCGACCGAGCAGCTGCGCTACGAAGAGCTCGCCGAGAAGGTCAAGAGCGAGTGGGAGGCGCGCGGCTCGCACCGCGACGCGGGCGACGCGAAGATCGACCAGGCGGTCTTGCACACCGACAACCG
>DASTPP010000129.1:0-3214 GCA_035762175.1 Polyangiaceae bacterium | reverse complement strand
CCGGGCTCAAGGTGCTCGTCGGCGGCGAGCCCGTCGACCCCGCGCTCTGGGCCGCGCTCGGGGCGGCCGAGCGGCTCGAGGCCTACAACCTGTACGGGCCCACCGAGTGCACCGTCGACGCCACCGCCGCCCGCGTGCGCGCCGGCACGCGCCCGTCGCTGGGCCGGGCGCTCGGGGGGGTGCGTCTCTACGCGCTCGACGCCCGGGGCGAGCCGGCGCCTCCGGGCGCGCCGGCGGAGCTGCACATCGGCGGCGTCGGCGTCGCGCTCGGCTACGTCGGCAGGGCGGGCCTGACGGCCGAGCGCTTCGTGCCCGACCCCTTCGCGGGCGAGCCGGGCGCGCGCCTGTACCGCACGGGCGACCGGGTGCGCCTGCGGCCCGACGGCGAGCTCGAGTTTCTCGGCCGGCTCGACCGCCAGATCAAGCTGCGGGGCGTGCGCATCGAGCTCGGCGAGGTCGAAGCGGCGCTCGGCGAGATCGACGGCGTCGCGGCGGCAGCGGCGGCGCTGCGCGAGGGGGCCGGCGGCGAGGCCCGCTTGGTGGCCTACGTCGTCGCGCGCGACGGGCGGGCGCTCGACCCGGGCGCGCTCCGCGAGGCGCTCGTGCGCCGGCTGCCCGCGTCCATGGTGCCATCGGTCTTCGTGCCGCTCGACGCGCTGCCCCGCACGCCCCAGGGCAAGCTCGACCGCGACGCCCTGCCGCCGCCCGAGCCGCCGGCAGCGGACGCGGGCCGCGAAGGGGGCGAGCCGCGGGGGGCGACCGAGGCGGCCCTGGCGTCGATCTGGGGCGAGCTCTTGGGCCGCGAGGGCCTCGGGCGCGAGGCGAACTTCTTCGAGCTCGGGGGGCACTCGCTGCTGGCGACGCGGGTGCTGGCGCGCGTGCGCTCGTCGCTCGGCGCCGAGCTGCCGCTCCGCGCGATCTTCGAGGCGCCCACGCTGGCCGCGCTCGCCGCCCGCATCGACGCGGCCGCCCCCTCGGCGCCGCCCGAGCCCGCCCCGCGCCGGCGCGCCCCCGAGGAAGAGCCGGCGCTCAGCTTCGCCCAGCGGCGGCTCTGGTTTCTCGACCAGCTAACCCCGGGGGACCCTGCCTACAACTTGCCCATGGCGCTGCGCCTGACCGGCGAGCTCGACGCGGGCGCGCTCGCGGACGCGCTCGCCGCGCTCGCGCGGCGCCACGAGGCGCTGCGCACGACCTTCGACGAGAGAGATGGGCTGCCCGTCGCCCGGGTGCACGGCGAAGACTTCGTGCCGCCCCTCCGCGCGATCGATCTGCGCGCGCACGACGAGACCGGACGCGAGCGCGCGCTCGCCGAGCTCGCCGCCGACGAGGCCGCGCGCCCCTTCGATCTGCGCGAGGGGCCGCTCGTGCGCGCCGCGCTGGCGCGGCTCGGCGGGCGCGAGCACGCGCTCTTTCTGACCGCGCACCACGCGGTGACCGACGGCTGGTCGGGGGGCATCCTCGCGCGCGAGTTCGCCCTGCTCTACGAGGCCATCGCCCGCGGCGAGGCGCCCCGGCTGCCCGAGCTGCCGCTGCAGTACGCCGACTACGCCGCCTGGCAGCGCGAGCGGCTCGAGGGCCCCTGGCTGCGCGGCGAGCTCGACCACTGGCGGCGCGCGCTCGAGGGCGCGCCGCGGCTCGAGCTGCCCGCCGACCGGCGGCCCCCCCCGGGGGCCGCCTCGCGCCGCGCGGGCACCGTGGCCCTGACGCTCGCGCCGCCGCTCGCCGGACGCCTGCGGGCGCTCGCGGCCGAAGAGGGGTGTACGCCCTTCATGGCGCTGCTCGCGGGCTTTCAGGCGCTCTTGGCGCGGTACACCGGCCAGGGCGATCTGTCGGTCGGCACGCCCGTGGCCGGGCGCACCCGCCTCGAGCTCGAGGGGCTCGTCGGCCTCTTCGTCAACACGCTGGTGCTCCGCACGCGCGTCGAGGCTGCGCGCTCGTTCCGCGCGCTGCTCGGGCGGGCCCGCGAGACCTGCCTCGAGGCCTTCGCGCACCAAGAGCTGCCCTTCGAGCGCCTGGTCGAAGAGCTGCGGCCCGAGCGCGATCTGTCGGGCACGCCGCTCTTCCGGGTCTTCTTCGCGCTACAGAACGTGCCGCGCGCCGAGGTGACGCTCGGCGGGCTCACCTTCGCGCCGCTCGGGCTGCCGACCGCCGCGGCCAAGTTCGACCTCTCGCTACGTCTTGAAGAGCGCGGCGACGCGATCGAAGGCGAGCTCGAATACCGCGCCGACCTCTTCGACCGGGCGACGGCCGAGCGCCTCGCGCGCCACCTCGTGGCGCTGCTCTCGGCCGCGCTCGATCGGCCCGACGCGCCGCTCGATCGGCTGCCGCTGCTCGACGACGGAGAGCGCCGACTCTTGCTCGAGGCCGGCGCGGGCGGCCCCCGGGCGGCCTGGGGTACGCTGGCCGAGGCATTCACGGCGCAAGTCGCGCGCGCCCCCGCGGCCCTCGCCCTCGCCTTCGTCGGGCGCGAGCTCTCGTTCGCCGAGCTCGACGCCCGCTCGAACCAGATCGCCCGCGCCCTGCGCCGGCGCGGCGTCGGCCCCGATACGCCCGTCGGCCTCTGCCTGCCCCGCTCGCTCGAGCTCGTCGTCGCCGTCTGGGGCGTGCTCAAGGCGGGGGGCGCCTACGTGCCGCTCGACCCCGAGTACCCGGCCAAGCGCCTCGCCTTCATCGCCCGCGACGCGCGCCTGGGCCTCGTGCTCTGCGCCCGCACCACCGCGGCGCTCGTCGCCGGGGCCGACGCCTTCGCGCTCGACCCCGGCGAGCCCGTATGGGCCGAGCCTACCGACCCCCTGCCCGCCTCGGGGGCGTCGGCCGACAGCCTGGCGTACATCCTCTACACGTCGGGCTCGACCGGCAGCCCCAAGGGCGTCGCCGTCCGCCAGGGCGCCGTGCGCAACCTCGTCGCCGCCCTGCGGGGCCCGCTCGGCCTCGGCGCCCGCCCCTTGCGCTTCAGCCTCAACGGCCCGCTCGCCTTCGACACCTCGGTCAAGCAGCTCTTTCAGCTGCTCGACGGGCACGCCCTCGACGTCACCCCCGACGAGGTGCGCTACGACGCCGACGCGTTGATCGATTACCTCGAGCGGCAGCAGGTCGACGTCTTCGACTGCACCCCGACCCACCTGAGGGCGCTGCTCGCGGCGGGGCTCGGGGGGCGCGCCCGGCCCGGGCTCAAGGTGCTCGTCGGCGGCGAGCCCGTCGACCCCGCGCTCTG
>DASTPP010000128.1:0-5549 GCA_035762175.1 Polyangiaceae bacterium | reverse complement strand
TGGCGAGCGGGCAGGCCGACGCGATGAAGCTCTTCAGCACCGGCAAGCTCAAGATCTCGGGCGACGTGATGGCCTCGCAGAAGCTCGGCTTCCTCAAAGACGTCGACCTCAAGGGCGCCGCCGCGGCCCCCGCCCCCGCGGCCGCCCCGGCGGCCGGCGGCGCGCCGACGAGCGCCGGGGTCTTCGCCGCCATCGGCCGGCACGTGGCGTCGCACCCCGAGATCGCGGCGAAGGTCAAGAAGGTGTTCCAGTTCCGGCTGAGCGAGCCCGAAAGCGTCTGGACGCTCGACCTGCAGAACGCCCCCGGCACCGCCGTCGCCGGCGAGGCGGCGCCGGCGCAGTGCACGCTCGCGATGACCGACGCCGACTTCGTGGCGATGGCGAGCGGCAAGGCCGACGCGATGAAGCTCTTCAGCACCGGCAAGCTCAAGATCTCCGGCGACGTGATGGCCTCGCAGAAGCTCGGCTTCCTCAAAGACGTCGACCTGAAGTCGGCCGGCGGCGCGGCGCCCGCGTCCGCCCCCGCCGCCCCCGCCGCGGCGCCGAAGCCCGCCGCCGAGCCCGCCGCGCCCAAGGTCTTCGCCGCCCTCGGCCGCCGCTTCGCGGAGGCGCCCGCGCTCGCCGCCGAGCTCGGCGCGCTGGTGCAGATCAAGGTGAGCGAGCCCGACGGGCGCTGGCTCGTCGACGCCCGCACGTCGCCCGCCACGGTCGCCGAGGGCGCCTCGGCCGAGGCGGCGGCCACCGTCACGCTGCGCGACGCCGACCTCGCCGAGCTCGCCCGCGGGGCCTCGGCGCAGTCGCTCTTCCAGCGCGGCCGGCTGCGGGTCGACGGCGACGTGCGCGTCGCCCACCGCCTCGGCTTTCTCAAGGGGCTGCTCTGAGCGCGGGCCCCGCGCGCGGCTCGAACGTTTCATCGGCAAGTTCGCACACTTCGGAGGTATCTCATGGGTCGCAGGGTCAACGTCATCGGGGTCGGCATGGTCAAGTTCGCCAAGCCGGGCGCGAGCGACGATTACAACGTGATGGCGGGCAACGCCGCCCGCGCGGCGCTCGCCGACGCCGGCGTCGAGTACAAAGAGGTCGAGCAGGCGTACGTCGGCTACGTCTACGGCGACAGCACCTGCGGCCAGCGGGCGGTGTACGGCCTGGGGCTGACGGGCATCCCGGTGTTCAACGTGAACAACAACTGCTCGACCGGCTCGACCGCGCTGATGCTCGCGCGCCAGGCGGTCGAGGGGGGCTTGGCCGAGTGCGTCCTGGCGCTCGGCTTCGAGCAGATGGAAAAGGGCGCCCTCTCGTCGAAGTGGACCGACCGGCCCGACCCGCTCGAGCAGCACGTCGGCGTCATGAACGACGTGCAGGGCTTCGGCCAGGCCCCGGGCGCCGCCCAGTTCTTCGGCGGCGCCGGCCGCGAGTACCGCTGGAAGCACGGCACCAAGCGCGAGACCTTCGCCAAGATTCAAGAGAAGGCGAGAAAGCACGCCTCGCAGAACCCGTACGCGCTCTTCCGCGAGCTGCTCACGGTCGAAGAGATTCTCGCCTCGCCCGAGGTCTTCGACCCGCTGACGCGCTATCAGTGCTGCCCGCCCACCTGCGGGGCCGCCGCCGCCATTCTCTGCTCCGACGAGTTTGCCAAGAAGCGGGGCATCGCCCGCCCGGTCTACATCGCCGGCCAGGCCATGACGACCGACTTCGAGTCGACCTTCGGCGAGAAGTCGATGATCAAGGCCGTCGGCTACGACATGGCCAAAGAGGGCGCGCGGCGCGTCTACGAGCAGGCCGGCCTCGGCCCCGAAGACGTCGACGTCGTCGAGCTGCACGACTGCTTCACCGCCAACGAGCTCCTGACCTACGAGGCGCTCGGCCTCTGCAAGGAGGGCGAGGCCGAGAAGTTCATCTGGGACGGCGACAACACCTACGGCGGCAAGTTCGTCACCAACCCCTCGGGCGGCCTGCTCTCGAAGGGCCACCCCCTCGGCGCCACCGGCCTCGCCCAGTGCACCGAGCTCGTCTGGCACCTGCGCGGCCAGGCCGAAAAGCGCCAGGTGCCCGACGCCAAGGTCGCCCTGCAGCACAACCTGGGCCTCGGCGGCGCCTGCGTCATCACGATGTACCGGCAGGGCTGAGCCACCCCGACCCCAACGGGGGCGGCGCGCCTCGAGGCCCGCCCCCGACGACCCCAAGCGCACGTGCCCCGACGAGTGCGGCTCGAACGAGGTGACCGGCTCCTGCGAGTGCTGACGTAGCGGGCCCCCTCGCTCGCGTCGCGCGCCCGTTGCCAACGCCCGACCGCGACGCCGTCGCGCGGCCACCCCTCGCTCGCGTCGCGCGCCCGCTTCTATCGCACGCCGGCGTCGTCGTCGCGCGGCGAACCCCTCGCTCGCGCCGCGCGCCCGGCTGCGGTAGGCTTATCTCATGGCGAACGCGCAGCCCGCCCTGAGAATGTCGTACGCCGAGTACCTCGAGCGCGAGGCGCGCAGCGAGGGCAAGCACGAGTTTCTCCGCGGCGAGGTGTACGCCATGGCAGGCGGCACGCCCGAGCACAGCGCCCTTGCCGCGGCCCTCGCCCGAGAGCTAGGGGTCGCGCTGCGGGGCAAGCCCTGCCGCGTTTTCTCGTCCGACCTCCGCGTATTTGTCCCGGCGACGGGCCTCGGCACCTACCCCGACCTGAGCGTGGTCTGCGGCCGCCTCGAGACGCACCCCGAAGACGCGAACGCCGTCACCAACCCGATCGTGCTGGTCGAGGTGCTCTCCGACTCGAGCGAGGCGTCCGAGCGGGGCGCGAAGGCGGGGCACTACCGCAAGCTTACGTCGCTGCGCGAGTACGTCCTCGTCTCGCAGCGCGAGCCCCGCATCGAAGTCATGCGCCGTGGCGAACGCGGCGTGTGGGAGCTGCACGAAGCGGGCGCCGGCGAGACCGTCGAGCTCGCGTCGCTCGGCGTGCGGCTCTCGGTCGACGCCATCTACGAAGACCCGCTCGCGCCAGCGGCCGGCGGCGGCGAGGTAGCGGGCGGCGGCTGATCGCCGCTGCGGCGAGCGCCGGCTGGGCGCCCCTCGGGCGGGTGCCGCCCGCTGCTTTCGCGGGGAGGAGGCACGATCGACCCCTCCCTCGTTGGTTCCGAAGCGAGGGGGCACTATCGACCCCTCCCCCGTCGGTTCCGAAGCGAGGGGGCACTATCGACCCCTCCCCCGTTGGTTCCGAAGCAAGGCGCCAGGGGTCGACCCTACTGGGCGTTGGTTCCGAACCAAGACAGGGAGGGGTCAACCCTGGTGGGTGTTGCTTCCGAACCAACGCAGGGAGGGGTCAACCCTTCGGCGCGTTGGTGCCGAAGCAACACAGGGAGGGGTCGACCCTGGTGGGTGTTGGTTCCGAAGCACCACACGGAGGGGTCGCCCCCCCCGGGCGTCGGTTCGGAAGCAACACCGAGAGGGGTCGACCCCTCGGCGCGTTGGTTCCGAAGCAAGGCGCTGCGGGGTCGATGTCCCGCGGCGTTGCTTCGGAAGCGAGGCGCCGAAGGGTCGACCCTTGCCGTCGTCGCTTCCGGAGCGAGGGCGGCGAGCGGCGCTCGATGCGGCCGCTTCGTCGGCGGGCTCTGCGATCGCTATGTTCGCCGTCGAACCCGATCGACAACGCGCGCGCGATGACTAGAGTGGGGGGTGGTTCGCGCCGCTCATTCGTCGCGTTCGACCGCTCACGCCGTGGGGGCCCGCCGTGAAGACATCGCTCGACCACTTGCCCGAGTTCAAGCGCGCGCAGCTCGCCGACGTCGTCGCCGCCCTGCGCGAGCACGTGCCGCTCGAGATGCTCATCTTGTTCGGCAGCCACGCCCGCGGCGACTGGGTCGACGACTACCAGACGGGCTACCGCAGCGACTTCGACCTGCTCGCCGTGGTCAAGAACCGCGCGCTCGTCGACCGGCACGACCTGTGGCACCCCGCCGAGCGCCTCGCCCGCGAGAAGACCGGCAACACGGCCCTCGGCCTCATCATTCACGACATCAAAGACGTCAACAAGCAGCTCGAGAAGGGGTCGTACTTCTTCGCCGACATCAAGAAAGAGGGCGTGGTGCTCTACGACTCGCAGCGGTTCGTGCTCGCGAGCGAGAAAGACCACACCCCCGAAGAGCGGCTCGAGCGGGCGCGGGGGTGGTTTCGCGACTGGTCCGAGGCGGCCGACGAGTTCTTGGGCATGTTCGAAGACGCCATGGCCAAGGGCGCCTGGAAGGCGGCGGCCTTTCTGTTGCACCAGGCGACCGAGCGTTATTACAACACGGTGCAGCTCTGTTTCACGGCCTACAAGCCGAAGCTGCACAACATCGAAGAGCTGGGCCGGCGGGTGGTGAACCTGCACTCGGGCTTCGCCGGCGTCTTCCCCCGTGATACGCCTGAAGACGACGCGCTGTTTAAACAATTGAAAAACGCGTACATCGATTCGCGGTACTCGCGTACCTACCACATCACGCGCGACGAGCTCGACGTGTTGCGCACGCGCGTGCTCGACCTGCGCGAGCGGGCCGACCGTTACGGCAAAGAAAAGCTCGGCCTGCCCCCGACCCCGGTGCGCGAGCCGCCGCGCCCGGGCGCCGCCCTCGCCCGCGCCGAAGGCCTGCGCGAGGGCGAGGCGAAGGGCCTGCGCGAGGGCAAGGCCGAGGGGTTGCGGGCGGCGGTGCTCGACCTGTGCGAGGCGTTCGGCGTCGAGCCGACCGATGAGCAGCGGGCGCGGCTCGGGGCGATGGGGGTCGACGAGCTCGAGGGGCTGCGGGCGGCGATCAAGCGGGCGCGGGGGTGGCCCGAGCCCGCCCGCCCAGGCGAACGAGGGTAGGTCGGAGCGCGGTCGGCCTTCCGCCCCCGGCTGAAGCCGGGGGCAGCGTTCGCCCGGTCGTGCCGCGCGACCTCGGGCTGATTCGGAGAGCAAAGCCCGCCCCCTCGCCGGGGGCCGGCCTCCCACGGGCGTTGGCTTCCGGGCGAGCGAGCGAAGCGGCTCGCGGCGCGGGAGCCCTGCCTCCGGCAGGGCTTGAAAGGCCGTTTCCGCGAGCGTTCGCTGCCCCCGGCTTCAGCCGGGGGCGGAAGGCCGACCGCGCTCCGACCTACCCTCGTTCGCCTGGGCGGGCTCGCCGAGGCCCAAGAGCGGGGGCCGTATGCTTGCCTAGCGCGACTTCGCATGCTCGGGTGGGCGTGCCATGGCCGCGTCGCTCTTGCACGAGGCGCTCGTCGAGCTCTTTCAGCGCAACCCCCGCCTCGCGCCCCTCGTGGCCGAGGCCGGCGGGCTCGCGCTGCCCGCCTACGACGAGGTGCACCTGCGCCCGGGCGAGCTGACCGAGCTGGTGCCGATTGGCTACCGTGCCGACGCCGTCGTGCTGCTGACCGAGCGCGGCAAGGCGCGCCACGCCCTGTTGGTCGAAGTGCAACTCTCGGACGACGGCGACAAGCGCTTCAGCTGGCCGCTCTACCAGGCGGCGCTGCGGGCGCGGCACCGCTGCCCGGCGACGCTCTGCGTGCTGGCGCTCGAGCCGGCGCTGGCGCGCTGGTGCGCCGAGCCCATCGACACC
>DASTPP010000127.1:0-56420 GCA_035762175.1 Polyangiaceae bacterium | reverse complement strand
AATCGATGTCGGTCCGGAACGTGCGCCCCGGAGGGCGCGGCCCGGCCGGGGCCGACGTCGAATGCGGGGCGGCCGAACCGTGCGGCGCGGGCGGGCGCGCGGCCGTCGGCTCCGCGGGCCGCTCGCCCGCGTCTTTGCCCGACGCCCGCGCCGCCGCCGCCTCTGCCGGCCGCTCGCCCGCCGGCCGGCCGGGCGCCCGCGGGCGAGCCGCGTCGGCCCGGGCCGTCACGCTCGCGATCGGCGTCGCGGCGGCCGTCGTCGCCGACGCCGCCGTGACGGCCGGCGCGCGCGGCGCGGGCCCCTGGGCGGCGGGCCGGGCCGGAGGCGACACGCTCGCCACCGAGCCCTTCGCCGTCACGCCCGCCTCGCCCCCGCCCGTCCGCAGAAACCACACGAGCGCCCCCGACGTCGCGAGCCCCGCCGCCGCGCAGAGCACCAGCGCCGAGCGCAGCGCGCCCCGCCCGAGCGCGACCGGCGCCGGCCCGGGCAGCGGGCCGGTGCCCTGAGGCGGCGCGGGCGGCAGCAGCAACGTCCCGCCCTTCGCCGGCGGGGGCGGCGCGGGCGTCGCCGCCGCGGAAGGGGGCAAGAGGTCGCTCCCTTCGACCCCCATGGTCTCGCCCCCGTCGCGCGAGGGCAGCGCAGGCAGGACCGACTCGAGCGTCGGGACCTCCATCGTTGGTGGCCGGGACGGATCGCGCATCGCGCCGGCGGCGCCCGGCTGCGATCGCGACGGATCGCGCGTCGCGCCGGCGCCGCCCCCGTGCGATCGCGACGGATCGCGCGTCGCGCCCTCGCCCAGCGCGGGCAGGTGGACCGACTCGCGCTTCGCCTCCGCCCCGCCCGCGGCCGCCGGGGGGCGGGCCGCCTCGCGCGGCGCCCCCCCGGCGCCCCGCAGGTGCTCGCCGACGTAGCGCTGCACCGCGAGCCGCCGCCGCTCGCGCTGGTCGCGGAAGAGCGAGCGCATCAGCTCGCCGAGGGCCTCGGGCGGGGGCACCGCCAGGAGCGACGAGGCGGCCGCCGCGAGCGCCTCGCGCATCGCGCGCGCGGTCTGGAAGCGCGCGTCCGGCTCGCGCTCGAGCGCGCGGGCGACCACCGCGTCGAGCCCCGGGTCGAAGCCCGGCACGACCGACGAGACCGGCGGCATGGGGCCGTCGACGATGCGCATGGCGCTCTGCGTGGGCGGGCCGCGGAAGAGGCGCGCCCCGGTGAACATCTCCCAGAGCACGATGCCGACGACGTAGAGGTCGGCGCGGCGGTCGATGGGCGTGCTGAAGAGCTGCTCGGGCGGCATGTACCCGGGCTTGCCCTTGAGGGTGCCCACCTCCGTCCGGTGGCTCTGGGTGCCCGCCTTGGCGATGCCGAAGTCGAGCAGCTTGACCACGCCCTCGTAGGTCAAAAAGACGTTGTGCGGGCTCAGATCGCGGTGCACGACGTTGAGCGGGGTGCCGTCGAAGTCCGCGAGCTCGTGCGCGTAGTCGAGCCCCGAGAGCACGTCGAGCGCGACGCGCACCAAGAGCCCGAGCGGCACCCGCTCGCCGGCGGCGTCGGCGCGCTTGATGAGCTGGTCGAGCGACTGGCCCTCGAGGTACTCCATCACGAGGTAGTGGTCGCCCCCCGCGAGGCCGACCTCGTTGGTCTGCACCACGTTCGGGTGGTTCAGGCGGGTGACGAGGCGCGCCTCGTCGAGGAACATCGCCCGCGCCGCCCCGTTCAGGGCGAACTCTTCGCGCAAGAGCTTGACCACCACCAGCTTGTTGAAGCCGGTCGGCCCGCTGTTGAGCGCCAGGTACACCTCGCCCATGCCCCCGCGCCCGATGCGCTCGAGCAGGCGATACTTGCCGACCGAGTCGACCTGCCCCTTCGCCTCGGGCGGGCGCCCGCCCGGCGTCGGGAGGTCGTCAGCGGCGCGCGCGGTCGTTAGCATGGGGGGCTTCGGGGGCATGGTGATGAGCACCATGAAGGGTAGCTGCTGCCATCGCTCGGGGCGCCCTCAAGAGCTGATGTCGCACGAAATCATCGGCCCCGGGGGCAATTTCCAACGCTGACGGAAGTTTCCGCCCTGGCTGCCGCCGAGGGGCGCCCGATGGCCTTCCGGCGAGCGGTGTCGCTGGCCTCGGGGGCCGGCCGCCCTCCGGAGGCCGCGACGTCGTCGGCGCGGCCGCGTCGGGGGCGCCGGCCGCCGGGGGCCGCCGCGCTTGACATCGAGCGGGGCCGGGGCCCTGGTTTCGTTCATGAACGCAATGGGCAAATCGCGAACGCTCGGGCCCCTCCCGGTCTCGCCGATCGGGCTCGGCTGCATGGGCATGTCGGCCTTCTACGGCAGCACCGACGAGGGCGAGGCGCTCGCCACCATCGACCGCGCCCTCGAGCTCGGCTGCACCTTCCTCGACACGGCCGAGATGTACGGGCCCTTTACCAACGAGAAGCTCGTGGGCAAGGCGATCGCGGGCCGCCGCGACCGCTTCGTCGTGGCGACCAAGTTCGGCATCCGCTTCGCGCCGACGCCCGAGAACCCCACCAACCGCGTGCTCGACGGCTCGCCCGAGAACGTGCGCCGCTCGCTCGAGGGCTCGCTCGAGCGCCTCGGCACCGACCACGTCGACCTCTACTACCTGCACCGGGTCGACCCCTCGCGGCCGATCGAAGAGACCGTCGGCGCGATGGCCGAGCTCGTCAAAGAGGGCAAGGTGCGCCACCTCGGGCTGAGCGAGGCGTCGGCCGAGACGCTGCGGCGCGCGCACAAAGTGCACCCCATCGCGGCACTGCAGACCGAGTACTCGCTCTGGACGCGCGAGGTCGAAGCCGAGATCTTGCCGGCCTGCCGCGAGCTCGGCGTCGGCTTCGTCGCCTACTCGCCGCTCGGCCGGGGCTTCCTCGCGGGGCGCTTCCGGCGCCCCGAAGACCTCGACGCGAACGACTTCCGGCGGCACGGCCCGCGCTTTCAGGGCGAGGCGCTCGAGCACAACCAGCGCCTGGTCGCCAAGGTCGAGGCGCTCGCCGCCGAGAAGGGCTGCACCCCCGGCCAGCTCGCGCTCGCGTGGGTGCTCGCCCGCGGCGACGATATCGTGCCCATCCCCGGCACCAAGCGCCGCGCGTACCTCGAAGAGAACCTGGGCGCTGCGGCCGTCCGGCTCACGGCCGACGACCTCGCGCGCATCGACGCCGAGGTGCCCAAGGCCGCCGGCGAGCGCTACGACCGGGTGGGCATGAGCACCGTCAACCGCTGAGGGCACGAACCTGCATGGCGGCCGAGGGCCGCTCGCCCCGCCGCCCCGCGCAGGGCCCAATTGCACGGCCGCGCCGGCCCCCGGCGCCCGGTTACACCCCCGCGGGCCGGGGGGTGCTAAGCTCGGGGCCTCTCTCTCGGGGCTCCGGGGGGGAGGTTAGGTTCGCCAGCCCTTGCCATGCCCAGGCCGATGAGTTGTCCCGCCGACAGGGGCGCGAGGCTTAGGTTCGTGGGCCGATGTCAGCCGCGACGCTTCGGGCCCCGGCGTGACGGCATCGAGCGCAGGGCCGGGCGATGGCGATGACGCCGCTCGGGCGCTTGCGGGCGTGGCTCCGGCGGGGGCCCCCGCGCCCTTCGCTCGTCCCGACGAAGTCGGGCGGGGGGGCCGAGGCGGGGGGCGGCACCGCGTCGCCGAACGCGGGGCTCGAGTCGAGGCTGCGCACCATCGACGAGGACACGGGGTACAAGCGCGGCGACGTCATCGCCGAGAAGTACCGGCTCGAGCGGCGCCTGGGCGGCGGGGGCATGAGCGACGTGTGGGTCGCGCAGAACCTCGCGCTCGAGTCGCCGGTCGCGCTGAAGTTCATCCGGCCCGATGCTGCGTCGGCGTCGGCCTCGCAGCGGCTCTTGCGCGAGGCGCGCACGACCGCGCGGCTGACGCACCCCTCGGTGGTGCGCGTCTTCGACTTCGGGCTGACCGAGCGGGGCGACCCCTTCCTGGCGATGGAGCTCCTGCGCGGCGAGGGGCTCTCGCACCTGCTCGAGCGGCAGGGGCCCCTGCCCCCCCGGCGGGCGGTGCAGCTGCTCTTGCCCGCGCTCGAGGGCCTGGCGACGGCGCACTCGCGCGGCGTCGTGCACCGCGATCTGAAGCCCGAGAACATCTTCTTGGCGCTCGACGACGCCGGGCGCGTGCGGCCGACGCTCATCGACTTTGGCATCGCCAAGACGACCGTCGTCGAGAAGAAGCTCACCAAGACCGGCACGCTGCTCGGCAGCCCCTCGTACGTCTCGCCCGAGCAGGCCCGGGGCGAGGCCGAGATCGACGCGCGCAGCGACGTCTGGTCGGCGTGCGTCACGCTCTACGAGCTGCTCACGGGCAAGACGCCCTTCACCGCGCGCGACTTCCCCACGCTGCTCTGGTCGATCATCAACGACCCCGCCCCCCGCCTGCCCGACAGCGAGGGGCTCGCCGACATCGTCGATCGCGGCCTGCGCAAGGCCCGCGACGAGCGCTGGGCCTCGGCCGCCGAGCTCGGCCGGGCGCTCGCCGCGTGGCTGCTCGCGCAGGGCGTGTCCGACGACGCCTGCGGCACCTCGCTGCAGACCACCTGGCTCGGCCCCACCGCTCCCGGGGGCGCGGCGGGCGGGGGGGTGAAGCCGCCCGAGGGCCTGTGGGGCAGGCTGGTGCGCCTCATGCGGCGCGGCGCGGGCCCGGCCCACGCAGCCCCGCCGGGCGCGCTCGTGGCCGCGCCCTTCGATCTTGGGGGGGCCGCCCCCTCGCCCAAGGCGACGCTGGCCTCGGCCGCCAAGGCGCTCTCGTCCTTCACGGCGCAAAACCGGCCGCTCGTCGTGGCGTTGGTGGTCGTGTCGGGCTTGGGGCTCGGGCTGCTCGCCCTGGGCCGGGGGCTCTTCGCGGGCGGCGGGGCCGCCCCGTCGCCGAGCGCCGGGGCGCCCTCGGCGCACGACCCCGCGGGTCGCCCGACCGCCTCGGCCGGCGCCGGCAGGCCTTGAGGGCGAACGAAGACCGCGCGCGCGAGCTGGCCGAACCGGCCACGCCCGGGGGCACGACGCGCGCGGACCGCGCCGCCCCGCTCAGCCGCCGCAACCCCCGCCGCAGCCGCCCCCGCCGCAGCCGCCCCCGCCGCAGCTGCTGCCGCTGCTACAGCCGCCGCTTCCGGAGCCGGTGCTGGTGCCACTCGACAGCGACGACGCCGAGCCCAGCGACGCCACCTGGCCGGCCTGAACCCGCGCGAGCACCGCGGCGGGCAGGGCGGCGACGAAGAGCGGCGCCGCGACGAGGGGGACGGCGCCGGCGATCGCGACCGCGTTGGCGCTCTCTTCGGGGCTGACGGCGCGGCCCGCGAGCACGTCCCGCCGCAGCGAGGTCGTGGCGCCTTCGAGCCAGGCGAGGTAGCGGTCGGCGCGCAGGCTGCGGCCCTGCTCGGCGCGGCGCGAGGCGTAGACCGCCGCCAACGCCAGCCCGGTGATCATCTCGAGGAAGAGAAAGCCATGGGGCCGGCCCAGCGCTTCGGCGCGCACGCAGCGCACGAGCCCGACCGCGACGTCGAAGAAGCCGGCGCCGACGACGAGGGCGCCGAGCGTCCGCCGGACGTAGGGGGCGCGCGCGAGGCCCGCGTGCTCGATTCGACGCACGATCGCCGGCTCGTGCTTGGCGGCGGTCTTGATCGCCTTGGCGTGCACGACCTCGAAGCTCTGCGTGACGCCGTCGAGCCGGGCACGCAGATCACTGAGCAGCGGGTCGGCGACGGGCTCGGTGGGCTGTCCCTTCTTGTCGCCCCACTTGTAGACCCAACCCGCCGCGACGGCCGCGAAGGAGAGCGCCTCGACCAAGCCCTCGCGCCCCGCCCGCAGGTACGCGATGACCCAGGCGTCACCCTCGCGCGGGGGGCTGCCGATTCGCAGGCGGCGGGCGCGGGGGTCGGCGGCCGCCCGGGCGCGGTAGGGCGCCGCGTCCGAGCCGGCCGGCACGGGCGCCTGCTCGTCTTCGATGCCGGGCGCCTCGCCCGCCTCGTGCCGCGCGGCGAAGTTGTCCCCGAGGAGCGTCGCGACGAGCATCGACGCCGCCCAGAGGGCCGCGAAGAAGAACAGAAACGCGGGCCCGCTCTCGATGTTGAAGGGCCAGATCTCGAAGAGCACTTCCATCACGTTTGGCCTCCTTGCCTCTGCCTGCCAGCGCCGCCGCCACGCCCGCCGCGGCGGCGCCCCGGGCCCGCCGCCGCTTCGCTCACGCGCCCGCCCCCCGCAGCGCCTTCACCCGCGCGCCCGCCCCCCGCTCGCGCAGGCGCACGGCCGACGCCGGGCCGGGGCCCTTCCAGGCCCAGAGGGCCCGCCCCTCGCCGAGCGACTCGCGCCCCAGCCAGGGCAGCGTGCGGGGGCGAGGGCCGGCGGGCCCCGCCACGAAGCGCGCGCGCAGGCAGAGCCAGTCGGGCGCCGCCGCGGCGGCGAGCTCGGGCAGCGCCGTCGAGGCCTCGGCGATGCGCATCGCGTCGGCGACCGCCGCCATGGCCGCGGGCCGCGGCGTCTCGCGAATGCGGCCGAGCTCGATCGCACGCGCCGTCGTCACCATCGCCCCGAGCCTCGGCAAGAGCGCGAGGGCCTCGTCGGCGCGCTTGCGCTCGAGCACGCCCCGCGCGCGCCGCAGCGGACGGCCCTCGCCCGGGTCGACGCCCGCGTCGGTGAGCCGGCGGGCGAGCGCGGCCTGCGCGCCCGCGAGCGCCGCGCTCGCCGCGGTAGGCGCCCCGGGCGGGGCGGCGCGGGCCGCGGGGGAGGCGGCGAGCGCGCCGGCGCCCGGGGGCGCTGCGGCACGCGCATCAGGTCGTTCGATCGATCGGAGGCGGCCGACCTCTTCGAAGATCGCCGCCTCGTCGTCGAGGGCCGCGTCGCGCTCGAGCAGCAAGGCCGCGTCGGGGCGCCGGGCGAGGGCGCCCGCGACGAGCTCGAACACCGCGTCGGGCACCGGGTGGGCGTGGGTATCGTAATAGAAGTCGCACTCGAACACGCCGCCCGCGACGTGCACCATGCGCGCGTGCTCGAGGGGGTATTCGGCGAGCGCTTCGGAGGGGTCGCGCCCCTCGTTGAGGGCGTTGGCGTAGAGGTTGCTCACGTCGAGCAAGAGCTCGCAGCCCGTCGCCCGCACCACCTCGCGATAGAACTCGCCTTCGCTCATCTCGTGGGTGTCCCAGAGAAAGGCGCGCGCGACGTTTTCGAGCAAGAGCGGCACGTCGGGCAGGTGGCGGCGCAGGGTCGCGACGTTGCGGGCCACGACGCGGACGGCCTCGCGGGTCATCGGCAGCTCGGTAAGGTGCCCGATCTCGCGCCCGCCCGCCCTCACGAACGCCACATGCTCGCTGACGAGCGGGGCCCGCAACGCACGTGCCAGCTGGCCGAGCTCTCGGGCACGGCCCTCGTCGACCCCTTCGGCGCTGCCGAGCGAGAGCTTTACGCCGTGCGGCACGACGGGCCAAAGCTCGGAAAGCGCCGCCACCTCGCGCCGCACCCGCGGCTCGCGGCACGATTCGGCGACGACCTCGAGGAAGTCGACGCGCCCCGGCGCCCGAAGCAATGCCCGTGCGAGCTGCGGGCGAAACCCCACCCCGACGCCCCGCGCTTCTCGCATCGGTCGGCCTCCGCTCGGGAAGATGGGTGCGGCGGCGCCCGCCGTCCAGGGTGGTTTGCACCGATGTCACAGGGCGCGCGTCGCCCACCGAGATGCCACCTCTGCCGCCGGCGAGGCACGCAAAATTCGAGTATCAAGTCTGCCCATGCGCAAGGGCCCCCACCCGGCCGCGTTCTTCTTTCTGATCTTGCCCTACGGCGGCTCGTTCGGCTTCGTGTCCGTGGCGCTGCCTTACATCGCGACCGCGCGCGGCATCGCCCCCTCGGAGGTCGGCGCCGTCGTCGCGCTCGCGTACCTGCCGCACGCCTGGAAGTTCCTGTGGGCGCCGCTCGTCGATGCGACCCTGACGCGCAAGGGGTGGTACCTCGCGGGCCTCGCGCTCGTCGTCGCCGGCACTTTCGCCCAGGCGGCCATGCCCATCACGCGCGAGGGCCTCGGCGCGCTCTCGGCGGTGGTCGTCGCCTCGCAGCTCGGGCTCACCATCGTGCGCATGGCGCTCGAGGGGCTCATCGCCCTCGGCGTGCCCGACGACGAGAAGGGCAAGGCGGCGGGCTGGAGCGAGGCGGGCGCCCAGGTCGGGCTCGGCGTCGGCGGCGGCGCCGCGCTCGCGCTGTCCGAGCGCCTGCCCCGGGGCTGGCAGGTGGGGCTCGTGATGTCGGCCGTGATGGTCGTCTCGGCCCTCGCCCTCGCCCGGGTGCCGACCCCGCCCGAGGGGCTCGCGCGGGGCGCCGCGCGCGAGGGCGCGATCGGGGGGCGCGCGCGGGCGCAGCTCGTCGCCATCCTGCGCGACGTCTGGTCGGTCGCCTCGACGCGGGCGGGGCTGCTCGGCCTGCTCGTGGCGCTCTTGCCGGTGGGCGCCGGCGCCGCCTCGAACCTCTGGTCGGCCGTCTCGCGCGACTGGGGCGTGTCGGCTGACACCGTCGCGCTCGTCACGGGCGCGCTCGGCGGGCTCGCCGGCGCGGGCGGCGCGATGGCGGGCGGCTGGCTCGCCGACCGGCTCAACCGCCGGGTCGCCTACGCGCTCTGCGGCGCGGCCACCGCCCTCACCGCGCTCGCCATGGCCGCCGCGCCCCGCGCCCCGGCCGCCTACGTCGCCTTCACCCTCGCCTACTCGTTCCTCGGCGGCGCCGCCTACGCCTGCTTCGCCGCCTTCGTGCTCGAGTGCATCGGCCTCGGCGCCGTCGCCACCAAGTACAACGTCTTCGCCTCGCTCTCGAACCTTGCCATCTCGTACACGACCCGGCTCGACGCGGGCGCGCACGAGCGCTTCGGCTCGGGCGGCATGCTGGTCGTCGACGCCGGCCTCACCCTGGGGGGCGTCGCCCTCTTGCTCGCGCTCGTCGCCCTGACGCGCCCCCCGCGCGCAGTCGCCGCCCCGCCCCCCGGGGCCTGAAGCGCGCGCCCGGCGGGGAAACGCACACCTCCGGGGGGGCTTCTGGTAACGTGGGCGCGTGGTGCATGGCGGGCGCGAGCCGCGAAAGCCCCGGCCGGCGAGGCCGCCGGTGAGCGCCGAGGGGGCGGGCCGCCGATGAGCGCCGCGGCGGGCGGGGGCGCGAGCGCGCCGGTGCGGCCGGGCGAGGTCATCGCGGGCAAGTACCGGGTCGAGCGCAAGCTGGGCGCGGGGGCGATGGGGCTGGTCGTGTCGGCGACGCACCTCCAGCTCGAGCAGCGGGTGGCCATCAAGCTGATGCTCGACGCGCCGCGGGCGCGCCCCGACCTGGTCGCGCGCTTCGTGCGCGAGGGGCGGGCGGCGGCGAAGATCAAGGGAGAGCACGTGGCGCGGGTGCTCGACGTGGGCGAGCTCGAGGGCGGGGCGCCCTACATCGTGATGGAGTACCTCGAGGGCCTCGACCTCGCGGCGCTGCTGAAGCGCGAGGGCCCGATGGAGGCCGAGCGCGTCGTCGGCTACCTGCTCGAGGCGTGCGAGGCGCTCGCCGAGGCGCATGCGCTCGGCATCGTGCACCGCGATCTGAAGCCCGCGAACCTCTTCCTGGCCAAGCAGCCCGACGGCTCGCAGGTCATCAAGGTGCTCGACTTCGGCGTCTCGAAGACGGGCGGCGATCTGGCGGCCTCGGGCCTGGGGCTGACGGCGGCCGAGGCGATGCTGGGCTCGCCGCTCTACACCTCGCCCGAGCAGCTGCGCTCGTCGCGCGAGGCCGACGCCCGGAGCGATCTCTGGTCGCTCGGGGTGATCTTGTACGAGCTCTTGGCGGGGCGGACGCCCTTCCGGGGCGAGGTCATCACCGAGCTGGTCGTCGACATCATGTTGAACCCACCGCCCCCGATCGGGCGGGCCGACGTGCCGCCCGAGCTCGAGGCGGCGGTGGTGCGCTGCCTGAGCCGCGCGCGCGAAGAGCGCTTCGGCGACGTGGCCGAGCTCGCCGCGGCGCTCGCGCCCTTCGGGCCCCCCGGCGCCGAGGAGGCGGCCGAGCGGGTCGCGCGCGTGCTCTACCCGAACCGCCCTCGCTCGCTGCCGCCGCCGCGCTCGACGCCCCCGCGCTCGGGCCGCGCCGCCGCCACCAGCGGGGGCCCGACGGCGCGCTCGATCGAAGGGTCGGCCCGCTCGGACGCCCCCGGGCCGCCGCCCGGGCCCGCGTGGCGCGGCCTCGCCATGCTCGTGGGCTTCGGCGGGGCGCTCGCCGGCCTGGTCGCGATCGTGACGCTCGCGCTCCTCCGGCCCGGTGCGCCGCGCGTCTCGGCGAGCTCGTCGGTCGATCTGGCCTCGGCGCGGCCGGCGGCCGGGGCGCCCTCGGCCGCCGCGCCGCCGCGCGATCCTCCCGCGGCCGCCCCGACGCTCGCGCCCCCCTCCCCGGCCGCGGCGGCGCCCGAGGCGAGCGCGTCGGCGGCCCCCGCGACGCCCGGCCGGGGCGCGTCAACGGCGAAAGCGTCGGCCAAGGCCTCCGAGCCCGCGGCGGCGGCCGAGGGGCCGGGCAAGCGCCCGCCCAGGGGGCACGTTGCCTCGCCGCCGACGCGCCCGACGGGCGCGGCCGCCCGCCCACCCGCCGCCGCGCCAACCGCCTTCGACATGCCCATCAAATGAACGAGATGGCCCCGCCCCGCGGCACGCCCCGCCCCGCCTCGTGCGCTCGCCCCCGCGCCGCCCCCGCGCGCCTCGTCGCCCTCTGCGCCCTCTCGGCGCGCCTCGGGCGGCGCGCCCTGCCCTCGCGCCTCGGCCCTTCGATCGCCCTGGGCCTCGCGGCCGCGTCGCTGGCGGCGCCGGCGGCGGCGCAGACGAAGCCGCGCGGCAAGGCGCCCAAGGCGCCGGCGGCGCGCCCGCTGGGCGAGACGCTCGAGGGCGACGCGAAGGCGTCGTACGAGGCGGGGCGCGTGCTCTTCGGGGTCGGCAACTTCGAGGGGGCGCTCATCAAGTTTCAGCGGGCGCACGAGCTCTCGGGCGACCCGCGCCTGCTGTGGAACATGGCCGCCTGCGAGAAGGGCCTGCGGCACTACGCGAAGCTGCTCGCGCTGCTCGAGGCGTACCGCAGCTCGCCCTCGCCGCTCATCGACGAGCGCGATCGGGACGAGGCGCTGAAGATCGTCGAGGTGGCGCGCGCCTTCGTGAGCGCGCTCAAGGTCGAGGTGTCCGAGCCGGGCGCGCGGGTGTTCGTCGACGGCGTCGAGGTGGGCGCCTCGCCGCTCGCCGAGCCGGTGCCGGTCGACATCGGGCAGCGCGAGGTGCGGGTCACCAAAGCGGGCTTCCGCGAGTACCGCAAGGCGCAGGTGGTGCCCGGGGCCGACTCGATCACGCTGCAGGTGCGGCTCGAGCCCGAGCGGCACCAGGGGCGGCTGGTGCTCGACGCGGGCCCGCGCGACGCGATCGAGGTCGACGGGCGCGCGGCGGGCGTCGGCCACTGGGAGGGCGTGCTGCCGAGCGGCGCGCACCACGTCCGCGTCACCGCGCCCGGCATGCGCCCTTACGACACCGACGTGGTGCTCGGCGACGACGAGACGCGGCGGCTGCGCGCGGCGCTCGAGCCCGAGCGCTCGGGCTCGGGCCTAGGCCCCTGGCCCTGGGTGGTCGGCGGCGTGCTCGCCGCGGGGGGGCTGGCGCTCGGCGGCTACCTGCTCTTCAAGCCCGAAGACAAGTACGCCCCGCCCGCGGTCGGCAACCTGCCGCCGGGCACGGTATACCTGCCCTGAGCGGGGCGTCGCGATGCCGTACGGTAGTTCTGCCCCGAGCGAGGTCTAGCAATGCGGAGCAAGGGCGCGTGGGCGTTGGGGTCGGTCGCGGCGGGGGCGGCGCTCGCCTTCGCGGCGTGCGGCGAGACCAAGACGCGGGGCCAGCTCGTGGTGGTCGTGCAGACCGACATGGACATCCCGAAGGACGTCGACGCCATCGGCGTCGATGTGGTGACGCTCGGCCGGCGCGTCCATCAAGACACGTACGCGATCGGCCGCGACCCCGCGACCGGCCAGATCATGCTGCCCGCCACGCTCGTCGTGGCGCGCCCCGAGGGCGAAGACGAGGGCGGCGCGCCCGTCACGGTCGCGGTCTCGGCGCTCGTCGGCACCGAGCAGCGGGCGCTCCGGCGCGTGACGACCACGGTGCCGCCCGACCGCATCGCCGCCCTGCCCGTGCCCATCAAGTGGCTCTGCTACGAGGGGGGCGGCCCGGGCCTGGCGTGCAACGGAGAGACCGAGTCCTGCGTCGCCGGCCGCTGCGAGCCGCGCGAGATGCCCCCGGCGCGGCTCGCCCCCTACTCGGCCGCCGAGGTCTTCGGCGGCGGCGAGGGCGACGGCGGCGGCCTCTGCTTCGACGTCGCCCCCTGCTTCGAGGCCGCCACCGTCGACGTCACCGACGATCTGCGCAGGGCCGACTGCTCGCTCGAGCGGCCCCCCGTCGAGGTCAACTTCGCCGCCGTCACCGGCCCCGCCGCCGCCCGCACGCCGGGCTTCTGCGGCGCGCAGTCGTGCTTCGTCCCGATCGACTTCGAGGGCGAGGGGGGCTGGCGCGAAGAGGGCGGGCGCGTCGTCTTCCCCGAGGGGCTCTGCCGGCGCATCGACCGCGACCCGGCCACGCGCCTCGTGCGCTCGACGGGGTGCGCGCTCAAGACGCCCTCGGTGCCCCCTTGCGGCGAGTTCTTCCTCGGCGGCGGCGAGGGGCGCATCCGACCCGGCGGCGCGGGCACGGGCGGCGCCGGCGGGGGCGGCGCGGGCGGCTCGGCGGGGGCCGGCGGGGGCACGGCCGGCGACGGGGGCGGGGCCGCGGGCGGGGGCGGCGTCGGCGGGGGCGTCGGCGGCAGTGGGGGCGTCGGCGGCGTCAACGGGGCCGGCGGCGTCGGCGGCGGGGGCGCCGGTAGTAGCGGCGCCGGCGGGATTGGCGGCGGCGGGGGCGTCGCCGGGGTCGGCGGCGTCGGCGGCGTCGGCGGCGTCGGCGGCGTCGGCGGCGTCGGCGGCGTCGGCGGCGTCGGCGGAACCCTCCCCGAGATCGACACCAACGAAGGGCCCTTCGAGGCGGCCCCACCGCCGACGACGCGCCGACCGGGCCGCGCCGGCGCCATCGAGATCACGCTGTCCGACGACCGCTTCGGCCTCGCGTGGGGCCGCGCCCTGCGCGAGGGCGCGGGCTCGCAGTAGGCGGGGCGAGGCCGGCGGGGGGCGCCGGCCGGCCGGGCCTGGGCGCCCCTTACGTGCTCGCCTCCCGGCGCACCGGGCCCCCGCCCGGCGGCCGCGCCCCCCGGCGGGGGCGAGAGCTCTCTCTCTCGTGGTACGAAGGGCGGGTGACCTCGCTCTTCGACGGCGAAGATTTCAACCGCGCGCTCTTCTTCCCCCGGCGCGAGCATACGCCACCGCCGCCCGGCGCCCGCGACCTCTTCGTCGACGTCGAGGGGGCGCGCCTGCACGTGCGCCTCCACGACGGCGCGCGCCTGCCGGCGCTAACCTTGTTCTTTCACGGCAACGGCGAGGTCGTCGCCGACTACGACGGCCTCGCCGGGCGCTACGCGTCGTCCGCGGCGAGCGCGCTCGCGGTGGTCGACTACCGCGGCTACGGCCTCAGCAGCGGCCGGCCGACCTTGCGCCGGGTGATCGAAGACGCGCGCCCCGTGCTCGACGCCGTGCGCGCCGCGGCGGGAGGGCGCCCCCTGGTGGTCATGGGGCGCTCGCTCGGGGGGGCTTGCGCGGCCGAGCTCTGCCAGCACGAGCACGCCGACGTCGCGGGGTACGTCTTCGAGAGCGCGGCGGCCGACCTGGGCGGGCTCGTGCGCCGCCGCGGCCTCGCGACCCCCGCCGAGCTCTCCGCCGACGAGCGGGCCACCTTCGACCCGCTGCCGAAGCTCGCGCGCTGCGCCCGCCCCGCGCTCGTCTTGCACGGCGAAGACGACCGGCTCATCGACGCGGCCGAGGCGGCGCAGAGCTTCGACGCCCTCGCCGGCTGCCCCCGCACGCTGGCGCTCGTGCCCGGCCGCGGGCACAACGATCTCTCGGTGCACCCCGCGTACTGGCAGGCCCTTACCGACTTCTACGCGGGCCTGCGCGGGGGCGGGGCGCCGGCGGGCTGAGCCGGCGGGCCCGGTTCAACGTTCGCGCGGCGCCGGCGCGGGGCGCGCGGCTTCGTCGCGCCAGCCCGTCCAGCCCGGGCCCCGGACGACGCGGCCGGGCTTGGCCCCGGTGTGCTCGCCGTCGCGCAGCACCTGCACGCCGTTGACGAAGACGTGCACGACGCCGGTCGCGTACCGGTGCGGCCGCTCGAAGGTCGCGAGGTCGGCGACGTGCGCCGGGTCGAAGGCGACGAGGTCGGCGTGGTGGCCGGGGCGCAGGGCGCCGCGGCGCCGGAGCTTGAGGTTCGTGGCGGGCAGCGAGGTCAGGCGGCGCACCGCCTCCTCGAGCGGGAGGGCGCGCTCCTCGCGCACGTACTTGCCGAGCACGCGGGCGAAGGTGCCATACGCGCGCGGGTGCGCGTTCCACTTGAGGAAGACGCCCTCGGACGCCGGGGCCTGCTCGTCCGAGCCGAAGCTCACCCAGGGCAGCGCCATCTGCTTGCGCACGTTCTCGTCGGACATCAGAAAGTAGATCGTGCCGACGCGGCCGCCGTCCTCGAGCACGAGGTCGATCGCGGTCTCCTCGGGCGGCTTGCCGCGCGAGCGCGCGACCTCGGCGAGCGTCTTGCCCGTCAGGGGCTTGAGCGCCTCCGACTTGAACGCCACCAGCAGCACCCGCTCGGGCGAGCCGGCGCCGAACAAGAGGTTCTCCCAGTTGGCCCCGGGCTCGCGCATCTCGCGCGCGACGCGCGCCCGCGTCGCCGGGTCCCGCAGGCGCGCCGCCCACGCCTCGTAGCCGCCCTCCTGCACCCAGGGCGGCATGGCCCCGTCGAGGCCCGTCGCGGCCGCCGGGTAGGGGTACATGTTGGCGGTGATGGCGAGGCCCTCGCGGCGCGCCGCCTCGATCTTGTCGACGAGCGCGGGCAGCTTGCCCCAGTTCGGCGCCCCGGCCGCCTTCAAGTGGTAGATCTCGGCCGGCGCGCCCGACGCGCGCGCGATCGCGATGAGCTCGTCGGCCGCCTCGAGCAGCCGGTCGCCCTCGCTGCGCAAGTGCGAGATGTACAGGCCCCCGTAGGGCGCTGCCGCCCGAACGAGCGCGGTGAGCTCGGGCGTCTTGGCGTAGACCCCCGGCGCGTAGATGAGCGCCGAGCCGACGCCGAGCGCGCCCTCCTCCATGGCGCGGCGCACGTGCGCCTCCATGCGGCCGAGCTCGGCCGGCGAGGGCGCGCGATCGACCCGGCCGAGCTCGTGCTCGCGCACCGTCGCCGCGCCCACGAACGAGGCGACGTTGGGCGAGACGCCCCGGGCCTCGAGGTGCTCGAGGTACTCGCCGAGCGTCGTCCAGGCGATGTCGTACTTGATGTCGCCCTGCTCGGCCTTCGACTGCCGCTTCATCGTGTCGTTGAGCGGCCCCATCGACTCGCCCTCGCCGAAGACCTCGAGGGTGACGCCCTGCTCGAGATCGCTCATGGCGCGCCCGTCTTCGAGCAGCGACTCGACCGCCCAGCTCAGCATGTTGATGAAGCCCGGCGCGACGGCGAGGCCCCGCGCGTCGACGACGCGCCGGGCCGTCGCGCCCTCGGGCAGCGCGCCGACGGCCGCGATCGAGTCGCCGACGATCGCGACGTCGCCGACGCGGCCCGGGGCGCCCGAGCCGTCGTAGATGGTGCCCCCGCGCACGACGAGATCGTAGGCGGGCGGCGCGGCCGCCGCGGCCGCGGGCGGGGCGGCCCCGCGGGCGCAAGCGGCGGGGGCGAGCGCCAGCCAGAGCGAGACGGCGAGCACGAAACGCGGGGCGCGGGGCATCGCCCAGGGTCGTGCCGCCGCGGCCCCGGCGCGGCAAGCGGTCGGGCGCGGCGACGCCGAGGGCGCCCCGCTCGGGCGGGTGCGGCCCGCGCGCCGCCGGGGGTGGGCCGCCCCGCCAGGGCGTGGTAGGCCCTCGAGAGCGCCATGGCCCCGCACGAAGCCCGCCGCCGGCTACGCGTGCTCCGCGAGGGCGTCGCCGCGCGCGTCGCCGACACGCTCGCCGCCCGCCCCTGGTGGCCCTGCCGCCGCGGCTGCGACCTCTGCTGCCGGCGCCTGGCCCGCCCGCTCGCGATCTCGGCGGCCGAATGGGGCGATCTCGCCGAGGGGCTCGCCGCGCTGCCCCCCGCCGAGCGGGCGACCGCGCTCGCGCGGGCGCGGGGCCTAGCGCGCGACGAGGCCGCGGGCGCGCTCGAGGGCGCCCACGTTCGCTGCCCCTTCCTCGACGAGGCCGAGGGCGCCTGCTCGCTCTACGAGCACCGGCCGCTCGCCTGCCGCACGTACGGGTTCTACGTCGCGCGCGATCACGATCAGCATTGCGACCTCGTCACGCGCGAGGTCGAGGAGAGGGGCGACGACCTCATCTGGGGCAACGCCGACGCGCTGCGCGTCGCCGCCGAGGGCGCCCTCGGCGAGCCCCTGCCTTTCGCCGAAGGGCTGCGCCGCCTCGAGGCCGCGCTCGCCCGATCAGGCGGGCCGGCGGGCACGACGTAGACGCGGCGCGCCGATGAGGTGCGGTCGTCGAAGGGGGCCGCCCGGGCGTGCACCGCGGCGACGGCCGCCGGGCCGCGCGCACCGCGCTCTGCCCGGCCGAAGGGCGGCCCCTTGCGCGCGGCCGAGGGCGCCTTCTACGACGCGCGCGGCCCCCCCTTCCCTCCGGGTTGGCGGGGCGCCGGCGCGAAAAAAAGATTGTTTGCGCGCCGCGACCTGCGGCGCCGGCCCCCGTCCAACCAGATAGAGGGGCCCGACGCGCGACCGACCAAACGTCGGCAGGCGCCGCGCGGCGCTCGACGACCGGGGGGGCGAGCGCCGCGGCCGTCGCCGGGGCCGGGCCCCAATTCGCTCGACGAAATCGAATCTCTTCGGAGGCTGCTTCCATGCGTCATTCATCGTCTGTCTTCGCGTCCGTCGCCTTCTCTCTCTTCGCCACGCTGGCCCACGCCGGCGGCGGCTCGACCCCCGACCAGGCGATCGCGCCGCCGCAGGCCGACCAGGGCCCGACGCGCCCGGCCCAGGGCGACGACGACCACAAGCGCTTCGCCGTCGCCCTCAACCCGCTCGCCGTGACCATCGGCCGCTACAGCCTGCAGGCCGAATACCTGCCCGCCAAGCACCACGCGCTCACGCTGAGCCCCTTCTACACGTACGCGCCGGTCAAGGCCGAGATCAACGGCCAAGAGCTCGACGGCGGCTCGCTCAGCGGCTTCGGCGGCGAGCTCGGCTACCGCTTTTATTCGGGCAACAAGGGGCCCAACGGCTTCTTCGTCGGCCCCTCGCTGCTCTTCGGGGCCTACTCGCAGAGCGCCCCGAGCGGCGCGCAGCCCGAGGGCAGCCGGGGCAGCGAATCGTTCACCAGCTACGGCGGCGCGATCGACATCGGCGGCCAGGCCGTCATCGGCCCCGGCATCGTGGTCGGCGGCGGCTTCGGCCTGCAGTACACCACGACGAGCCGCGACATCGACACCGACAACCTCAACCTCGCGAGCGCGATCATCGCGGGCGGGGGCGTCCGGCCGCGCTTTCTCTTCAGCGCCGGCTACGCGTTCTGACCCGGGCCCCCGGCGCGCGCGGGCCGCTCGCCCGCGCCGCCCCCCGAGCGTCGGGCCCGCCCGCCGACGGCGGCCGACGCCGCCGCGCCTCAGTGCTTCGCTTCGGGGTCGAAGGGGACGCCGTCGGCCGCGGGGGGCACGGCCCGGCCGACGAAGCCGCCGAGCAGCGCCAGCGTGAGCAGGTAGGGCGCGGCGAGCAAGATGCCGTCGAGGTGCCAGGCGGCGAGGGCGCCCGTGCGGGGGATGGCGCTGCGCAGCGTGTCGGCGGCGGCGTTGCCGAAGGCGAAGAAGAGCGAGGCGAAGAGGGCGCCGATCGGCGTCCACTTGCCGAAGACCATGGCCGCGAGCGCCATGAAGCCGAGGCCGGCGGGCATCTTGTTGTCGAAGCGGTGCAAGATGGCGAGCGGCAGCGCCGAGCCGCCGAGCCCCGCGAGCGCGCCGCCGGCGAGCACCGCGGCCCAGCGCACGCGCGCCACCGACACGCCGAGCGTGGCGGCCGCGTGCGGGTGCTCGCCGACCGCGCGCAGGCGCAGCCCGGGCACCGTCGAGCGCAGGGCCCACTCGGTGGCGAAGGGCGCGGCGAAGGCGAGGTACGTGTAGGGCGAGCGGCCGAGCAACGTCGGCAGCTCGGGCAGCGTGTCGACCGGGGCGGTGCCCGTCGTGCCGAAGACGGCCTCGAGCAAGAAGGTGACGAGGCCGAGCGCGATGAGGTTCAGGGCGATGCCCGAGACGACCTGGTCGGCGCGGCCGTGGATGGAGACGAAGGCGTGCACGGCCGAGAGCGCGACGCCGGCGGCGACGCCGGCCGCGAGCCCCGCCCAGGCGCTGCCCGTGGCGTACGCGGCGAAGCAGGCGGCGAAGGCGCCGACGCGCATCAGCCCCTCGAGGCCGATGTTCACGACGCCGGCGCGCTCGGACACGACGCCGCCGAGCGCGGCGAGCACGAGCGGGGGCGCGAAGTCGAGCACGCTGCGCGCGAGCGAGGCGAGCGGGCTGCTCACGGCGCCCCCTTGCCCGCCGGCGGCCGGCCGAGCGCGCCCGCGAGCGCGGCGAAGAGCGGCCGCGCCGCGACGAAGAGCACGGCGAGGCCCTGAATGAGCTCGGTAAAGCTCGGGTGGATGCCCACGAGCTGCAGCCGCGTCGCGCCCGCCCGCATCGCGCCGAAGAAGAAGGCGGCGGCGAGCACGCCCAAGGGGTGGGCCCCGCCGACGAGCGCGACGGCGATGCCGTCGAAGCCATACCCGGTGCGGAAGACGCCCGGGTAGCGCCGCTCGGTGCCGAGGATGAGCAGCGCGCCGCCGACCCCGGCGAGCGCGCCCGAGAGCGCCATGGCAAGGTACAGCCGCCGCGCGACCGGCACGCCCGCCGCGCGCGCCGCCTCGGCGTTGGCGCCGACGGCGCGCAGCTCGTAGCCGAGCGCGGTGCGGCCGAGCAAGAGCCACGCGAGCAGGGCGAAGGCGACGGCGAGCGGCAGACCGACGTCGAGGCGCGAGCCCTCGAGCAGGCGGGGCAGCTCGGCGCTGGCGAAGATCTGGGCGGTGCCCGAGGCCGAGACGTTGGCGCCCGACGAGGGCGCCCGCAGCGGACCGACGACGAGCCAGTCGTGCACCAGGTAGATGACGACCCAATTCAGCAGAATGGTCGAGATGACCTCGTGCACGCCCCGCTTCGCCTTGAGCCAGGTCGCCGCCAGCGCGGGCAACGCGCCCGCCGCCGCCGCGCAGCCGAGCGCGAAGGGCACGTGCAGCGGCCCGGGCAGCCGCACCGAGGCCCCGGCGACGGCCGCGCCGAGCGCGCCGGCGATGAACTGGCCCTCGGCGCCGATGTTGAAGAGCCCGACCACGAAGGCGAGCGCGACCGACAGGCCCGTGCACGCCAAGACCGCCGCCTTGACGCCCGTCTCGCCGAGCGCCTCGGGGCCGCCGAGCGCGCCGTCGAGCATGCGCGCGTAGCCGCCCGCCGCGTCCTTGCCCGTGAGCGCGATGACGACGAAGCCGAGCGCGAGCGCGCTCGCCACCGCGAGCGCCGAGGGCAGCGCCGTGCCCGCGGCCAGCGCGCGGCGCAGCCGCTCGCCGAACCCGGCCTTGCCCTCAGGCACGGGCCGCCCCCTCGCCCGCGAGCATGTGGCGCCCGACCAGGGCCTCGTCGGCGCCGGCCGGCAGCTCGGCGGCGACGCGGCCCCCGGCCATGACCACGATGCGATCGCCGAGCGCCCGCACCTCGTCGAGATCGAGCGACACGACCAGCACCGCCGCGCCCGCGTCGCGCGCCTCGCGCAGGCGCGCGTGAACATTCGCGATCGCGCCGAGATCGAGGCCCCGCGTCGGCTGCACGGCCACGACCAGCGCGATCGGCGGCGACGAGGGCAAGAGCGGCGGCGCCGCGAGCAGCTCGCGGGCGACGATGATCTTCTGCTGGTTGCCGCCCGAGAGCGACTCGGCCCGGGCGCCCGGGTCGGTCGGGCGCACGTCGAGCGCCTCGATGAGGCGCGCCGCGAGCTCGCGGCGGGCCGCCGCGTCGACCACGTCGAAGGCCGCCTGGCGCACCAGCCCCGGCGCCCGGTGCCGCCCGAGCACCAGGTTCTCTTCGACGCTGAGCGGCAGGCAGAGGCCCCGCCGCTGCCGGTCTTCGGGCACGTGCGCCACGGCCTCGCGCGCCCGCGCCGCCTCCGACCGCTCGAACGTGCCGCCCTCGAGCGGGCGCAGCCCCACGAGCACCTCGGCGAGCTCGGTCTGGCCGTTGCCGTCGACGCCCGCCACCGCCACGATTTCGCCCGCGAAGAGCTCGAGGTCGACGCCCTTCAGCGCCACGACGCCCCGATCGTTGCGCGCCGTCGCCCCCCGCAGCGCGACGACCGGCGCCCCGCGCCCGCCGCCCGCGCCCGCGCCCGCCGCCCCGCGCCCGCCGCCCGCGACCGCGCCCGCCGCCCCGCGCCCGCCGCCCGCGACTGCCGCCCCGCGCCCGGCCGCCACGTCGCCCCCGCCTTCGCGCCCCGACGACGGCGCCCCCCCGCCTTCGCGCCCCGGCGGCGCCGCCCCGAGCGCCACGCGCGCCGGCCCCGCGGCCGCGCCGCCCACCATCAGCCCGGCGAGCTCTTCGGCGCTCGTCTCGGCCGCGGGCCGCTCGGCGACGAGCCGCCCGCGCCGCATCACCGCGACGCGCGAGGCGACGGCGAGCACCTCGCGCAGCTTGTGCGAAATGAGCACGACGCTCTTGCCCTCGGCGGCGAGGGCCCGCACGCTCTCGAGCAGCGCCTCGGCCTCGGCCGGGGCCAGCGCCGCGGTCGGCTCGTCGAGAATCAACACCCGGGCGCCGCGGTAGAGCACCTTCACGATCTCGACGCGCTGCTGCGTCGCCACCGACGCCGAGGCGACGGGCGCGCGCGGGTCGATGCCGAAGCCGAGCTTGTCGGACAGCTCGGCCACGGCGCGCTCGGCGCGGGCCCGGTCGAAGAGCAGGCCGCGGCGGGGCTCGGCGCCGAGCGCGACGTTCTCGGCGATGGTCAGGGGGCCGACGAGCATGAAGTGCTGGTGCACCATGCCCACGCCCGCCGCGATGGCGTCGCGCGGCGAGCCGAGCTCGAGCGCGCGGCCGCCGACCCGCACCGACCCGCTCGTCGGCCGGTACAGCCCGTAGGCCAGGTTCATCAGGGTGCTCTTGCCCGCGCCGTTCTCGCCGACGACGGCCACCACCTCGCCCGCCGGCACCGCGAGCGAGACGTCGTCGCACGCCACGCACACCCCGCCCTCGGCCGCGGGCTTGGCGAAGACCTTCGTCAGCCGCACGAGCTCGAGCGCGGGGCCCGCGCCCGTCGCGGGCGACGGCGATGGCGGCGCGGCGCCCACGCTCACTCGACCGGCGGCGGCGCGAAGGTCGCGAGCTCTTCGAGCGTCGCCGGCACCTTGATCTTGCCGTCGATCACGGCCCGGCGAAGCTTCTCGATCGTGGCGAGCGCCTCGGCCTTCTTGGGGAAGTCGACGCGCACCGGCGAAAGGCCCACCCCCCCCTCCTTCAGGCCGAGCGCCTTGTCGCCCGACTCGAACTTGCCCGCCTTGAGCGAGCGCACCGCGTCGTAAATGGCAAAGTCGACCTGCTTGACCATCGAGGTCAGCACGTTCTGCGGCGCCAGGTGCGCCTGGTCGGAGTCGACGCCGATCGCCAGCTTGTTCTGCTCTTTGGCCGCCTGAATGACCCCGAGCCCGTCGGCGCCCGCGGCGTGGAAGACCACGTCGACCCCCTGGTTGTACAGGTCGAGCGCCACGCGCTTGCCCGCCGACGAGTTGTCGAAGCTGCCCGTGTACACGCGCTTGGCCGCCGCCGCCGCCGCCGGGTTCACCGCCTTCAGCCCCGCCACGTAGCCCGCCTCGAACTTCTTGATCAGGGGGATCTCCATCCCCCCGACGAAGCCCGCCTTGCCCCCCTTCAGCGCCAGGCCCGCCAGCGCCCCGGCGAGGAAGCTGCCCTCGTGCTCGCGGAAGACCACGGTCTGCACGTTCGGCAGCGTGTACGGCTTGTTCTGCGCGTCGAGCAGCGGCGAGTCGATGAGCAAAAACCGCGTGGTCGGGTGCTTCTTCGCCGCCGCCTCGAGGGCGTTCTCGATCATGAAGCCCACCCCCACCGCCAGGTCGACCTTCTCGGAGACGAGCAGCCCGAGGTTCGGCTCGTAGTCTTCTTGCGCCTTCGAGGTCAGCACGACCGGCGTGATGCCGAGCGGCGCGATGCTCGCCGCCTTCAGGCTCTCGGGCACGCTCGCCTTCAGGTCGGCCTCGGGCAGGGCCTGGTAGCCCCCGGCCGTGTACTTCTTGCCCGCCGCCCACATCTCGACGCCGCGCAGCGCCCCGTCGTTGAACGACTGGTCGCCCCGCCCCCCCACGTCCGTCACGAGCCCGATGCGCAGGCCGCCCGCGGGCTTGTCGGCCGCGGGCTTCTCGCCCCCCTCTTTGCTACCGCCGCACGCGAGCGCCCCGCAGAGCAGGACGGAACCGGCCAGAGGGGCTCGACATACCTTCATAGAGGTGGTGTCTACCAGCGCGCCGCGGCCGAGGTCAACGAATAGACATTGGCCGCCGCGCCGCCCCGCACCGGCCCGGGCTTCGCGTCACGGTTGGCGCCCCGCGTCGACCCCGCCGCCGGCCCCCCGACGGCCGCGCCGGCCGGCCGCGGGCGGGCCCGGACGGCGCGCCCCGGCCCTTTGTCATGAAAGTCGAAGCGCGACGAAAGCCTCAGAAACCCGCGTGGGCAAAGGGCCGCCCGCCCCCCGGCGACCGGCGCCGGTGAGCGGATTCCGAAGTCTTCTCCGTAAAGTTGTGCGCCCGGGGGGCCTCCCCTAGGATGCGGCCTCGCCGAGGACTTTCGCCGCCCGCGCCCGCCGCCGCCCCCCGGCGCGGGCGCGCCGGCGCCGCCCCCGGCAAGCGGTAAAGGCGGCGCGCACGGACAACCCGCGGGGTCGGGGCGCGCCGCCCCCCCGCGCTCGGCTCGTGAAGGACTTCGAGGGGGCCCCCGGCAGGCCCCCTCGCGATTGAGTTGCGTCTGGCGGCGTGGCGGGCGGGCCCGCGACGCCCGGCGGGCGAAGCCACGCCCCGGAGCGGCCACCGGCCCGGGCGACGTCTCGGTCTACGCGCGAACCCACCCCCCCACGGTAACGAGGCACCTAGCGATGAAGTTCAAACCATTGGCGTCGGCGTTCTTGCTCGCGATCGCGTGGACGCTACCGGCCTCGGCCGACACCACCTTCGAGCTGCTCCGCGGCTGGAGCTTCAACAAGGACTTCAACGGCAACGAGCGGCGCACGGTCTTCACCATCAAGACCTTTCAGCCCTGGGACTACGGCAACATCTTCCTTTACTATGACATCACCGGCCCCTTCAACGCGCCCGACACCCGGGTCGCCCCGAACGAGAAGGGCGGCTTCTTCGGCGGCACCTCGTTCAACTTCTCGACCCGCAAGATCGGCCAAAAGCTCGCCGGCCAGCAGTGGGACTGGGGCCCGGTGCTCGACGACGTCTACCTCCACTACGAGATGGAGCACGTCTCGAAGTTCGGCGCCCTGCACTACTACGGCCTCGTCTACGGCCTCAAGGTGCCCCACTTCGACTTCGTCACGCTGACCTCGTACATCCGCGACGACTGGTCGCTCAAGGGCGTCGACCTGCAGCTCGGCGGCGCCTGGCAGCTCGTCGTGCCCCTCGGCAACGTCACCGACTTCTACTTCGGCGGCTTCTTTCAATGGGGCCTTTTCGGCGAGGGCAAGGGCACCTTCGTCGTGGGCGACCGCACCGCGGGCTACACCACCATCCCCCAGGAGGGCCGCCCCTTCTTGACCGCCCAGCCCCAGTTCGCGTTCGACATCGGCAAGCTCGCCCGCATCGGCACCCGCCACCTCTACGCCGGTATCGAATACCAGATCGCCATCAACCGCTACCTCCAGCGCGGCATCGACGAAAACCTCCCGCAGCTCATGCTGAAGTGGAACATCTAATCAACGCGCGGGCCTGAGCCCCGACGCCCCTGACGCGGCATGACACCCTGCGGCGGGGCGCTTTGCCTCGACCGACGCGTTTTGAGCCGCACCGTCACGACGCCGCGGCCGCCTGCTCTCGGGCCCCCTTTCGGCGTCCGATGCGAGGCCCGAGCGCTGCCCGAAGGCCGACAGAGGCGCCGGGCGACGGGAGCCCCCATCGGACCAAGTCTAGCCCGATCTATGCAAGGCCCTCCGGGGAGCACATTGCCCCGCGGCCCGGCCTGGTGAACGCCGCTGCCGCGAGAAACGTGAGCAGCGATCATGATCAGAAGCCACCGCCCTTCGGGCTCCCCTTCGCCCCTCGCCTCGGCCGCGCCCCTCGCCCTTCTGGCGACCCTCGCCGCGTGCGGCGGCTCCATCCGCGTTGTGGACCAGACGCCCACGCAGGGCGAGCTGGCCTTGATGGGCCCGCGCCGCGAGGCCCGCGCCGCCGCCGAGACGCACATGAGCTCGCACTGCCCCGAGGGCTACCGCGTGCTCAACGATGGCAAGACCGCCGTCCGGGCCCCCCGCCCCCCCGACATCGGCGCCCCCGAGGGCCGGGTCGGGGTCAAGGGCACCGACCCCGACGAGGTCGAGTGGCGCATTCGGTATCAGTGCGACGGCGAGCGGGCCAAGAGCGGGCCGCCGAAGGTCGACGCTCGCGACCAAGAGAGTCGCTAGCTACGTTCGGCGCGCCCCGAACGAGGTCGACGGCGTTCGCCTGCTCGATCAAGTGTGGCTCGACCTCGCCTGCTCGATCAAGTGTGACTCGACCGCGAGCGCGCAGGCGTAGTCGTTGCCGACGGCCAAGCCGGCCACGCCGGTCAGGGGCACGCCCGGCGCGAGTTCGACGGACGCGGGGCAAAGGCGGTCGGTCGTGGTGCCGTCGCCGACCGGGCCCCGGGCGTTGGTGCCCCGACACGAAACCTTACCCTCGTTCGAGAGCGCGCAATGGTGCTCGCCGTCGAGGGCGAGCGCGTGTACGCCCGTGAGGGGTACCCCGGCGCGAGCTCGAGGGGGCCGGGCGGGTTCGGATGGTGGTGGTGGTGTCGTCGGGCAGGCCCAAGGGGCGGAGCCCCCGGCAGCGGGCTTCGCTGCTGGCGAGCCCGTCTTGAACGAAGTCACGGCCGCGAGGCCGTGACCGGAGACTCACGGCCGACCGTTCGCAGCCCGCTCGGCCGACGCGCGATGAGCGCCGCGGTTCTCACCCCACGAGACGTGACATTCGCTCGTGTCGCCGCCGTGGTGGCGGCCGGGCCAGCCGGCGATGCCGACGTAATCGCGCAGCTCGACAGACACCACCATATCGCCGGCGAAAGGGATTTCGGGCGGCGGTCGAAACGCCGCGAGGTCGTCTGGTAGCTCAAGCATGCGCACCGTGGCCGTTCGGGCGGGCGGCATCTCGACCGTCCATCTCCACGGCTGCGAGATCTGATCGACCGTATAGACGGCCTCGTCACCGAGTGCGCCCTCGGACGAGAACCGGTAGCGGAACGTTGGCCAGGGCGCACTTTCGTACTCTGTCGGTTCGACCCTCTTGAGCTCCTCGATGGTTGCCACGTCGTCGACCGACCAGGCCACGTCGACCGGGGGGTTCAGCGCGCTCTTACGATACTCGTGGAAGCGGCTGATGGCATTCGAGGCCTTACCGATGAAGCTTTGAGAAAACTCCCAGCGCTGAAAGATACCGCTCGGCATCCAGAATTTCGTCGGGTACAACGCTTGGTCGTACGACGGCCGAAGAACCATCGTGCGGGGCGGCGAGGTGTCACGGGTGGCCCACACGGCGAACGAGCCGCCGTAATAGTCGCTCCCCGCCTGGGCGATCACGTCGCGTTCGACCAGGTCGATCCGGTCCGTGACGACGTCGTGATCGACTTGAGAAGTGCTTGTCACCAGCGGCGCGTCGAGCACCGTGCCGTAGCCGATTGCCCTGCCCGTGCCGTCGATGGCCACCACCAGCACGTCGTACGTGCTCCGGCCGCAAGCATCGAACTCGAACTCGAAGTAGGACGAGCCCGGTTCGACGCTCGCGGGGGCGCGGTCGCATATCGAAACCAGGTAACGGGTCGCCGGCATGCCGGCTGGCGACGTCGGGGTCACCTTCAGATTCATTGACGGTGACGGGGGCGCGCCCCCCGCGCCCCCCGCGCCGACGTTGCCCCGGCGCCCCAGCAAGGTGTGGTTCAGCTCGAAGCTGCCGTCGACGCCGTAGAACGTGTCGAGGTGACGCCTGGGTATTTCAGGCGCCCCGTCGAAGAACTGCTCGGCCACGATCGTCACGCCGCCGCCGGGCGGCACCTCGATCAGAGCGCTGCCGTCGGGCGCCGTCTTCGTACGCCCGACGAGGGCCCCCCGTTCGTCGTGGGCGAGAACGTGGGCGTCGGGCCTCGCCCCGTCCGGGTCGCGCACGACCACTCGCTGCACGATCGTTGGCGCCGCCCCGCCGCCACCCGCGGCCCCCGCAGCGCCCGCCCCCCCGGCGGACGGTGCCGCGCCGGCCGCGCCCGCCGCACCGCCCGCACCGCCCGCGCCCCCGGAGCCGGCACGCGGGCCCCCGCCGAAATCATCGTCATCGTCACCACAACCGACCGCGATGATCGTAGCGAGTGCGGAGGTGAAAAGAAGCCGACCGAGGTCAGAAGGAGGCCGTAGGTTCATACCATAATCTCGACGTTGCTTGCGGCGGCCCGAGAAGGCCACCACTCCGACGTGAACGAGGGCGGGGTATTCAAGCCCGCGGGGGGGGCCCATCGTCGGGCCGGCTCGCGGCCGACGATGCTCTAGCGGTTCACCTGACCGAGCGTAGTCGTCAAACACCTTGGCGGGTACCCTCCTTCGGCATTCAGCGTCGATTCCAGTAATGGCAGAAGTTGTGCGCGGCGCCCTGCGGCCCCCTGCGGGACAGGCCGACGCTCGCGGAGCAGCGGCCACCACCCCGCTTGGGTTGCCTACCTCTCGTCAGCCTTCTCGCCCCGCCATCTGCTTTGGTGGCTCGTAGCGGTGCGACGCGGTATGCCCGACGACAGGCACGC
This sequence comes from Polyangiaceae bacterium, assembly GCA_035762175.1. Classification (GTDB taxonomy): domain Bacteria; phylum Myxococcota_A; class Polyangia; order Polyangiales; family Polyangiaceae; genus DASTPP01. The sequence continues at coordinate 29,249 of DASTPP010000127.1, read as the reverse complement.
CGGGGCGGGCCGCCGAGCGCCCGCCTCGACGCGCCGCTCAGCCCTCGTAGGGCGGGGGCGGCTTCGTGTGCAACATGGCTCAGGCCGTCTCGATCCGGAGCGCCGTCGCCTCGTGCAGGCTCACGCCGCCGTCGACCACGAGCGACCGGGCCTAGTTGGCCAATCGACCCGAAACAAGTCCTCGGGACTTCGTCCGAGTCGATCATCGCCCCGAAACAAGTCCTCGGGACTTCGTCCGAGTCGGTGATCGACCCGGGTGAAGTCCTCAGGACTTCGTTCGGGGCGATGATCGACCCCAAGGGTAGTTCTCACGACCTCGTTTGGGTCGATCACCGACCTTGGGCCAGTTCTCAGAACTTCGCTCGGGTCGATCACCCCCCCGGAACAGTCCTCAGGACTTCGCCGGGTCGATCACCGCCCAGGAACAGTCCTCAGGACTTCGCCGGGTCGATCACCGCCCCGGAACAATCCTCAGGACCTCGCTCGGGTCGATCACCGCCCCGGAACAGTCCTCGGGACTTCGTCGGGTCGATCCGCGACCCGGAACAGTCCTCAGGACTTCGCCCGGGGCGTCTGCCCCTTCGAGGCGTCGTCTTCAGGGCTTCGCTCGGGGCGCTCGCCGACCCGGGGCAACGTTCGAGCCCTTGCCCGCGAAAAAGCCCCGGGCGAAGCCAGGGTCGCCTCGCCCGGGGCCAGGGGCCCCGAGGCCGCGGGCGTCGTCACCGCGGCTTCGGGGCTACTACCCGCCCGGCGTCCGCTGGGGTTGCGTCACCGGGCTCGTTCGAACCGAGCGCTCAGCCTCCGTCGGCCTCGCCGCCGCCGGGCTCGGCCTCGCCGTCGGCGGGCTCGGCGGGGGCCTCGGGCTCATCGGCCGGCAGGCGTCGGGGCCGGCGGCGACTATGGCCGAGCGGGGGGGCGATGAGGTCGGCGTCGCCCTCGCGCCGGCGCAGGTACAGGACGGCCTGGCGGCACTCGTTGTAAGCGCGGACGAAGAGCTCGTAGGCCTTGGCGAGCCGCTCTTCGGCCTCGCGCGGGTCGGCCGAGCCGTCGGTGCCCAGCCGGCGCTGGCCGAGCGCCTCGAGCACGAGCGCGCCGAGCTCGGCGCCGCGATCGACCTCGGCGCGCTGGATGGGCGTCTTTGACGCGACGGACGGCCAGACGTCGCGGAAGAGCGCGCCGAGGGCCGTCAGATCTTGGGCGGCGTCGACGTAGCCGGTACCGCGGCGAATGGACGCGACGAGCGTCGCGTCGACGAGGTCGAACTGCGCGAGCGCCTCGGCCCCGCGGAGCAAGCGCTCGCGCAGGGGCAAGGCCTCGGCCAAGAGGGCGCGCAGGCGCGTTTCGTCGTCGTCGCGCGGCAGGGTGAGGGCGTGGGCGTAGGCGACGGCCAGGGCGTAGTCGCGCAGCTTGTCGAGCGCGTCGGGCGACTGGCCGGGCAGCGCGACGATGGCGTCGCGCATGGCCAGCAGCCGCGGCAGGGCGCCGAGGGCGATGGACGCGGCGATCGGCACGTTCACGCTGAGGTGACGCACCTCGTCGCGGGATAGCGCCTCAATCTCGGGCCGGACGCGCGCGTACGACGCCGCGCCCTCGGAGCCGGCGGCCGCGAGGACGAGGGCCGCCGCGCCCTCGCCCGGGCTGGCGCCGTCGCCCGGGTCGCGCTCGCCCGGGCTGGCACCGTCGCCCGAGTCGCCCTCGCCCGGGCTGGTGCCGTCGCCGTCGCCGTCGCCCAGGTTGCCGTCGCTCGGGCCACCCTCGTCTGGGTCGCCATCGCCCCCGTCGCCCTCTCCCCCGTCGCCCCCGCTGCCCGGGGCAGCCGCGGGCGCGCGCCGGGCCGGCGAGGCGCCCTTCGCCGGGGCACGGGCGGCGCGACGACGGGGCGCCTTGGGCGCCTGCGGGGCGCCGGGCGGGGTGGCCCCCTTCGTCGGGGTGCCGGCCGCCCCCTTCTTCGGGGCGAGGGCGGCGCTGAGACTGGTACGAGGCTTCTTGGTGGGCCGAAAGGCCTGGGTCGGGGGTCGGTGGGTGGAGAGGTTGCTGGTCGCGGGGGGAACGTCAACAGGAGTACGGGACACGGTTGGCAGGGTCACCGGCACACAGCGGGCTGGCCGAGATTGGCCAGGGTCGTGGCGCCGATACTCTCCCGCTCGGCCAGGCCCCGGGGCCGGTTGCTTCTTTTTTTTGTGACCCCCCCATTTTCGGGGGCGGGGGTCCAATTCAGCAATCGGGACACGGCATGCAGTCGAGCTGCTCGACGGCGACGGCGCGCTCGAGGCGCAGGTCGACGCGCGCGGGCCCGCTCGTGCGCCCGCAGCGCCTCGTCGAGCCGCGCGCGGGCCGAGGTCGTCTCCGCGCGGCACATTCGGCGAGGGGGACGCTGGGCTCAGGTCGCCGCGAGCCCGGCGCCCGCGCCCCGCGTCGCCCCTCGTTCGGGACGCCCGGCCATAGGGTCAGGGGGCTCGTTCGGGCGGCATCGGGACGCGCGCCCGGGGCAGCCCCTCCCCCTTTGTTCCGGGGAGCGCGCCGTTCTTCGGCTATCTTGGGCTTTGCCGAACGCCCCCACGACCCCCATGGCATCGAAACCGAATCTACCCCGAATCGGCGTTCAGCCAGGCGCGTCGGCGGTCGCTCGCGTCTCGGCCCCCCCGGCGCCGGCCGGGCACGACGGCACGCTCACGGCAGCGCTCGGGCACGACGCCACGCTGACGGAGCCGCTCGGGCACGACGCCACGCTCACGGCGCCGCTCGGGCGCGGCGGCGCGCGCACGACGCCCGACAAGCGCGCCGCCGCGCCGGCCCCCAACCTCGAGCTGCGGGCCGGCGCCACGATCAAGCACTATGAAGTTCTTCGGCCGCTCGGCCGCGGCGGCATGGGCGCCGTCTTCCTCGCGCGCGACACCAAGCTCGGCCGCCTCGTCGCCATCAAGATTCTGCGCGAGCAGAGCCCTCAGGGCGCCCGGCGCCTGCTGGCCGAGGCGCGGGCGACCGCGCGCTGCAAGCACGAGAACATCGTCGTCATTCACGAGGTCGACGAGTTCGGCGGCCGCCCCTACTTGGTGCTCGAGTACCTCGAGGGCCGCACGTTGCGCGCCTGGCTCGCCGCGGGCGGGAGCCCCGGCGCGCCGCCCCCCCCGGCCGGGGGCGAAGACGCCGGCGAGCGGGTGGCGCCGGGCCAGGCGATCGAGTTGATGATCCCCGTGGTGCGGGCGCTCGCGTGCGCGCACGCCTCGGGCATCGTGCACCGCGACCTCAAGCCCGAGAACATCTTTCTGACCGACGCGGGCCCCATCAAGGTGCTCGACTTCGGCATCGCCAAGCAGCTCGGGGTCGACGAGCTGGCGGCGCTGGCCGCGCCGGGAGAGCCGGGCGCCGAGCTGACGGGGCCGGGCGAGCTGGTCGGGACGCTGACGTACATGGCGCCCGAGCAGTGGAGCCACGCGAAGGTCGACCCGCGCACCGATCTTTGGGCCGTGGGCGTCTTGCTCTACCGCCTGGTCGCCGGCGTCCACCCGCTGGGGCCCGCCCCGTCGCTGTACGATCTGGCGCAGCTTGCCTCGCCCGAGCCGCCGGTGCCGAGCGTGCTGACGCGCTGCCCCACGCTCGGCCCCCTCGCCGCGCTCATCGACCGGTGCCTGCGCAAAGCGCCCGCCGAGCGCTTCGCCTCGGCCGGCGAGCTGCTCGCCGCGCTCGAAGCGCTCGGGCCGGCGCGGCCGAGGGGCCGGGGGGTCGAAGGCGAGAGCCCGTTCGTCGGGCTCGCGGCGCTGCAAGAGGCCGATGCGCCCCACTTCTTCGGCCGCGAGGGGGAGGTGTCCGGGGCGCTAGGCCGCTGGCAAAGCCAGCCCTTGCTGGCGATCGCGGGCCCCTCGGGGGCGGGCAAGTCGTCGTTCGCGCGGGCCGGGCTCATCCCCGCGTTCAAGCGGGCGTTCGAGCCGACCGAGGCGTTCGTCGTGCGCCCGGGCCGCCGCCCGCTCGCCGCGCTCGCCGACGTCTTGGCGCGGGCCGCCCTGGGGGGCGCGCCGGGCGCGGGCGACGCCGAGGGCCTCGTCGCCACGCTGCGCGCGCAGCCCGGCCTGCTCGGCACGCGCCTGCGCGAGCGCTGCCGGCGGCTCGGCGAGCGGAGCCGCCTGGTGCTCTTCGTCGACCAGTTCGAAGAGCTCTACTCGCTCGGCGCCCCGGCCGAGGAGCGGGCCGCCTTCGTCGCCTGCCTGCAGGGCGTCGCCGACGACGCCTCGTCGCCGCTGCGCGTGCTGCTCAGCCTGCGCTCCGACTTTCTCGACCGCACCGCCGAAGACGGGCCCTTCGCCACCGAAGTCACGCGCGGGCTGGTGCTGCTCCGGCCGATGGGGCGCGAGGGGCTGGCCGAGGCGCTCACCCGCCCGCTCGAGGCGGTCGGCTACCACTTCGAAGACGAGGCGCTCGCGCGCTCGATGCTCGACGAGCTGGCCCGGGCGCGCAGCCCGCTGCCGCTCTTGCAGTTCACCGCCGCGCTGCTCTGGCAGGCGCGCGACCGCGACCGGCGGCTGCTCCCCCGCGCCAGCTACGAGCGGCTGGGGGGGGTCGCCGGCGCCCTCTCCGCCCACGCCGACGCCACGCTCGCCGCCCTCTCGCCCCCCGAGCGCGGGCTCTGTCGCGAGATCTTTCTGCGCCTGGTCACCCCCGAGCGGACGCGCGCCGTCGTCGGCCTCGACGAGCTGCGCGCGCTCGGCCCGGGCGGCGACGCGGTCGCCTCGGTCGTCGGGCGCCTGGCCGACGCGCGCCTGGTGCTCGTCGAGCCCTCGGGCGGGGCCGAGGGCCCCACGGTCGAGCTGGTGCACGAATCGCTGCTCGACCGCTGGGCGACGCTCAAGCGGTGGCTCGATGAGAGCGCGCAGGACGCGCACTTTCTCGCCCGGCTGCGGGCCGCGGCGCGGGCGTGGCAGGCCGGCGGCGAGGCCGAGGGGCTGCTCTGGCGCGAGCGCGCGGCCGACGAGGCGCGCGCCTGGCTCGCGCGCCGGGGCGCCGAGCGCGGGCACGGGGCGACGGCGGGCCCCGACGAGGGCGAAGAGCGCTACCTGCGGGCGGTGGTGGCGCTCTCGGGGCGGGCCCGGCGGCGCCGGCGCGCGGCCGTCGCGAGCGTGATCGCGGCGCTCGGCGCCATCGCCCTGCTGGTCTCGCTGCTGGCGGTGCGCTCGCGGCGCGAGGCCCGCCGGGCGGGCGAGGAGGCCGCCCGCACCCGCGCCGAGGCCGCGCGGGCCGACGCCGCGGCCGCCTTCGCGCGCAACGCCGCGCGGCTGACCGCCGCCCACGAGCTGCAGGCGAGCGATCCGACGACGGCGCTGGCGTTCCTGCGCGAGGTCGAGTCGCCGGGCGTGCCCGACGACTGGGCCGAGCAGGCCTTCCTGGCGCTGCACGGCGGGGTCAGCGGCGCCGTGATCGCCCACGAGAGCGCGGTCTTCGCCGCGGCCTTCAGCCCCGACGGCGGCCGCATCGTCACGGCCTCGCACGACAAGACGGTGCGCGTCTGGGCCGCCGACGGCCGGGGCGAGCCGATCGTCTTGCGCGGCCACGACGACTCGGTCGTCGCGGCGCGGTTCAGCCCCGACGGCCGCCGCATCGTCTCGGCGTCCCGCGACGGCACCGCGCGGGTGTGGAACGCCGACGGCGCGGGCGCGCCCGTCGTCCTGCGCGGCCACGGCGACCAGATCGCGGGGGCCGCGTTCAGCCCCGACGGCGCGCGCGTCGTCACCGCGTCCTGGGACGGCACCGCGCGGGTGTGGAACGCCGACGGCGCGGGCGCGCCCCTCGTCTTGCGCGGCCACGGCGACAAGGTCTACTCGGCGGCCTTCAGCCCCGACGGGCGGCGCGTCGTCACCGCGTCGCACGACCGCACCGCGCGGGTGTGGAACGCCGACGGCACGGGCAAGCCCCTCGTCTTGCGCGGCCACGGCGAGCCGGTCCGGACGGCGGAGTTCAGCCCCGACGGGCGGCGCGTCGTCACCGCGTCGCACGACCGCACCGCGCGCGTCTGGAACGTCGAAGACGCCCGGGCCGCGGCCAAGCGCCCGGCCGTCTACCGGCACGAGGATGGCGTCTGGTCGGCGGCGTTCAGCCCCGACGGCCACCGCATCGTCATCGCCACGGAGACCACCGCGCGCATCTGGAGCATCGACGGCGTCGGCGAGCCCGTCGTCCTGCGCGGCCACGGCGACCTCGTCCGATCGGCCGCGTTCAGCCCCGACGGGCGGCGCGTCGTCACCGCCTCGTTCGACCACACCGCCCGCGTGTGGGACGCCGACGGCGCCGGCCGACCGCTCGTCGTGCGCGCCCGAACCGAGGCCTTCACGGCGGTGACGTTCAGCCCCGACGGCCGCCGCTTCGCCGCGTCGTCCCTCGACAAGACGGTGCGCGTCTGGGCCGCCGACGGCCGGGGCGAGCCGATCGTCTTGCGCGGCCACGACGACCGGATCTTCAGCGCCACGTTCGGCCCCGACGGCCGCCGCATCGTCACCGGGTCGCAAGACCGCACCGCGCGGGTGTGGAGCGCCGACGGCGCGGGCAAGCCCCTCGTCTTGCGCGGCCACGGGGGCACCGTCATCTGGGCGACGTTCAGCCCCGACGGCCGCCGCATCGCCACCGCCTCGTTCGATCGCACCGCGCGGGTGTGGAGCGCCGACGGCGCGGGCGAGCCCCTCGTCTTGCGCGGCCACGGCGACGCGCTCACGGCCGTCGCCTTCAGCCCCGACGGCGCGCGCCTCGCGACCGCGTCGCAAGACCGCACGGCGCGCGTCTGGGCCGCCGACGGCCGGGGCGAGCCGATCGTCTTGCGCGGCCACGACGATTGGGTCGAGTCGATCGCCTTCAGCCCCGACGGCCGCCGCATCGTCACGGCGTCCGACGACAAGACCGCGCGGGTGTGGAGCGCCGACGGCACGGGCGAGCCCCTCGTCTTGCGCGGCCACCGCGACAAGGTCGGCGTGGCGGCCTTCAGCCCCGACGGCGCGCGCATCGCCACCGCGTCCCGCGACGGCACCCTGCGGCTGTGGCGCGCCGACGGCACGGGCGAGCCCCTCGTCTTGCGCGGCCACGACAAGGAGGTCACCTCGGTGTCGTTCAGCCCGGACGGCCGCCGCATCGCCACCACCTCCGAAGACAGGACCTTGCGGATCTGGCCCGACCTGACCCCCCTCCGCGGCTACGACGACCCGGCCCTCTGGGCCGCCACCTCGTATTGCCCCTCCGTCGAACGCCGGGTCGAGCTCTTGCACGCCCCCGCCGCGGCGGCGCGCGCCGACTTCGAGGCCTGCGAGCGACGCGTGCGGGCCCGGCGCGTCGCTCACTCGTACGAGTAGCCGAGGGCGGCGATGTCGAGCACGTCGCGCACGCGCCTCGCCGGGACGGCGCCAAAGTCGGGCAAGAGCGGCGCGAGCGCGGGGTTGGTGGGGGCGTAGCCGTCGGCGCCCGCCACCCAGGGCCACATGAGATCGTCGAGGTAGTGGCCGGAGGGGGCGGGCCGGCCGTCCCAGGGCGAAGGGGTGCCGGCCGGCGGGTAATGGTCGGCCAGCGTCGTGCCCGGGCCCTTGGCGAGGCGGTCGAGCTGCCAGAGGTGCCAGAGTCGATCGACCTCAGCGTGGAGCAGCCAGAAGACCGGATCGTTGGGCGAGAGCGAGCCGGCCATCTGGCCGCCGAGAAAGTTGTGCGCGGCGTTGTGCGTCCGCCAACCTTGCTCGAGCGCGTCCCAGAAGAACCAGAAGGGGTGCTCTTCGGGCGAGGGGGCGCCCATTTCGATCAAGCCCTGCAAGGCGGCCGCCGTCGGGGGCCACCCGACCGGGACACCTCCGCTCTCGGCGACCCCCCGGTGCAGCGTCGCGTTCAGCACCGCAGCGTTCGTCGTCTCGGAGGGGTAGAGCGGCTCTTGCAGCTCGGCGGCGATGCGCCAGCCGACGCCCTCGGCGGGCCACCACGCGGGCCTCGGCTGGGGGCCGTCGTGGGCGAGGTTGCCGCCCGGCATCGGGGCGGGCTGGCGGCCGGGCAGCAGGCGGCCCAGAAAGCCGTCGGTGAAGACGCGGTCGCGGGTACGGTCGTGGTCGGCCCAATCCCAATAGGGGAGCGCGGCGTCCGGCTCTTCGGCCTGGAGGGCGAGCTCGAAGTGTCGCAAAAACTCGCGGTGCCAGGCGCAGAACCCGATGTTCCAGTGGGCGAAGTTGAGGGGCTCGGCCTGGCCGGGCGCCGCGACCGACATGACGGCCCCGTGCAGCGCGACGAACCGGTCGTAGAGCGTGAAGCCCGGGTTGTCGGCCGTCGGCGCCGGGCGATGCTTCAGCTTGAGCAGCGCGGAGAGAAACCGATCTCGTTCGGCGTCCGTCAAAGCGGCCGCGTTCTTGCGAATGCCCATGGCTCGCCCCCTTACCCCCGGCCCGCGCCGTGGTGATGATGGTGCCCGCCGGTCGGGCCGCCGTGGTGCCCCTCGCCGTGGGCCGTGCCGCCATGCGCCGTACCTCCGTGGTGCCCCTCGCCGTGGGCCGTGCCGCCGTGGTGGCCCTCGCCCGGCAACGGCTCGAGGGCGAAGAACGCGGTCGCGGCGCGCTCGCCGAAGATCCGCTGGAGGACCTCGTCGAAGGGCCGGTCGTCGGCCGTCGAGAGCACGAGCTCGCTCTGGTACATGCCCGCCGGGCCGACCCCGAACTCGACGCGGACGCCGATTCGCGTGCTCACGAGCTCGACGGGCACCTCGTGCGCCCCCGTGTGGCCGCAGAGCGCGACGACCCGGAGCGCCGAGGCCAGCGCGGAGAGCCGCGCGAACGTGCTGCCGTCGTGCAACCCGAGCGAGGTCAGAAGGCGCATTCGGCCGTAGAGCATGACCGGGCCGTTCACGAGAATATGCGCGCGGTACACGGGGAGGCGGAGGTTCAAGAGCCCCGGCGCCCCTTTGCCCAAAATGTACGTGATCGAGTCCATGGCGTGCCCCTCCCTCGGGCCACGTGAGCGTTGGCGGCCGCCCCGGCAGGCCGCAACCGCTTGCTCAGATTGGCGTCCGAGCTCGCGTCGATGATCTCGGTTGAGTCAGGGCATAGGTCGAATTTTTAAGCAATATTCGCACCATCGTCGGGGCCGGACGGGGCCACGGACGCCCCCGCGGACGGCGGCCTGTTTGGCCCTCGGGGCGGCGCTCGTGGCGTCGGCCCGGGCGCCGCCCCGCTGCCAGAGCGCCACGCCGGCCCCGCGACCCGCGCTCTTTCTGCACTGGCCCGGCCTTTGCCGCCGGGGGCCGAAGCGCTGGCTCGACGGCCCTCGCGCGAGTTGCCCCCGCGTTCCCTCGGGGGCGACCCGCCGCGGTTCGCCCCCCTCGTCCGCCTGGGCGACTGGGCGGCGCGCCGAACGGACCGGACGTACGCTCGAAGGTGGCGCGGCGGCGCCCGTTCTCGGGTAAGACGGGCGCGATGCGCCTGCTCGCCACCCCGCAAGGTAGGTTTCGCCTGGTCGCTTGGCTCGAGGGCCTGTCGTTCGTCGTTTTGCTGGGCGTTGCCATGCCGCTCAAGTACCTGCTCGGCAGGCCGCTCGCCGTGCGCGTGGTCGGCCTGGCGCACGGCGTGCTTTTCGTGCTCTACATCATCGCCGTGGCCGAGGCGTTCGGCGCGGGGCGCTTCCGGGTCGGGCGGGCCTTCTGGGCGTTCGTCGCCTCGCTCTTGCCCTTCGGGACCTTCGTCTTCGAGGCGAAGCTCCGGCGCGAAGAGGCCGAGGCCGGCCCCCCCGCCTGAGCGGCGAAAAAGGCCCCGGCGCGCGGCGCCCGGGCCGATGAGCTCGCGACGGGCCCCGGGCCGGCCGGCGTTCGTTGCCCCGGCGGGCCCGGGCCGTGCAATGCTGGTGGCCCGATGGGCGCGCAGAAGGTGATCGACGGGCTGTTCTGGTTCATGGCCTTCTTGTTCTCGACGACCGTGCACGAGGCGGCGCACTCGTTCGTCGCGATGCGCAGCGGCGACCTGACGGCGTACCAAGGGGGGCAGGTCTCGATCTCGCCCATCCCGCATATTCGCCGCGAGCCGATCGGCATGGTGCTCGTGCCGCTGTTCACGGCGTTCCTCAACGGCTGGGCGTTCGGGTGGGCGAGCGCGCCCTACGACCCGGTCTGGGCCGACCGCAACCCGCGCAAGGCGGCGCTGATGTCGGTGGCGGGGCCGGCGGGCAACTTTCTGATCGCGCTCGCGGCCTGGGGCCTGCTACGCCTCGGGCTCTCGCTCGACTTTTTCACGATTCCGCACGAGATTAGCTTCAGCCACCTCGTCGATTATACGAGCGGCGGCCCGCGGGGGGCGTCCGCCTTTCTCGCGCAGGCGCTCTCGGTGCTGCTCATGCTGAACGTGCTGCTGGGCACGTTCAACCTGCTGCCCTTGCCGCCGCTCGACGGGGCCTCGGCCGTCACGCTGCTTTTGCCCGAGGGGCTGGCCGAGCGCTACCGCTCGATCGTGCTCAACCCGCAGTTCTCGCTCCTCGGCCTCCTCGTGGCGTGGCAGCTCTTTCCGCCCATCGCCCGCCCGCTCTTTCGCCTCGTCGTGCAGTCGCTCTACGCCGGGGCGCTCTGACGCGGCTGTCGTAGGTCGGGCGGGCACGCGCGGGGCCCGGGGGCCGAAAACGGCCCGCATCTCGATCGTCGGCGGCGCTGGCACGGGCCGTGGTAGGCAATACTTCGCTCCGATGCGCGCCCAGCGGCAGGCCCTGCTTCTCTCGTTTTGCTCCGGCCTGGCCGTCATGACCGCCGAGCTCTCGGCCTCGCGCCTCGTGGCCCCCTATTTCGGGACGAGCACGCCGGTCTGGGCGATCCTCATCGGGGTTCTCTTGGCCGCGCTCGCCGTCGGCGCCGAGCTCGGGGGCCGCGCGGCCGACGCCTGGCTGACGGCGCGGCCCCTGCGGCGCTGGCTGTGCGCGTCGGCGGCTTGGCTCGCGGCGCTGCCCTTCGTGGGGCGGGCGCTCTTGCCGGCCGCCTCGGGGTCGGCGCTCTCGGGCGGGGCCCCGGGGCTCGCGGGGCTCGTGGCCTTCGCGGCGCTGCTCGCGCCGCCGGCGGCGGTGCTGGGGGCGGTCGGCCCGGTGCTGGCGCGCACCGAGCTCGCGTCGGTGGCGAACGCGGGGGCGTGGGTCGGGCGCCTGTCGGCGGCCTCGACCGCGGGCAGCCTCGTCGGCACCTTCGGCACGGCCTTCGTGCTCTTGCCGGCCCTCGGCACCGCCCGCTCGCTCGCGCTCGGCGCGCTCTGCCTCGGCGCCGTGGCGGCCTCGTCGTGGCCCGAGCGGCTCGCCGCCGCGCTGCTGCCGGCGCTCGCCTTCGCCTTCGCGCCGAGCGCGCTGCCGCGGCGCGCGGGGGCGACGCGGGTCGTCGAGTCAGAGTACGCGCTCTTGCAGGTGATCGGGCGGCCCGACGGGTCGCGGGCGCTGGTGTTCGACGAGGGCTTCGCGACCCAGAGCGTCTACCGCCCCCCCGGGCCGCCCGTCGTCGACGAGGTCTTCTCGCACTACCTGCTCGCGCCCGCGATGCGCGCCGGGGGCGCGGCCGGGCGGCCGCCGAGCGTGCTCTTGCTCGGGCTCGGGGCGGGCACGGCCGCGCGCGGCCTGCTCGAGGGCTTCCCCGGGGCGAGGGTCGTGGGCGTCGAGCTCGACCCGGCGGTGCTCGCGATCGCGCGCCTCGACTTCGGCCTGCCGCCCGAGGTCGAGGCGCATGTCGGCGACGCGCGCGCCTTCTTGCGCGGCTCGCGCGAGTCGTTCGACGTCATCATCAGCGACGTCTTTCGCTTCCCCTATGTGCCCTTTCACCTGGCGACCGAAGAGTTCTTCGCCGAGCTCAAGGGGCACCTTGTGCCGGGCGGCGTCGCCTGCGTCAACGTCGGGCGCTGGGGCGACGATCGCGCCGTCGTCGGGGCGGTGGGCGGCACGCTGGCCGGCGTCTTCGAAGAGGTCGCCGCGGCCGACGCGCACAACCGCAGCAACACCCTCTTTTACGCCGGCCCCCGCGGCCTCGCCGAGCGCCTCGATCGCGCCTCGGGCGGCCTCGCGCCGCACCTCGCGCCCTTCGCCGCGCGCGTGGCGGGCGAGCTGCGCCCGACCCCGCCCGGGCCGCCGCTGCGCGACGACCGGGCGCCGGTCGAGTCGATGACCGACGCGGTCGTGGCGCGCTCGTTCGCGCGGGGGGCGCTGCGGTGAGCGCGCGCGGCCCCTCGCCCTTCGCCGCGGAGAGCGCGCGCGGCCCCTCGCCCTTCGCCGCGCTGAGCGCGCGCGGCCACTCGCCCTTCGTGGCGCCGCTGCCGCTCGGCGCCGTCGCCCTGATGGCCGTCAACGATCGGTGGCTGAAGCCGGCCTACCACAACGCCTGGACGGGCAAGCTCTCCGACGTCGCCATTTGCTTCTTTCTGCCGCTCTACGTCGCCGCCCTCGTCGCGCTCGCGGGGCGCGCGGCCGCGCGCCTGCGGGCCGCCGCCTTCGCGCCCATGGGCCCCGCCCGCGCGGCCTTCTCGCCGGCGGCCGCCCTCTGGCTCGGGGCGCTCGCGACGGCCGCGGTGTTCGTCCCGATCAAGCTCTCGCCCGCGGCGGCCGAGCACTTCTGCGCCGCCCTGGCCGTCGTCGGACGCCCGCTCGGGCTCGCGCGCTTGCGCTGCGTCGCCGACCCCACCGACCTGCTCGCCCTGCCCTTCGTCGGGCTGGCGCTCGCCTACGGGCGCCGGCGCGGCGAAGGCGCCCTCCCCCGAAGAAAGACCTGAACCATGCTTCGTTCGAAGCCCCGCCCGGGGCGCCTGAAGCGGGCGCTCGAATTCGCCTTGCTGGCCGGCACCGCGTACCTCTTGGTGGCCGACTCGTCCGACCCCGACCCGATCGTGCCCTGTTCGTTTTCCGAGAGCGGCGAGCAGAGCTTTCTCGTCGAGGGCAGCTGCGGCGAGCCCGGCCGGCTCGACGTGAAGCTCGCCCGCGAGAGCTGCACGATGCAGCTCGTGACCTCGCCGACGACCGGCCTGCCGACGGCCGAGGCCCAGACGACCCCGGGCAAAGGCGTGCGGCCCGCGCGCGGCGGCTTCATCGAGCCGGTGGCCCCCCGGCCCTCGGGCGAAGACACCTGGCCGAGCTTGACGGCCAGCCCCTGGTGGTTCGAGGGCTACGGCAAGGGCATTCTCTGCGACGCGAACAACCCTTCGTCGGGCCAGTGCGGTTACGAAGATCGCCCGCGCTGCGAGGCGCGGCCGAGCGACGGCGGCAAGCTCGCCTTGTCGTGTACGCTGAAAGACTGCCCCACGAACGGCGCTTCGTGCACGACCGAGCTGCTCTGCGAGGCCACGCTCACCCCCCTCGGCGCGGGCATGGGCGGCAGCGGGGGCGCGGGCACCGGCGGCTCCGGCGGCTCGGGCACCGGCGGGCGCTCGGGCGCGGGTGGCCGGGGCGGGGCGAGCGGTCAGGCCGGGGCGGGCGGTCAGGCGGGCGCGGGCGGCGAAGGCGGCGAGGGCGGCGAGGGCGGCGGCGCGGCGGGCGGCGAGAGCGGCGCGGCGGGCGCGGGCGGGCAAGCGGCCCTCTCGTGGGGGCGCTGACATGGGCCCTTCGACCAAGGGCCGGCGCGCGGCCCGAGTGCGCGCCCCCCTCGCCTCGCTGCGCGCGCGGGCGGCGTTCGTGCGAACACGCCCGATCGCGGCCCTCGCCGCGCTCGCCCCGCTGGCGCCGCTGCTCGCGGGCTGCATGACCGCGAATGGCTACACGACGCCCCGCGCGGTCGAGCCGGGCAAGGTCAACGTCACCCTCGCGCCCGAGATGGCCTACGTCGGGCGCGAGCGCCCGGGCGAGGCGGGCCTGCCCACCCGCGAAGAGTCGCGCTTCTCGTACGCGACCGTGCCGCCCGCGGTCGCGGTGCGCATCGGCGTCGCGCGCGACGTCGACGTCGGCCTCAACGTGCGCAGCGCCTTCGTGCCGGGTGTCGACTTGAAGTACAACTTTTACCAGGGCGAGACCTTCGACCTCGCCGTGCGGCCCGGCGTGCAGGGCTTCGGCACCGACAACGACGGGGCGAGAAGCTGGTACCACGCCGACTTGCCGATCTTGGTCGGCGCGCGCGTCGGCGAGCGCGTCACCATCGTGGCCTCGCCCGGCATCGCCTACGCGAAGGCCAACCGCATCACCTCGCTCGGCTACCCCTCGACGGGGGCCGCGGGGCGGCTCGGGCTCGGGGTTCAAATCGGGCTCGGCAAGAGGTTCGCGCTCTTTCCGGAGGTCACCATGGTGCAATCGCTCGGCTCCGAGCGCACGCTCTGGCTGAGCGGCGGCCTCGGCATCGTGTTCGGCCCGCGTCCCGGCGTGGGGGCGCCGTGAGCGCGCGCCGGTTGGCCCTCGCGGCCGGTCTCGCCCTCGCCTCGGCCGCGTGCGGCGCGGTGTCGCACGAACAAAGCTATTATTCGTACGAGGTCGACCCGGGCGGCGGCGCCTCGTGCCTGCCCCCCGCCCTCGCGCGCTCGTACCTCGAGGCCGCCGTCGAACAAGACAACGACGGCGAGCCCGGCAGCCGCGGCCTCGACCGCTGGACGATCGAAGAGGGCCCCTTCCCCTCGGCCGCGCGCCCCGAAGAGGCCCGGCTGCCTCAGAGCGAGTGGACGCGGCTGCGCTGCACGTACCTCGTCAGCATCCGCTCGTCGCAGGGCGCGTTGTAGCGGGCCCGGGGCCGTCGTCCGGGGGCTTCGGGGGGCCCCCCTGGCCATCATCCTATCGCGATGCTAGGATGGCCTCGCCCGTGGCCAGCCTCCTGTCTGCCGTCAGTTTGTTGCAGCTCTTCGCCGAGCCGACCCGGGTCCGGCTGATGGCGCTGCTCGAAGAGCACGAGCTGACGGTGGCCGAGCTGGTGGGCATCACCGAGCTGGGGCAGTCGAGCGTCTCGACGCACCTCGGCAAGCTGCGCGACGCGGGGCTCTTGCGCGACCGCCGCGCCGGGGCGTCGACGCTCTACGCGCTGAACGACGGTAGCATGCCCCAGGGGGCGCGGCAGGTCTGGTCGGTGGTCAAGGGCGAGATCAAAGACGCGGTGCTCGACGGCGACCGGGCGCGCTGCGCCGAGGTGCTGCGGGCGCGCGAGCGGGCGCGGGCCTGGCCCGACGCCGTCGCCGGCCAGATGGAGCGGCACTACTCGCCCGGCCGCACCTGGGAGGCCGTGGCGCGCGGCCTCTTCGGCCTGGTGCGCCTCGGCGACGTGCTCGACGCCGGCGCGGGCGACGGCTCGATCGCGCAGCTGCTCGCGCCGCGGGCGAAGAGCGTGACCTGCCTCGACCGCAACGAGAAGATGGTGCAGGCCGCGCGGGCGCGCCTTTCGGGGGCGAAGAACGCCGCGGTCTGCGCGGGCGACGTGCACGAGCTACCCTTCGGCGAGGGCCGCTTCGACCACGTGCTCTTGTTCAACGTGCTCACGCAGGCCGCGACGCCCGCCCGGGCCGTGGCCGAGGCGGCCCGGGTGCTGCGCGAGGGCGGCGGCCTCACGGTCATCACGCTCGGCCAGCACGAGCACGCCGCCGTCACCGCCAGCTACGGCGACCTGCACCCGGGGTTTTCGCCCCCGCGCCTGCGGCGAATGCTGCAGAAGGCGGGGCTCGCGGTCGACGCGTGCGACGTCGCCTGCCGCGAGAAGCGCCCGCCCCACTTCGAGACCGTCACCGCCTTCGCCCACAAAGGCCCCTGAGACCATGCCCGCCACCGAACCGCACCCGCTCGAGAAGCTCTTCCGTCAGCGCATCGCCATCATCGACGGCGCGATGGGCACCACCATCCGCACGTACGGCATGACCGAGCGTGACATCCGCGGCGACCGCTTCAAGGACGCGCCGAAAGACCTGCTGAACAACGGCGACCTCTTCTCGCTGACGCAGCCGGCGATGATCGGCGACATTCACCGGCGCTTCCTCGAGGCGGGCGCCGACATCATCGAGACGAACACCTTCGGCGCGACCAGCATCGGGCAGAGCGAGTTCTTCGTCGAAGACCCGCGCGAGCGCGGCGGCCGCAAGGACCCCGAGTTTTATCAGAAGATCATCGAAGACGAATTCTTGGGCGCCCTCGCCTGCGAGATCAACGAGCGCTCGGCCCAGCAGTGCCGCGAGTGGGCCGACCGGGTGGCGAGCGCCGACGGCCGGCCGCGGTTCGTCGCGGGCGCGATCGGCCCGCTCACCGTCTCGCTCTCGAACTCGCCCGACCCCGACGACGCCGGCTTCCGCGTCGTGACCTTCGACCAGGTGAAGGCCGCCTACGCCCAGCAGGCCCGCGCGCTCATCGCCGGCGGCTGCGACGTGCTCTTGATCGAGACCATCTTCGACTCGCTCAACGCCAAGGCGGCGCTCGTCGCGGTCGAAGAGGCCTTCGAGCGGGCGGGCAAGCGCCTGCCGGTCATGATCTCGGCGGCGGTCGGGCGCGGCGGCGAGACCATGATCTCGGCCCAGACCGTCGAAGCCTTGTGGAACGCCGTCAAGCACGCCAAGCCGCTCTCGATCGGCCTGAACTGCTCGCTCGGCCCCGACCTCATGTACCCCTTCTTGGCCGAGCTCGCGGCGAAGGCCGACGTCGCGATCTCGTGCTACCCGAACGCCGGCCTGCCCAACCCGCTCTCGCCCACGGGCTTCGACCTCGAGCCCGCCGACATGGGCCGCTACCTCGGCGAGTTCGCGCGCGGGGGCCTCCTCAACGTCGCCGGCGGCTGCTGCGGCAACACCCCCGAGCACATCGCCGCGATCGCCCGGGCGCTCGAGGGGCAGGGCCCGCGCGGGCTCGGCGCGAAGGCCGCCTCGGCCTCGGCCTCGGTGCCCGAAGGCCTTGCGGCGCCCGGGGGCGGCGCGCCCGCCGCGGGCGAAGGCTTTCGCCCCTTGCGCCTCTCGGGCTCGCAGCCCTTCACGCAGCAAGAGGGGGTCTACATCATCATCGGCGAGCGCACCAACGTGGCCGGCTCGCCGAAGTTCGCGAAGCTCATCAAGGAGGGCAAGTACGAAGAGGCGGTGGCCATCGCCCGCCAGCAGGTCGAGAACGGCGCGAACGTCATCGACGTCTGCATGGACGAGGGCATGATCGACGGCGTCGCGGCGATGACGCGGTTCTTGTCGCTGCTCGCGACCGAGCCCGAGGTGGCCAAGGTGCCCTTCATGATCGACTCGTCGAAGTGGGAGGTCGTCGAGGCGGGGCTCAAGTGCCTGCAGGGCAAGGGCATCGTCAACTCGATCTCGCTCAAAGAGGGCGAGGCGGCCTTCCGCGAGCGGGCCCGCACGATCATGCGCTACGGCGCGGCCGTCGTGGTCATGGCCTTCGACGAGAGCGGCCAGGCGGCGACGTTCGACGACAAGGTTCGCATCTGCGAGCGGGCCTACCGCATTCTGGTCGACGAGGTGGGCTTCCCCCCCGAAGATGTCATCTTCGACCCCAACGTTCTCACGGTGGCCACGGGCATCGAAGAGCACAACAACTACGCGGTCGACTTCATCGAGGCGACGCGCTGGGTCAAGGCCCACCTGCCGCACGCCAAGGTCTCGGGCGGCGTGTCGAACGTCTCGTTCAGCTTTCGCGGCAACAACCCCGTGCGCGAGGCGATGCACTCGGCCTTTCTCTACCACGCCATCAAGGCCGGCATGGACATGGGCATCGTGAACGCCGGCATGCTCGAGGTCTACGAAGAGATCGAGCCCGGGCTGCGCGAGCTGGTCGAAGACGTCTTGCTCAACCGGCGCCCGGACGCGACCGAGCGGCTCGTCGAGTTCGGCGAGCGGCTGAAGGCCTCGGGCGCCGGCGAGGCCGCGGCCGAGAGGAAGGCCGAAGAGTGGCGCGCGGGCCCGGTCGAAGAGCGGCTCGCGCACGCGCTCGTCAAGGGCATCGACGCGTACATCGAGGCCGACACCGAAGAGGCGCGGGTCAAGCTCGGCCGCCCGCTCGCCGTCATCGAGGGGCCGCTGATGGCCGGCATGGGCGTCGTCGGCGACCTCTTCGGGGCGGGCAAGATGTTCCTGCCGCAGGTCGTCAAGTCGGCGCGCGTGATGAAGAAGGCGGTCGCCTACCTGACGCCCTTCATGGAGGCCGAGAAGGCCGCGCTCGCCGAGGCGGGCCAGGCCGTCCGGGCGCAGGGCAAGGTCGTGCTGGCGACGGTGAAGGGCGACGTGCACGACATCGGCAAGAACATCGTCGGCGTCGTGCTCGCGTGCAACAACTACGAGGTCATCGACCTGGGCGTCATGGTCTCGTGCGAGAAGATCCTCGAGCGCGCCCGGGCCGAGCGGGCCGACCTCATCGGGCTGAGCGGGCTCATCACCCCCTCGCTCGACGAGATGGCCCACGTCGCCCGCGAGATGGAGCGCCAGGGCTTCACCCTGCCCCTGCTCATCGGCGGCGCCACGACCAGCCGCGCCCACACCGCCGTCAAGATCGCCCCGCTCTACGGCCAGCCCGTGGTGCACGTGCTCGACGCGAGCCGCGCCGTGCCCGTGACCACCTCGCTGCTCAGCGACGACAAGCGGGCCGAGTTCGTCGACCGGCACCGCGCCGAGTACGAAGAGCTGCGGCGCGTGCACGCGGCCCCCAAGCGCCGCCTGCTCACGCTCGACGAGGCGCGCCGCAACCGCACGCCCGTCGCCTGGCGCGCCGAAGACATCGCCCGGCCCGAGCGGACGGGCGTGCGGGTGCTCGACGACTTCCCCCTGGCGACGCTGCGCGACTACATCGACTGGACGCCCTTCTTTCACACCTGGGAGCTCCGCGGGGTATACCCCAAGATCTTCGAGCACGAGACGTACGGCGAGCAGGCGCGCGCCCTCTTCGCCGAGGCCCAGACCCTGCTCGACCGCATCGTCGCCGAGAAGCTGCTCCGGGCCCGCGGCGTCTACGGGCTCTTCCCGGCGAACGCGGCGGGCGACGACGTCGAGATCTACGCCGACGCCTCGCGGCGCGAGCTCGCCGCCCGCTTCTGCTTCTTGCGCCAGCAGGCCGAGAAGAAAGACAAGGGCGAGCCCCACCGGTCGCTCGCCGACTTCGTCGCCCCGAAAGAGACCGGCCTGCCCGATCACCTCGGCGCCTTCGCCGTGAGCGCCGGCTTCGGGCTCGACGAGCTCTGCGCCGCCTTCCGCGCGAAGCACGACGACTACAGCGCGATCATGGCCGAGGCGCTCGCCGACCGCCTGGCCGAGGCCTTCGCCGAGTGCCTGCACGAGCGCGTGCGCCGCGAGTGGGGCTACGGCGAGGGCGAGCGGCTCACGCCCCACGACCTCATCGCCGAGAAGTACCGCGGCATTCGGCCGGCCCCGGGCTACCCGGCCTGCCCCGACCACACCGAGAAGGGCACCCTCTGGCGGCTGCTCGGCGTCGAGCAGGCCGCGGGCATTCGCCTCACCGAGTCGTTCGCGATGTGGCCGGGCGCGAGCGTCAGCGGGCTCTACTTCGCCCACCCCGAGGCGCGCTACTTCACCCTCGGCAAGATCGAACGCGACCAGGTCGCCGATTACCAGGCGAGAAAGGGTATGAGCGCGGCCGAGGTCGAGCGCTGGCTGGCCCCGAACCTCAACTACGACCGGGCCAACTGATACCCCCCCGGCCGGGCCGAGCGCGCCCGGCCCCTCGCCGGCCGCAGGCCCGGCCGAGAGGGGCAGCCCCGGGGCGCCCCCCTCGGGCGGGGCGCCGCGCGCGCTAGGCCGACGCTTCGCCGGCCGCGGCCAGCTCGGCGAGCTGGTCGACGAGGGCCTGGCGGGTCTGGGGCCCGACGATGCCGTCGATCTTGATCGTGGCCTGCGCCTGGAACTCGCGCACCGCCTTCTGCGTGTTCGGGCCGTCTTTACCGTCGATCGTGCCGGGGTCGAAGCCGAGGTGCGAGAGCGCGCGCTGCACGCACGCGAGGTCTTCGAGGTTGAGGTAGCCGAACTTGTCAGAGTTGTGCTCGAACTGAGCCATGGTCTCGCCTCCCGCGGGCGGGGCGAAGGCGCTTTAGCGCGCCGCCTTGCCCGCGATGGTGGTCTCGAGGTTGTCGACGGCCTGGTTGAGCGAGGCGAGGCTGCGCTCGGCGCTGGCCTTCGCCGCGTCCCAGGTGGAGGCCGCCTCGGCGTCGAGCTTGGCCATGTCGGCGCTCACCGCCGTGCGCCGCTTCTCGAGCTCGGCGACGGCCGCCTCGGCGTTCTTCTTCGCGGCGCCCGTGGCCTTGGCGGCCTTCTCTTTCAGGTACGTGATCTTGCGGTCGGCCGCCTCGACGTCCTTTTGCAGCTTGGCGCGCGCCTCGTTGCGCGCCGCCCGCGCCGTCTCTTCGACCGCCGCCTTCTGCGCCGCCGCGGCCTTGGCGGCCGCCTCCCGGGCCTCGCGCGCCTCTTTGTTGGCCTCGGCGACGCTCACGTCGGCCTCGTGCTGTGCCTGCTCGGCCTTGTTGCTGCAGCCCGCGCTCGCGGACGCGACCGCGGCGGCGAACGCCCATGTCACCCATTTCATCGGTCGACCATCCTTCCCGTTGCTGCCGTCGCATGTTGCACGCCGCAGGCCAGGCTCCGGCGCGAGCTCGTCGTTGCGCGCCGCGAAGGCCGAATCTCGCCGGGCGGGCGGCCTTCGGGCGGCCATACTGTGGCGAAATGGCGCGCCCGGCGCGGCCCGGGGGCGGGGGCGCCACACCGCGGCCGGCCGGGCCGTTGTGCGATAAAGCCGCCGCGGCGCGCCTGACGTGTGGGGTTAGCGCGATGGCGCTCAGGCGCCGAACTCGAGCCCGACGCCGAGGCTCGCGAGGGCGTCCCAGTAGCCCGGGTACGTCTTGGCCGTGCACGCGGGGTTCTCGACGACGACGCCGTCGACCTTCAGGCCGGCGAGGGCGAAGGCCATGGCGATGCGGTGGTCGCCGTGGGTGTCGATGCGCGCGGGCAGGGCGCGGCCGGCCAGCGAGGGGTCGGCGTCGACGACGAGATCGTCGCCCTCTTCGCGCCCGAGGCCCGGCTTGAGGCGCGCGAGCCCCCCGGCCACCGCCGCGATGCGGTCGCACTCTTTGACGCGGAGGTTGGCGATGCCCGTAAAGCGGACGGGGGTGGCGTTGAAGGCGGCGAGCACGGCCAGGGTGGGCACCGCGTCTTGCATCTGCGAGCCGTCGATCGACGCCGGCATGTTCGGAAAGGCGCTGATGAGCGCGTGGGCGCGGGCGTCGGGCTGGCTGAAGCGCTCGGCCGGCAGGCCCAGATCGATGCGGCCGCCGGTCAGGGCCTCGGCCGCCCAGAGGTAGGTGGCGGCCGACGCGTCGGGCTCGACGGCGAAGTCGGTCGCGCGGTACCCCGTCGCGCTCACGCGCCAGACGCCGCCCGCCTGCGCTTCGACCTCGGCCCCGAACTGGCGCATGGCGGCGAGCGTCAGATCGATGTAGCCGCGCGCGCCGATGTCGACGTTCTTCAGCGCCACCTCGACGGGGCGGCGGCCGCAAGCGGCCAGCATCAGCAGCGCCGAGAGGTACTGGCTGGTGAGCGACGCGTCGATCTCGACGCGCTCGCCCTCGAAGCCGCCCCGCCCGTTCAGGTAGACCGGCGGCTTGCCCCCGGTCGAGCGCGCGTCGACGCCGAGGCTCGCGAGCGCGTCGACCAGGGCGCCGATGGGGCGCGCGCGCATGTAGGCGTCGCCGTCGAGCACGACCGGGCCCTCGACCAGGGCGCAGGCGGCGGTCAGAAAGCGCATGGCCGTGCCGGCGTTGCCGAGAAAGAGCGGCCCCTCGGGCGGGCGCAGGGCGCCTTTGCCCGTCACCACGAAGGTGGTCGCGTCGGGCTCGGCGACCGCGACCCCCATGGCCCGCAGGGCCTCGGCCATGCGGGCGGTGTCGTCGCTCTTGAGCGCCCCGCCGAGGCGGCTCTCGCCGCGCGCCAGGCCCGCCATCAAGAGGGCACGGTTGGTAATCGACTTGGAGCCCGGCAGGCGCACCGAGCCGATCAGGGGGGCCTGGGCGGGCCGGATGCGAACGCCGTCGATCTGCGCAGTCACGTGGTCGACCCTTCGGTTGGCGGGGGGGGCCTAGATTGTTAGACCAGGCGCCCGGCGCGCTCAAGCGTGCGGTAGCGGGCGCCGGCCCCTCAGCCCGCGGCGACGCGGGGCTCTTCGCCGTGGAAGGCGACGCCCTCGCGGTTGATGACCTTGTTGAAAGGGGGCATCTCGAGCTCGACGTAGGCGGCGCGCTCGATCGCGAGGTCGGGGTCGAGCCGGGCGTGGTGCCGCTCGGGCAGCGCGTCGAGCTCGTCGGCGGTGAAGCGCCGCCGCACCATGCGCCGCTGCAGGTAGGTGCCGCGCTTGAAGAAGGCGGGGTAGTCGTTCCAGTTGATGCCCTTGGCGAAGAGCATCTCGTGCATCTCGCCGCCGCGCTTGTTCAGCAGCGACTCGTGGGGGAAGTACGCCCGCGCCGCCATCGAGAGGCTGTTCTTGGTGGCGTCGAGCTCGCGCCAGAGCAGCACGTTGGCGGCCTCGGCGAGGCTCGGCAGCGCCCAGACGCGGCAGTCGAAGGTCGGCAGCGCCGAGGGCGAGGCGCGCGCGGCCTTCTCGGGCAGGTGCTGCGGCAAGAGGTGGTTGAAGACGGCGGTCGCCTGCGCGGCGAGCTGCGAGACCATCTTGTGCACGCGGCCGTCGAAGTAGATCGTGCCGTCGGGCTCGTCGGCGTAAAAGAGCAGCGTGATCTCGTCGGACTGGGTGTAGCCGATGCGCGCCGACGTCTCGCGCACGAGCGCGCGCGTCGTCTCGATCATGAGCCGCGACAGGCGCTCGTCGTAGGGGCGGGCGAGGTCGCGCGTGTACGCGCTGAAGCTGCGCCCGTCGATGCGCGCCGCCGCGGGCAGCCGCGGCATCAGCCGCCGGCCGGCCTCGAGCGCCTCGTAGCCCTTCATGCGATCGCCGAGCGTCTCGTCCACGCCGGCGAGCGTACCAGAGGGCCGCCCCGCCTCACCAGACGTCGCCGCGGCGCTCGGGGCTCAGGGCCTCGCCCTCGGCGCACGCGAAGGCGCGGGCGAACTCGGGCGAGTTGGCGACCGAGCCGTTGCTGCGAAACTTCGGGGCGATGCTCTCGCCGAGGCTCAGGGCTCGGGGGCGACGACGAGCGTCGTCACCTCGCCGCGCCGCAGGGGCACGAGCTGCGGGGGCACGAACTCGGCCCGCGTCGCCTGGTCGATGAGCGACAGCGTGATGGGCCAGCTGTCTTGCCCCTCGGGCAAGCGCAGGTTCGCGAACACGACGATGCCGTCCGCCGCGGTCACGTTCTGGCCGGGCAGCAGGTTGCCGGCGTTGCGCACCAGGGTCACCGTGGACGAGTCGGTCAGATCGAGCTCGGGCGGCAAGACGGGCTCGATGCCGGCCACCGGCTGGCGCCCGCAGGTGACGGGCAAGACCGCCAGGTGCGCCCGCTCGTCGAGGGTCGCGCGGTCGATGCCGAGCACCATCGTGAGCAGGGTGACGACCTGGTCGGTGACGGCGATCGCGGCGGGCAAGGTCGCGTCGACCCGGGGCGGGGGCCGGAAGAAGGTCGAGCCCCGGAAGTAGCCCGGCCGGTCGACGCGCAGAAAGCCCAAGAATTCGCCCGCCGGCGGGGCGGCCGGCACGATGAGTTCGGCGACGCCCGCCGCGTCGGTGACCCCGAACGACAGGGGCGACTCGCAGGTGGGGTCGAACACCTCGCAGGCCTTGACCTCGAGCGGGCCGCTCACCGCGACCCCGCCGTTCTCGGTGAAGGGCACGCGCAGCACGAGCTCGGTCTTCGGCTCGACGGGCCGGAGGCCGCCGGCGAAGCACGCCTCGGCGAGGGGCGGGGCGGCCGAGGGGGGCAGGTCGCCGAAGCCGACGATGGCGTCGCAGCCGGCCAGCAGGGCGCCGCACGCGACCGCCCCCGCCGAGGCGGCGTAGGCCCGAGCGCTAGGCATGATGGCGAATTTTTAGCGCACTCGCCCGCATGCGTCGACGCTCGGGCGGGGCCGCCTCGACCCTCAGCGGCCGGGCCGGCGCCGCGGCGTGACCGACTGGATGAAGCTGCGGGCGGCCTTCAGCGCCAGCTGCTGCGCCTCGTCGGCGACGCGGCGCAGGCGCCCCCACGAGCCGTCGGCGACCTCTTGCAGCTCGCGCACCATCTCGGCCACCGTGGCGTAGCGCTGCTCGGGCTCGATCGCCAGGGCGCGCATGCACACCTCCGCGACGTCGTCCGGAATGCGCCGCTCGGGCGCGCGCTTGTCGGGCGGCGGCGGCAGCTCGTAGACGGGCTGGCCCTTGCTGCGCGCGGCGAAGGCGGCGCTGACCGTCGAGGCGGCGAAGGCGTGCTCGAGCGTCAAGAGCTCGTACAGTATCGAGCCGAGCGCGAAGACGTCGGTGCGCGCGGTGAAGTGGTTGCATTGCGGGTCGAGCTGCTCGATCGCCAGGTAGCCGACCGTGCCCCCCCGGAAGGGCAGCCCCTCGCCGCGCCGGTAGGCCAGGGCCCAGTCGATGATGACGACCTCGGAGAAGTCGCCGAGCATGACGTTCGCCGGCTTCAGGTCGCAGTGCACGACGCCCCGCCCGTGCGCGTGCTCGACCGCGTGGCAGATGCGAATGAACGCGCGCACCAGCCGGTCGAGGCGGTAGACCGCGTGGGCCGCCGGGTCGTTGCGCAGCTGCGTCAGCACCTCGCGCAGCGTCACGCCCTCGAGCATGGGCATGACGTAAAAGGGCCCGACCGCCGGGTCGACCCCCAGATCGTGCACCGGCACGATGCCCGGGTGCGAGAGCGAGGCGGTGATCTGCGCCTCGCGCTCGAGCAGCCCGGTGGCCGTGGGGTTGTCGAGGTACTCGGGCCGCAGCGCCTTGACCGCGACCCGCCGCCGCAGGCGCGCGTCGACGCATTCGAGCACCTGCCCCATGCCGCCCAGGGCGATCGTACGCCGGCGGACGAAGCGCCCCGCGATGCGCTGCCCCGGCCCCGCCGCGCCCGCCCAGCCCGCCGGCGGCCGCCGCGGCTCCGCCGGGCCCACGATCTCGATCTCGCTCAACCCCAGCTCGAGCGCCTCTTCGTGGCCCCCGCCGTCGTCCCCCGCCGACGCCCCGACGGACGCCTCGGCCGACGTCTGCTCGGCCGCCCCGTCTCTCGCCAACGTCGACGCGACCTCGACCTTCGCCGACGCCGGCGCCGCCACCATGCCCGCCGCCGGCCCCGCCAACGGGGTTCTCGATGACGGCGGGCCGGCCATGTCTGCCGCCCCAGCCAACGGGGTCCTCGACGACGCCGGGCCTGCCAGGTCTGGCGCCGACGGGGCTCTCGATGACACCGACCCCGCCAACGGGGTCCTCGACGACGCTGGGCCCGCCAGGTCTGGCGCCGACGGGGCTCTCGATGACACTGACCCCGCCAACGGGGTCCTCGACGATGGCGGGCCCGCTACCTCTGTCGTCGACCCCGCCAACGGGGCTCTTGCTGACGCCGCCCCCACCAAGGGTGTTCTCGATGACGCCGGGCCGGCCGCGTCTGCCGCCGGGCCCGCCAGCGGGGCTCTCGACGACACCGGACCCGCCGCCGGGGCCCTCGATGACGCCGGACCGGCCACGTCTGCCGCCGGCCCCGCCGCCTTCATCGGCGCCGCCGGGGTCGCCACCACGCCCGACGCCGGGCTCGCCGCCTTCACCGACGCCGCCGGGGTCGCCGCCACGCCCGACGCCGGACTCGCCGCCACGCCCGACGCCGGGCTCGCCGCCTTCACCGACGCCGCCGCCGGAGTCGCCACCACGCCCGCCGTCGGCCCCGTCGCTTTCACCGACGACGAGGACGGCGCCGGCGCTGGCGCCGCAGCCCGGACCGTCCACGACGTCGGCCACGATGCCGGGCCCACCTTGACCATCGTCGACGACGCCGCCGGGCCGGCATTGGCCGGCGACGCCGCCGGCGCCTCGACGCGCGGCGCCATGCCCGGCCCCTGCGCGGCGTCGGCCGACGCCCCCTCGGGTTGCTGGAGCCCCGCGGCCTTGCGCGCGGCAGCCTGTCGCTTTTTGCGTGTCTTCGAGGACATGGCGCCCTCCCCAGTCGTGCGCGCTCGGCTTCCGGCGAGCTCTGGTTGGCCCGATCGGGTTTAGCAGAAGGAAGCCGCGCCTCGGCACAGAAGCGTAATGAGTCTGCCCCCGACCGGCGAAATGCCCCCCGCGGGCGCCGCCTGCGCGACGCCGACCGGCCGGCCGCGCGCCGCCGGGCCCCCGCCGAAACCTCGGTAACCTCGGCTTTCGCAGGCTTCGACCCCGCCGGCCGAGTTTACCCTCCCCCGGGCGGAACGCCGAAGCGCCCCAAGCCGGCCCCGATCGCCCGGCCCGCCCGAGCGCCGCCCGAGCGCCGCCCGAGCGCCGCCCGAGCGCCGTCAGAACGTTGCCCGAGCGTCGCCCGAGCGCCGGCCGCACCCTTACTCGCCGCGGTGCGCGCGCCGCAGCGCTTCGACGTCGATCTTGGCCATGCCCATCATGGCCTGCATCACCCGCTGCGCCTTCGCCGGGTCTCGGTCGCGCAAAAGCTCGGGCAACGTCTTGGGTATGATCTGCCACGAGAGGCCGAACTTGTCTTTGAGCCAGCCGCACTGCGAGGGCTGCCCGCCGTCGGCCGTCAGCCGCGCCCACAGGGCGTCGACCTCGGCCTGCGTCTCGCAGCTCACGTAGAGAGAGATGGCCTCGTTGAACTTGAAGTGGGGGCCGCCGTTGAGGGCGATGAAGGGCTGGCCCTCGAGTTCGAACTCGACCGACATCGCCCGGGCCCGCTCGCCCGGCCCCGCGCCGCCGCGCACGACGTCGCCCATCTTCGAGTTCTTGAAGGTCGAAACGTAAAACTCGGCGGCCTCTTCGGCGTTGCCGTCGAACCAGAGAAAGGGGGTAATCTTTTGCATCGTCGTTCTCCGCGTCGTGTCGGTGGTGGGTTCGGCGGGCCGCCCGTCTCGGCGCCCCGCCGTGCTTCACCACCCAGTCGAAGCCGAACCCCGCCGATCGACACGGGCCTCGAACTTTTTTTCGAAGCCCCCTGCGAAGCCTCGACCTACCCCGCCGGCGCGGCCCGCCTTTACGAACAAAACCCTTGGTAAAACCGAGGGTTAGCTCGTTTCTAGCCAGGGCGTCCGGCTGCGCTCTTGCGGTATTTTTCTGCGGTCAGCGAACGAGCAGGTCGTTTCACAGTACCCGATCATTCCGCCAACACCAGAATCGACGTTCGAGCGGCGCTCGCTTCGCCCCCACACCGCGGGCTCGGTTCAGGGGCCGGGCATGAACCCGCCCCACGGGCTCGTTTCAGGGGTCGGGCATGAACCCGCCCCACAGGCTGGGTTCAGGGGCCGGGCATGAGCCGCCCCGCGGGCTCGGTTCAGGGGCCGGGCGTGAAGACGAGGGGCACGACCGCGATGAAGGCCTGCGGCGGCGGCGTGACGCGCGTCTTGCTGACGACCCCGACGACGCAATCGATGACGCCCGCGTCGGGTAGATCCGAGCCGCCGTTCGAGGGCATGAAGCCCTCGCCGAACCGGTCGTACGCGAGGCGCACCGAGACGCGACCGATCAAGCCGGGCGCGGCGGCCAGGCCCCGCACGTAGCAGGCGGTGAGCTCGTCGCGGGACGCCTCGACCGCGCGCCGCACGGCGTCCGCGGAGCCGCCCGAGGTTTGCACCTGGCCGAAGCGCACCGACACCTTGGGGGCGCGGGCCCGCGGCGACTTCGGCGCGGGGGGCGAGCCCGGGGCCGCCGAGCCTCCGGAGGCCGAAGCTGGGGCCGCCGGGCCTCCGGAGGGCGAGCCCGCGGCCGCCGAGCTTCCGGAGGGCGAGCCCAGGGTCGCCGGGCCTCCGGAAATCAAGCCCACCGCGATGCCGAACTCGCGGGCCTGTGCGAGCACCGCGGCGGTATCGAGGGGCGGCGTAAAGTGCCAGGCGACACACGACTCGTCGGACGCGGGGTCGAAGCCGCGCAAGGCGCACTCGCGGCGAAACGCCTCGCGCGCCCGGGCGTCGTCGACGCCCCGCAGCAAAATGCCGAACGCCGCACAGGGGCCGCCGCGCTCGGCCGCCCCGCAGGCCCGCGCGGCCCCCTCGAGTCGGGCGAGAATCGCGGGGTCGGGCGCGGGGCAACGGAGCAGCGCGCCGCCCTCGCCCGCGGGGTTCGCCCCCGCCGGATCGTGCTCGCACGCCCGCGCCAGCGAAGCCGCCGCCCGCGGGGGGTCGGCGCCCACGGAGGTCTGGTAAGCCCGCCAGCAGAGGGCCCCTATCCCGAGCTCGCAGCCCCGGTCGATCACCGACGTGATCGCGGCGGGCGGCGGCGGCGGGTCGGCCTGCTCGAGCGCCGTCAGGGCGAGCCGACACCGGTAGCCGCTGCCCGCCTTGCACGCGAGCTCATTGTACTCGTTCGCCTCCGCCACTTTGCCTTGCGCGGCGCTGAGCTCGGCGGCCCGCTCGCAGATGGCGCCTTCGCCGGCGCGACACACGACGCCGCACGCTGGCAGATCGGCGTCTCGCAAGCAGCGCTCTCGATCGCCCCCGCCGGAGGGGGCGCGACACCCCCCGAGCAGCGCGACCGCCGCGACGCACCAACCTACCAGCGCTCGCCGCCGCGCGCTCGGCCCGCCCGGCTCGCCCGCGGGCGCCGGGCCGCGTCCCCCCCGGCGCCCCCGCCCGGCCACCGCCGCGAGCCTCACGCGCGGCTCGGCGCGGCCGACGGGCTTTCGTCCTCGCGGCGCGTGAACGACGAGGCGCGCTTCATCGAGGCCGCGCCGACGGCGACGGCCGCCATCTTCTTCACGCGGGCGAAGACGCTCTCTTGCACGTAGGGCACGCCGTACTTCGCGCAGAGCGCCTTCAGCTTCGGCTGCGCCTCGCGATAGCGCAGCATGGGCAGGTCGGGCCAGACGTGGTGCTCGATCTGGTAGTTTAGCCAGAGCTGCGCGAAATCGACCAGCTCTGAGCCGCAGGCGTAG
Organism: Polyangiaceae bacterium; assembly: GCA_035762175.1. GTDB lineage: Bacteria > Myxococcota_A > Polyangia > Polyangiales > Polyangiaceae > DASTPP01. The sequence goes on along the minus strand of DASTPP010000127.1, from coordinate 388 downwards.
TTGGCCGAGCCGGCGATCTGCCGGCACGCGGCCTCGGCCTTCGAGGCCGGGCGCTCGGTGAAGCGGTAGAGGTCGTCGCCGGTGTGGTTCGGGCCCACGACGCAAAAGGTGTGCAGGTTGGTCAGGGCCTCGGCGCCGAGCGAGTTGGCGAGCGCGCTGAGCGCCGCCAGCGGCCCGAGCGGCAAGAAGGCCGCCGGCAAGAGCCCGAAGTTGAGCGCGGCGTAGGGCGCGTAGCAGCGCAGCCAGAGGGCCCGCGCGTACCCCTCGCCCTCGCCCCGCCCGCCGGGCTCGTGCCGGTCGAGCCAGGCCCGCAGCGTGGTGGGCACGTAATAGAACCAGCGCCACGTGAGCCCCAGCGCCGCGACCGCCGCGTAGCGCGCCGGCAGCG
>DASTPP010000126.1:0-2636 GCA_035762175.1 Polyangiaceae bacterium | reverse complement strand
GGGAGGTCAAGCTGGGGCGAAGTCGCTACGCGCCCAAGCGGCTGCGGCGAACGGCGCCCGAGCGCTGGATGTGGGAGCAGTCGGTGGGGCGCGAACGCCCGAAAGAAGCCGCTTGAACGCCGCTACGTGAACGGCATTGGGCTGAAGCCGGGGGCAGCGAACGCCCTTGGAACCGGCCGTCCAAGCCCCGCCGGAGGCGGGGCTCCCGCGTCGCGCGCCGCTTCGCGCGCTCGCCCGGGAGACGAAGCCCGCGGGAGCCCGGCCCCCGCCAAGGGGGCGGGCTTTGCGCGCCGAACCGGCCCGCTTCCGCGCGGCACGAGCGGGCGTCCGCTGCCCCCGAGTTCACTCGGGGGCGCCCGCGGGCGCATTTCGCAACCCCCTCTTCAGCCTGGGCGGCGCCCCGGGGGCGATTCGTGGCCCCGTCCGGTGGGGTTGGTATTACGGCGAGGTGCCGGCGCGGCGCCGGCGCAGGGCGCCCGCGCCGAGCTCGAAGAAGTCGCGCGAGAGGGCCGGGGCGAGCAGGAGGGCGGCGGCCACGTAGGCGAGGGCGCCGGCCGAGACCTCGAGCCCGAGGCGGGCGAGGGCGGGCAGGCCGAGGCCGGAGAGGGCGTGGCGCAGGCCGAGCACGGCGGCGGCGAGCGGGGCGCAGGCGAGCAGGGGCCGGGCGACGGCGCCGAAGATGGTGGCGGGGCGCACGCCCTCGGGGCGCATCACCCAGAGCAGGCTGAGCACGTTGACGGTGAAGGCGACGCCGACGCCGAGGGCGGCGTAGGCCGGGCCGAGCGGGGCGAGCAGGGCCATCGACCCGAGCAGGGCGGCGACGAGGATGACGTCGACGGCGATGAAGGCGCGGGTCTTGCCGAGCACCTGCAGGTAGCCGGCGAGCAGCACGGCGAGCGAGCGGGCCATGCTGAGGGGCGCGAGCGCGACGAGAAAGGGCGCGACGCCGGCGTAGGTCGGCGGGTAGAAGACCTCGACGAGGGTGTAGGCGACCGCGCCGAGGCCGGCGGCCATGGGGAAGACGACGAGCGCGAGCAGGCCGGCGGCGCGGGTGAGCCCGCGGGCGCGCGCGGCGGGGTCGTCGAGGCGGGCGAAGGTGGGCACGAGCACGTCGTTGATGCGCTCGCCGACGTTGCCGGCGGGCAGGTCGGCGAGGCGGTAGGCCTGGTTGTAGAGGCCGGTGGCGCGCTCGCCGAAGCGGTAGGCGACGAAGAGGTTGTCCCAGTTCATCGAGCCGACGTGGAAGACGTACGAGACGCTGATGGGCAGGCCGAAGCGCACGATCTCGCGGAAGGTCGAGGCCCGGAGGGGCGAGGGCTCGAAGTAGTCGCGCCGGTCGGTGGCCCAGGCGAGAAAGGCGAGGCCGAGCACGGCGCGCACGAGGTTGGCGCCGACGATGGCGTCGCCGCCCCAGCCGAGCGCGGCGAGGCCGACGCTCGAGACGGCGAAGGCGAGCTCGCCGACGGCGACGCGGGCGGCGACGAGGCGGAAGCGCAGGTCGCGGGCGAGCACGCTGCGGGGCAGCGCGCCGAAGCGGTCGATGAACTGCGAGACGGCGAGGCCGGGCACGTACTGGGCCATGCCCGGGGTGCGCAGCAGGTCGGCGGCGGCCCCGCGGGCGAGCACGCACACGGCGACCATGAGCAGGCCCGAGCCGAGCACGAGCAGGGCGCCGTGGAAGGCGACGTCGCGGCCCGCCTTCGGGTGGGCGGCGACGTACTGGCCGACGCCGAACGAGGTCGACCAGGCGAGCGTGGCGACGAAGACGGTGGCGACGTTCACCTCGCCCTGCACCTCGGGGGCGAGGAAGCGCGTCAGCACGAAGGTGCTGCCGATGGTGACGACGCGCGAGAGCTGGTCGGCGACCGTCAGCCAGAGGAACCCCGCCACGGCCTTTTTCGCGAGGGACACGGGCGCGCCGGCGGCTTCGGGGGTCGGAAAGGGGCCGTGGGGAGGGCCGCGAGGGCGTGCCGAATCGAGCCCCCCCGCAGAACGCCGCACGCTACCACGACCGAAGACCGACCGGCAAGGCGCGGCCCCCTTACGAACATTTCAGGTGCGCGCCGCGCGAACTCGTTGACACCGGCCCCCCCGGGCGTGCCGAATTGCGCGCACGATGGGTAAAGAGGGGGCCCCGCGAGCGGTGGGCGACGACGGGGCCGAACGCCAGAGCGTGCCGGGCGGCGGGGCCGGGCGGCGGTGGCGCGAGCTCGCGCTCGTGCTCGGGGCCGCGGCCGTCACGGTGGTGGGGGCCGACCTCGCGCTGCGCCGGCTGACGCCGCCCAAGTACGTGCGCGAGGTGCAAGAGGCGCTCGCCGAATACCGGCACGAAGACCCGACGGCGCTCGTGCTGGGCTCGAGCCACGCCCGCACCTTCGCCACCCTCGACGGGCTCGCCCGCGAGCGCACCGGCGGGCGGGCGCGGGTGCTCGCCGTGCCGCTCGAGTGGGGCAAGTTCCGGTCGTACGAGTGGGTGCTGAACGAGCGGCTGATGCCCCTCCTCGACGAGGGCAAGCCGGGCGCGCCCAAGCGGCCGAGCCTCAAGCACTTCGTCCTGCTGACGGCCTGGTGGGACGCCTGCTGGAAGGACGGCGACCCGCCCGTCTTCAACCTGCCCTCGCGCGCCTGGGCCCTCG
>DASTPP010000125.1:0-19480 GCA_035762175.1 Polyangiaceae bacterium | reverse complement strand
CGCCGCGCCCCCCGTCGCGCCCGCCGCCGCGCCCCCCGTCGCGGCGCCCCCCGGTGCCCCGCCCTCGGCCGGCGCGGCCGCCGGAGCCCGGTTCGTCTCGTCCGTCTTGCCGTCGGCCCGCCGCGGCGCCCTGCCCGTCTCGTCCATCTGCCTAAGCCTTGCCCCCCGATGGCGCCCGCCCGCGCTCAGAGCGGGGCGTCGTAAGGAGTAACGATATCGAGCGAGATCAGCGCGTCAACGCCGCCCCGGCCCAATCGGCGCCCGGCCGACGCGCCGAAGACCGCACAGCCGCAGCGGTGTCGGTACGTCAGCGCCGCGCGCTCGGCCAGCCGTTTCGGCCGCGGCTCGCTCGCGTCGACGTCGGCGCCCAGCGTAAGGAGCACGGCCCCCGGCAGCGGAACGCGCGCCTCCGCGCCCACGCTCGCCCCGGCCGCCGCGAGCCAGCCGCCCGACGCCAGCGCCGATCGCCAGGGCACGAGCGCGCGCGCCACGACGGGCTCGAGCTCGCGCCGCATCGCCCAGCGCGCCCCCACCCCGCCCCCGCGCACGTCGCCGACGTCGACCCGCCCCACGCTCACGCCCGCGAGCCGCTCGCCCCCGAGCCCGAGCGCTCCCTCCCAGCGCCCTTGCAGCCACGAGAGCCCGAGCGAGGTGCCCGCCCGCAGCGCCCAGGCCGGACCCCCGACCGTCGAAGCGACGAGCCCCGCCCCGAGCCGCGAGCCGAGCGCCCAGCGCTCGCCGCCGAAGCGCTGCTCGACGAAGGCCGAGGGCAGCGCCGCGAGCCCGCCCGAGGGCAAGAGCGGCCGGCCGAACGCGTCGTCGACTCGCCCCCGCTCGAGCGCCCCGAGGCCCAGCACCCCGAGCCCGGGCTCGACCACATGCACGCGCCCCTCGCCGTAGCCGCGCGCGAAGGGCGCCGACGCCGCCGCCTCGACCCCCGAGAACGCCTCGAACGCCTCGCCCCCCGGCAGCAGCCGCCCGTTGACCCCCGATCGCCCCTCGACCGAGAGCCGCAAGGGCCCCGCCCACCCGTACGCGCCGAGATCGGCGTCGAGCCGGCCGACATGCGCCACCTCGCCCCCCCGCCCGAGCGTCGACGCATCGGCCGTCAGCGCCGCCACCCAGGGCCCCCCGCCCTCGCGCAGCGTCGCCCCGAGCCGCGGCCCCACGAACCAGGGGCCGAGCCCCCGCGCCAGCGTGCCCCGCAGCCCCGCCCCCGCCGACAAGGAGCGCCCCGCCCAGACCGTCGCGACCGCCACCCGATCATAGATGCGCGAGGCCTCGTCGAGATCGCTGAGCGCCCGGCGCGCCCGCGCCCCCCGATCGAGGTCGGCGTCCCAGGCGAGCGTGCCCTCGGCGAGCGGCGCGTAGCCGCGCCCGTCGACCGCGTAAAACGACGAGCTGCGGAGCTGATCGCGGCGCAGCCGCATGGTCGAGCGCGGCGTCTGCACGTGCAGCCGGAGGTCGCTGCCGCCCTCGAGGTACGCCGCCGGCTGCGCGCGCGCCCAGGCGCCCCGGGCGAAGGGTACGAAGACCCCGCCGCCGAGCAGCCACCCGTCTTCGCCGCGGTAGTTCACCCGCGGCGGCAAGAGCCCCACGGTGTCGGGGCCGCGCAGCGACACCCAGGGCACCGGCAAGACCGGCACCCCGAAGACGAGCACGGTGCTGCCGTAAAGCTTAGCCCGCAGCCCCGGCCCGAGCTCCGCCTCGCTCACCCGCAGCGACAGCGGCGGCCCCGGGCAGGGGCAAGGCCCGATGACGAAGGGCCCCCCGATGTTCAGGCCGCCCCCCTCGGTGCGCCGGAAGGTGATGCGCGACCCGCTCAGCCTCGCCGGCCCCACCCGCACCACCGCGTCGCCCTCGAGCGTCAGCCGGTCGCGCTCGAGCGAGAGCCGGCCGCTGCGCACGTCGACCCCGGGCGCCTCGTTCGGCCCGATCGACTCGGCCCTCGCGGCCGAAACGCCGAGCGAGAGCGCGAGGGCGAGCGCCCCGGATACCGCCCCGCCGCGTCTCGCCCAGCCCATCCGTCAGCGGCCTTCTACACGCCCCGCCGCCTCGCGCGTAGACGCGAAGCGAGGCCCCCGCCCTCCCCCGCGTCAGCCCCGGTCGACGCGCACCTTGGGCTTCTCGCCCCGCAGCGCGAGCTGCCCGCAGGCGGCGGCCACGTCGTCGCCGCGGCGCTTGCGCACGAAGGCGCTGAGCCCAGCCTCGGTCAACACGCGCTGGAAGGCCTCGACGCGCCCCCGGTCGGGCGGCCCCAGCGTCGAGGCGTCGATGGGGTTCATGGGTATAAGGTTGACCTTCACCCGCAGCCCCTCGAGCAGCCGGACGAGCCGCCGCGCCTGGTCGAGCCCGTCGTTGCGCCCCTGCACCAGCGTATACTCGATGGTGATGCGGCGCCGGGGCGGCAGCGGGTAGCGCCGGAGCGCCGCCATCAGCTCGGCGAGCGGGTACTTGCGGTTGATCGGCATCAGCCGCGAGCGCGCCTCGTCGTCGGTCGCGTGCAGCGAGATGGCGAGCCCGATCTGGCCCTGAAAGTCGGCCCCGAGCCGGTCGATCTCGGGCACCAGCCCCGAGGTGCTGACCGTGACCCGCCGGGTCGAGAGCGCGATGCCCTCGGGGTGCGTGATGAGCCGCAGCGCCCGCGCCGTCGCGTCGTAGTTGTGCAGGGGCTCGCCCATGCCCATCAAGACCACGTTGCGCAGCGCCTCGCCCGGACCGAGGTGCGAGCGGCCGAGCAGCACCTGCGCCACGATCTCTTCGGGGCGCAGGTGGCGCTTGAGGCCGGCGACGCCGCTCGCGCAAAAGACGCAGCCCATCGCGCACCCGACCTGGGTCGAGATGCACTGGCTGACCCGCACCGGCCCCGCCGCCTCGGCCGCCTCGTCGTCTTCGTCGTCGGCCGCGGCCGCGTCGGCGTCGAGCTCGAGCGCGCTCGACGCGCGCCCGCCCGCCTCGTCGCCCCGGGCGCCTTCTTTTGCCCTCTCCCCCGGGAGAGGGGCCAGGGGTGAGGGCCCCCCGCCGCCGAGCCCCAGCGGCTTCGGCCCCGTCACCCCGGGAATCAACACGCTCTCGACCGTCGCCCCGTCGCCCATCGTGACGAGCAGCTTGCGCGTGCCGTCGAGGCTGCGGCGCACCGAGGCGACGGCGGCGGCGGGCCCCAGGCCCTCGGACGCGAGCCGCTCGCGCAGCGCGCCGGGCAGGTCGCTCATCTGCGCCGGGTCGACGACGCCGCGCGCGTGCACCCACCGGAAGACCTGCTTCGCCCGGAAGGGGCGCTCGCCGGCGGCGCGCAGCGAGGCCTCCCAGTCTTCGGGCAGGCGGGCGAGCGGGTTCAGGGGGCCTTGGTCGCGCATGATCGTGCTGCTCGGGGGCGGGGTCGCGCTCGGCGGTCGGTGCGGGGGGCTGGCGGGGTCGCGCTCGGCGGTCGGTGCCGGGGGGGCGGGGCGCGCGGGGCGATCAGCGCGAGGGCCCCGACGACGAGGCCGCGCGCTTCGCCTCTTCCCAGTAACCATCCATCTCGTCGAGCGTAACGCCCCGGCCGGGCCCGCCCCCTTCGCCCTCGGGCCAGGCGCCGTGCTTCTCGAGGACCCGCGCCTCGACGTGCGAGAAGCGGGCGCAAAACTTCTCGATCGTGGCGCGCAGGGCGGCCTCGGCGTCGACCTCGACGTGGCGCGCCAGGTTGACGAGCGCGAAGAGCACGTCGCCGAGCTCTTCGCTCACCGCGCCCCGGTCGCCCGCGGCCACCGCCCGGTCGAGCTCGGCGAGCTCTTCGGCCACCTTCGCGCGCGAGCCCTGGGTGTCGGGCCAGTCGAAGCCGACGCGCTCGACCTTCTCGCCGACGCGCTGCGCCCGCACGAGCGCCGGCAGCGCGCGTGGCACCCCCGAGAGCAGCCCCCGGGGGCCCTTGTCGCCCTTCTCGCGGGCCTTGATTTGCTCCCAGTTGCGGTGCACCTGCTCGGCGTCGTCGGCCCGCTCGTCGCCGAAGACGTGCGGGTGGCGCCGCACCATCTTGTCGACGATGCCCGCGACCACGTCGTCGGGCCCGAACGAGCCCGCCGCCCGGCCGAGCTCGGCCTGGAAGACCACCTGCAAGAGCAGGTCGCCGAGCTCTTCGCGCAGCGCCCCGAGATCGCCGCGGTCGATGGCGTCGACCACCTCGAAGGCCTCTTCGATGACGTACTTGCGCAGCGAGGCGAACGACTGCTCCCGGTCCCAGGGGCAGCCGTCGGGGGCGAGCAGCCGCCGCATCAGCGCCACCAGCCGCGAGAATGATTGGCCCTCTTGCTCGCCCAGGGGCCCGGGCTCGACCGGCGGAAAAGAGCGCGTCATGATCAAGTCTTCGCCCCTCTTAGCACGGCGCGCCTCCGGGCGCCGCGGGCGCGGCCGGTTGTGGTAGAACGGGTGTCCCGTGCGCGACGCCCCGCAGACCCCCGCCGCCGCCCGCCGCACCCAACGCATCCTCGAGGCGGCCACCTCGCTCTTCGGCCGCTACGGCTTTCAACGCACCTCGGTCGACCTCATCGCGGCCGAGGCCGGGGTCGCCAAGGGCACGGTTTACGCCCACTTCGACGACAAAGAGGCGGTCTTCCGCGCCGTCTGCCGGCATGTCTGCGACGATCTGCTCGCCCGCGCCGCCGCCGCGCTCGAGGCCCCCGGCGAGCCCGTCGAGCGCCGGCTGCTCGCCGCGCTCGAGGCCAAGTTCGTCCGCGTCTTCGAGCTCGTCTTGCGCTCGCCCCACGCCGCCGAGCTCTGGCAGTCGCAAGACCAGCTCGGCCGCGACATCGTCGACGAGGCCGACGAGCGCTACATCGCCCTGCTCACGGGCCTGCTCGACGGGGCGAGCGCCCGCGGCGAGCTCGATCTCGCCCGCGCCGGCCTCGGCGGCGCCGAGCTCGCCCGCCTGCTGCTCGCCTGGTCCGACGGCCTCGTGCGCTCGGCCCGCGACGCCGACGCGCTGCGAAAGGCGCTCGCCCAGAGCGTCGCCCTCGCGCTCGGCGGCCTGCGCCCGCCGCCCCTCGCCGCCCCGGCGCCGCCCCCGCGCGCCGCCCCCCTCCCGACCGCCGAAGCGCCCGCGCGCGCCGCCCCCCTCCCGACCGCCGAAGCGCCCGCGCGCACCGCCCCGGCCCCTCGGCCCGCGACTGAAGCGCCCGCGCGCACCGCGCCGGCCCCTCGGCCCGCGACCGAAGCGCCCGCCGCGCCGGCGGCGAAGGCCGAGCCGGCCCCGCGCGCCGCGCCGGCGGCGAAGGCCGCCCGAAGCCCCACCCCCGCCAAGACCTCGGCCGAAGGCCGGGCGCGAGCACTGCCATGACCGAGCCCGTCCTCTTCGTCGAGCGCGAGGGCGCCGTCGCCTGCCTCACGCTCAACCGCCCCCGCTCGCGCAACGCCCTGACCCTCGCCCTCGTCGACGAGCTCGCCGGCACCTTCGAGGCCCTCGGCGCCGACCGCGCCGTGCGCGCCGTCGTGCTGACGGGCGCGGGGGGCGCCTTCTGCTCGGGCGCCGACCTGAAGACCATCATCTCCGAAGGGCCCGATCTGCAGGCGAACCCCGAGGCGTACGTCGAGCGCTTTCACCGCGTCGTGCGCGCCATCGACCGCGCCCCCCAGCCCGTCGTCGCCGCCGTCGAGGGCCCCGCCGCCGGCTTCGGCTGCGACCTCGCCCTCGCCTGCGATCTGCGCGTCGTCGCGCCCTCGGCGTCGTTTCAAGAGGTCTTCGTGCGCATCGGCCTGATGCCCGACGGCGGCGGCACCTTCTTTCTGCCCCGCCTCGTCGGCCTCGGCCGCGCCCTCGAGCTCATGATGCTCGGCGACGCCGTCTCCGGCGAGCGCGCCCTCGAGCTCGGCATCGCCAACCGCCTCGCCCCCGAAGGCTCGCTGCGCCGCGAGGCCATGGCCCTCGCCACCCGCCTCGCCGAGGGCCCCCCGCTCGCCCTCGCCCGCATCAAGCGCGCCTCGCGCGACTCGCTCGCGGGCCCGCTCGACGACGCCCTCCGACGCGAGCGCGAGGGCCAAGGCAAGCTGCTGACCACCGAAGACTGCATGGCCGCCGTGCTCGCCTGGGCGCAGCGCGTGCCGCCCACCTTTCAGGGACGCTGAGAGCGCGTGCGCCTTATCGTACCCCTCTATGTCACAACATGAGGGTCAAGACCGCCAGCTTTGACCTGTTGATGTCACTATCAGGCCCATGCAAGGGGCATTCACGGCACTCTGATGCAAAGACAGGCCGTCCGTAAGGCCTACTTTTGCCATCGATCGCCGGCGCTTTGGGGCTCTCGGCTGCCAAACATGACCTTTGGTCCGACGCGGGGGGGGTCGCGCCCCCCCTATCACCCGATTGAAACCGACCGATAGCCCCAGACGAGCGGGTAATCGTGCGGTTTCTGAGCGCCCCGACGGGTCGTGACCCCCGCGCAGGGCGAGTCGACCCGGGGGCGAGCGCGCGATCTCGCCCGTCGCCCGGTCAGGCCGGCCGATCGCGCCCGTAGGTCTCGGTGAGCTCGCCTCAGGCCGGCCGGTCGCGCCCGTAGGTCTCGGTAAGCTGGCGCAGCTCGGAGGCGAGCTCGGCGGTCAGGGCCCCGGCTTCGAGGCGCCAGGTCCAGTTGTTCTCGGCGGTGCCGGGGGTGTTCATGCGGGCGTCGGTGGGGAGGCCGAGCAAGTCTTGCACGGGGGCGACGGCCATGATGCCGGCCGACTGCCAGGCGAGGCGGAGCAAGTCCCAATGAACGCGGGTGCCGTCGGAGTCGAGGTAGCGCAGCACGAAGGCGCGCTGCTTGGCCGCCTCGCCGTCGCCGGCGTTCATCTTCGCCGTCAGCTCTTCGAACCAGCCGCGCGAGGTGTCGTTGTCGTGCGTGCCGGTGTACGTGATGACGTCGGGGCCGATGGTGTGGGGCCAGTAGTCGCGCGCGCCCTGGTCGGTGCCGAACGAGAACATGAGCACGCGCATGCCGGGCAGCTTGAAGCGCTCGCGCAGCGCCTTGACCTCGGGCGTGACGATGCCGAGGTCTTCGGCCACGATGGGCAGGCGCTTGCCGCCGAGGGCGCCGCCGAGCACCTCGAAGAAGTGCGCGCCGGGGCCGGGCAGGTAGCGGCCCTTGACGGCGGTCTCGCAGTCGGCGTCGATCTCCCAGTAGCGGTCAAAGCCGATGAAGTGGTCGATTCGGACCGCGTGGAACTTCTTGAACATCGACGCGAGGCGCGCGACCCACCAGGCGTAGCCGCGCGATTTGTGCACGTCCCAGCGGTAGAGCGCGTTGCCCCAGCGCTGGCCGGTGGCGCTGAAGTAGTCGGGCGGCACGCCCGCGACGACCGAGGGCTTGCCGTCCTCGCGCAAGAAGTACTCGTCGGGGCGCGCCCAGACGTCGGCGCTGTCGTGGGCGACGAAGATGGGCAGGTCGCCGAAGAGCCCGAGGCCGAGCGACTCGCAGTGCGCGCGCAGCGCCTGCCACTGGCGCGCGAACTCGTACTGCACGAACTGGTGGTAGCGCACCTCGCCCCGCAGCCGCTCGCGCGCCTCGGCGAGCGCGTCGGGGTGGCGGGCGCGCAGCGGGGCGTCCCAGTCCGTCCAGGCGGCGTGGTTGAACTGGCCCTTGAGCGCGCAGAAGAGGGCGTAGTCGTCGAGCCAGGCGCGCTCGTCGTCGCAGAACTTCAAGAAGGGCTCGTGCCCCTCGGCCCGATTACGGAAGGCGTCGAAGGCGCGCCGCAGCCGCTCTTCGCGGAAGGCCCCCGCCGCCCCGAAGTCGACGCGGTTGCCGCCCGGGCCGCCCTCGAGATCGGCGTCGCCGAGCAGGCCCTGCGCGGCGAGCAGCTCGAGGCTGATCAGCATCGGGCTGCCGGCGAAGGCCGAGGTCGACTGGTAGGGCGAGTTGCCGCCGGCGGGCGGCACGACCGGCAGCACCTGCCACCAGCTCTGGCCGGCCTCGGCGAGCCAATCGGCGAAGGCGTAGGCGGCGGGCCCGAGGTCGCCCGAGCCGTGCGGCCCCGGGAGCGAGGTCGGGTGGAGGAGAATGCCGCTGGTCCGCTGATCGAGGGTCGGGGAGCGTCGCATCGAGCCCCCCCTTACCATTGCGGGCTTCAAGATGCCGGGTGCGTTTTCCCCCGACGCGGCCAGGGTAGCAAAGCCGCGCGGTCCCGCCGCGGCGGCGTGGCAAAGGCGCGGGGCCCCGCCGCGGCGAAAGGCCCGTGGCCCCCGCGGCGGCGGGGCAAAGGCGCGGGGCCCCCGCCGCGGCGGGGCAAAGGCCCGTGGCCCCCGCCGCGGCGGCGTGGCAAAGGCGCGGGGCATGGACGAGCTCCCCCTCTTGGTGAGCGCCGGCGAGGCCTCGGGCGACCGCTTCGCCGCGGCCGTCGCGCGCGCGCTGGGCGGGCCGAGCTTTGGCTTGGGGGGGGCGGCGCTCGAGGCGGCCGGCGCCCGGCTGCTCGCGAGGCTCGAGCCGGTGACCGGCACCGGGCTCGGGGCGGCGCTCTCGGCCCCGCGCCTCGCCCTCGCCGCCCGCGCGCTCTTGCGCGAGGCCGAACGGCGCCAGACGCGCGCGGCCCTCCTGGTCGACTTTACCGAGTTTCACCGGCGGCTCGGCCCCCTCTTGCGCCGGCGGGGCGTGCGGGTGCTCTGGGCCGTCGCGCCTCAGGTCTGGGCCTGGCGCCCGGGGCGGGTCTCGACGCTCGCGCCGGCCCTCGACCGGCTCGCCCTGCTCTTCGCCTTCGAAGAGCCCCTCTGGCGCCGGGCCGGCGTCGACGCGCGCTGGGTCGGCCACCCCGCCGCCGACGTCGCGCCCGCCTCCCGCGACGAGGCCCAGCGCTCGGCCGGGCTCGCCGGGCACGAGGGGCCCTCGCTCGCGCTCCTGCCCGGCAGCCGTCCGAACGAGGTGCGGCGGCTCTTGCCCCCGATGCTGGGCGCGCTCGATCGGCTCCGCGCCCGCCTGCCCGGCCTGGGCGCGCGCGTGCTCGTCGCCCCCTCGCTGCCCGCCGAGCTCGCCCGCTGGGTGCGGGGCGAGGCCCGCGCCCGCGGCGCCCTCGCGATCGACGTCGACGAGGCCCGGGGCCTGCCGGCGCTCTTGCCGGCCTTCGACGTCGCGCTCTCGGCGTCGGGCACCGCCACGCTCGAGGCGGCGCTTTGCGGGGTGCCGCCCGTCATCACCTACCGGCTCGGCCCCGCGTCCGCCGCCCTCGCCCGCCTGCTCGTGCGGGGCCGGCACGTGGGGCTGCCGAACGTGCTGCTGGGCGAGCGCGCCTACCCCGAGCTCTTGCAGGGCGACGCCAACCCCGACGCCCTCGCCCGCGCCGCGCTCGAGCTGCTCGAGCGCCCGCCCGCCCCGACCGCGGCCCGACTGCGCGCGCTGCTCCGGCCCGAGGGCGCGGGCACGGCCGCCGCCCGCACCGCCGAGCTGCTCGCGCCGTGGCTCTGACGCAGGCCCTCGGGCGGCTCGCGGAGGTCGCACCGTGGCCCTGACGCCGCCCCGCGACTGGCGCGCGAGGGGGCCGGTGGCGCTCGTGCGCGCCCTCGCCGGGCGGTGGCGCGGCGGGGCCGGGCCCGGCGCGGGGGGCTACGCGGCGGCGCTCGCCGCGCTGACGTTCTCGCTCCTGCCGCTGCGGCTCTACGCCGCGCTGCGCCTCGGCTACGGCGACGCCGAGGCGCTCTACGCCTGTTACGCGCTGCAGCCGCAGGCCGCCTACCGCGACCACCCCGGCCTCATCGGGCTGATGGGCCGCGCCTTGAGCGACACGAGCGCGCCGGCGCCCGTGCGCGCCCACGTCGCGACCGCCCTCGCGCTCACCGCCCTGCCCTTCGTCGCCGCGGCCTGCGCCCGCGCCTGCGGCGCCCGCCGCGAGCGCGCGCCCCTCGCCGGCCTGGCCCTCGTCGCCGCCCCCGAGATCAGCGTCGGCCTCTTCGGCTGGACGCCCGATCTGCCCCTCGCCTTCGCCTGGCTGACGGCGCTCGGCCTCGGCGGCCACCTGCTGCAAAAAGGCCCGGACGCGCCGCGCTCCACCGCGCCCTTCGTCGCGCTGGGCCTCGCGCTCGGCCTCGGCGCGGCGGCGAAGGCCTCGGGCGCCCTCTTGCCCGTGGCGCTCGCGCTGACCCTCGCCGCGCCGCCGAACCGGGCCTTCCTGCGCCGCCCTGGCCCCTGGCTCGCGCTGGCCGCCTGCCTGCTCGTCGTCAGCCCCGTCGTCTGGCACGAGCTCTCGCGCGGCCTGCCGATGCTGCGCCACCGCTTCGTCGACACGCAGGCGAGGGCGGGGCTGTCGCTGCGCAACCTCGGCGCCTTCGTCGGCGGACAGCTCGCCTACGTCTCGCCGCCCCTCTTGGCCGGCGCCTGGCTCGCCGCGCGCTCGCTGCGGGCCCGCGCCCCCCGCGACCCGACCGACCGGTGGCTCTACAACGCAACCATCGTGCCCGCCTTCGCCTTGGGCGCCCTCTGCCTCTGGTCGCGCGTCGCCGAGCCGCACTGGTTTGCCCCTGCCCTGCTCGCCCTGCCGCTCGCCGAGGCCCGCGCGCCCTCGGCCCCGGGCCGCCTCGCCCGCGCGGCGCTCGGGGTGGGGCTCGCGCTCTCGCTCTTCGTGCACGCCTGGGTGCTCACCGATCTCGCGCCGCGCCTGCTCGGGCGCCTCTACGTGGCCCGCTACGATCTCGCCAACGACATGCTCACGTGGCCGCGGGCGCTGCCGGCGCTGAGCCGGGTGCTCGCGCGCTGGCGCTACGACGAGCTCTCGCCGCCGGCGGTGCTAACCCCGCACTGGACGCTGGCGGCGCAGATCTACGCCGGCGTCGGCCCCGACGTGGCCGTCGGCACGCTCGGCGGGGGGCCCGACGACTTCCGCGACTGGCTGCCGGCCGGGGCCTGGCAGGGGCGCCCCTGGGTGGTCTGGGTGAACGACGACCGGCGGCCGCCCGCCCGCCCGGCGCCGCTCGACGGCTGGGCGACGCTCGAAGAGCACGCCGTCGTGATCGAGCGCGGGGGGCGGCCCGCGCGGCGCGTGGTGTTCCAGGTGCTGGGGCGGCCGGGCGGGGGGCGCTCGGGCGGCGGCCCCGGCTGACGCCGGGGGCTCAGAGGGCCAGCAGCGCAGCGCCGAAGACGCCGGCCGAGTCGCCGAGCTCGGCGCGGACGACGGGCGTGACGAGCTCGTCGTTGAACACGTGGCGGGCGACGGCGGCGCGCCCTTCGTCGTAGAGCAGATCGATGTTCGAGAGGCCCCCGCCGAGCACGACGACGTCGGGGTCGACGATGGTGAGCACGTTGCCGAAGGCGCGGCCGAAGGCGTCGAGCAGCTCGCCCACGACGGCGCCGGCGTGCGGGTCGGACGCGCGGCGGGCGACGATCTCGGCGAGGGGTAGCCTCCGGCCCGAGCGCCGCTCGTACGACGCCTCGAGGGCGGGGCCGGCGAGGGCGGTCTCGACGCAGCCGCTGCGCCCGCAGTAGCAGGGGCGCCCGCCCTCGGGGGCGAGGGCGTGGTGGCCCCACTCGCCGCCCATCGCGTTCGGGCCCTGCCAGGTGCGGCCGCGCAGCACCCAGCCGCCGCCGACGCCGGTGCCCAGGATGGCGCCGAAGACGACGCCGTCGTCGAAGCCCCGGGCGGCGCCCCAGCGCGCCTCGGCGAGGGCGAAGCAGTCGGCGTCGTTGCCGAAGGCGACGGGGGCGTCGAGCGCGCGCCGCAGATCGTCGCGGAAGGGACGCCCGTTGAGGCAGGTGGTGTTCGAGTTCTTGACGAGGCCGGTGCGCCTCGACACCGAGCCCGGCATGCCGACGCCCACGGGCGGGAGGGCGGCGAGGCCCGCCTCGGCGACGAGCTCGCGGACGAGGCGCGCGGTGCGCTCGACGATGGCGTCGTAGCCCTCGTCGCGCCGCGTCGGAACGCGCCGGCGGGCGAACACGCGCGGGCCGGGCTCGGCCGGCTCGAGCAGCGCGCCTTCGATCTTCGTGCCCCCGAGGTCGACGCCGAACACGAAGCGCTCTGACCGCATGCGGCCACGAATTACCTCCGGACCGCGCGCCGCGCCACGCGCGATCGTCCGGCCCGGCGTTGAAAATGGCAAGTTTGAGGGGATGCGCCAAAGGAGGCGCGAACGGCCCGGAGGGTAGTAAACTGAGCCGGGGGCTCGGGCGCGCGGCCCCGGGCCTTTCTTACGTTTCCCCCCGAGGCCTTACACCGATGCGACGAACCTCTCGCTCCTCCCGGCGGCGCCCCCCGGCGGCCGCCTTCGCTGCCCTGCTGGCCCTCGGCTGCGGGTCGACGGAGGCCGACGACGGCCCCGAGCCCATCGACGTCGGGCGCGGCGATCTGGTGGCCCTCGACGTGGGCACGTTCAAGGTCAGCTCGACGGGCGGCGACGGGGTCGACGTCGAGTTCGACGTCGGCGGGGACGTGCTCTCGACGGTCGTCGTCGCCGCGCCCGCGGGCGATGGCGTGACCGTCGTCGCGACCGAGCTGCGCGATCCGGGGGGCGAGCGGCTCTTGCGCCTCGACACGTCCAACGTCGACGCCGTCTTGCCCAGCCTGTACGCGTCGAAGGTCCGGGCCTACCCCTTCCTCGGGCCGGGCCCCTTCGCGCTGCTCTTCCCGGGCAGCCCCGACCAGCCGGCGCGCGAGGGCACGTACCTGGCCCGCTACAAGGTCTTCGGCAACGACGCCCAGGACGTGCGCTTCTTCACCGTGCAGAAGCGGCGCCAGGCGGGCGCGGGCGAGCCGGCCTCGGGCAAGCTGCCGGTGACGTTCTGGTTCGCCGAGAACGACTTCCTCGACGCGGCCTCGGCCGCCGCGGGCGACGCGCGGGCGCGGCCCTTTCTCGACGCGCTCGCCGAGCTCGAACGCATCTACGGGAGCGCGGGCATCGAGCTCGGCGCCCCGTCCTACCGCGCGCTGCCGGACGAGGCGGCGCGGCGCTTCTCGGTGGTCGAGGGCGACGAGTTCGACGAGCTCTTCTCGTCGGTCGACACCTCCGAGACGCCGGGCTTGAACTACTTCCTCGTCGACTCGCTCGAGATCAGCTCGGGCGGCGGCACCGTGGTGGGCCTCGCCAACGGCATCCCCGGGCCGCCGGCGCTGCGGGGCCTGCCGGGCGGGGGCGTGGTCGTCTCGCTGCTGACCCTCGAGATCGATCCGATCTTGGTGGGCCAGGTCATGGCGCACGAGGGCGGCCACTACCTCGGCCTGATGCACACGACCGAGCGCGACGGCACGCTCTTCGACCTGCTCGACGACACGCCCGAGTGCGCCGCGTCCGGCTACGACGTCGACGGCGACCAGCTCGTCGAAGCGGCCGAGTGCGCGTCCGGCGGGGGCGCCGACAACTTGATGTTCTGGTCGGCCGACGGAAAGCCCGAGCGGGTGAGCGCCGGCCAGCGCTTCGTGCTGCTCCGCAGCCCCACGGTCGACACGTCGGGGGCCGAGTGATGCGCCGCCCCGCCCTCGCCCTCGCCCTCGCCCTCGGCGCCGCGTCCTGCGGCCCCGCGGCGGCGCCCGAACGCGACGCCCCCGCGCCCGCCCCCCGGCCCGCGCCGCCCCCCCCGCAGCCCGCGGCGGCCCCCGACCCGAAGCCGCTCGCCGAGGCGCCGCCCGTCTCGGACGCGACGCTGCGGGCTCGCCTGCGGGCGGCCTTCGGCGGCTACGAGACGGCGCCCGAGCGGCGCGAGCTCGAGGGGCTGGCGGGGGCCGAGCGGCTGGTGCCCGCGCTGATCGAGCTGGCGGGCGACCGAGGCGAGCCGCCGCACAAGCGGTCGAACGCACTCGCGAGCCTGCGCTTCTTCGCCGGGGTGCCCGGGGCGCGCGCCGAGCTCGAGGCCCGCGCGGGCGACCCGGCCGCGCCCCGCTACCTGCGCCGCACGGCGGCGCGCGCGCTCGCCGCGGCGTACGGCGACGACGCGCTCGCTACGCTCGGGCCCCTGCTCGGCGACCCCGACCCCGATCTACGCGACGCCGCCGTGCGAGCGCTGGGCGCCTTGGGCTCGGTGCGGTCGCGCGCTCTGCTCGAGGGCCGCGCCTCGGTCGAGGCCGACCCGAACGTGCGCCTGTCGTTGCGGCGCGCCCTGCCGCAGCGCTGAGCACGGGCCCGAGCGGCGCCCGCTCGCTTCGTTCGGCTCGCGGCGGCGCGCCTGCGCGCGCCCCGCTCGCCTGCCTCGCGCTCGAGCCCGGCGCCGTGCGATCGGGCACGGCCCTCAGTTGGGGCCGTAGAGGGGCCCGACGAGGGCCCGGTAGTTGTCGATCGTGGAGACGGCGAGTGCCGCGGCCATTTCGATCGCGTCGTGTTGCGTGTCGGCGGTGGCCTCGACCCCGGGCACGTTCATGACCAGGGCGCGCCACTTGCCGTCTTCTTCAACAAGTTGAATATGAAACTTCATAGTACCTAGAGCGTGCATCGCCCTGGGGCTTTGGCAAGGGGGGGCGCGTGAGAGATGTAAGCGCGCGAGCACGCGCGCGCGCGGGCGCCGGGGCCGCGCGCGCGCTACACTTCGCGCCGCGGGCGACGACGCGGCGGGCACGCTCGACCTACAGATCGAGCAGGCGCTTCGGCACGAGCGGCGAGGGCCTGCCGGTGACGAAGAACCAGAGCTGGTGCGCCGCGCGCGTCGCGCCGATGTGCAAGAGGTGGCGCGCCTCGTCGGTCTCGGGGAAGACCGACGCGTTGACGTCGACGAGCACGACGTAGTCGAACTCGAGGCCCTTGACCTGGCCGATCTCGGTGACGTCGATGCCGGGCCGGAAGGTGAAGTCTTGCGCGCGCACGCGCCTCACGTGGGGCACTTCGGCGCGGCAGAGGCCCTCGTAGTACGCCTCGGCCTGCTCGGCGAAGCGGGCGAGCACGCCGACGGTGGCGCGCGGCTCGCGGGCGAAGAGCGGCCGGAGCGCCTCGGCGAGGAACGCGACGGCGGCGCCGGCCTGCGGGAAGAGGTGCGCCTCGACGGGCGCGCCCGAGCGCGTGGCGACCGGCACGATCGGGTCGGCGATGGGCCCCAAGATATCGCGGGCGACCTCGAGCACTTCGCGCGTCGAGCGGTAGGCGATGCGCAGGGGCTCGACCTCGGTGGTCGAGAGCCCGAGCTCGCCGAGCGTCTGGCGCCAGTCGCGGAAGCCGTTGTCGAGGTAGAGCTTCTGCGAGGTGTCGCCGGCGAGCGTGACGCTGCGCCCGGCCGAGACGGTGTCGAGCAGCACGGCGAGCTCGACGGGCGAGAGGTCTTGGGCCTCGTCGACGAAGACGTGCTCGTAGACGAGCGGCTGCTTGCGCGCGCGCAGCGGCCCGGCGACGATCTGGTGCAGGCGCAAGAGGAGCGCGTCGTCTTCGCGGTCGAGGCGCAGCTTCTGGTCGTCGTCGAGGTCGCGCCCGTCGGCGCCGAGGCCCGAGCCCTCGTCGTCGTCGTCGCCCCCGTCGTCGTCTTCGTCGTCGTCGCGGGGCGAGGGCTTGCGGCCGCGGGCCGGGCGCGCCCGGGGCGTGGGGGCCTCGTCGGCGTCGCCCGAGCGGGCCGAGTCCCAGGCGGTGGCCTCGCCCTCGCCCTCGGCCGGCGGCGCCTCGAGCGCCTCGTTCTGCTCGTGCGGGTCGGACTCGAGCAGGGCGACGCAGTGCGCGGTGCACCAGCGGTGCGCGACGACGAGGTCGGCCTCGCCGAGGGGGGCCGTCTCGCCCTCGGCCGCCATGGCCTCGCGCAGCGCGGGCAGGTCGGTCAGCGTCTCGGCCCAGATCTGCACGGCGGCGCGGGGCCCGCGGGGCGCGCCCGGGCGGCGGGCCTGCTCGCGGGCCCGCTGGGTCAAGAGGCGCAAGAGGGCCGGGTGCTTCTTCAGGCGCGAGACGGCGAGCGGGGTGTCGTCTTCGACCTCGGCCGGCAGCCACGGGAAGGCCTCGCGCCGCAGGGCGTCGGCCCAGCGGGCGAAGGTGTCGACCCGCACGCCGTGCACGCCGAGCGCCGGCAGCACCTCGGAGATGTACGCGCCGAGGGCCGCGCCGTAGGTGACGACGAACATCTTCTCGGGCTTGAAGCGCGACGGGTCGCGGAAGGCGAGGTAGGCGACGCGGTGCAGGCCGATCGTCGTCTTGCCGCTGCCGGCGCCGCCCTGGATGACCACGACGCCGCTGCCGGGCGCTGAGATGAGCTCGAACTGGCGCGCGTCGAGCAGCGCCGCGATCTCGGGCAGGTGCCGGTCGGCGCGCTGCAGGCCGTCGGCGCCCGCGCCGAGCACGCCGCGCGCGACGTTGGCGGGCCGGAGCGCCGTGTCTTGGCCGCCCGCGAGCTCGAGCTGCCTGACCTCGAGCTCGCGCCAGGGCTCGCCCTCGCCGCGGCGCCGGACGTAGACGCCCTGCGGCGCCTGCACGCGCACGAGCTCGCCGTCGACGATGGTCACGGTGCGGCGCACGAGCACCTCGCCGTGCACCTCACGGCCGCCGAAGGTCTCTTCGTACGAGGCGCCCTCGGGGTAGCGGTAGTAGAGCTGGCTGATCGGCGCGTGGCGCCAGTCGACGATGCGCACGCCCTCGCGCGCGTCGACGTGCGTCGTGCGGCCGATGAGCACGTCGCGCTCGCGCCCGCCCTCGCGCAGGCGCACGTGGGCGAAGTAGGGCGCGCTCGGGTCGACCGGCGGCGGCTGCGACGCGTCGGACTCGGCGCGCCGCGCGGCCAGGCCCGAGATGCGCTCCATCTGCGCGAGCAGGGCGGGCACGTCCTCGAGGCGCGCCTGGGCGATCTCGTCGCGCAGCTCGAGCAGCTGCCGGTCGTAGTCGGGGGGGGGCGCGGCGGCGGGGCGCGCGGCGGCGGCCCGCTCGAGGTGGGCGCGCACGTGCGAAAGCAGGCGCTCTTCCTGCTCGGGGATTTCGGTCGATGACACGTCGGCTCTCAGGGTTCGGTCCCGCCCGACTCCAAGTAGACGGGCGGCTCATCGGGCCAGAGGCGGCAGAGCCCCCGGCGGGCCAGGGCCTCGGCCGAGGGGGCGCGCTCGGCCAAGTCCCAGCGCAGGTAGACTTTGTCGCCGTCGTAGCAGCCGAAGCTCGACGACATGCAGAGGCACGCCTCGTGCTCGACCGCGAACCCCTCGCGCACGACGTCGTGGCCGTGCACCGCCGCCGTCAGGCCCGGGCCCATGGCGCGCAAGAAGGCGCGCGACCGCTCGAGCGTCGCCCCCCGCGACCAGAGCAGCGCCACCAAGAGGTGCGCGAGCAGCGGGTCGGCGCCCGGGCCGCCGTCGACCGGCAGCGCGTCGAGCTCGTCGCGGTGGCCGAGGGGCGCGCCCGGCGCCGCGTGCAGGAAGCAGAGCCCCGCCCGCTCGGCCACCGCCACGAGCGGCCACGAGCGCAGCCACGCCCGCACCCGCTCCGTCCGCCCGGGGCCGAGCAGCTGCTCGAGCCGCGCCGCCTCGTCGGGGAAGAACTTGCCCACCACCGGGCCGCCGACGTGCGCGTGCTCGTGGTTGCCGAGCAGGTAGTGCACCCGCCCCGCGTGGCGCGCCTGCAGCGCCTCGGCCCGCTCGAGCAGCGAGCACGAGTCGCCGACGTAGAACGAGCCGAGGTGCGGCGGCCACTGCTCGCGCGTGTACTCGGGCCCGTGCACCAGGTCGCCCGTGATGAGCAGGTGCGCGTCGCCGTACTCGGCCTCGCGCGCCTCGAAGATCGCGGCGATGCGGTCGAAGTCGCGAAGGTTGCCCTGCAGATCGGTGACGACGAAGAGCGTGCCGGAGGCAGGCAGTTCGACGATGCGCGAGCTCGGTGCCATTGCTCAGGGGTCGACCGTCGAGCTTAGCCCAAAACGGCCCCCGAGGGCGGCGCGCTCGGCAAAAATGTCGTCCAAGACGGCGCGCATCTTCGCGAGCTGCCCCCCCTCGCGGGCGAGGCGAAAGTTGCTTTCGGTAATCTGCTCGGTCACCGACGGGGGCGGCGGCTCGCCCCCGAGCGCCTGCCACGCCTCGACCGTGCCGTCGAAAAAGCGGGTGCCGCGGGGCCGCTGGCTGTGGATGCGGTCGAGCACCGCGAGGCGCACGAACTGCAACGTCGGGTCCGGCGTGCGCCGGAAGAAGGGCACCAGGCGGGCCCCGCTGGCGTCACTGTAGGATGCCCCCGGATGGAAGGGGGCGAGCACGAAGGCCGGCCGCGCCGGGGCCGCCCGCTCGGCGTGCAGCCCGTTGACCTCGGTGGCAAAGTGCTGAAACGCCCCCGCGGGGCAGGCGAGCGCCGGCAAAATCACCAGGCCCACCTCGACCGCCTCGAGGGCCGCGAGCTCGCCCTCGACGAACGCGACCACCGGCGCCGGGTCGGGCCGGTCGAGCCAGAGCACCCGCCGCACGACCGCCCCCCTCTCGCGCGCCGTGCGCGAGAAGGGGCAGAGCCCGAACGCCTCGATGAACTCGACGATGTAGCGCTCGTTGAGCCGGAGCAGCTCGCGCTCGACGTCAGACCGCACGCGGGCGCCCTCTTCGTCCATGACCAGCAGGGCACGCTACCAGACCGGCGCACCCCGGGCCAACGCGCCGACACCCCGCCGCCGGGGGCCTTGTGCTCGACCGACGCCGCGCGCCCTCGCGACCGCCGCGCTCGCCCCGTCTCGCACGACGTCGCGACGGCCGCGCCCGCGCCCGCCCCGTCCGGCCTCGCGCACCGCCGCGCCCGCGCTCGCCACGCCCCGGCTCGCGACCGCGGGCCCCGCCTCGCGCCGCGCGGGCCCCCACCCGCCGGGACGCGCCCCGCCCCCCGGGCCGCCGCCCGGACGGCCCTCAGCTCTCGCCCTTGCGGATCTGCTCGGCGAGGTACGCCACGTCGCCGAGCTGGCGCATGAGCTCTTGCTGCGTCTCGAGCCAGTCGACATGCTCTTCTTCGGACACCAGGATGTCCTGCAAGAGCCGCTCGGAGCCGTTGTCGCCGATGGTGCGGCAGAGCGCGATGCCGTCGTTCAGGCGCTTGATGGCCTCGTACTCTACCGCGAGATCGTTGGCGAACTGCTCCTTGACGGTCTCGCCGATGGTGAGCTTGCCGAGGCGCTGCAGGTTCGGCAACCCCTCGAGGAACAAGATGCGCTCGATGAGCCTGTCGGCGTGCTTCATCTCGTCGATGCTCTCGTCGCGCACGATCTTGCCGAGGTACCGGTAGCCCCAGTTGTCGAGCATCCGGGCGTGCAGAAAGTACTGGTTGATGGCCGTCAGCTCACCGGTGAGGACTTCGTTAAGCAGGTCGATAACTTGGGCGTTTCCTTTCATGGCGTCCTCGCTTGGTTCGGGTCGTCACCGCCCGGTCACGCTAGCGCACCGATCGGAGGCCGGGCCCTGAAACGCCTGTTCAACGCGCTTTTCAGGGAGCGAAAAGCCCTTTCAACGGGCCGCCCCGGGGCCGAGGGCGAGCTCGGCCTGGGCCGCCCCGCCGCCCAATTCGCCCCGCGCCGGGCCCGCCACGCCCCGCGCCCGCGCGAGCGAGTGTCGCCCGCGCCTCGCCCTCGAGTGCCCCGACGGCTCCGCGCCCGCGCGGGCGCGGAGCCTTCGCCCTGGCGCTGCTCGGCGCTCTGACGGACGGCTCCGCGCCCGCGCGGGC
>DASTPP010000124.1:0-5919 GCA_035762175.1 Polyangiaceae bacterium | reverse complement strand
CCGCGGTCGCGGCGCCCCCGGCGGGCGGGGCGGGCGGCGCGGCCGCGTCGGGCCGCGGCGGCGCCGGCGCGGGGCGGGGCCCGGGCGGGGGCGCGGCCGGCACCTCGACGTCGTCGTCGGGCGGGGGGGCCGGCCGGGGCTGGGCGAAGGCGGCGGGGCCCGCGAGGGCGACGAGGGTAAATGTTCGTAGAAAAACGAAATTGTTCGGCACGTGCGTGACTCCGCCGCGCCCGCGTCGCGCTGAGGCTCGCGGGCGAAGGCCCGGTGAACGGCGAGGGGCCGCGGGGGCCCCGGGCGCTCAAGGCAAGGGGGGCAGCGAGCCTCCGTTGAAGAGGGGCAAGCGCGCGGCGTTGTCGAAGCGCGCGCACGAGGCGTCGGTGCAGCGGTTGAGGAAGTGCTCGGTCACCTGCGGCGCGCACGAGGCCGCGAAGCAGCCGTCGGGGCCGAGGCAGTTCGGGGCGACGCCGCCCCCGCCGGACCCCGCATTGCCGGCGGCCCCGCCCGCGCCGGCGCCGCCCGACGAGCCGGGCGCGCCGCCCGAGCCGGCGCCCGGGGGGTCGAAGACGGAGGGGCCGCTCGGCGCGTCGTTCGCGTCGGACGAGCAGGCCGAAACGAGCGCGGCGGCGGGCGCGAGCGCGGCGGCGAGGGCGAGCGCGAGGTAGCTTCGTCGGAGGCGGGCGGGCATCTCAGTTGACCTCGCAGTAGCCGTGGCGGCAGTGGGGGGCGCTCGCCGGGCACTCGGCGTCCTGGCCGCCCGGGCAGGCCGAGCACTCGGTCGCGCCCGTCGCCACCTGCTCGAAGAAGCAGCCGCAGGGCTCTGCCGGCGCGTACGACGAGACGTCGCCGAAGTCGCCCTGGCGCTGCACCTCCATCGCGCAGGCGGGCACGGTGCCCGCCTTGATCGACAGCTCGGCGATGTCGACGCCGGCCGGCGCCGGGGTCGCGCCGGTGAAGTAGCCGATGTAGCGCGCGGCGCCCGGGTGCACGATCGCGCCCGCGCCGTCGATCTTGGCGAAGAAGTGCTGGGGCGCCCAAATGGCGTACTGGCCGGTGCGCACGTTGCGCTTGTCGAACGAGGTCAGCGTCGAGTCGGGCCAGTAGCCGCACGACTGCCCCCGGTGCTGGTACGCGAGGATGCGCACCGACGCGCGGTTGGCGTCGGCCACCTCGCCGCCGACGAGGCCGATGGCCGCCTCGGGCGTGGGCGAGCCGGCGACGGCGGTGATGGTGCCCGAGTTCGACTTGGTGTCGACGCCCTTGAAGCGCTCGCTCGGCACGCCGACGGCGAGCGAGATGAAGAGCTGCGCGGCCGAGTTGACGTCGCGCCGAAAGATCTGCGACTCGTCCGTCCAGGGCGAGGCCTGCCCGGTCTGCCCGAAGCCGAAGACGAAGTACGCCGCCTCCGAGCTGATCGACTGCTGGCTCGAGGCGAGGGGCACGACGAGCGTGAAGGCCTGCACGGGCCCGAGAAAGTCGCCGATGTCCGGCGGCAGCGCGGCGACGCCGGGGCAGCCCGTCGCCGTGTTGCCCATGTTCGCGAACGCCGGGTCGGCGCCCGCGATCGGCAGGTCGCAGCTCTGCTCGGTGCCGTCGGCGAGCCAGTAGCTCGCGGTGCCCGTGATCTTCGTCGCGCTGATGAGCCCGTTGATGCCGAAGCACGCCCCCGGCGCCTGGTAGATGATGGTGTCGGTCGAGCCGGCGGCGGCGAGCGCGGCCGCCGTCTTGGCGATGAGGGGCTTGGCCGCGCTGCCGCCGAGGCCGTAGACGGGGTTCGGCAGGGTCGCGCACTCGACGGCGAGCGCCCGGGCGGGCGCCGCGAGCGCGGCGAGCGCGGCGAGCGCCGAGAGGCGGCCGGGCGCGAGGCGGGCGCGGCGCGGCGGGGGCGAGGGCAGCGATGGACGAGGCAAGGGAGGGACCTCCGAAGGACGGGGGCTACCTCCGGGGGTCCGGTCGGCTCGCCGAGAGAACGCAGAGCGGGGCGAAGCGGGGCGGGCGGCGCTGCCCGGTCTGGTGCTCGCGCCGCGCCCCGCGGGGCGTCAAAAACGGAGCGGTCGGCTCAGGCCTTGCGCCCCGCCGGCCCCCCGGGCCGGATGCGCTCGGTGCGCACGATCTGCACGACGTTGCCCTCGTGCACGACGACCTCGACCGAGCCGAAGCGCAGGCTGCGCACGGCGCGCAAAATCTCGGACTCGACGGGATCGCCGCCCTCGGGGCTCTGGCCCGCGGGGGGCGGGGGCGCGGCGGGAGAAGTGGTCAAGGCGGCGCTCGTTGGGTAGGGGCCCCGGGGGCAACGGTCTTCTGTCTAACATAATGAACTCGTGTCTGTCAAAGTAGAATTCGCGCGATGGGGCGGAGACGCGCCCCGGCCCCGAGTGCCGCACGAACGCTTCGACCGGTGCCTTCGAAAGGGCGCCACGCTCGGGCCCTGCGGCCGCCCTCGGCGCCCGGCGCGCTAGCGGCGGCAGCTCACGGTCGCCGGCGCTTCGCCCGCCGCGACACACATCTCGGAGGGGCAGGCGATGGCGGCGCAGGCGGCGGCGAGCGAGCCGTGGCACTCGCCACGCGCCATCGCGGCGCACGCGGGCTTGGGCG
This sequence comes from Polyangiaceae bacterium, assembly GCA_035762175.1. Taxonomy (GTDB): domain Bacteria; phylum Myxococcota_A; class Polyangia; order Polyangiales; family Polyangiaceae; genus DASTPP01. The sequence continues at coordinate 3,327 of DASTPP010000124.1, read as the reverse complement.
CCGACAAGCTCGGCGCGGTCGCCGTCAGGGCGTCGAGCGCCGGTGGAGAGACGGCGGCGTCGTTCGCGGCGGCGGCCGGGGTGCGCGCGCCTTCGCCCCCCGCGGGCCCGAGCGTCGCCGGGGGGCGGGCGGGCGTTGGCGTTTCGGGGCTGCTGCAGGCCGAGACGATGAGGGCGAGCGAGGCGAGGGAAGCGAGGCGTGCCATGGCGGAGGGGGAAGGCAAGAGGGGCGCCACGCCCGGCCCGGACGCCTGCGAACGGGGCGAATTCGGCTCGCAGCCACGTGCGATCGGCAGGCCGCGCTCGAGCGGGGGCGTCGCGGGCGGGGCGAGGCTTTCTGCCACAAGAGCTCGGGGGGCTTTGTCCCATGGGACACCCCGAGACCCGAGGCCCGCCGCGAAGGGCGCGGGCGCCGCGCCCGCGATCGCAGAGGCGCGAGCGCGGCGGCGGGGCGGCGCCGCGTTCAGCCGGCGGGGCGTTTCAGAGCGCCGAGGCGTCGATGCGCCAGACGCCGCCTTCGAAGGCGCCGCGGGCGTTGCCCGTGAAGCGCAGAAAGCCCTGGCTGATCATGGTATCGACGACCTCTTCGGCCTCGAGCTCGGAGCAGCTCAGCCGGTCGAGCACCGCGTCTCGAAGCGCGGTGCGGCCCTCGAGGTAGCCTTCGGGCGGCTCGTTGGCGAACGTGCCCCGCAGGGTCTGGGCGAGTTCGGCGAGGTCGACCTCTTCGGGATGCAATTTCATGGTCGAGCCAGGTCAAGCAAAGGCGGGGCCAGCGGGGCGAGCCTTAAAACGTGCGGCCGCTCGGCGCTCGGGGCGGAGGCGAGAGAACTTTTTGCTGTTTTTTTAGCACCGTGTTAGTTTCTTAGCACCATGCCGAAGGCCAAGGCCGCCGCGCCCCCCGCGCTGACGCGGCGCGAGCGCGAGATAATGGATATTTTGTACCGCCTCGGCCGCGCCACGGCCGCCGAGGTGCTCGAGCAGATGGCCGAGCCGCCGAGCTACTCGGCCGTGCGCGCGCTCCTGCGGCTGCTCGAAGAGCGCGGGCACGTCACGCACGCGCAGGACGGCCCGCGCTACGTCTACGCCCCGAGCGAGCCGCGCGAGAGCGCGCGCCGCTCGGCGCTCGCGCACCTCGTGCGCACCTTCTTCGGCGGCTCGGTCGAGCAGGCGGTCGTGGCGTTGGTCGAATCGTCGGGGGGCGATCTGTCCGACGAAGAGCGCCGGCGGCTCGAGTCGCTCGTCCGCGGCGCCAAGCGGGAGGGGCGCTAGCCGTGGCGCCGCCCTGGCTGCTCTCGGCCGCGCTGCGCGGCGCGCTCGTCGCGGCCCTCGCGCTGCTCGCGCTCGTGCCGCTCGGGCGGGCGTCGGCGTCGCTGCGGCACGGCGTGCTCCTGCTGGCCCTCGGGGCGCTCGCCCTCTTGCCGCTCGCCTCGGCGCTCTTGCCCGCGTGGCGCGTGGCGCTCGGGCCCTTGCCCGAGGCGGTCAGCGGCCTCGTCGTCGACGAGTCGACCCGGCCGCTCGCCGCCGCGCCTCCCTCGCCCCGCGCGCCTTCGCCGGCGGCGCTCGCGGCGCCCGCGGCGGGCCCCGGCGCGCCGGCCCGCGCGGGGTCGCCGCTCGCGGCGCGCGGCGGCGCCCTGACGCTGCTCTGGGCCGCGGGCGCCCTCTTCTTTCTCGCGCGGCTCGGCGGCGCGCAGGCGAAGGCGGTCGCGATCGTGCGCCGCGCGCGGCCGCTCGCGGGGGGCGCGTGGGCGGCCGACGTCGCGCGGGCCGCGCGCCTCGTGGGCGTCCGGCCCCCGCGCGTGCTCGTGAGCGACGAGGTGGGCGGGCCGGCGGTGGCGGGGCTGGCGCGGCCGGCCCTGCTCTTGCCGCCGGCGGCGCTCGGGTGGGGGCCCGCCCTGCGCCAGGCGGTGCTCTTGCACGAGCTCGCCCACCTGCGCCGCGGCGACCTGCAGACCAACCTGCTCGCCGGCTTCGTCAAGGCACTTCACTGGTTCGACCCGCTCGTCTGGGCCCTCGCGCGCCGGCTGCACCACGAGCGCGAGCTCTCGGCGGACGCGTTCGCGCTGCGGGCCGGGGTGCGTCCCTCGTCGTACGCCGAGAGCCTGCTCGCGGTCGCCGCGGCGGGCCGGGCCCCGGGCGCCCTGCTCGCCATGGCGCAGCGGCCGCTGCTCTCGCGGCGCATCGAGGCGGCGCTCGGCCCGGGCGCGGGCGCGGCGGCGGGGCCCCTCGCGCGCCTCGCCTCGTTCGCCGTCGGCGCGCCCCTCGCCCTCGCCCTCGCCTGCGCCTCGCCCGACGCGCCCCCCGCCCCGCGCGCGGCCGCCGGCCCCGCGCCCGCGCCCGCGCCCCGCGCCGCCCCGCCCGAGCCGCGGGCCGAGGCGGTCGCGCGCGCGCTCGGCGTCGCGCCCGAGCGGGTCGAGCTCACGCTCGACGAAGGGCTGCAGCGGGCGGCCGAGGCCGAGGTCGAGCGCCTCGCGGCGCGGCACGCCGCGGCGACGCTCAACGTCGTCATCGTGCGCCCCTCGGACGGCGCGGTGCTCGCGCTCGCGGGCCGCTCGCCGCGCGCGGGCGAAGAGGTGGCGGTCGAGCGGGCGTACGTGCACGGCTCGACGATGAAGCCCGTCACGATGGCCGCCGCGCTCGAAGAGGGCAAGCTGCTCGCGTCCGACCGAATCGCCTACGGGGGCGCCGCCCACGATCTCGGCGAGCTCCTCGCGACCTCGTCGAACGAGGGCACCGCGGTCGTCTTCCGCCGGCTCGGCGGCGAGGCGCTCGGGCGCTGGCAGCGCCGCTTCCACTTCGGCGAGCGCCCCCCGGCCGACGCCCTGCCCCTCGCCGGCGCCACCGCCGGCGCGCTGCCCGGCCCGGCCGGCGAGCGCGCGGGCGCCGCCCTCGCGGCCATCGGCGCCGGGCTCTCGGCGAGCCCGCTGCAGGTGGCGGCGGCGTACGCCGCGATCGCGAACGGGGGCGTCTACCACGCGCCCGCGCTCGTGCGGCGCGTGCGCGACGAGGCCGGCCGCACCACCTGGGAGCACCGCCCCGCGGGCGAGCGCGTCCTGCGCCCCGAGACCGCGCGCACGCTGCTCGGGCTGCTCGCCGAGGTCGTCGAGTCGCCGAAGGGCACGGGCCGCGCGGCGCGGGTCGAGGGCGCGCGCGTCGGCGGCAAGACCGGCACCGTCGAGTCCGAAGACAGCGCCGGCGCGCGCGGGCCCTACGCGAGCTTCGTCGGCGTCGCGCCCCTCGAGGCGCCCCGCTACGTCATCGCCGTCGGCGTCGAGGGCGCGCGCGGCAGCGGCGGCGAGCTCGCGGCCCCCTCGTTCGCGCGGCTGGCGGC
>DASTPP010000123.1:0-27251 GCA_035762175.1 Polyangiaceae bacterium | reverse complement strand
CTATGTCCCCCCCCCCACCCCGCCAACAGCGCTCGGTGACCGAACGCCCGAACACAGTATCAATGGCTCTTGGCTAGCGCCACAAAAAAAACGCGCGACGGCCACCGGCCAAACGATGCCGACGCCGAGTGGCCTGCTGTGCGGCCAAGGTATACCTTGGTTCTGGTCGGGTGCGTCAGTGGGCTATCGAAATAAACGTACAGGGGGCCGTGCTGACCGCGCCTCAAGTGAATGGTGGGGGCAACGAGCGATCGCTGCGCCTACCACGCAGTGACGATCGAGAGAGCGACGAACCGCGTATTGGCACTGGGGGGAACTTGCATGTCTCGAGAGAATCGGCGGCCTACTCGTGTTCGTCGATTCTCTGCCAACGCGCGTCGAAGCCGGCAACGAGCTGCCGGGGGCACCTTCGACGCGATCAGAAACCGAATAAGGTGGCCCGCCCGAGCCCGCGTGGAATCGATGGCGCTGAACGGCGCGGCGTCGCCGAGTCGTTCGTGTTGCGCTCCGGTAACCTGGTGGTCGGTTTCGCCCCGAGCGTAGCGCCCCGCGTCCCGCTCGCCGCTCCCGGGCCATGAGGAAGGGTCGACGGCGGGGCGAGCGCCGTAACGGCGAGGGCCCCGGCCGTCCCGCGCTCGTGCGCCTTAGAAGCCGCCCGCGCCGCCCGCGCCGCCGCTCGCGCCGCCCGTGCCGCCCGTGGGGGAGCCGCCGAAGCCGCCGAAGCCGCCGAAGCCGCCGAACCCGCCGAACCCGCCGAAGCCGCCCGTGCCGCCGAACCCGCCGAAGCCGCCCGTGCCGCCGGCACCAGCGAAGCCAGCAAAGCCGCCGAAGCCGCCGAAACCGCCCGTACCGCCGGCGCCAGCGAAGCCAGCGAAGCCGCCCGTGCCGCCTTCGCCGCCGTTGCTCCCCCCGGAGCCGCCGTCGCTGCCGGCCGCGCCAGCGTCGCTGCCGCCGGCGCCGCCGCTGTCATCGCCGCCCGCGCCGCCGCTGTCATCGCCGCCCGCGCCGCCGCCGCCTTGACCGCTCTGGTCCGAGCCGGCCTGGCCCTGACCGGCTGAGCCGCCCGTGCCCGAGCCGCCCGTGCCCGAGCCGCCCGTGCCCGAGCCGCCCGTGCCCGAGCCGCCGGTGCCCGAGCCGCCGGTGCCCGAGCCGCCCGTGCCCGAGCCGCCCGTGCCCGTGCCGCCCGCGCGGCCGCCCTGGCCGCCGCTGCCCGCCTTGGGCTCGACGCCGTCATCGTCGTCGCCGCAGCCGGCAAGGGCGGTCGGCCCGAGGCAGGCCACGATCAAAGCGAACAAAGGAAGGGGACGAGGAAGGCGTCGCGACATGGGAGCACTCCGGCGAGGGGTGGGCAAACTGCTGAGAACCGAAGAAAAAATGACCCTGCGACCGAGCACAAGGGGCCGCCGAGCTTGTGCCGCGAATGGTGTCGGCCGCCAAGCAGAAAGGTGCGAAATCGACGGGGGGCGAGGCCCTCGGACGGAGGCCCGAATCTCGAACGTGAACGTCACCCGAGGGTCGGGAGGGCCTCGGCGCTCCTTCCGAGGGGGGGCTATGCGCGAACGCGGCAGCATGTCGTAGAGAAATGCGCCGCTGTGGCAGCGTGCCTCGCGGAAGCTAGGTTTGTCCGAGCGCTGGCTCCGGCCCTGCGCCGAGGGGCGAAGGCGTACGACGTTCGGGGCTCGGTTAGCGGGCGCGCGCGATGTCTTGAATGCGCAGAAGCTCTTCGCGGTGCCAGGGTACGCCTCTTGCGAAGGCCCGATGCGGCGGGCGCCCGAGGGGCCCGCCCGGGCCGATGGCCGAGCAACAGGCGCGGCGCCCCGCGAGGCGCGGCGGTGCCCGGAGGGCGGCCGTGAGCGAAGGAGCGACGAAGCATGGCGATGCAGTCCGGGGGGCAGTTGGGGTCCGAGCTCGTGCCCGGGGGCGTTGTCTTTCGCGCCTGGAGCACGCGGGCGCGTTCGATGGCGGTCGTGCTCTTCGCCCGGGGGGGGCAAGAGGTCGAGCGCGAGGTGACGCTCGAGCCGCTGGGCGGCGGGCTCTTCGAGGCGATGGTCGAGGGGGCGGGGCCGGGGGCGCTCTACAAGTTCCGCGTCGACGAGGCGCTCTTGCCCGACCCCTACGCGCGGGCCTTGCCCTTCGGGGTGCAGGGGCCGGCCGAGGTGACCGACCCGGGGGCCTACGCCTGGCAGCACCCGCCGCGGCGCGAGCCGCTCTCGGGCCGGACGGTGATCTACGAGCTGCACGTCGGCACCTTCACGCCCGAGGGCACCTTCGCCGCGGCGCGCGCGAAGCTCGCGGGCCTCGCCGCGCTCGGCGTGACGGTGGTCGAGCTGATGCCGCTCTCGAGCTTCGCGGGGCGGCGGGGCTGGGGCTACGACGGCGTCGCGCACTTCGCGCCGCACGCCGCCTACGGCGCGCCCGACGAGCTGAAGGCGCTCGTCGACGAGGCGCACGGGCTCGGGCTCTCGGTCTGGCTCGACGTCGTCTACAACCACTTCGGCCCCGAGGGCAATTACCTCGGCGCCTACAGCCCCGAGTACTTCAGCGCGCGCGCGCCGACGCCCTGGGGCGACGGGCCCGACTTCGCCGAGCCGCACATGCGGCGCTACCTGCTCGACAACGCGCGCTACTGGCTCGACGAGTTCCGCTTCGACGGGCTGCGGCTCGACGCGACCCACCACCTGCACGATCCGGCGCCGCGGCACGTGCTGCGCGAGCTCGCCGAGCGGGCGCGCGAGCGCGGCGGGCCGCCGCCCGTCCTCGTCGCCGAAGACGAGCGCAACGACCCCGCGCTCGTGACCGAGCTCGGGCTCGACGGGGTCTGGGCCGACGACTTCCACCACGCGCTGCACGTGCTGCTCACGCGCGAGCGCGAGGGCTACTACGCGGGCTACCTGCCGCACGCGGCGACGCTCGCGCGCGCGATCGAGCGGGGCTGGCTCTACGAGGGGCAGCTCTGGCCGCCGACCGGGCAGCGGCGCGGCTTCTCGGCCGAGCCGCTCGCGGCCCCGCAGCTCGTCTACACGCTGCAGAACCACGACCAGGTCGGCAACCGCGCCCGCGGCGAGCGGCTGAACCACCTGGTGCCGGCCGAGGCCTACCGCGGCGCCTCGGCCCTCTTGCTCTTTCTGCCGATGACGCCCCTGCTCTTCATGGGGCAAGAGTGGGCCGCCTCGAGCCCCTTTCTGTACTTCACCGACTTCCCCGACGAGCTCGGCCGCAAAGTGTCCGAGGGGCGGCGGCGCGAGTTCAAAAGCTTCAAGGCGTTCTCGTCCGAGCGGCTGCGCGCGGCCATCCCCGACCCGCAGGCCGAGACGACCTTCGCCGCGAGCGTGCTCGACTGGGGCGAGCGCGAGTCGGCCGAGCACCGCGAGACGCTCGCGCTCTACGGCGAGCTCTTGCGCCTGCGCCGCGACGACCCGGTGCTCGCCGACGCGGGCCGCGACCGGCTGCGCGTCGGCGTCGAGGGGGGCCTGCTCTGGGTCTGGCGCTGGGGCCGGTCGGGCGGCCACCGCGCCCTCGTGTGGAACCTCGGCGACGCCGCCGCGCCGCTCGAGCGCCCGCCCCTGCCGGCGAGCTACGCCTGGGCGCCGCTCGTGCGCAGCGAGCGGGCGGGCGCGCACGGGCCGCTCGCGCGCTTCGAGGCGGCCATCTTCGCCGCCGAGGGGCCGCCGCCCTAGGCACTCGACTCGCTACCGCCGCCGGGCCGCCGCCCGAGGCACCCGCCGCCGCCGCCGGGCCGCCGCCCTCCGGCCTCGCTCGACGAGGGCGCCCGTCGCCCGGCGGCGCCCGGCGCGCCCGCTCAGCGGGCCAGCGCCAGGGTGACGTCGCGCAAGAAGCGCACGCCGGGGCCGACCCAGCGGGCCGCGCGGCGCTCGTCGGGGCCGTGGGCGCCGTAGCCGGCGCGCGCGTCGGCCTGCGAGATGGGCGTGGTCGAGAGGCCGTAGGCGCGGACGCCCGCCGCCCGCAGGTGGCGCGAGTCGGTGGCGCCCGCGCCCATCGACGCGACGACGGGCGCGCCGGGCCAGGCGGCGCCGGCGACGCGGCGCACCGCCTCCATCACCTCGCCCTCGACGGGCGACTCGCCGCCCGTGCCGATGTCGTCGAGCGGCCGCACCTCGACCGCCGGGTCGTTGATGGCGCGCTCGAGCGCCGCGCGCGTGCCCTCGCGCGTCTCGTCGGGCAAGATGCGGCAGTTGATCGTGGCCTCGGCCGTGGTCGGCAAGACGTTGTCCTGGGGCGAGCCCTGCAGCTGCGTCGTCACGCAGGTCGTCCGGATGGCGGCGTTGTAGAGGCGGTCCTTGGCGATGCGCTCGGCGTCGGCGGCGGCGACCGCGGGCGCGCTCTGCGAGGCGCGCTTGAGCGCCCCCGCGAGCGGCTCTTTCTCCCACGTGGCGGCGAGCCCGAGCCACTGCTTGACCGCGGGCACCGCGTGCGGCTTGAACCGGTAGTCGGCGACGCGGCCGAGCGCGCGCGCGAGCGTGCGCACCGGGTCGGCGTCGGTCGGCGGCACCGACGAGTGGCCGCCCGGCCCCTTCACCCGGAGCCGGAAGCTCTGGAAGGTCTTCTCGGCCGCCCCCACCGTCACCACCCGCACGCCCGCGTTGTCGTCGTTCAGCGTGATCGCCCCGCCCTCGTTGAGCGCGATCTCGGCGTCGATCAGCTCGCGCCGGTGCTGCGTCAGCCAGCGCACGCCCGCGTCGCCGCCCGTCTCCTCGCCCGCCGTCAGCGCGACGATGACGTCGCGCGAGAGCGGCGCCTTCGCCCGCGCGAGCTCGAGCGCCACGGCGACGATGCCCGCCGCCATGCCCTTGTCGTCGCCGACGCCGCGGCCGTAGAGGTAGCCGTCTTTCTCGGTGATCTTGAAGGGCGGCACCGTCCAGGGTTGCCCCTCGACCGGCACCACGTCGATGTGCGCGAGCAAGAGCAGCGGCCGCTTCGCCCCCGTGCCCTTCAGGCGCGCGATGAGGTTGCCCCGCCCCGGCGCCGACTCGATGATCTCGGCGGCGAGCCCGGCCCGGCCCAGGCGCTCGGCCACCGGCTTGAGCGCCGCCGTCTCGCCCCCGTGGCTCGTGTCGACCGCCACGAGCGCGTCGAGCACCTGCCGCGCCTCTTCTTCGAGCGAGCGCGGGGCCACGTCGGCCGCCGGCGCCGCCGCCGGCGCGGCCGGCGGCGGGGCGGGGCGCGCCTCGGCCCCCGGCAGCGGCGCGGCCGGCGGCGCGGGGGCGCGGGGGGGGGGGTCGGCCGCGCAGGACGTGCCCGCGAGGGCGGCGAGGGCGAGCCAGCGCGCGCGGCGCCGCGGACGAGAAGGGGGGCGGGGGGGCGAGGGCATGGGCGCCCTTTTACCGCAGGCCCCCCGGCGGGGGCACCCGCCTTCGCCGGCGCGCCCGCGCCGGATCTGGGCGGCGGGCCGTTTCACTGCTGCGCGCGGCTGCCGGAGCGGCGCGCGCGCGCGGGCGACTCCACCAGGGCCGCGCCAACGGCACCGGCTGGACGGCCGCAGCGGCGCGGGCGCGGGCGACTCGAACGCCTCGAATCCTCCCGGGGGAAGGCCCCGCCGCTCGTACGTATACTGTCTGCGCCGCCCATGTGGTCACGCCGCTCGATGCTCGCCCTGCCCGCGGCCCTCTGGCTACCCCGCCCGGCCGCCGCGGCGAAGCCCTCGCCCCTCGCCGAGCCCGCGGCCCCGGCCGACGTGCGCTTTCGCTTCCTCGGCGCCGCGAGCCGCGAGGTGCCCTCGCAGGGCAAGTTCGCCATCGCCAACCGGGGCCGCGACGAGCTCATGCTCTCGGTCTGGGACGGCGTGAACCTGCACAGCAGCCTCGAGCGCCTGGTCAACGGCGCCTGGCAGGCCTTGCCCCTCGGCTACTGCGGCCTCGGCCACAGCCCCCCCGTCAAGCTGCCCCCGGGCGCGCGCCGCGAGGTCAGCGCGTACGTCGGCGCGGGCTCGGGCACCTTCCGCGTCCGGTATACGATTGAGCGCAAGCGGCGCGACCCCGCCACGGGCGCCGAGGTCTGGGACGCCGAACCGCTCGTCTCGCTGCCCTTCTCGCGCGCCTGAATCGTCCGCGACGGGCCGCCGCCCGGCCGCATCGGAACGCCCCGCGCGCCCCCCGCGCGGGGCGGGCCCGGGCGGCGACCGCCCGCGGGCCCGGGCCCGACGTTTCGCCACAGCGGAGGCCGCCCTGTGGCACTTTGACGCAAGCCTCTGACCCGATCAGAGCAGCGAAACCCCTCGAGAACCTAGGAGGTTTCTCGTACGGCCGGGGTTGGCACCTTTGTCGCAACGCATCACCCCAACGCCCCTCCCGCGCTTGGCCGCCACCGGCGACACGCAGCAAACCCAGGGGCCCAACGAGGGATGTCATGAAAGCGACCAAGCAAGGCACGACTGGGGGGCGAAAGCGTAGCGCCGAGCGTCAGCCGTCCGCGTCCGCGACCAAGCCCCGGTCGCGGCGCCCGGGCGCGCACGAGGCCAAGCCTCCGTCTCGGCCGGCCGGCTCTTTGGCCACCAAGGCCGACGGGCGCGCTTCGAAGGCCGAGGGCGCCTCGTCGAACGGCCACCAAGCGACGGCCAAGCGCGCGACCAAGGCCCGCACCGCCGCGCCCGCCAAGGCCGCGCGGGCGACCGGCGCGCGCCGCTCGGGCCCCCGCGCGTCCGAGACGACGCGCCGCCGCGCCCGCGCGCCCAAGGCCGACGCCGCCCTGAAGACCGCGGCCGCCGAGACGCCGCGGGCGAACGTCACCCCCACGCTGACCCCCGAGGCCGCGCGCGTGCCGGCCACGAGCGCGTACGGCGCCTCGGGCGACGCGCCCCCCAGCATCGACTCGCCCGCCACGCCCGCGGCCGCGCTCGCCCCCGCCCCGCGCCCGCTCGCCCGGCGGCTGCTCGAGGGGGCCTTCCGCCTGCCCATCTGCTTGATGCAGGGCGTGGGCAAGTCGCTCGAGCTGGTTCGCTCGACGTACGACGAGCGCCTCGGCCGCCCGGTGAAAGAGGGCGTGCGCGCCATCGGCCGGCTGACGCACCGGCTCTCGCACCGCGCGGGCTGAGCCGCAGGGCCCCGGCCCTTGGAGCGGCGCTGCCGATCGACGAGCCGTCGGGCTCGCGCCGCGCGGGCCGAGCGGCAGGGCCCCGGCCCGGGCTCGGCCGGGTCGCGGGCCCGGCGACCTCTTTGTCTGCAAGGGCCCGTTGAATTGCGAAGTCGAACTTCGCCGCCGCGCCCGCCGTGTGCCGGCGTCCGCAACCATTCGACGGGCCGGACGAGGCGAAAGACAGGTCGGCCCGCGCGGCCGCCACGGCCGAACGAAACGCGACGGGGCTCTCTCGGGGGGCGCGTGCGGGGCCGCACGCCGCCCCGAACGGGCGGCACGGCCGAGCCCCGCGGGGCATCAGCTCGGCGCCGTCATCGGGGCTGCCTGCCGGTCGTACAGACCCCCCCGGCGAAGCGGACGTCAGGTAGAGTGCCGAGCCCAACGCCCCTTGGGGAGCCATTTCCCAGGCCGGGGCAAGGGTTGTGCTCGGCGCTCTTATTGTTCTGCGCCCGGCGGGGCCCCGGACGGCTGGGTGAAGCAAGACGCCGTCAGCGGAGGTTGAACCTCGTCGCCCTTCGCGTTGCGCACCGACACGGACCAGCTGCAGAAGTCGACGGTATAAATGCCCTGGAAGGACGTGAAGACCGTCCCCGCGGGGTACTCGAAGCGCTTCTTGTCCGTGGGGTCGCCCGGCCCGCCCTCCGTGAGGTCGTTGAAGTGAATGTTGCTGTTGACCGCCAGGGGCGTCTCCTTGAGAAAGATATCGCCCCGGTACGCCGCGCAGGACGACCCCTCGGGGATCTTGGTCGTGTCGACGGTGAAGCCCGCGAAGGCGAGCTCGCCGCTGCCGCTGATTCGAACCAGGCCGCCGCCCCACTTGTCGAAGACGTCGCTCGCCGTCGTGCTAGTGCCGAGCCGGTTGATCTCGGCGAGGGTGGTGAACTCTTTGGGGGCGGGCACGGCGCCCGTGCCGACGACCGACACCTCGGCGTTGCCGAGCTGGTGCTGGCCCACGGCGAGGACGGGGTTGGTATCCATGCCGCAGTTGGCGAGCTTGAACTGGTTGACGTACCCGACGACGTCGACGAGCTTGCCCGGCTCGATGTCGTCGGGTATCGGGCCGGCCTTGCCTGGCTCGGTCGGGCAGCGCAGGGCGCCGCCGCCGCCCGGGGTGCCGCACACGGTCACGTTCGGGTTCTGCGAGCAGTCGAAGTCGTCGCAGTCGATGTACTTGTCGCCGTCGTTGCTGACGCCGTCCGAGCAGAGCTCGTCGGTGTTCTCGCCGCCGCCGCTGCCGCCCGCGCCCGCGCCGCCGCCCGCGCCGCCGCACACCGTCACGAGCGGGCTCTTGTAGCAGCTGAAGTCTTTGCAGTCCGTGAAGCCGTCGCCGTCGTTGTCGAGGCCGTCGCCGCACTGCTCGTTCGTGGCCTCGCCGGCCTGCGAGCACACGTCGCCCGTGACGGGGTAGTATTGACAGCCGAAGTCTTTGCAGTCGGTGAATTTGTTGCCGTCGTTGTCGACCCCGTCCTTGCAGGCGTCGTTCGAATTCTCGGCGCCCCCGCCGCCCGTCCCGCCCGCGCCGGCGCCGCCCGCCGCGCCGCCCGAGCCGCCCGGCCCCACGCTGACCGCCTTGTCGCCGTAGGCCACGACCTGAATGCTGCCGTACTCTTGCGTGGCGTCGCCCGGCGTCGTGGCATAGAAGCCCCAGAGGCAAGAGCCGCTCGATTTCGACTGGCTCACGAGAAACTTCTTGCTCGTCGCCACGAGCCCCTTGACGCGCACGCGGGCATTCACGGGGATGGCCATCGGGTGGGCCGGGTTGTTGACTCGGTCGAGCGTCGTTTCGATCGCGTCGTCGACGCCACCCCCCCCGCCGCCCACGCCGCCGCTGCCGCCCATGGTGCCGCTGCCGCCCGCGCCGCTCACCCCGCTCGAGCCCATGCGCGGGGTGTTGGGCAGGGGCGAATCGTCTTCGCTCCGACAGGCGCCGGCGGCCACGAGGCCCAGACCAAGCAACGAAGCATAGAAGTGAAAACGTTTCATGATCGGCGACCTCCGGACAGGGCAGGGGGCGGCGGGGCCTAGTCACCCGCCGCTGCGATGCGCGTGCTGGGGCATCGCGACCTCAACGCGGGGTCGTACCAGATGGGGCGCGCTGCGACCAGTATGACGCCATTGCCCGGGGGGGCTCGAATGCGCCCGTGACGGGGCTTCCGCGAGCCCGGGCGAGCGCGCGACGCTGCCGAACGGGGCGGCGAAGGGCTCAGAGACGGCTACGCTGGCGCAGCGACGGGCTTCGGTAAGCGACCCGAAGCCCGAGCTGATACAGAAACGTAACGCAATGGGTCGATAACCGACTCGCGGCGGGCCACGTGTGCAAGCGTCGAGCTCGCGCGAGCTCGCGTGGCTTCCACGAGGGGCACAGAAGAGCCTACAAGGCCGGGCCTCGAGGGCTTAACCGTGCTTGATGCGGCCAGGAGGGGGCCCGGGGGGCGCCGCCCAGGTTGATGACCTTTGCGAACCTGTTCGGGTGGTGGCCGGCCCGTCCGCCCAGGCCTTGCCCCGGGAGGACCACCCGAACAGGTTCGCAAAGGTCATCAACCTGGGCTACGGGAAGCCCCCTTCGAACGCACAGCCAAGCCCGGCGCAAAGGCCGGGCTCTGGGGGACGGGCCCATGCTTGCGCGCCTCTTGGTGTGCCGTCCAAGGGAGCCCGGCCGGAGCGCCGGGCTTGGCGCGCCGTTGCCGCGCTTCTGCCGTAGCCCAGGTTTCAACCTGGGCGGCGCCCCTCAGCTGGCTTCCGGAAGCTTCGGTGGGTACAGGAGCGGGGTCGAAAAAGCTTCCGGAAGCTTCGGTGGGTACGGGAGCGGGGTCGAAAAGCTTCCGGAAGCTCTTGGTGGCACACAAACGGGCTTCGATGAGCTCCCGGGAGCTCCGATCGACCCGAAGATGGGCTTCGGGAGCTCCCCGGAGCTCGGGTTGGCACACAACCGGGCTTCGACGAGCTCCCCGGAGCTCGGGTTGGCACACAAACGGGCTTCGATGAGCTTCCGTAAGCTTCTGGTGGCACACAAACGGGCTCCGATGAGCTCCCGGAAGCTCTTGGTGGCACACAAACGGGGTGGTGAGAGCTTCCGGAAGCTCGGCTGGCACACCCACGGGCTCGCGGAGCTTCCGGAAGCTTCGGGGTGGCACAAAGAGGGGCCGGGCGAGCTGACGAACGCTCGGGGGGGCACGGAGCCAAGCCCGCGAGCTGTTCGAGACGCTCTTGCGCGAAGCCGACGCGTCCGAGTGAGCGCCCGCCGCAGGCCGCCCGGGGCGCGCGGCGGGGGCCGAGGCCCCTGCGCTCAGCGCTCGCCGCGAGGGCGGTCGAGGCCGAAGCCGGCGTGCAGGGCGCGCACGGCGGGCTCGATGTCGGCCTCGGCGACGAGGCACGAGACCTTGATCTCGCTCGTGCTGATGGCCTGAATGTTGATGTTCTCGGCGGCGAGCAGGCGGAACATCTGGGCGGCGACGCCCGCGTGCGAGCGCATGCCGAGCCCGACGATCGACACCTTGCCGACGCTCTCGTTGACGTCGACCGAGCGGGCGCCCGAGCGCTGGGCGATGCCGTCGAGCAGGCCCCGGACGCGCTCGAGGTCGGTCTTGGCGATGGTGAAGGTGAGGTCGATGGCGCGCCGCCAGGGGTCGGCGGGGTTCTGCACGATCATGTCGACCGAGATGTTCTTCTCGGCGAGCTCGCCGAAGATGTCGGCGGCGGCGCCGGGGCGGTCGGGCACGCCGAAGAGCTGCACGCGCGCCTCGTTCTTGTCGTAGGCGACGCCGGTGACGGTGACGGCCTCGAGGCCGGGCTCTTCGCCGACGACCCAGGTGCCGGGGCTTTCATTGAACGAAGAACGGACGTGCACGGGGACCTCGTACTTCATGGCGAGCTCGACCGACCGGAGCTGCAAGACCTTGGCGCCGAGCGAGGCGAGCTCGAGCATCTCGCCGTACGAGATGCGATCGATCTTGCGCGCCGAGGGGCAGACGTTCGGGTCGGTGGTGTAGACGCCGTTGACGTCGGTGTAGATCTCGCAGGGGCAGGGCCCGAGCGCGGCGGCGACGGCGACGGCCGAGGTGTCGGAGCCGCCCCGGCCGAGCGTCGTGATGTTGCCCGCCTCGTCGATGCCCTGGAAGCCCGCGACCACGGCGATGCCGCCCTCGGCGAGCGTGCGGGTGATGGCGCTCGTGTCGACGGCCTTGATGCGCGCCTTGGTGAAGGCGCTATCGGTCAGGACCCGCACCTGGTGGCCGAGCAGGCTGCGCGCCCGGCCGCCCTGGGCCTGGATGGCGATCGCGGTGAGCGCGGCCGAGACCTGCTCGCCCGTCGCCGCGAGCGCGTCGAGCTCGCGCGTGTCGGGCAGCGGCGCCACCTCGCGCGCCAGGCGCAGCAGGCGGTTGGTCTCGCCGCTCATCGCGCTGACGATGACGACGACGTCGTCGCCCGCGGCCCGCGCCGCGAGCGCGCGGCGGGCGACGTTGGCGATGCGTTCGATCGAGCCGACGGAGGTGCCGCCGTACTTTTGGACGAGGAGCGCCAAGGCGCCGAGAGCGCTAGCGTCCCCGTCGCGCCGCGTCAACGCGCTCGGGGCCCAGCGTCGGCCGCCGCCCCCGCGGCCCGAGGCGCTCGCGCCGGGCCCGCGGCCCCGCGCGAGGGGGGGGCCCGGGGGGGCGGTGGCGTTGCAATTGCCCGGGCGCTGGCGCTAGCGTGCGCGCGGTGTCGGCGACCGCGGCGTACCTCCTCGAAACGCTGGTGACGCTCGCGGTCGTGCTGGCCGTGGCCGTCGGGGTGCTCGTCGGGGCGAGGCGCCTCGGCGTCGGTGCTCCGTCGGGGCCGCTCGAGCTGCTCGGGCGCCTGCCGCTCGACGCGCGCCGCGCCATCTATCTGGTGCGGGTCGGCCCCCAGGTGCTCGTGGTAGGGGCGAGCGAAGGGGGGCTGGTCAAGCTGAGCGAGCTCGGCCACGACGCCCTGCCCCCGGCGCCGCCGCCGCCGGGGCCGGGGGGCTTCGCCGCCGTGCTCGCGCGGGCCCGCGCGGCGGGCGTCCGGCGCGCGGGGCCGCCCGAGGGCGGCGGGGCGGGGGCGGCGTGAGCGCGAGGGGGGCGCGCGCGGCCGCGTCGCTGCGTCGGGGGGCGGCGGCGCTCGGCGTGGCGGCGCTCGCGTCGTGGCCGGTGCTCGCGCTCGCGCAGCCCCGGGGCCGGGGGGCGGCGGCCGCCGCGGGCGGGGCCGACGATCTGCTCTCGCGCCCGCTCGCGCTCGTCGTCGCGCTCGCGCTCGTCTCGCTCTTGCCCTTCTTCTTGATGGTCACGACCTCGTTCGTGAAGGCGTCGACGACGCTACAGATCGTGCGGAGCGCCATCGGCGCGCAGGGCGTGCCCTCGAACACGGTGGTCATGGCGCTCGCGGCGGCGCTCTCGCTGATGGCGATGGCGCCGGTGGTCGACGTGATCGCGGAGCGGGCGCGTCCGCTCGTTCAGGCCGAGCGGCCGCCCGAGACCGGGCCGCTCGTCGTGGGCATCGTCGACGCGGTGCGCGAGCCGATGCGGGCGTTCTTGCGGGCGAACGCGTCGCCGCGCGAGCGGGCGCGCTTTCTCGAGGTGGCGAGGCGGGCGCGCCCCGAGGCCGAGCGCGAGCGGGTGGGGGCGGACGATCTCGTCGTGCTCGTGCCCGCCTTCATGACGACCGAGCTCTACGAGGCCTTTCTGCTCGGGTTCGCGGTCTTTCTGCCCTTCTTGGTCGTCGACCTCGTCGTGGCCAACGTCTTGCTCGCGCTCGGCATGCAGCAGCTGCAGCCGACGCAGGTGAGCCTGCCCTTCAAGCTCTTTCTGTTCGTGGCCGTCGACGGCTGGGGGCTGCTCGCGCAGGCCCTCGTGTCGGGGTACCAGGCGGGCTGAGCGCCGGCTCACATCGTCGGCTGGCCGGGGGCGGGCGCGGGGGCCGGGGTCATGCCCGGCATGCTGGCGGGGGCGCAGACGGCGAACGAGGTGCCGGCGCCGACGCAGCGGGCGTTCTGGATGCACTCGGCGTCGCTGTTGCAGGGGAAGGCGCAGCGGCCCGCCGTCATGTTGCAGCGCGCCCAGCCGCAGGTGCCCTCGGGCTGCTGGCAGGCGGGCGAGAGCGGCGCGGGTGGCAAGCCCCCGACGGGCGTCGCGGGGGGCGGCGGCGTGTACGTCGCGGGCGTCAGGGGCTGGGGCTGCGGCTCTTTCTTCTTACAGCCGGCGAACAGGGGGGCGAGCGCGGTGGCGACGGTGACGACGACGAAAGCTTGGCGTTTCATGCGAGGTCTCCGGGGGCGAGCGGTGGGGCCTCGTGGGCGAGGCCTGCCGGGGGAGGAGCGGGCGAGAGGGCCTCAGGCGAGGCCTGTCGGGGAGAGGGGCGGACGAGAGGGCTTCGGGCGAGGCCTGCCGGAGGGAGGGGCGGACGAGAGGGCTTCGGGGGAGGCCTGCCGGGGAAAGGGGCGGACGAGAGGGCTTCGGGGGAGGCCTGCCGGGGAAAGGGGCGGACGAGGGGGGCTCGGGCGAGGCCTGCTGGGGAAAGGGGCGGACGAGGGGGGCTCGGGCGAGGCCTGCCCGGGGGGAGGGGCGGACGAGAGGGCTTCGGGCGAGGCCTGACAGGGGGTGGGCGAGGGGGCCCGGGAGGGGCCTCTCAGGGAGAGGGGGGGACGGAGTTGCAAAAGGGGTACCTCCCGCGAGGGCTGGCGGTCAACCCGGGGCGCCGCGGTTGGGGGGCCGCGGGGGGCGAGGCCGGGGGCGTCAGGGCGGGCCGATCAGGGAGGGTTCGAGCCCGCGGGGGCGAGGCGAGGGCCGGCGCGCAGCAGGGCGGCGAGGCAGAGCGCGTGCGAGATGGCCCCGCTTTCGATGAGCGGGGCGATCTCGGCGGGGGCGAGGGCGACGAGCTCACATTCTTCGTCGTCGCCGTCGAAGGGGGCGTCGCCGGCGGGCTGGGCGAGGGGGGCGTAGAAAAAGTGAATGTGGTTGTCCTGGATGGCGGGGTTCGGGTGGACGCTGCCGAGGGGCGTGAGCACGGCGGCCTGGTGGCCGGTCTCTTCGAAGAGCTCGCGCCGGGCGGCGGCCTCGGGCGATTCGCCGGGGTCGACGAGGCCGCCGGGCAGCTCGAGCGTGAAGTTTTCAACCCCGAAGCGGTATTGGCGGACGAAGAGCACGCGCCCGGCCGGGTCGCGGGCGACGACGTTGACCCAGTCGGGGCAGCGCAGTGTGTAAACGTCGCGCTCGCGGCCGTCGTCACGGCGAAAGGGCCTACGCACCACGCTCAAGATGGGGAAGGGAAAGGCCTCGGCGGGGCCGATCGCGTGCCAGGGTCGCGGGGGCATGGCCGCTGCATAGCATTGCCCGGCCGTCGCGATCTCGACGTGGCGAAAGGTTCTGGGGTATCATGAGAGGCACAATGCGTGTAGCTGCCCGAAAGTCTCGGTGGCGCCAGATCTGGCGCGAAGCGGAGGCACTGCGACGCCAATCGACCCTCTTGCCGCGCAAGCTCGGCACGCGGGGCGTGGCGCTGCACCCTCGCGACTGCGAGGTCGACGTCGTGTACCTGCTGCACGGCGTGCTGGCCACGGCGGGCGTGTTCGGGCTGCTCGAAGACCGGCTGCGCCAGGCGGGGGTCGAGCACGTGGCGAGCTTCACCTACGGGCCGCTGCGCACCATCGACTCGCTGGCGCGTCAACTGCGGAGCGAATGCCAGCGCATCCCGGAGGGGGCGCGGCTGCACCTGGTGGGCCACAGCCTGGGCGGCGTCGTGGCGCGCTACTACGTGCAAGAGTGCGGCGGGCGGCGGCGGGTGCGGCAAACCATCAGCCTCGGCAGCCCCTTCCATGGCACCACCATCGCGCGCTACCTGCCTCCGACGCTCGAGGGCAACCTGAGCCCCGACTCGGCGCTGCTCGCGCAGCTGCGCGACCCCGCGCGCGCGGCGCCCGAGGTGCCGCACCTGAGCGTCGTCGCGGCCGACGATCTGTTCGTGCGCCCGGCGATGAGCGCGGCCTTCCCGACGGGCGAGGTCGAGGTGCTCGACGAGGTGGGGCACAACGGGCTGCTCTTCGACCCGCGCGTGGCCGACCTGGTGTGTGCGCGCATCTGCGCGCCCCCCGCCCCGGCCGAAGCCGCCGGCGCCGCGTGAAGGCCGCGCGCCGGTGGGGCGAGGCCGCCGGCGCCGCTTGACGGTCGCGCGCCCGCGGGGCGAGGCCGCCGGCGCCGCTTGACGGTCGCGCCTCGCGGCCCGGCCCGCGCGCCGCTGCCGGCGCTGCGCTGGGCGCGCGCGCTACCTCGCCGACGTGGCCGAGTGCCTCAGGGGGGGCTCAGGGCGCGGCGGCGCGGGCGATGCCTTCGCCCATGCGCACGAGCGTCTCGAGGCCGCGGCCGGTGTGGTCGAGCAGGTCGGGGTCGAAGGCGAGGCGGCCGGGCTCGAAGACGAGCACGACGGTGGAGCCGCCGAACTCGAAGTAGCCCTTCTCTTGGCCGGCCTCGACGGGCCCGGGGCGGAAGGTCTGCACGATGCGGCCGACGCAGAGCGCGCCGACCTCGACGTAGGCGACGCGGCCGAAGCGGGGCGAGTCGATCAGCGTGACGTGGCGCTGGTTGTGGTCGAGGATGGCCCGGCCGCGGGCGAGGGCGTAGGGGTTGACCGACTCGAGGGGCCCGCGCAAGAGCCGGGGGGGCGCGGCGACGCCCGCGCAGGGGAAGTGAAAGCGGTGGTAGTCGGAGGGGCAGAGCCGGACGATGAGGGCCGAGCCGTCGACGAAGGGGCGCGCGTGCCCCTCGCCGCCGAGCAGGCGGGCGAGCGAGATGTGGCGGCCCTTGGCGGGCAAGAGCGTGTCGCCGCGGAGGTCGGCGAAGGCGAAGAGGCGCCCGTCGGCGGGGCTGAGCAGGCGGCCGGGGTCGGGGTCGAGGGGGCGGGCGCCGGGCTTGAGCGTGCGGGTGAAGAAGTCGTTGAACGAGGTGAAGCCGCCGGGCGGGGTGACGTAATCATCCATGCCGATGGCGAGATCGCGCACGACGCGCGCGATGGCGCGGCGGCTGGCGGCGCTCGACTGCCAGCGGCCGTAGGCGCGGCTGAAGAGCGGCCGGGTCAGCAGCGAGCGGCGCAGGGCGCGGCCGAAGAAGCGCTCGTAGACGTAGCGCACGAGCGCCTCGCCCATGACGACCTCGGTGCGCGTCTCGCCCGTGCGACGGTCGACGTAACGTATGGAAGGGGGCTCGCCCTGCGGTCGCGTCCTGGCCAGCACGGGGCCACCCTAGCGCGCCGGGGCGCCTCGTCCAAGGGCGCTCGGCGCCCCGGCGCCCGCCCCTTCCGAGAAGCTCGGCGCCCCGGCGCTCGCCCCGTCGGACGAGCTCGGCGCCCCGGCGCTCGCCCCTTCCGAGAAGCTCGGCGCCCCGGCGCTCGCCCCGTCGGAGGGCGGCTCGGCTTTCGCGGGCCCCGGGGGGCGTCAAGGCGTCGCCCGGCGGGGGCGCAACACCGACCCGGCACGATGGTTCGTGGGCCTCGGGCGGGTACCGACCGGGCGCGATGGTTCGTGGGCCTCGGGCGGGTACCGACCGGGCGCGATGGCTCGCCGGCCGCGATCGGACAGGGGGCTGAAAGGCGACGCGCGGCGCGGCGCCCCCTTGCGGAGAAATAACGATTCGCGCAAAGGGGTTGGTGGCCGGAGCATGGTGGGCGCCCCTCCTCGTGTACCCTCGTGTCGGGGGCGGCGCGCGCGTGCGCTCGCCGCGCTCGCCGCGCTCGCGTCGCCGCTCGCCTGGGCCGGCGCGGCGCGGGCGCAGCAGTCGCCGACCTTCCCGCCCCCGGCCGACCCGCCCGCGATCAAGGCCGAGCGCGCCGCCGGCCCGGTGCAGCTCGACGGCCGGCTCGACGAGGGCGACTGGGCGCGCGCGCGGCCGACCGCGCCCTTCGTGCAGAGCAACCCGGCGCAAGGCCAGCCCTCGAGCGAGGCGACCGAGGCGCGCGTGCTCTTCGACGAGCGCTACCTCTACGTCGGCGTGCGGGCCCACGACCGCGCCGGCACCGAGGGCCTGCGCGTGCCCGACCTGCGCCGCGACTTCGACCCGGAGCAGTACGACACGATCATGCTCGTGTTCGACGCCCTGCGCGACGGGCGCACGGCGACCGGCTTCGAGGCCAACCCCTACGGCGCCCAGGGCGATCTGCAGGCGCTCGACGACACGCTCTTCGAGCTCGCCTGGGACGGCGTCTGGCGCGTGGCGACGGCGCGCGACGCGGGCGGCTGGACGGCGGAGTTCGCCATCCCCTGGAAGACGCTGCGCTACGCGCCCGGCGCGCGCGAGTTCGGCTTCCAAATTGAGCGCACGCTGCGCCGGCGCAACGAGTTCTCGAGCTGGGCGCCGCACCCGCGCGCCTTCTCGCCCTTCCGCATGAGCTACGCGGGCCGGCTGACGGGGCTCGAGCCGCCCCGGCCCCCGCTCAACCTGCTCGCCCGCCCCTACGTCGCCGCCCGGCTCGGGGCCGCCTCGGGGCGCGCGACCGAGCTGCGGCCCGACGCGGGCGGCGAGCTGAGGTGGGCGCCGACGCCGAACGCGACGGTCGACCTGACGGTCAACACCGACTTCGGCGAGGCCGAGGTCGACCGGCAGGTCATCAACCTGCGGCGCAACAGCGTGTTCTTCCCCGAGCGGCGGCAGTTCTTCCTCGAGAGCGCGTCGGTCTTCCAGGTCGGCAACGACCAGTTCCTCGAGCCCTTCTTCAGCCGCCGCATCGGCCTGTCGGACGAGGGGCGGCGCGTGCCCATCGACGCGGGCGCCCGCGCGATCTGGCGCACGCAGGGCGAGAACGCGGGCGCCCTCTTCGTGCGCACGCGCCCGGCCGGGTCGGCGCCGGGCAGCGAGTTCGCGGTCGCGCGCTACAGCCGCAACGTCGGCGAGCTGAGCCGCGTCGGCGCCTTCCTCACCGCCCGGCGCGACGACCCGCGCGGCGGCGCGGGGGCCGTCGTCAACGTGGTGCCGGGCTTCGACGGGCTCTACCGCAAGGGGCAGGTGACCCTGCAGGGCATGGCCTCGGCCTCGTCGACCGAGGGCGGCGCGCCGCAGCCGGCCGGCTTCGTCGCCGCCGCGTACGAGAGCAACCAGTTCTTCACCCGCCTGTCCGAGACGTACGTGGGCGAGCGCTACGACGCGCGCACGGGCTTCGTCGCGCGCAGCGACGTGATTCGCACCCGGCAAGAAATCTTCCACGACTGGCGCCCGGGCTTCTTGCCGGCCGGCCTGCGGGCGCTGCGCGCGTACGGCAACGGCGAAGTCTACCACCGCGCGAGCGACGGCGCCCCGCAGGAGGCGAGCGGCTACCTCGAGCCGCTCTGGTTCCACCTCGACACGTCCGACGACGCGTGGTTCAGCGTCGAGGGGTCCTGGCAGAGCCTCGACGAGCCCTTCTCGCCGCTGCGCGGGGTCACCTTCCCCGCGGGCGAGTACTCGTACGGCAGCCTCGGCGCCGTCGTGCGCTCGGACCCGAGCCGCAAGGTCGGCTTCGAGGTGCGCGGCTACACCGGCCGGTACTACAGCGCGAGCTGGCAGCGGGCGTTCGGCAAGCTGCAGCTCGCGCCCCTGCCGCACCTCTACGCGCTCGCGTCCTACGAGCTCGGCCGCTTCGCCGACCTGCCCGACCCCGCGCTCGGCCCGCGCCTGACGCACCTGTTCCAGTCCGAGCTGCGCGTCGCCGCGACGCCGAAGCTGCAGCTCGCCGGCATCGCCCAGTACAACTCGGACGCCGGCGTCGCCTCGGGCAACGCCCGCCTCTCGTGGGAGTTCGAGCCCCTCTCGTTCGTCTACCTCGTCTACACCGACGCGCGCCGCCGCTACGCCGAGGACGACGAGCCGAGGCGCGAGCAGCAGCTCATGCTGAAGATCACCTACTCGTATCAGCTCTGACGCGGGCGCCGGGCCCCGGGCCGTGGCCCCCCGGCCGCGCGGGCGGCGGCCGTCGTAGGTCGCGCGCTCGTGGTCCGAGCCGGGGCCCGCCCGGCCGCGCGGGCGGCGGACCTGGGCGCATTCGGGGGCGTGCGGCATGGCATGGGGTGTGCAAAGGTGGGTTTATTCGCCGAGGCGCTCGCGGAGAATCGTCGGGAGGCTCGCCTTGTGCGATCGTGAGGCCGGCGGGCCCTGGCTTCGTCCGGCGGCGACGTGGTTTCGATGGCGCAACCCAAGTACGCACGCGGCGAAGATCGGGGCTCGGAGCTGCACGCCCAGCGCCGCGCGGCGGCGCTGCAGCGGGTGGGGCAGACGGTGGCCGAGGTCTGGCGCCTCGACGCGCTGGTCGGGCTGGGCGGCTCGGCGGCGGTGTACGCGGCGACCAACCGCGAGGGGCGCCCGTCGGCGGCGATCAAGATGCTGCACGCCGACCTGGCGGTCTTGCCGACGGTGGGGCGGCGCTTCTTGCGCGAGGCGTACGTGGCCAACCGGGTGGGGCACCCGGGGGCGCCGGTGGTGCTCGAAGACGGGATGAGCGGCGAGGGCACGCCCTTTCTGGTGCTCGAGCTCTTGCGGGGCCGCTCGCTCGACGTGCGCGGCCGCGAGGGGCCGGCGATGGCGGTGGGCGAGGTGCTCTCGCTCTCGCGGGCGGTGCTCGACATCTTGGCGGCGGCGCACGCGAAGGGGGTGGTGCACCGCGACGTCAAGCCGTCGAACATCTTCCTGACCGACGGGGGCTCGGTGCACCTGCTCGACTTCGGCATCGCGCGCATGCGGGCCGCCGACGAGGTGGGCGAGGTGACGACGCAGAGCGGGCTGCTCATCGGCACGCCGCAGTTCATGGCGCCCGAGCAGGCGCGCGGGCACACGGCGGCGCTCGACGCGCGCACCGACCTCTGGGCGCTCGGGGCGGTGATGTTCTGGCTGCTGACGGGCCGCTACGTGCACGCGGGGGCGACGGCGCTCGAGATCGTCATCGCGAGCGCGACGCAGCCGGCGCCGCGGCTCGCGTCGTCGCCCGGGGGGGTGGCGCCGGCGCTCGCCGCGCTCGTCGACCGGGCGCTGGCCTTCAGCCCGAAGGCGCGTTGGTCGAGCGCGCGCGAGATGCAGGCCGCGATCGACGAGGTCGTGAAGGGGCTCTCGGCCGACGAGCGGGAGGCGCGTCCGGGGGCGGGGGGGGCGTTCTCGGGCGACAGCTCGCCGCCGACCCTCGACGAGCTCGACGAGGGCCACTCGGATGAGCCGGCCGTCGCCTCGCGGCGGGGGGGGCGCCCGTCGGTGCCCGCGCCCGGGCCGGCGAGGCGCTGGGTGCGCTGGGGCGTGCTGGCGGGCTCGGCGGCGCTCGCCCTCGCGGCCTCGGTGCGCTTCGGCGCGTCGGCGGGGGCGGGCGCGGGGCGCGCGGTCGAGTCGGGGCCGGCGGTCGGGCCGTCGGGCGAGGCGGGCGTGAAGCTGAGGCTAGGGGCGGTCGAGGGGCCCGGGGCGCCGGGCTCGGTGGCGGCCGAGGGCGCGAGGGCGCCAGGCTCGGCGGCGACCGAGGGCGCGAGGGCGCCAGGGGCGGGTGAGGCGGCGCCGGGGGGCTCGGTGAAGCCGGGCGAGGCGGCGGGGGGCGTGAGTGGGCCGGGCGCGGCGTCGGCGGCGAGGGCTTCGGGCGAGGCGCCGGGCAAGGCGGCGGGCGCGACGGCGGGCGAGGCGCCGGGCAAGGCGGCGGGCGCGGCCACGGGCGCGGCCACGGGCGAGGCGCCGGGCAAGGCGGCGGGTGCGACGGCGGGCGCGACGGCGGGCGCGACGGCGGGCGGGGCGACGGGGCACAAGGGCAGGGGGCCGGCGGGGGGGCGCGAGGGGGCCCGTCCGCCGCCCAAAGGCGCGGGCAGCGCGGCCCCGACGCCTTCGCTCGACGATCCGCACGCGACGGTGCCCGACGAGGTGCTCGACCGGCGCAAGTGAGGCCCCCGCCGGGGTCGGCCGGGGGGCGCCTTTTGACGGATTCTGGCGTCGGGTGTAATAACCGCGCTGGCGTCGATTCGCCCTCGCGCGCTGGGCGGCGATTCACCCTGGCAACCGGTGGCAGACCAGACGACACTTCCCGAGACGTCGTTCGTCGGCGGCGCCGGCGCCGGCAAGCCGCCCGAGGCGATGGCGCTGGTCATCGGCTGGGCGGCCGACGAGGCCGGCCGCCTGGGCGAGGCGGCGGTCGTGCCGGCCGGGCGCAACGAGACGCGCCGGGTGCTGGGCCGCGGGGGCCCCGAGTCGCCGAACGACGAGCCGCGCCTGAGCTTCGCGCGCATTCGGCCCGGGTCGGTCGAGCCGACGGGGCCGCTCTCGTCGCCGCGCATCTCGCGGGTGCAGCTCGGGGTCCGCGCGAAAGAAGAGGGGCTGCTCGAGGTCGAGAACGTCGGTCGGTGCCCGCTCTTGCACAACGGGGCGCCGGCGACGGTGGCCTTCGTGCGCCACGGCGACGTGCTCGAGCTCGGCAAGCAGATGTTGCTCGTGTGCGTGAAGCGCGACGCGTGGATCCGCCAGGCCGAGGGGCTGCCCGAGCCGGGGCACCCCTTCGGGCGGGTCGACCGGCACGGCTTCGTCGGCGAGTCGCCGGCGATGTGGCGGCTGCGCGAGCAGGTGGCGTTCGTCGCCTCGCGGCGGGCGCACGCGCTCATCTTCGGCGAGAGCGGCACGGGCAAAGAGCTGGTGGCGCGGGCGCTGCACGCGATGAGCTCGCGGGGGGGCCGCCCGCTCGTCGCGCGCAACGCCGCCACGCTGCCCGAGACGCTGGTCGACGCCGAGCTCTTCGGGTCGGCGAGAAATTATCCGAACGCGGGCATGCCCGAGCGGCCGGGGCTCATCGGCCTGGCCAACGGCTCGACGCTCTTCCTCGACGAGTTCGCCGAGCTGCCCTTCGCGCTGCAGACGCACCTCTTGCGCGTGCTCGACGGGGGCGAGTACCACCGGCTCGGCGACGCCAAGCCCTACTCGGCCGACATCCGGTTCATCGGGGCGACCAACCGCCCGCCCGAGGCGCTGCGCGAGGACGTGTTCGCGCGCTTCGCGATGAGCGTGAACGTGCCGAGCCTCGGCGAGCGCGTCGAAGACGTGCCGCTGCTCGCGTGCCACCTCTTGCGCAAGATGGCGACCGACGACGATCTGGTCGCGCGGCGGGTGTTCCCGAACGGCGATTTGTCCGAGCCGCCCAAGCTGACGACGTCGCTGGTGCGGGGGCTCTTGCGGTCGCGCTACGAGACGAACGTGCGCGAGCTCGAGGCGACGCTCTGGCGCTGGGTCGTCGGCGGCCAGCTCGAGGGCGCGGCGCCGGGCGACCGCGAGTCGCGCACCGAGCCGCCGCCCCCGCCGCGGGCGTCGTCGGACGCGGCCCCGCCGCTCTCGGCCGCGGGGGGCGGGCTCGGGCCCGAGCACATCCAGGCCTGCCTCGACGAGCACAACGGCTCGGTCGAGAAGGCCTGGCGGGCGCTCGGGCTCTCGAGCCGCTTCGCGCTCTCGCGCCTCATCAAGAAGCACGGCCTCGTCATCCGCAAGCGCTCGGGGGCTTGAGGGGCGGGGGCCGCTGGGCTAGCAAGCAGCGCGTGGCGCGCGTCATCGACCCGGCGGCCCTGGCGGCCGCCTTCCGCGACGAGATCCGGGGCGAGGTCGCGCGGCTGCCCGAGCCGCTGCGCCTGGTCGGGCTGCTCTCGGCCGAGCAGGGGCCGTCGGTGACGTACGCCGAGTACACCCGCAAGGGCTGCGACGACGTGGGCATTCGCTTCGAGCTCCGGCGGGTGCGGCGGCTCGACGCCGAGGCCGAGCTGCGCGCGGCGAACGACGACCCCGGCGTGCACGGCGTGCTCATCTACTACCCGGTGTTCGGCACCGAGCAAGACCGCTACCTGCGCGACTCGGTCGACCCGGGCAAGGACATCGAAGGGCTGCACTCGTTCTGGGCCCGCTGCCTCTACGAGAACCGGCGCTTCCTCGACGAGGCGGGCACGAAGAAGGCGATCTTGCCGTGCACGCCGCTCGCCGTGCTCAAGCTGCTCGACGCCGCCGGCGCCCCGCGCCCGGGCGGGCGGCGGCCGCTCGAGGGCGTGCGCGCCTGCGTCTTCAACCGCAGCGAGGTCGTCGGCCGGCCGCTCGCGAGCATGATGGCCAACGACGGCGCCGAGGTCGTGTCCTTCGACGTCGACGGGGCGATCGTGTTCCGGCCCGAGGGCGAAGAGAACGCCGGCGGGCCCGGGCACGTCGTCGAAGAGACGTCGCTGGGGCGGGCCGAGGCGCTCGCCCGAGCCGACGTGGTCGTCACGGGCGTGCCGAGCCGCGAGTTCCGGCCGATCGGGGCCGACGAGCTTCGCCCGGGCGTCGTGTGCGTGAACTTCTCGACCATCAAGAACTTTCGCGACGACGTCGTCGAGCGCGCCTCGGCCTTCGTGCCGCGGGTCGGGCCGATGACGGTGACGATGGCGCTGCGCAACACGCTCCGGCTCTACCGCAACGCGCGCGCCTGAGCCGCCGGCCTGGCCGCCGGGCGCGCCTGAGCCCCGAGGCGCGGTTGAGCCCTCGCGCGGCCCGGCGGCCCGCGCGCTACGTCCGCCGGGCACCCCGAACTCACCCTGCGGGCTCGAACAGCGGGGCCCCCGCCCTCGGGACGTAGCGCGCGGGCCGCCGGGCCGCGCGAGGGCTCAGTGGCCCAGCTCGCGCCGGACGGCGAGCGCGCCCGAGCGCAGCCGCGCCTGCTGGCCGCGGTCGAGAAAGAGCGTGCCGCCCTCGCTGCGGGCGTAGCTCATCAGGTTGTCGAGGGCGCCGGCGTGCGACAAGCCGAAGAAGTGGCCGAGCTCGTGGGCGAGCACGCCCCGGGGCGCCGAGGCGATGATCAGCACATAGTGCCGATCGGCGCGGGCGGCGGGGCGCCAGTGCACGCCCTTTCGCATGCGGCCGGGCTCGTCGACGTCGGCGAGGCTGGCGATGACGAACGCGTTGATCACGCCGGGCTCGAGCGCGGCGGCGAAGGCGTCGCGATCGGCGCGGGTGACGACTTCGGTGCGGCCGCCGGGCAGGGGGCGGGTCGGGAGGCGCTCGAGCGCGACGCCCGCGGGGGCGAAGAGGCGCGTCACCTCGGCCCACTGGGCTTCGAGCCAGGGCGGCTCGCAGAGCGGGCGGCCGTCGAGCTCGAGCGTGGTCACGCGGACGGCCAGCGGGCTACCGGCCGCGCTCGCGGCCCGCGGGGTGGCCAGGAGCGCGGCCGCGGCGCCGAGGGCGCGGCGGCGGCTGAACCGCGAGGGCGCGCCGGGGCCGCGCCCGGGGGGCGGGGCGGGCTGCGCCTTCGTCGGGGGGGGCCGCGGGGGGCACATGGCCCGTACTATCGTCGGCCGAAGGGCCGGGGTCGAATTACTGCATACCCCGCTTCGCTTTCACAATGCGCATCGCGGTGGCGCGCCGGCCGCCGCCCGGGGCGGGGGTTTCAAAGGCGGCGGCGGGAGGCGCGGGCGGGCTCGGCGCTCTTGGCCGGGGTGGCGCGCAAGAACCACGCGCCGCCCGAGGCGGAGAAGAAGAGGCCGCTCAGCACGAAGCTGACGAGCAGCGCGTAAACCCGCGGGAAGTCGCCGACCTCGGTCGGGGCGAGCAGCGCGGCCGAGTGGGTGCCGAGGTACCAAGCCGACAAGAGCGCCATGAGCGGCCCGACCACCAAGAAGCGCAGCGCCTCGGCCTGGTCTTTGGGCAGAAACTTGTTTTGCATGTAATCGGTATTTCTGCTTGGCGGTAGAGAACGGGTCGCCCCGCGCCGCCAACGTCGACCAGAGTAACGCCCCTTCGGCCCCCCAGGCAACCCCCTTCGCGCGGCGCCGAGGCCGAAAAACGCCGGAAGCTCGGGCTCGACCATGCCCCGCGCGGGCCGCTCTGCGGTATGCGCGGCGGCGTCAACGCGTTGACGCCGCGCGGGCCGGAGCGCGGGCAATGCGCGTTGCGGCGTGCGCGGAGGGTGGAAAAGTTCAATGCGCGCTGGCGGGGCATCGGCGCGAGGGCGCGCCCCCCGGTTGTGTCGATTGCCGAAAGGATATGTTGAATGAGGGCGGGCGCGCCGGGGGGGGCGGCCGGGCGGCGGCTCGCCCCGGCGCGCGGGGGGCGCCCGAGCGAGCGCGAGCCGGGCCTCGACAAGGGGCGAATCGGCTGCCAGATCGATCGGGCTTCGACCGACCCCCACGCCAAGGGTGCCTTGTCCGACGCCGCACGAGCCCCGCGCACCGCTCTCGACACGCGCCGCCAAGCCGGGCTGGGCCGAGCCGAGCGCTCCGCCGTTCTGTCCGGGCTCGTCGGCGCGGCGGTCTTCGCTCTGCACGCGCTCGGCCGGGCGCAGACGCCCGGGGCCGGCCCCGCGCGCGTGCCGGGGCCGCTCGCCCCGGCGGCCTCGGGCGCGGCCGTTTCGGGGGCGGCGGTGCCGGGGGCGGCGGTGCCGGGGGCGGCGGCGGTGCCGGGGGCGGTGGTGGCGGCGGGCGTGGCGGGCGGCGTGGTCGCGGCCGGCTCGGGCAGCGCGGCGCGGCCGCCGAGCCCGCCGCCGGTCGGCACGGCCGCGCCCGAGCCCGGGTCGGCCCTGCCGGTGTCGCCGAACGAGGGCGATTCCAAAGAAGAAGAGCGTCGGGCGGCGGACAAGCGCCTCGAGGAGGCGCAGGCGAGGCGCGTGGCGCCGCTCGACCCGAAGACGCGCTCGGAGGTGCTGCGCGAGACGGCGCTGCCGAGCGTCGGGGGGCGCCCGGTGCGGGGGTACGCGCAGAAGGGCATTCTCGAGCTCGGCGGCAGCTTCTCGTTCGTCCGGGCGACCGACTTTTTGTCGCTCGGCATCGCGCCGACGGCGGGCTGGTTCTTCATCGACAACGTCTCGCTCACGCTGATCCCGCAGGTGACCTACGTGAAGGCGGGGGGCGAGCCGGCCCGGTCGCGCACGGTGGTGTTGATCGAGCCGGGGTTTCACATGCAGATATCCGGCCCGACGTTCGGGTTCTTCGGCGCCGGCGTGGGCGTGGCCTACGAAAAGGAGCTGGGCATGGGCATGGCGCTCTCGCCGCGGGCGGGGCTGAAGGTGCTGGCGGGCGGCTCGGGGGTGCTGACCGCGGCCTTCGAGTACGTCTACGCGGCGAACGAGAAGCCCGCCACGCCGACGTCCGACGACCCCAACAGCGCGACCTACGGGGTGCGCGCGGGCTACAGCGTCGCATGGTGAGGGGCCGGGGCCTCGGGGCCCGCGCGGCCGCGGCGGCCGTCGCGCTCTCGGCCGCGTCGCTCCTGGGCCCGCGGGCGGCCCGGGCCCAGGACGGCGACGAGCCGCGGCGGCGCGACGTCGGCGTGACCATGCTGGGCAACGGCCTCGTCGACGTGGGCTTCGTCGCGCTCGCCGCGGGCGCGCTGCTCGGGGGCACGTACGTCATTCGCCCGAACCTGGGCGACCGGGCGCCGCTCGACGGGCTCGGGCGGCGCGAGCACGTGCCGCACCTCGACCGCGCCGGCGACTTTTCGGTCGGCATCGGGCTCGGCACGGGCGCGGCGCTCGCCTTCCTGACCGAGCTGGGCGACGGCCAGCGGGGCTGGGGGCTCGCCCGCGGGCCGATCGTCGTGGCCGAGGGGGCGCTCGCGGCGTCGGCGTTCACGCAGCTGCTCAAGAACGTCTTCGGCGTCTGCCGCCCCCGCGACTGGGAGCCCAAGGCCCGCCACTGCGGCGTCAGCGGCGAGGGGGTCGACAAGTCCGAGCGCGAGCGGGTCGACGAGGCGCACCGGTCGTTCCCCTCGGGGCACAACGCGCCGCTCGCGGGCGTGGCGGGGGCCTCGATGGGGCTCTACCTCTTGCCGAGCGGGCGGCGGCCCGAGTACCTGCCGGTGGCCCTGACGGCGACCGGCTTCGCGCTGACCACGGTGGTCTTGCGCGAGCAGGCGGGCGCCCACTCGTGGGTCGACACGGGCGCCGCCTTCATCAGCGGCGGCGCGGCGGGCTTCGTCACCGCGCTGCTGCACGTCGAGACCTCGAAGCGGGCGCCCGAGGGCGAGGCCTCGGGGGCGCCGCCGCCCCCGGCCGCGCCCGCCATGGTCACCTTCGGGGGCGCATTTTAGGCGGCGCGCCCGGCGGCCGCCTCATACGAGCGGCGGCAGCGCGACGCGCTCGCAGGCCGGCGCGAGGCGGCAGACGCGGCTGCGGCCGCGCTTGCGGTCGTGGTGCGCGTCGCACTCGCTCTTCGTCTCGAAGCAGGTGGTGGTGGGGCCGCCGACGGCGAGCGCGTG
>DASTPP010000122.1:0-44192 GCA_035762175.1 Polyangiaceae bacterium | reverse complement strand
AGGAACGTGCGCCGGCCCCGCGGCCCCGGCGCGCCACCCCCCACCCCGCGCGCGGGGCCCGGCCCCCCCATGGCTACGAAACGAGCGGAGGTTTCCATGAATGCACGTCGTTGGTCTGCGTTGTCTTTCGGGGCCGCCCTGGCAGGCTTGTTCGCGGCGAGCTGCGCCGCCGAGGGCGACACCCCCGACGCCGACGGCCCGGTCGCGAGCGCGAGCGCCCCGCTGCTCGGCGCCGACAACCCCGCTGCGATCGCCGGCCATTACATCGTGGTCTTCAAGCCCGAGGCGCCCGCGGCGGCCCGCGGCCAGGCCGCGGCCCGGGTGGGCGCGCGCGGCACGGGCCGCGTCGAGCGCACCTACGAGGTCATCCCCGGCTTCGCCGCCGAGCTCGCCCCGGCCGACCTCGCCGAGCTGCGCCGAGACCCGAACGTCGCCTTCATCGAGCAAGACCAGGTCGTGACGGCGAGCACCATCTTCGACAGCCCCGCCGACGGCGTCGACCGGGTCGACCAGCGCAACCTGCCGCTCGACGGCAAGTTCAACGACTTCGGCTGCACGGGCGCCGGCGTCGACGTCTACATCGTCGACACCGGCATCCGGCCGACGCACAACGAGTTCACCGGCCGCATCGGCAACGGCTTCTCTGCCATCAACGACGGCCGCGGCAGCGACGACTGCAACGGCCACGGCACGCACGTGGCGAGCACGGCCGCCGGCACTCAGTTCGGCCTGGCCAAGAAGGCCACGCTGCACGCCTCGCGCGTGCTCGGCTGCAACGGCTCGGGCACGAACTCGGGCGTCATCGCCGGCGTCGACTTCGTGCGCACCGACTGTACCAGCAAGGGCCGCAAGTGCGTGGCCAACATGAGCCTCGGCGGCGGCGCCTCGACGGCCCTCGACAACGCCGTCACCAACGCGATCAACGCCGGCATCGCCTTCGCCGTCGCCGCCGGCAACGAGAACCAGAACGCCTGCAACGTCTCGCCCGCGCGCGCCCCCGCCGCCATCACCGTCGCCGCCACCGCCGACAACGACGCGCGCGCCTCGTTCTCGAACTTCGGCTCCTGCGTCGACCTCTTCGCCCCGGGCGTCAGCATCCTCGGCGCCGCGCACACGAGCAACACGGCGACCCAGAGCATCTCGGGCACCTCGATGGCGAGCCCGCACGTCGCCGGCGCCGCGGCCCAGTTCTTGAGCTGTAACCTGAGCGCGAACCCGACCCAGGTCCGCAACGCCCTGCTCAACAACGCCACGCTCAACTGCGTCACGGGCGTCAACGGCTCGCCCAACATCCTCCTGCACAACAACTTCACCGCCGGCACCTTCACCTGCGGCGGCGGCGGCGGCGGCACGCCCGACAACAGCTGCGTCAACCGCTGCGACCTGCAGGCGCCCGCGGGGTGCTTCTGCGACGACCAGTGCGCCCAGTTCGGCGACTGCTGCCCCGACAAGGTCGCCACCTGCGGCTGAGCCGACCCGGCCCGCCGGGCTAAAGCGCTTCCCAGGTGGGCCGCCCGCCCCGCACGCAGATCGCGAAGGCCCGGCCCCGCAGCGCCTCGGCCCGCACGAAGCCGAAGTAGCGGCCGTCGAGGCTGTCGCCGCGGTTGTCGCCGAGCACCAGGTAGTGGCCCTCGGGCACCGTGACCGGGCCGAAGTCCGGCCCGCCCCCCGCGTCGAGGCGCAAGGGGTGGGGCTTGCCGTCGAGCGCTTCGAGCAGCGCCCCCGACCGCCCCTCGACCCGCACCTCGCTGCCGTTGAGCCGCAGCGCGCCCTCGCGCACCTCGACCCGATCGCCGGGCCGCGCCACCACGCGCTTGAGCAGCGTCGTGCCGTCGCGCGGCGAGTCGAGCACCACCACGTCGCCCCGCGCCGCCTCGCGCCGGGGCGTCAAGAACCGGCTCGAAAAGGGCAGGCGGAGGCCGTACGCGAGCTTGTTGACCACCACGTGGTCGCCCGCCTCGACCGTCGGCAACATCGACCCACTCGGCACATAGTAATGGTCGGCGAGCGACGAGCGGGCGAAGAGCAAGACCGCTAGCGTCACCAGGGTCGGAAAGAGCTCGCGCAGGCGGCGGGCGAGAGGCGTCGGCAGGGGGCGCATGGCTCGGCCGAGAGAGCGTAGCACCCCCACGGCCCGCGCCAGGCTCGGCCCACCCCGACGATCCGCACCCGCGCCCCGGCGCCGGGCCCGAGTCGCGCCTCCACCCACCTTTTCGGCCCCCGCCTCGAACCTCCGCCCCCGCCACGCAGATCTTTCCGTCCGCCCGCCCGTCGGTGCCGGGGCCCACGCACCGGCCATCGCCGGGCCGAGGAGGACCATCCCCATGAAGCATCGCGCCCAGGCGGCCGCCGCCGCCGTTGTCCTTTCCGTCGCCGGCCTGGTGCTCTGGCGCTCACGCGGCGCGCCCACCCCGGACGCCGGCCCGACCCCGACGCCCCGGGTCGTCGAGGGGCCGAAGCCGCTCGAGGCGCCGAAGCCGGCCGACAACGGGCAGGCCGCGCCCCGGGTCGACATCGTCTTCGCCCTCGACACCACCAGCTCGATGAGCGGCCTCATCGCGGGCGCGAAGGCCAAAATCTGGGAGATTGCGCGAAAGGCCCAGGAGGGCAAGCCCGCCCCCGAGCTGCGCGTCGGCCTCGTCGCCTACCGCGACAAGGGCGACCAGTACGTCACCAAGGTGCTCGATCTGACCGGCGACCTCGACAAGGTCTACGCGACGCTGACCGAGCTCCGCGCCGAGGGCGGCGGCGATCTGCCCGAGCACGTCATCAAGGGCCTCGACGACGCCACCGGCGCCGTGCACTGGACGAGCGACGAGCGCGCCGTCAAGCTCGTCTACCTCGTCGGCGACGCGCCCCCGAAGAGCTACGAAGACGCGCCCTCCCTCGACGAGATCCTCGCGCGGGCGAGGCGGCGCGGCATCCGGATTAGCGCCATCCGCTGCGGCAACAACGCCCAGACCCTCGAGACCTGGACGACGATCGCCCAGCGCACCGACGGCGAGGTCTCGACCATCGAGCAGTCGGGCGGCGTCGTCGCCGTCGCCACCCCCTTCGACGCCGAGCTCGCCCGCCTGAACGCCGAGCTCGCCGCCACCGAGGTGCACTGGGGCAGCGAGGGCGAGCGCCGCTCGGCCCGCGAAGATCTGCACCGCAACCTCGCCGGCTCCGCCGCCGAGCAGGCCGACCGCGCCTCGTTCTTCGGCGCCATCGGCTCGAGCGCCAAGGCCCGCAAGAAAGATCTCGCCGCCTCGCCCACCGCGACCGCCGAGCTCGCGAAGGTGCGCGACGAAGACCTGCCCGACGAGCTGCGCTCGATGTCGCCCGAAGAGCGGGGGCGCTTCGTCGAGGCCAAGCGCGCGCGCCGCGAGGCCGTCCTCCAAGAGGTGCGCGCCCTCAGCCAGAAGCGCGAAGACCACCTGCGCGCGGCCGCGCCCTCGCCGGCGCCCACCTCGTTCGACGGCCGGGTCTACGACTCGCTGCGCAAGGCGGGCGCCAAGGCCGGCATCGCGTACTGAGCGCGGCGGGCGTCGAGACGGGCATCGCGCACGGAGCGCGGCGGCCGCCAAGGCCGGATCGCGCACGAGGCGCGGCGGGCGCCCCGCCCCGGCGCGCTCAGGCGGCCTTGATGACGTGCAGCCGCGCCGGCGTGCGCAGCGGCGAGGGCGGGCGGGCCGCGAACTTCGCGCCGAGCGCGAAGCCCGCCAGCGTCAGGCGCATCTTCGTCACGTCGACGAGCCCCTGCCGGTGCAGGGCCGAGAGCGTGCCGCGCACGTCGGCGCGGCGCGCGCCGAGCTCGCCCGTCAACCCCTCGAGGTCGACGCGGCGGCCCTCACGCTGGGCCAGGCTCATCGCCCGAAGGAGGTTCTCGGCCAGGCTCTGACGGGAAAACGCGTTCTCGTTCATGTGGGGGTCTCCTCGCGGATGCATCGGGAAGGTTTGCAAGAGCAGCGCCAACCGGCCCGCCGCACCCCAACGGCGCGCAATCCGCGGGCATGAAGGCGCCGCCGGCCCGGCAAAGCAGCTGCGATTTCGCTACGCGTGCAACAATGCCGCGTGGCGCGACTTCGGTAGCCGCATCACGAGCCACTTATTGAAGCCCTGGGCCGAGCGCCCAGGGGTAGAGGGGTCAAAGATCCAGGTAGAGGGCCCGATCGTAAGCGCTTATTGAAGTGCTTCCTGAGGCCGCCACGCCGCGACCCGACCCTGCCCGCCCCTCGCCGCCCGCATCCGGCGGGCGTCCGCCGCGCCCGGCGCGGCCTCCCCGCCGGGCCCGCGCGCCCCGCCCGGCGTGGCCTCCCCGCTGGGCCCGCGCGCCTCGCCCGGCGTGGCCTCCCCGCCGGGCCCGCGCGCCCCGCCCGGCGCCGCGCTATCGTAGGCCGGCCATGTCGTTCGTCCCCTCGACCGCCTTCGACGCCGCACTACTCTTCGCGGTCGACAAGCACCGCACGCAGATCCGAAAGGGCTCGGGCGTGCCCTACGTCACGCACCTACTCTCGGTCGCCTCGCTCGTCGCCGAGTTCGGGGGCGACGAGACCCAGGTCATCGCCGCGCTCTTGCACGACGTCATCGAAGACCAGGGGGTCACCGAGGCCGAGCTCGCCGAGCGCTTCGGCCCCGGCGTCGCCCGCATCGTCGCCGCCTGCACCGACGCCTTCACCCGCCCGAAGCCCCCCTGGCGCGCCCGAAAAGAGGCGCACCTCGAGCACCTGCGCGCCCAGCCGCCCGACATCAAGCTCGTCGTCGCCTGCGACAAGCTGCACAACGCCCTCTCGATCGCCCGCGATCTACGCGACCCCGCCGTCGGCCCCGCCGTCTGGGGCCGCTTCTCGATGCCCCGCGAAGACAGCCTCTGGTACTACCGCGCCGCCCGCGACGCGCTCGCCGAGGGCTGGCCGCACCGCGTCATCGGCGAGCTCGACGCGGTGCTGCGCGCGATCGAGGCGGGGTGAAGCTGCTCTACCGCGACGAGCACCTCGCCGTCGTCGACAAGCCCTCGGGCCTGCTCGTCCACCGCGGCTGGGGCGACGACGAGCGCGTCGCGCTCACCGAGGCCCGCGATCTGCTCGGCGCCTACCTTTACCCCGTCCACCGGCTCGACCGCGGCACGAGCGGCGCGCTCGCCTTCGCCCTCACCGAGGCCGCGGCCTCCGCCCTGCATCGCGCCTTCGAGGGCGGCGGGGTCGAAAAGCGCTACCTCGCGCTCGTGCGCGGCGTCGCCCCCGCCGAGGGCCTCGTCGACCACCCCATTCCGAGGCGCGAGGGCGGCCCGAGGGTGCCCGCCCGCACCGCCTTCCGGCTCGTCGGCGCCTCGCCCGTCGAGCGCTGCTCGCTCGTCGAGGCCCGCCCCGAGACCGGACGCCTGCACCAGGTGCGCCGCCACCTCAAGCACCTGAACCACCCCGTCCTCGGTGACGCCAACTACGGCAAGGGCGCGCTCAACCGGCACTACCGCGACGCCTTCGGCCTCGCGCGCCTCGCCCTGCACGCCGCCTCGATCGCCTTCGCGCACCCGCTGACTGGCGCGCCCCTCTTCGTCGAAGCCCCCGTGCCGCCCGACCTCGCCGGGCCGCTCGCGGCGCTCGGCCTCGGCTGCTTTGTCTAGACCCGGCTCGGCCGAGGCGCCCACCGCCTGCGGGCGCTGGGCGCCGCCCCCATCAACCCGAGGAGCCACCCCCATGTTGCGACCGATTGCCGCCCTGACCGGAACGACCCTGCTCGCCCTGCTCGCGTTCGGCTGCCTCGGCGACGGCGACCCGCGCGCCGGCGACGGGGCCCCGCCGCCGAGGGTCGCGAGCGCGCCGAGGGCCCTCGCGCCCGCCGAAGACAAGGCGTTCCCCAACTTCCCGCCGCGCTACCGGGGCAGCGGCTACTTCGTCGACACCGCCAACCCCGCCGGCAACTTTCTCGCGCAACAATACATTTTCGACATGGATCTCGGCGTCAACCGCGAGGTGGGCGCGTACATCGACCGTGAGCAGCTCATCTTCAACGTGTACGACCTCGATCCGAGCGACGGCACCGACCCCGACCGCGAGTACTTCGTGCAAAAGAACCCCGCGACGGGGCAAGACGAGTGCGTGCTCAACCCCTTCCCCCTGCCGAACGTCTTCCGCCGCGAGTGGTGGCTGCAGAACGACATGCACTACGTCGGCGCCGAGACCATCAACGGCTTCGCCGCCGATTGCTGGGCGGGCGCGCTGCCCGGCGTCGGCCTGCCGGTGAAGTTCTGCAACCGCGCCGACCGCTACCCCGACTTCGCGCCCGTCTTGAAGAAGATCGCGACGTTCGAGTTTCGCGATCACTACGGCGAGGCGCTCGCGAAGAAAGAAGCGCCCGAGCCGAGCTTCTTCAAGCTGCCGCAGCTCTGCCGCGACCTCTGATCGGGGCCCCGGGCGCCCCCGCGCGCCCGCGCCGCCCCGAAGCGACCGGCGACGACCGGGGCCCGGGCGAGCGCGGGTGCGCTTGGCGCGCTGTCGCCGAGGGCGAGGCCGGGGGCGAGCGCCGCCCGTGCGACCCAGGCGGGCGCCGCCCTCGCGACCCAGGCGAGCGCCGCCCTTGCGACCCAGGCGGGCACCGCCCTCGCGACCCAGGCGAGCGCCGCCCTTGCGACCCAGGCGGGCGCCGCCCTTGCGACCCAGGTGAGCGCCGCCCTTGCGACCCAGGCGGGCGCCCCCCGGGACAGTGAGCTGTAACGTTCACGCCCCTCGGATCACGGTCGAAGACCCATCACCCGACGACGTCGTCGAGCTCGTCGCCCTCGTCGCCCCCGCTGGCCTCGCCCTCGTCGCCCTCGCTCCCGTCGCCTTCGCCGGTGCCGCCCGCGCGCTTGCGCGCCGTCAGGCCGAGGGCGACGCGATCGCGGAGGGACAGGACGGGGCGCAGCGTCGTCGCCCAGTCGTTGAACCAGTCGCGCAGGGTGGCGAGGGCCTTCTGCTGCCTGCGCCCGGCGTCGAGCCGGCGGTCGGAGCCCTGCGAGGGGGCCCCGACCGACGGGGTCCGGACCTGGGCGAGCACGGCCCGCACGCGGGCAATTTTGGCGTCGGTCAGCCCGCGCTGGCGCAGCGTCTCGCGCACCTCGGAGGCGCCCTTGAGGGTGCTCGAGGTGAGCCCCTCGACGCGCGACAGGAAGGCCGACACCGAGCCGACGACCAGCGGGCCGAGCGGCTGCTGGTCGAGGTTGGCGAAGAAGATCGCGACGAAGCGCTCGCGCTCTTCGGGCGGCACCACCCGCCGAATGATGGCCTTCGTCCGCGGGAACCACAGGTTTTCGAAGCCGTCGAGCTCCCGCAGCCGGGCCATCTGCTCGGCCGTCGCCGTCGCCTCGTCGCTCTCGTCGACCTCGTCGATGTACTGATCGAGCGGGCGATCTTGCCCGGCCGCCTTGGCGTAGAGCGCCCACCCCAGCTCGTGCTCTTGTTGGGTGTACCCCGCCTTCCGCACCAGCTTGAACCGCTTCGGCGTGTGCACGCCGACCAGAAACTTCGCCGACGTCTCGAGAAAGCGCCGGTCGGTCCCGCTCAGCTGGAACGTGACCTCCACCACCTCGCCCCCCTCACCATCATTGTCTTCGCCGGGCAGAACGCCGGCCTCATTCACGTCTTGTTCCATGACCGTTTCCTTTCTTCTTTGTTTCGCAAATCGCCTTCGAATCAACCGAACCCTTCGAACGCCTCGCCTGTCTTCCGCCCGCTCGCACCTCCCCATCTCCGCCGTCGGCCCTCGCCATCGCCCGGCCTGACCTCGGCTCGCTCGCACCTCCCCATCTCCGCCGCCGGCCCCTGCCATCGCCCCGCCTGACTTCTTGCTCGGCCAGCGCCGGCCCCCGGTTGCTTGCTTTCGTCGTCGTTCGATCGTTTTCGCCACCTCCTCTTCAAACCGCCCGCCTGCGGACCCCCTGTCTTCCTCGTCGGCCAGGCTCGTCGGCAGTTGCTCATTTTTTTTCGTCGACCTCGTTGCCCGCCGTCGGCCGCCTCCGGCCGGCCTTTCGTCCCTTCACCGATCCCTCTCGGCCGGGCCGGGCGTCGGTTGCGTCGAACGGACGCCCGCGGCGCGCTTTCTCTCCGGCCGAAGCGGGGCTGACACCTCTCGAGGGGCGTCACGAACGCCCGAACGTGGGTCTCGGCGGCGCCTTTCGTGGTCTCGAGAGGGCCAGGGGGCCTCTGGCGAGCCCCGCGGACGGTCTCAAACGCCGCCGCAGGGGCCGCCGACGGCGCCGAAAGCGCTCTGCGAGAGCTCGAGAGGCCTCGGCCGGTTTCGTGCGAGGGTCCGAGAGTTCGTTTCGGGGTCTCGCGAGGTTCGTGCGAGCGGTCGAGAGCTTCGTTTGGGGGTCAGAGAGCTCGTGCGAGGGTCTCGGAGAGCTCGTTTGACCCCCCCGAGAACTTCGTTTCAGGGTCCGGGTACGTTGGTTGAGGGGTCGGGCTGAGCCGGCGCGCCTCGAACGAACCTTCTGACCTCCAAACGAAGATTCACGGCCCGTCCCGCCCGCCGCTTTGTGCGAACCCCGGCCGAGTTCTGGTGTTCCATGGGCGTACCCCCTCTCGAACTCGCCGCCCGCCCCGCCATGACGCGCCCGCCCAACGCCTCGCCCACCCGCCCCCTCGTCGCCGCCCTCGGCTTCGCCCTCGCGGCGGCCTCGCTCGCCTGCGAGCCCGACCCCGTGGCGCGCCCGCCCCGCCCGGCGCCCCCGCCGCCCGCGACGGCGCCGCCGCCCGCGACGGCGGCCGCCGCGCCGGCCGACGACGGCATCGAGGCGGCGGTGCGATCGATGGTCGCGATCAAGCGATCGTTTGGTGGCAGCTTTTCTCCCGACGGCAAGCGCCTCGCGTACGTGTCGGACGAGAGCGGCGTGCCCCAGCTCTGGGTGGTCGACGTCGAGGGCGGGGCGCCGCGGCAGCTCACCAAGCTCGCCGACCCGGTCGGCGCGGCGGTCTGGTCGCCCGATGGCGCCGCCATCGCGTTCTCGCTCGCGCCGGGCGGGGGCATGAACCAGCAGATTTATCTGGTCAGCCCCGAAGGCTCGGAGCCAAAGCGCATCACCGACGGCGGCAAGGAGAACAACTGGCTCGCCGACTTCGCCCGCGACGGCAAGGCGCTCACGTTCTCGTCGAACCGCCGCGACCCCTCGTCGATGGACGCGTACGTCTACGATGTCGCCACCGGCCGGGCCGAGCTCGTGGCGAAGAACCCCGGCATGGGCTCGGTCGAGGGCCTCAGCCGCGACCGGAAGACGATGCTCTTGCACCGCTCGAAGCAGCGGGGCAACGCCGACCTTTACCTCGTCGATCTGGCGAAGGGCAAAGAGGTCCTGCTGACCCCCCACGAGGGGCCGGGCACCTTCTACGGCGAGCTGACGCCCGACGCGAAGGCGGTCTACCTCGCCTCGAACAAGGGGCGCGATCGGACCGCCTTCTCGCGCGTCAAGATCGGCCCGACGGGGGCGCCGGGGCCGATCGAGACGATCGCGGCGCGCGACGACGCCGAGCTCGGCACCTTCGCGATCGACGAGGCGGCGACCACGGCCGCCCTCGCCTGGAACGTCGCCGGCCTCATCGAGCTCTCGTTCGTCGACCTCGCGACGGGCAAGACGCGGCCGGGGCCCAACCTGCCGGCCGAGCGGGCGGGGGGGCTGACCTTCTCGAAAGACGGCTCGCGGCTCGCGATGACGGTGAACGGGGCGGCGACGCCGGCCGACGTCTGGGTGCTCGAGGTGCGCTCGGGCAAGCTGAGGCGGCTGACGGGGGGGCCCGGGCGCGAGGCGCTCGCGAACCTGGTGCGGCCCGAGCTCGTGCGCTTCCAGGCGCACGACGGCGTCGCGCTGAGCGGCTGGCTCTACCGCGCGCCGGGCGCGAAGGGGCCGGGGCCCGTCGTGCTCAGCTTTCACGGCGGCCCCGAGGGGCAGGAGGTGCCGGCCTTTCGCGACGACTACCAGGCGCTGCTCGCCCAGGGCGTCTCGGTCTTCGCCCCGAACGTGCGCGGCTCGTCGGGCTTCGGCAAGGCCTTCGTCAACCTCGACAACGGCGGCAAGCGCGTCGACGCCGTGCGCGACATCAAGGCCTGCCTCGACCAGGTCGTGCGCTCGGGCGTCGCCGACCCCGCGCGCGTCGGCGTCATGGGCGGCTCGTACGGCGGCTACATGGTCATGGCCGCCCTGACCGAGTACCCCGAGTCGTTCGCCGCCGGCGCCGACCTCTACGGCATCGTCAACTTCGAGACCTTCTTCAAGCACACCGAAGGCTGGATGGCGGCGGTCTCGAAGGTCGAGTACGGCGACCCGGCCACCGAGGCCGAGATGCTGCGCAAGCTCTCGCCCCTCAACCGCATCGACCGCGTCGTCGCCCCGACCATCGTGCTGCACGGCCAGAACGACACCAACGTGCCCGTCATCGAGGCCGAGCAGGTGGTCGCGAGCCTGAAGAGGCGCAACGTGCCGGTCGAGTACGTGCTCTTTCCGGACGAGGGGCACGGCTTCCGCAAGCTCGAGAACCGCGTCAAGGCGACGACCGCCACCGTGCGCTGGTTCGTGCGGCACCTGAAGAAGGGCGGGCCCGCGCCGGGCTGAGCGCTCGCCTCGGGCGCCCGCAGAGGGGGGCGGCCGCGGGCGCCAAGACCCGCTCCACGCCGCGCACCGGGCCTTCGGGCGGGCGTTGGCCTGGCTCGAAGGCGCTCGCGAGGCGGCGGGCCGGCCCCTCGCGCCCCGACTCTCGCCCCAGGCGCTCGCGGTGCTCCAAGCCTACGGCTGGCCCGGCAACCTGCGCGAGCTCGGCGCCGTGCTCGAGAGCGCTCTCCTGCGCTGCGAAGGGCCGAGCATCGAGCTCGGGCACCTGCCGCTCGAGCACCTCGTCGACTCGGCCGTGGCGCCCGCTTCGCCCCGGCGCTACGGCGGGGCGCGGCGTTAGCGCCGACCCCTCTTCGCGCGCCCCGCCGGCGCGGCGAGCGACCCGGCGTAGGCGTGAAACTCGCGGTAGGCCGCGGCGAGGGCGTCGAGGCCGTAGTGGGCGTTCAGCCCGCTCGGGTTCGGGAGCACCCAGACGGGCGCGCCGCCGAGCGTCTCGGGCTGCAGGCCCATCGCCGCGCGCGGGCGGTCGAAGGCCGCGCGGTAGGCCGACACGCCGAGCACCGCGACGGACGCCGGGCCGTACGCGGCGATCTTGGCGGCGAGGCGCTTGCCGCCCGCGACGAGCTCGGCCGGCGAGAGCTCGTCGGCCCGCGCCGTGGCGCGCTCGACGACGTTGGTGACGCCGTAGCCGAGCGCGAGCAGCTCGCCGTCTTCGTCGGGGCGCAGCCGCCGCGGGGTGATGCCGGCCGCGTGAATGGCCGGCCAGAAGCGGTTGCCGGGTCGGGCGAAGTGGTGCCCCACCGCGGCCGAATAAAGGCTCGGGTTGATGCCGCAGATGAGCGCGCGCAGCCCCGGCCCGATGATGTCGGGCACGAAGCCGCCGCGGGCGGCCTCGATCTCGGCGGGGGTCGGGCGTCGGAGAGCAGCAGGGGGAGGGGAAGGCATGGGCGGAAAGGGCGGCCGGAGCTTAGCGCGGCTCGCGGGCCGGCGTCGGCCGCCCGGCCTGCCCCGCTAGGCTCTGTCGGGCGAATGCTCCCGTCGCCCGACAGAGCCTAGCGCCGCCCGAAGCGCTCGACGAAGGCGCGGTGCGCGTCGGGGGCGCCCCCGCCCTCGCCCCAGAGCTCGCGCTCGCGGTAGCCGGTCGCGATCGAGCGGACGGTGATGCGGCGCCCC
Organism: Polyangiaceae bacterium; assembly: GCA_035762175.1. Taxonomy (GTDB): domain Bacteria; phylum Myxococcota_A; class Polyangia; order Polyangiales; family Polyangiaceae; genus DASTPP01. The sequence continues at coordinate 32,461 of DASTPP010000122.1, read as the reverse complement.
TCGACGGTGAAGAAGAGGCGCCAGTCTTTGATGGCGAGGCGCATGCCCTCGCCCTCGGCGCGGATGCGGCGGTACGGGTGGGGCTGGGGCCCGAGCGAGAGCACGCGCGCGGCGGGGCCGCGCAGATCGACCCCGTGGGCCTCGAGCAGCCACGCGGCCTGCGCCTCGGCGGGCTCGGCCCAGGCGATCTCGAAGGAGGGCGCGGGGTCGTCGGGGGCGGAGCCCGGCCCGGGCGATTCGAGCCAGCCCGCCGTCGCGTCGGGGTGCGCGTCGGTGTAGGCGACGTAGGGCTTGATGTCGAGCACGGGCGTGCCGTCGACCAGATCGACGTCGAGCACGTGCAGGGTGAGCCCCTCGACCCGCTCGAGGCGCAGCACGCTCAGCCCGAGGGGGTTCGGCCGGTGCGGCGAGCGCGTCGCGAAGACGCCGCGGCGTCGCTGGCTGCGCGGGGGCAACACCTTGGGGCGCCAGCCTTCGTTCAAATGAAACCAGAAGAGGACCCAGATGCGGCTAAAGCGCTCGAGATCGAGCAGCGCGTGCTCGAAGCCGTGGCCCGGCCGGAGCTCGATCGAGCCGCGGACGCCGGCGGCGGCCTGGGGCTGGCGCGGCGCCTCCGAGCGCTCGCGGAAGGGCGTGCGGGCGACGCCGATGGGCGAGAGCGTCAGCAGCGTCGGCGGCTCGGGCTCGCTCGGCATCGGGCGGGGCGGACGCTAGCACGGCGCCCGGAGCGACGACGCCGGGCGGCCGGGCGCCCGAAGCCCGAGGCGCGGGCTCGGCGCTGCGCGGCGCCCGGGGCTCGAGGCGCGGGCCCGGCGCGACATGGCCGGTCGGGCGCCCGGGGCCCGAGGTGGGGACCCTGGCGGCCCCGCGAGGCGCGCGCGCGGCCCGGGGGCCGGCTCAGCGGCGCTTGGCGGCCGAGCGCTGGCCGCGCTTGGCTTCTTGCTTCTTGGCCGGCTTGCGGGCGCGGCTGCGAGGGCGCGTCTCGCTCGCGGGCTCTTCGAGCAGGTCGTAGGACGCGTCGAGCTGGGGCCCGCGCTCGATCGCCTCGTCGAGCGAGTGGGTCGAGATTTCGGCGATCTTCCAGCCGTCGCGGGTGCGGCGGCAGCGGAAGGTCGAATAGGTGCTGTGCAGGAAGGGCGGCTCGTCGACGTGCTCGCCGGCGCCGGCGCGGTAGTACATCACCGCCTCGGCCTCGTCGTCGTCGAGGCGTATCGGGTAAATCGAGTAGTAGTGCTGGCTGTCGCGGGTCGAGGCGAGAAAGGAGCCGGCGAAGGGCGCCCACTCTTCGGGCGCGATGGGCTCTTCGGGCGCCTCGGCGAGGGGCGGGTCGAAGCGGACGCGCACGCGGTCGGCGAAGCAAGACCGGAAGGGCACCCAGTCACGCAGGTCGACGCTCATCGTGTAGCGGATGAGCAACTCTTCGATGGCGGCCCGGTCGTGAACCCGCCGCAGGGCGAGCTCGTCGGCCGCCCCCTCGATCACTTGCTTCGCGGTAGCTTGGTGCGTCACGACGGTCTCTCCAAAGTTAGAAGTGTTGGGACGTGTTAAAAGCAAGACGGGCTACCCGGCGGCGCCCTTGGCCGGTCAGCTAGAACGGGCGAGGGCGGTGGTCAGGTTTAATCGGAGCGATGGGGCGTTCAGCGAGCCATCGACTGCAAGCAGCAGGCCACGGTGGCGCCAGCCTTTTTGTGCTTCGACACCGGCCGAGATGGGGGCTGAGCGAGGCACCTTGCAACAACCATGGGGCGACTTCGCCCCCGAGCACCCTAGGCCGACCGAGTGCGCCCCCTGGCGTGCGGGCGCCGACAAGGCCACCTCGGAGCGCACGAGTGAGCGCCCCGGGCAAGCCGGCCGCGTCGCCCGAGACGGGGCGGCGGGCCATGCTGCCAACGCGCGCGCCGGCGCTCGCCTCGAGCTCAGCAGGTGGGGCCGATAGACCCCCGCAATGACGTGTGCCCGCCCCCTCATTCGAAAAGATTACCGCATTGGTCACCCTCGCTGCCAGCATATTGCGCAAAAATTCTACTCTGGCGCGAAGCTATGACCCCTACAGACAGAGGGCCGAATGCTCTGGGCGCCTCGGCGCATGTGGGCGAAGTCGAGCGTTTCGGTACAGCCCCGCCTCGCGCCGGGGCGAGCCGGGGGCGAGGGCCGACGCGGCGGGGCGGGGCGCACGCGGGCGGCTCGCATGAGCGTTTTGGGCCCGAGGCTCGGGCGATCCGATTACGACGTCGGCGCCGAAGCGCTCGCCCGGGGGCTGCTCGGCTGCCTGCTCGTGCGCTCGATCGAGGGCGAGGGTCGGCTCGTCGGCCGCGTCGTCGAGACCGAGGCCTACGTCGGCGTCGAGGACCGCGCGAGCCACGCCTTCGGGGGCCGGCGCACCCCGCGCAACGAGTCGATGTACGGGCCCCCGGGGACCGCGTACGTCTACCGCATCTACGGTCTGCACTTCTGCTTCAATGTCGTCTGCGGCCCGGCGGGCGCCCCGTGGGCCGTGCTCGTGCGGGCGATCGAGCCGCTCGAGGGCCTCGAGGCCATGCGCCGGCGGCGCGCGCGCGGGGGCGTCGTGCCCGCCGATCGGGCGCTCGGCGCGGGCCCGGGCCGGCTCTGCCAGGCCCTCGCCATCGACCGAAGCCACGACGGCGCCGATCTCGTGGCGAGCCCCGCGCTCTACTTCTGCGCGCCCCCCGGGCGTCCCGCGGGCGCCGTCGCGCCGGGCGACGTGAGCGAGCGGCAGGTCGCGCGAGGCGCGCGCGTGGGCGTCGACTACGCTGGGCCCTGGGCCGGGGCGCCCTTGCGCTTCTCGGTCGCGGCGAGCGCGTTCGTCAGCGTGCGGCCGCGGCCCGGGCGCTGACGCGGCCCGCGGCCCAGGCGCTGCGGCGGCCCGCGGCCCGAACGCGGCCCGCGGCCCAGGCGCTGCGGCGGCCCGCGGCCCGGGCGCGGCCCAGGGCCCGGGGGCGCGACCAGCCCCGCTTCAGGCGCTCGTTGCGCTGCAGCTCGAAGAGGTAACGAATCAGCTTATCGCGCTCGCGCTCGCTCAGGCCGACGAGCTTCGCGGCGACGGACGCGAGGGTGCTGTGGCGCAGGGCGCGCACCACGCTCGTGCGCACGATCTCGGCCTCGCGCGAGATGCGCGACATCGACGGGATGGAGAGGTCGATCCAAAGGCGGGTGCGTTCGCGCAACTCGGCCCCGCCCGGCGCCTCGCTCGCGGTCAGAACGAGCAGGCCGCCGCCGCTCAGGTTCGAGGTCTTGGCCTGGCGCGGGTCGGTCGCGGGTAGGGTTGAGCGAGCCCGAGGGCGTGAAGATCTCGAGCGAGACGAGTTGGCTCGTCGCGAGCTCGCGGGGCGGCTCGTCAGGGGTCATGCGTGGCCTCGCCCGGGGGCGCCGGGGGCGGGGCGGCCGGGGCCTGGCACGGGCGGGCCCGCCGGGGGGGCGAGGGCGCCGGTCGCGCGGTCGCCCGCCGCGGGCGGGCGAGGGGAGCGGCGAGAGAAGAGCTCGTCGAGCCATGCGGCAGTCGTCCCGGGAAAGCGGACGTGCGGGCCCAGCGCTTAAGCTTCGAGAGGGGTCTACCCCCGAGCGGATGCCAGGAGTGAAAGCAGCGTGAGGTTTGCGGCGTCGGGGGCGCGGCACCGGGGTGCGAGCCCGGGTCCGGGGTCGCCGGTCGGGCCCGTCAAAATCCGGACAGGCGACGTCGGGCTCGGGTCGCGTCGGGGCCCGCGAAGAGTGCGTAATGAAAGCGGAAGCGGGCTTCCGCAACCATCTCCATCGCGTTACGCTACCCTTTCACGTGACTGACGCCGAGCTCACTTTGCGGCTGCGCGCCAACCTGATCGCGTTCAAGCGTCTGCAGGTCGAGCGGGGCCGGCTCGTGCACCAGGGCTGGCCCGGGGTCGACGCCTTCGCCGTGGCGACCCGGCCGCGCGACCTCAACCTGCAGCAGGCGGTCTACGCCGACGTCGGGGCGCTGGCCGACGCGCTGCCGGGGCTCGAGCAGTTCTACCGCGATCTCGGCGTGCCGGCCTGGCGGGTGCTGACCCCCGGGGGCGACCGGGCGGGGCAGATCTTGACGCGCGCCGGCTACCGGCCCGAGGGGGCGCTGCCGGCGATGGGCCTGGCGTTCGATTGCGTGGCGCGCCGGGCGACGTCGGTGGCGCTGCGCGAGCTCGAGCAGATGGACGAGCTCGCCGCGCTGAACGTCACCGCGTACGGCGCCGAGTGGGCCGACGTGCTCAGCGCCTGGCGCGGCCCGCCGCCGCCGCGCACGCACGCGCTCGCGGCGGGCGAGCCGGGGCGGGCGGTCGCCTGCGGCCTGTCGCTCGACGTCGGCGACACGGCGGGCATCTATTTGGTCGCCACCCAGCCCGCGGCGCGCCGGCGCGGCCTCGGCACGGCCATCATGTGCGGCCTGCTCGAGGCGGCGCGCGAGCGCGGGCTCGCCGCCTCGGTGCTGCAGGCGACCGACGAGGGCTTCGGCCTCTACCGCCGGCTCGGCTACCGCGACCTCGGCGTCTGGACGCACTGGGTGCGGCGGCGCGCGGCCTGAGCCGCCGCGCCCCGCGCCCGCTCGCGCGGGGCGGGCCGCCCCCGCTAGGTGTTGCGCCCGACGGCGCCGGCGGCCGCGCGGGCCTGGGGCGAGCGGTTCTGGCGCGTCTCCTGGCGGCGCAGCTGGCTGTCGGGCTTGATGCGGTTGGCGCCCGCGCGGGTCGACTTGCGCGAGGGCTTGCCGTTGCCCGAGTCTTCGAGCTGGTACGTGCGCTTGTGGTTGTCGGTGTCGTCGACGATGTTGCGGCTGGCGGTCACGCCGTCCGCGGGGCGGCCGCTCGTCTGCCGCTTCACGTTCTCCTTGCGGATGGACGCCTGGCGCCTCTTCTCGGGGTACTTTTTCGGCTGGTCGGGCCCGGAGCGCTCCTGCCGGCTGCGTTCTTGCTCTGCCTTGGTGGCCATGCTCGTGGTGTCCTCCGCGTGGACGCGCCCGCGGGCGCGCGGGTTCGTGAGGGGCCGTCGCCTGCCCTCGGCGGGCGTTCGGACGGCCTCGGGAGCGGACTGCAATCGACGTGCCCCCGGGCGTGTGCGGCGCGCGAAATGCCGCGTCAGAGCCCGGAGAGCGCGCGGAAGAAGAAGAGGCAAGGCAGCGGGGGCGCTCGGGCCCCGGGCCGCGTCTCCTCGAGCGGTTGTTGGGTTGGTTGAGCCCGCCTTCCGGCACCCCGACCTCGCCCTTCGGGCTCCGACCGTGGGGCCGCCGCGCGACCGACCCGGCGACCGCTCGAAGGGGGGCCGCGGGCCCGGGTGTGGCACGAATGGGAGAATCGCGCAGAAGCGCGACACGGCCCGTGGCGCGTTTGCGAGCGTGGGCCGCCTGGAGCGCGAGCGCCCCGTTTTCGCCGCCCGCGCGGGCCCGCGGTAGCCGCCCCGCGGCATGGCTCTTGCTGACCCCGTCTCCCGAGAAAGACGCATTGATGCGGGCGCGGCGAAGGCCGGCCCGGCGGCCCTTCGACGGGGAGACGCACCACCATGATCACCCTAGGCGTGGACGAGCATCGCGGTCAGGAGGGGCAGACCGCGCAGTTTTATGCGAGGGCGATGCAAGCGCTCGACGAGGCGGGCGTGCCCTTCCTCGTCGGCGGCGCCTTCGCGCACTGGTACTACACGCACATCTGCCGGCCGACGAAAGATCTCGATCTGGTCGTGCTGCCCTCCGACCGCGACCGGGCGCTCGCGGCGCTCGCGGCGCTCGGCTACCACACCGAGGTGCCGTATCCGCATTGGCTCGCCAAGGCGTACTGCGGCGACGACTTCATCGACATCATCTACAACTCGGGCAACGGCTACAGCCCGGCCGACGCCGAGTGGTTCGCCCACGCGCCCGTCGCGCGCCTGCTCGGCCGCAAGGTGCGGGTCTGCCCGCCCGAAGAGCTTTTGCACGGCAAGGCCTTCGTGATGGAGCGCGAGCGCTACGACGGCGCCGACGTCGCGCACCTCCTGCTCTCGCACGGCCCGCGGCTCGACTGGCCGCGCCTCCTGCGGCGCTTCGGCGACCGCTGGCGCGTCTTGCTCAGCCACATCGTGCTCTTCGGGCTCATCTACCCGACCGAGCGCGCGGCGGTGCCCGAGTGGGTGATGCGCGAGCTGGTCGGGCGGCTGCGGGGCGAGGCGCAGCGGGCCGCCGGCGCGGGCGACGAGGCGGGGCGCGTCTGCTACGGCACCATCTTGTCGCGCGAGCAATTCTTGGTCGACGTCAAAGAGTGGGGCTTCCACGACGCGCGCCTGCCGCCGGTCGGGCCCATGAGCAGCGCCGACGTCGACCTGTGGACGGCGGCGATCGGCCAGAAGGAGCGCGGCCCGGCCGAGCCGGGCAAGGACATCACCTCGGTGCTGACGCACTGAGCGCGGGTGGGGCCTGCCCGCCCAGGCGGACGAGGGTGGCGCGAAACGGTCGCTCGGCCGGGCCCGCGCCGACCGAGCGTTTCGTACCGCCCTCGTACCGTACGGGGCGCCTACTCGCGCCCGTGCACCCAGCGCAGGGGCGCCTCGAGGGCGGCCTCGGTGGTCTCGCCGAAGTAGTGGCCGACGGGCCCGAGGCTGAAGTAGCGGGCCTCGAGGCCCGCGCCTTCGAGGGCCTTGGCGGCGCGCTTGAGCTTCGGGGCGGTCATGTCGCGCTCGCCGGCGACGAGGGCGACGCGCTTGACGCCGGCCTTGCGGAGCTGCGCGGCCGAGGGCACGGCCGAGGCGTTGACGACCACCAGGCCCGACCACTCGCCGGGGCGGGCGAGCTCGATGACCTTGCTGGCGGCGGCGGCGCCGAGCGAGTAGCCGACGAGCGCGCGGCCCGGGCCGAGCTTCGAGCCGGCCGGCAGCCGCCGCTCGAGCCCCTCGACCGAGGCGTTGACGGCCTTGGCGAGGGCGCCGGGCGCGCCCGACCAGCGCGAGCCGGGCCCGCCGCCGCAGAGCGCGGGGCCGGCGCCGCAGAGCAGGTAGCCCGAGGCGGCGGCGCCCTTGCGGAAGAACGGACACTCCCACTCGGGGGTGGCGCACATGCCGTGGAGCATCATCGTGAGCGGCTTCTCGCCGGCCGAGCCCTCGGCCGGCGGGAAGAAGACGGCGCGGCCGCCCGCCTCGGTCGAGAAGGCGGCCGCGCCCTCGGGCGGGGGGGGCGGCGGCGCCTGGCCCCAGGCGCGCGCGGCGACGAGGGCGGCGGGGGCGAACAAGAAGGCGAGCGCCGCACGCCGGCGGCGGGTCTTCTGCGAGGCCGTCATACGATACTAACTAGCATCGGGCGCCTTTTCGCCAAGCGCCGGGGTGCCTTTCCGCCGAGCGCGACCGAGCGGGAGCCGGGCGCCTTTCCGCCGAGCGCGACCGGGCGGGAGCCGGGCGCCTTTCCGCCGAGCGCGACCGGGCGGCGGGCGCCTTTCCGCCAAGCGCGACCGATCGGGCGGGAGCCGGGCGCCTTTCGACGAGCGCGACCCCGGCCGGCGCGACGGCGCGTGACAGGCGGGGGCGGACGTTTTACTGACGCCCACCATGCACCGTTCGCTCTTCCGTTGGGGCGCCCTCGTCGCCCTCGCCTCGGCCTGCGACCCGGCGGCGCCGCCGCCCGCGCCCCCGCCGCCCGCGCCGGCGCCGCCCCCGCCGCCCGCCCCGGTCGCGGCGCCCGCGCCGCCGCCGGCGACGCCGGGCGTCGACCTGCGCGCCAAGGTCGCCCAGTTCGCGCCCGTGACGCTGAGCGCCGATCTGACGAAGCTGCCGGCGCCCGAGCGGCAAGCGCTCGACGCGATCGTGGCGGCGGCGAAGCTGCTCGACCCCGTCTTCGACCGGCAGGCCTGGGCCGGCAACCCCGCGCTGCGCGAGAAGCTCGAGGCCGACCAGGGCCCCGAGGGCCGGCTCAAGTTCGAATACTTCACGCTGATGCGCGGCCCCTGGGACCGCCAGGACCACTTCAAGCCCTTCGCCATCGACCGCGAGCGCCCGAAGGGCGCGGGCTTCTACCCCGAAGATCTGACGGCCGACGCCTTCCGGGCGTATCTTGGCGCGCACCCCGAAGACAAGGCCGCGCTCGAGGGGCTGACCACGGTCGTCAAGCGCGAGGGCCAGAAGCTCGTCGCGGTGCCCTACCACGAGGCGTACAAGCCGTGGCTCGACCAGGCCGCCGAGAAGCTCGAGCACGCGGCCAAGCTCACGAAGAACGGCAGCCTGCGCAAGTTCTTGAGCTCGCGCGCCAAGGCGCTGAAGACCGACGACTACTACCAGAGCGACAAAGACTGGATGGACCTCGACTCGCTCGTCGAGGTCACGCTCGGCCCCTACGAGACGTACGAAGACGATCTGATGGGGCAGAAGGGCTCGTTCGAGGCCTTCGTCACGGTGAGCGACGCGCAGGCGTCGGCGAAGCTGGCGAAGTACAAGCGCCTGCTGCCCGACATGGAGAAGAACCTGCCCATCCCGCCCGAGGCGCGCGGCAAGCGCGGCGCCGAGAGCCCGATTCGCGTCGTCGACCTCGTCTTCTCGTCGGGCGACGCGCGCAAGAGCGTGCAGACCATCGCCTTCAACCTGCCGAACGACGAGAAGGTGCGGGCCGAGAAGGGCGCCAAGAAGGTGCTCTTGCGCAACCTCATCGAGACCAAGTTCGACGCCATCATGCGCCCCATCGGCGAGCGCGTCGTCGACCCCGCGCAGCAGGCCGACCTCTCGTCGGAGGCCTTCTTCTACGAGACGCTCTTCCACGAGCTGTCGCACAGCATCGGCCCCGCCTTCACCAAGAAGGACGGCAAGAAGGTCGAGGTGCGCGTCGCGCTCGAGACGACGTACGCCGCCCTCGAAGAGGCCAAGGCCGACGTGATGGGCGCCTACAACGTGCTCTACATGGTCAAGCGCAACGAGCTGCCGAAAGACTTTTCGAAGAAGCTGCTCGCGTCGTACTTCGCCGGGCTCTTCCGCAGCGTGCGCTTCGGCGTCGCCGAGGCCCACGGCCAGGGCGCGGCGCTGCAGATCAACCGCTTCCTCGAGGCGGGCGCGGCGCGCTTCGACGCGGGCGCGGGCCGCTTCACCATCGACTACGACAAGCTCACGGCCGCCATCGGCGATCTGACGCGCGACCTGTGCCTGGTGCAGCACGCCGGCGACAAGGCGAAGGCCGAGGCCTGGCTCGCCTCGCAGGGCGTCGTGAGCGAGCCCATCAAGGCGGCCCTCGCGAAGCTCGACGGCGTCGCGGTCGACGTGCGCCCGATCTACCCGGCGGCCGGCGAGTCGGCCCCGGCCAAGCCATGAGGGGGGCGCGGCGCCGTGCGACTTTTTTACTCTCCGACCTCGCCCTTCGTCCGCAAGGTGCTCGTGCTGGCGCACGAGACCGGCCAGCTCGGCCAGCTCGAGCTCGTGCCCGTCGTCACGTCGCCGACCGAGCCCGACCCGGGCCTGATGGCCCGAAACCCCCTCGTCAAGCTGCCCTCGCTCGACGTCGGGGGCGGCGAGACGCTCTACGACTCGCGCGTCATCTGCGAGTACCTCGACACGCTGCACGAGGGGCGGCGCCTTCTGCCCGAGTCGGGGCTCGCGCGCTTCCGGGTGCTGCGGCTGCAGGCGCTCGCCGACGGCGCCGTCGACGCCGGCCTGCTCGTCCGCTACGAGCAGATCTTGCGGCCCGAGGCGCAGCGCTCGGCCGCGTGGTCGGCCGCCCAGGCGCGCAAGATCGTCGCCGCCCTCGACGCGCTCGAGGGCGAGGCGCCGGGCTGGGGCGCCGAGCTCGATCTCGGCCAGATCGCGGTCGCGTGCGCGCTCGGCTGGCTCGAGTTCCGCAAGCCCGTCGGCGAGTTCGGCGCGGGCCGGCCCCGGCTCTGGGCCTGGTACGAGCGGGTCCGAGAGCGGCCCTCGCTGCGGCAGACCGAGCCCCGCTGAGCGGGCGCCGGGCGGCGCGCCGCCCGAGGCGGTGGTGTGCCGGCGCCGCCTCGCCCATAATCGGCCGCCCCCCAACCCCGGGGCGGCCGCGAAGGCGCGGCGCCCCCGAAAGGCGCATCCGCCCATGTCGCACCAGCCCGCAAGGCCCGCCGGCGTCGTCCGACTCCAGTTCGCCCGGCGCGGCCGGCCCGATCTCGAGGCCGGCGAGACGCCGCGCACCAACCTGTCGGTGCTCGCGTTGACGGGCGACTGCCTCTGGACGGCGTCGGACGAGAGCTGCGCCCTCGAGCGGCTGCGCAGCTCGGACGGGGGCGCGACGTACGGCGAGCACGAGACGTTCTCGCTCGCCGACCTCTTCGATCTGCCCGAGGGCGCGTCCGGCGAGGTCGACGTCGAGGGGCTCAACGCCGACGGCGACTGGCTCTGGGTCACCGGCTCGATGAGCCTGAAGCGCAAGAAGCCCGGGCGGGGCGCGGGCGACGACGACGTGCTCGACGAGCTGCGCGAGGTCGAGCGCGAGGCGAACCGGTGGCTGCTCGGGCGCGTGCCTTGCGTGCGCGGGGCCGACGGCGCCCACCGGCTCGCCCGCTCGGTCGACGTCGGGGGCGGCGGCTCGCTCGAGGCGGCGTGCCTGAAGTTCGGCCGCCGGGGCAACGCGCTGACGAAGGCGCTGCGCCACGACGAGCACATCGGGCGCTTCCTCGACGTGCCGGCCAAGGAGAACGGCTTCGACGTCGAGGGCGTCGCGGCCCGGGGCGGGCGCGTCTTTCTCGGCCTGCGGGGGCCGGTGCTGCGGGGCTGGGCGACGGTGCTCGAGCTGCGGCTCGAGCCGCGCAAGCGCGGGCGGCTGAGGCTGCGCGAGGCGGGGCCGGGGCGCGCGCCCTACTGCAAGCACTTTCTCGACCTCGACGGCCTCGGCGTGCGCGATCTGCTGCCGGTCGGCGACGACCTGCTCTTGCTCGCCGGCCCCACGATGGACCTCGACGGCCCCGTGCGGCTCTACCGGTGGCCGGGCGCCTTCGGCTCGCGCGGGCCCGCCCTGCTCGCGCGCGACAGGCTCGAGCGCGTGCTCGATCTGCCCCACGGCGAGGCCTGCGATCACGCCGAGGGCGTCGCGCTCGCCCCGCGCCCCGAGGGCGGCGCGCGGCTGCTCGTCGCCTACGACAAGCCCGCCGAGCGCCGCCTCGCGGGCGAAGGCGGCCTCGAGATCGACGCGTTCGACCTCGACCTGCCCTGAGGGGCGCCGCGCCGAGCGGCCGGGGCGGGGCGCTCAGCGCCAGGGCCGCTCGCGCGCGACGTAGGCGCGCAGCTCGTCGACGAAGGCGCGCACCTTCGGGGTCGCGGCGCTCGCGGGCGAGGTGAGCAGCAGCACCTCGAGCGGCGCCGGCTCTTCCCCGACCGAGATCTCGACGAGCTCGCCCGAGCGCAGGTCGGCCTCGACGAGGAAGCGCGGCATCAGCGCGAGGCCGGCGCCCTGGCGGGCGAGCTCGCGGGCGAGCACGCTGTTGTTGGTGCGCACGCGGGCGACGAGCGGCGGCTCGCCGGCCGAGGCCGAGGGGCCGGTGAACCGGAAGCCGGCGCGCCCCGTGGCGCCGCCGTAGGCGACGAGCTCGTGATCGCGCAGCGCCGCGACCGAGGCGGGGGCGCCGCGCGCCGCGAGGTACGCGGGGCTCGCGCAGAGCACGCGCGACGAGCGGCCGAGGCGCCGCACGACGTAGCTGCCGTCCGAGGGGGGCGCCCCGATGCGCACCGCGACGTCGAACACCTCGCCCCGCAGGTCGACCGCGCGCTCGTTCAGCACCACCTCGAGCCGGACGGCCGGGTGCCGCCGCAGGTAGGCCGCGAGCGGCGGCCCGAGGCACCAGCCCCCGAGCGCGGGCGGGGCGGCCAGGCGCAGCGTGCCGCGCGGCGCCGCGCCGTGGCTGCGCACGAGCGCCTCGGCCTCGACGGCGTCGGCCGACAGGCGCGCGCAGCGCTCGTAGAAGAGGGCGCCCGCCTCGGTGAGGTGCAGCGAGCGGGTCGTGCGCTCGACGAGCCGCACGCCGAGCCGCCGCTCGAGCGCCGAGAGGCGCCGGCTCAGCGTCGAGGCGGGCAGCCCGAGCCCGCGCGCCGCGGCCGCGATGCTGCCGGCGCCTGCGACGGCGGCGAAGTGGACGAGGTCGTCGAGGCGGGGTCGGGCGGGCACGCCGCCATTCTTGCAAATTTGGTCGGCTGAATGCCATCGCGGCCTCTACTCATGGCGGGGGGGCATGAATAAACCTCTCGTCGTCGCCGGCCGGCATCGGCCGGCGCGGCCCCCAAGAGAGAAGGAGATCGACCATGAGCGCCCCCCGCACCCCCCGCCCCGTCGCCCTCGTCACCGGCTCGAACCGTGGCATCGGCCTCGAGATCGCGCGCCAGCTCGGCCGCCTCGAGATGACCGTCGTCGTCGCCGCGCGCGACGCCGCCCGCGGCGAGGCGGCCGCCGCGGCGCTGCGCGGCGAGGGCCTCGACGCGGTCGCGACCCGGCTCGACGTCACCGACGGCGCGAGCATCGAGGCGGCCGCGCGCTTCGTGCGCGAGCGCTTCGGCCGCCTCGACGTCCTGGTCAACAACGCCGGCGCCGCCTTCGACTGGACGGCCGAGACGACCCAGCCGAGCGCCGTCGACGCCGACACCCTGCGGCGCACCTTCGAGACCAACGTGTTCGGCCCGCTCGCGCTCGCGCAGGCGCTCTTGCCGCTCTTGCGCGAGAGCCCCCGGGGCCGCATCGTCAACGTCTCGAGCAAGATCGGCTCGATCGACGAGATCGGCCGGCCCGACTCGCCCCTCGCCTCGATGGTCGCGCCGGCGTACCAGGCGTCGAAGGCCGCGCTCAACGCCTTCACCGCGCTGCTCGCGAAAGAGCTGCGCGGCACGCGGGTCAAGGTGAACTCGGCCTGCCCGGGCTGGGTCGACACCGACGGCGGCGTGCCGCCCTGGCTGCGCGCCGCGCTCGGCGGCAACGGCGGCGCCGTGCCCGTCGAGCAGGGCGCCGACACGCCCGTCTGGCTCGCGACGCTGCCCGACGACGGGCCGAGCGGCGGCTTCTTCCAGGGCCGCAAGCCCGTCGCCTGGTGACCGCCTTCTCGCCGGGTCGCGAGCCCGTCGCGTGGCGAAGCGCGGGCCGGGCCCCCGCCGCTCGCCGGCGCCCGCCCGCCTCTCGACGACGCCTCCGCCCGCCCGCCGGGCCGAGCTGGCCGGCCGCAGGGCCTTCGCTAGCCTCGATCGTGGGAGGTGACACGGCATGAAGTCGAACGAACTGCGCGCGCCCGCCGCCCGGGGGCCCGCCCGGCTGGCCCTCGGCGTCGGGGCGCTCGCCGCGCTCAGCACCTGGCTCGTCGCGGGCGCCGCCCTCGGCCAGGGCGACGCGGCGGCCGAGCGGGCGCGGCTGCGCGACGAGGCGAGGGTGATTCTGGCGAAGCGCTGCGATGGCTGCCACGAGTCGACGAGCAAGGCCGCGAACCAGGCCGCCCTCGGCGCCTTCGATCTCGACCGCCCGGGCTGGGCCGAGCGCATGGCCGCGCGCCAGATCCGGCAGCTCCCCGAGCGCATCCGGCGGCCCGCGTTCGGCACGCCCGAAGACGAGCGCCGGCGCGTCGATGCGTTCGTCGCCGTCGAGCTCGGCGCCCGGGGCCAGCGCACGCGAGCGCCGCGCGACTGAGCCCGCGCGCCCCCGCGCGCCCCCGCGCGCCCCGCGCGACGGAGCCCGCGCGCCCCGCCCGACGGGGCTCGTACGCCGCGCGACGGGGCTCGCGCGCCCCCGCGTGCCCGCGCCCGGCGCTGCTCAGGCCTTCGCCGGCGCGGCCCCCTCGTCGGCGCCCTTTCGGGCCGGGCGCGCCTGCGCTTGCCGCTCGGCCTCGGTGCCCGCCCAGGGCTCGCGCGTGCCCATCACCCAATCCCACAAGGGGAGGGTGACGCACCAGTTGGCGTGCTGGCGCGGGCCCATGTGATGGTCGTAATGCCAGGGCACCCAGCGCCGCGCCCAGGCCGGGTCGAGGTGGGCGCGGCGGTGAACGTAGTAATAAGCGCCCGCGCTCAGCCACACCGCGCCGACGAAGCCGGGGGCGACGCGCCAGAGCGGCGTGACGAGCGCGGCGTTCGACAAGAGGCCCAGCACCTCGCGCCGCTTGGCCCGCGCGCGCCGGAAGGGCTCTCGGTACATCGGGTCGACGCCGCCCGAGCGCCGCGCGGTGCGGTGGTGCTCGTGCCAGTGAAAGGCCCAGTAGCTCTGCTTTCGCCGGCCGAGCCCGTGCAACACGTACTTGTGAATCACCCACTCGCCGGCGTTGGACGCCACGAGCCCTACGAGGAACCCAAGCATCTTTTCTTGGCACCCGTTCTTCGGTCTGCCCTGCGCTGGCGTGCCTGAAAGCGCGACCGATGAGTCATAGTTTCTCCCGTTCGGGGGTGCGGTCAAGCATGAAAAGCGACCGCGCGGTCACGATTTTGGCCTCTCGCGCCAAAAATGGCTCGTTCGGTGGGGTCGAGTTCGGCCCGATGAGGGCGCGGGACTGAGGCATGCTCCGGCTCGTGCGCACGCGCCCTCTGCCCCCGACCGCCGCCGACGGGGTCGCGATCGACCCTCGCCCCGGGCTCTTGCCGCGTCAGCGCCCGGGCCCGGCGGGCGGCAAGCGCGACGAGAACCGGCGGCGGCAGACGGCGGCGCTGGCGGCGGCGGGGCTGCGGCTCTTTCTGCGCCACGGGGTCGAGGCGGTGACGGTCGAGCAGATCGTCGAAGAGGCGCAGGTCGCCAAGGGCAGCTTTTACCGCTACTTTGGCGACAAGGCCGATCTCATCGAGGCGCTCTTCGCGCCGCTCGTCGCCGAGGTGCGCGAGGCGTTCGCGCGCTGCGAGCGGGCGCTGGGCGAGGCGGGGCCGGGCGAGTCGCTCTCGGCGGCGTACCAGGCGCTGGCGAGCGAGCTGACGCGGGTCGTGCTCGAGAGCCCCGACGTCGTGCGGCTCTACCTGCAGGAGGCGCGGGGCCCGGCCGGCGGCGCGCGCGCGCCGATCGCGCGCCTGGCCGACGAGGTGCTCGACGGCGCGACGCGCCTCTCGGAGGTCGCCGCGCGCCACGGCCTGGTGCGCCCCGTGGGCGCGCGGCTGAGCGCGGTGGCGGTGGTGGGCGCGGTCGAGCTCTTGGTGGCGCGGGGGCTCGCGGGCGACGATCTGGGCCCGCCGGCCGAGGTGCCCGGGCGGCTCATCGCGCTGGTGCTCGACGGGGTGCGGGCGCGGCGGTCCTCGTGACGCGGGCGGCGGGCGGTCCTCGTGACGCGGGCGGCGGGCGGCGCGCGTGCCCCCGGGGGGCAAGACCGATATAGTCGGGGCCATGCGTCGAGAGCGGCCCTGGCAGGTGGCGAGCGCCGCCGCGCTTTGTTTCGGTTTGGCCCACGCGTGCTCGTTCTCGGGCGATCTCGACGGGCTCTCGGGGCCCGGCGCGGCCGGCACGGCCGGGGCGGCGGGCGCGGGCGCAGGCGCGGGCGCAGGCGGCGCGGCGGGCGCGGGCGGCGGCGCGCCCTCGGGCGGGGGCGGGTCGGGGGGCACGGCGGCGGGCGCGGGCGGGGGCCTCGCGTTCTCGGACCGGGGGCTCGAGGGCGGCTTCGGCGCGGGCACCTTCGACGGGTCCGCGTGGGACGGCGATCACGTCGCGCTCGGGGCGGGGCGCGGCGCGGGCCGCTTCGTCTCGCGCGTGTTCGACGCGGGCGGGCCGGCGGCCTGGTCGTCCATCGCGTGGGAGCCCGGCGCCCCCTACCGCAAGCCGCTGCCGGGGTCGGGCGGCGAGGACGCGCCTTACCGCCAGGGCCGGGCGTCGATGGCGGCCAACGTGCTGCTCTTGCACTTCGACGAGACGTCGGGCGGGGCGACCAAGCTCGCGCCGGTCGACGCCTCGGGCGAGGGCCACGAGGTGGTCGTCGCGGGGGCGGGGGCGGCGGCGCCGGGGCCCTTCGGGCTCTCGCTCGACGACGAGCTCGGCGGCTACGTCTTCGCGCGCATCGACGCCGCGAGCGGGCTGAACTTCGGCACGTCCGACTTCACCTGGGCGCTCTGGGTCAAGACGACGCAGCCCTGCCCGTCCGAGAGCGCGCCCTCGGGCAACCGCGTGCATCTCGGCGCCGAAGACGAGGGCTTTCCGCGCACGCACCTCTGGCTCGGGTGCACGAGCTCCGCCGGCTGCCCCGGCGCCGACGGCACCGGGCGGGCGGGCGGCACCTTCTGCACGAGCTCCGAGGGCGACGCGTGCGTCAACTACTGCGGGCGCACGGTCATCAACGACGGCGCCTGGCACCACGTGGCCGTCGTCAAGCGGGGCCACTTTCCGGGCGCGCTACGCCTCTTCGTCGACGGCGCCCCCGACCTCGGGGCGGGCGATCGGGTCTTCACGTTCAGCGCGCCGCTCGACTTCGAGCCGGGGGTCGAGTTCGCGGTGGGCGGCTTCAGCCGGGGGACGTTCCCGGCCGCGGGGGCCTTCGACGAGGTCGCCGTCTTCCGGCGCGCGCTCGGCGACGACGAGCTCGGGGCGCTCTACCGCCGGGGCGCGCTCGGGCTCGGGCTGCGCGTGCGCGTCTGCGCGCGGCCCGACTGCTCGGACGCCGAGTTCGTCGGCCCGGCGGGGCCCGCGAGCGCCTACGTCGACGCGGCCGAGGGCCGCGCGCCGACCTCGCCGACCGAGCTGCGGGGCCTGCCGCCGGGGCGCTACTTTCAGTACGAGGCGTCGCTCGAGTCGACGGCGCCCGGCGCGAGCCCCGAGCTGTACGCGGTCGAGATCGTCGCGAGCCCGCTCTGACGGGGGCGGCGCCCGGGGCCGCCCTTAGGCGGGGCGCGGCGACGTTCGCGGCGCCCGGGGGCTTAGCGGGGCGCGGCGACGTTCGCGGCGCCCGGGGTCTTGGTGCCGAAGCCGAAGTCGACCGAATTGTCGCCGGTGTCGGCGCCGTCGGGCAGGCGCGCGAGGGTGAGCGCGTTGACGTCGACCGGGGGCAGCGCGGCGGGCGCGACCTCGCCCGCGAAGACGTCGGGCGCCACGAAGGGGGCGCCCTGGTCCGAATAGCCGAGCGCGTCGACGGTGTTGCCGTCGGGGTCGAGGAGCAGCACGTTGTCGGGGCCGTTCTGCAGGTCGCCCACGACGTGAAGGGTCGAGTTGGCGCCCGCGGCGATGGTGACCTGGTTGTCTTGGGCGACGACGAAGTAGCCGTTTTCGCCGATGACGTGGGTCACGTCGAAGAGGAGCTCGGCGTAGAACGGTTGCGGCGTCGTCTGCCTGCCGTTCACGCCCCGCAGCCGGTAGCCGTTGAGCTGGGCGCCGGGCGGGCCCTTCAGCTCGACGAAGCAGCCGACTTCGTTGCCCGGGGCGTCGATGAAGGCCTCGTTGATCACGATGGCGCCGCCCTCCGCCCCGCCCGCGCCGCCGGCCCCGGAGCCGCCCGCCCCGCCCGGGCCGCCGCCCCCGAGACCGTCGCTGCCCGCGCCGCCCTGCGACGACGAGCCGGCCCGGCCGCCCGTGCCCCCGGTGCCCCCGATGCCGCCCGTGCCCGAGCCGCCCGCGCCCGACGAGGAGCCGCCCGCGTCGCCCCGGCCGCCGGCGCCGACCGCCTGGCCCCCGGGCTCGTCGAGGAGCGAGCTGTCGTAGACCTTGCACGCCACCATCGCCGCGGCGAACGCCGGAATCGCCAAGCCCCAGAGTCGTCGTTGCGCCATGGTAGAGACTTCGGCCCCAGGGTAGCAAAGGCGCGCGGCGCCGTGTGAATGAAGCGTCGGCGCGCCCGGCTCCGCGCGCGGCCGGGCGCGGGCCGGCCCGAGGCCCCCCGGGGCCGCCGCGCGGGGCGGGCCGGCGAGACGGCCCGGCCCCGGCGGGGCGCCGGGGCGCGCGTCAGGGGGGCGCGCAGGTCTTGTTCGTGATTTCGACATAGCCGGCCTCGCCGGGCGAGAACGGGAGCTTCTCGACGCCCCCGGTGCCGTCGCCGTCGCAATAGACCCACTCGCCGCCGTCGACCCGAAAGCGAAAGAGATAGCTGTAGTTGCGCTCGGTCGTGTTCCCGGCGTTGGAGAGGAAGGCGTACTGGTACTGATCGTTGTTGAGCGACAGGTCGAAGCCCACGTCGCGCTCCGCCGCGCCGAAGAGCCACGCGTTGCCGGCCGCGCGCGGGTCCGAGCCCGTCGGCCCGTAGCCGAATTCGGCCTCAATGCCCGCGCCCGGCGTGTTCTGATCCGTCCGGCCGAAGACGTAAATTTGGCCGAACGACGAAAACGTATCGCCCGGGTTCAGGCAGGCGTACTTGGGCGGCAGGAGCTCGCAATAGATCGGGTGCAGATCGAACGGGTCGCCCCCGCCGGCGCCCCCCGAGCCCGCCGCCCCGGCCGCGCCGCCCGCCCCCGCCGACGCGCCCCCGCCGCCCGCCCCCCCGGAGCCCGCCGTCGCCGGCCCGGCCCCGCCCGAGCCCCCGCGCGGCCCCTCGGAGGGCGGAAGTTGGTTGCCCGAGCCCGACTCGCCCTGGCCCCCAAACCCCGCGCCGCCCCCCGTCTCGACCGCCTCTTTGCCGCCTAGCAGCGAGGTGTCGTACACGGAGCAGGCCATCATCGCCCCCAGGCTTGACGCGGTCAGTGTAACGCGCAGCGGCAACCTACGAAGCATGACAATGTCGTACCTTAGCACGGGTCCCGGGCGAAGGGTCGAGCTTCTTTTCTTTGTTCAAGAGGGGTTGCCCCAGCGCAGGGGCAGCATCACGCGGGCCCCGCCCCCCTTCGGTTGGGGCCAGCTACCCTGCTTCAAGACGTCGGCGACGCAGGTGGGGGTCGCCCGATCGGGGAAGGTCGACTCGTGCTCGGCGCTCGCGGTCGCCTTGCCTTCGGCGCTCACGTCGACGCGCATGAGCAGGCGCCCCCAGACCCCGGGCAGTCGCTGTTCGGCGCCGCGAAAGCAGGCGACGAGCGCGCCGCGCCGCGCCTCGATCTGCTCGCGCAGGGCGGCCTCGTCGATCGTGCCGCCGAGCGCGCCGGGCGAGCCGGTGGGCAGGGGCACGTCGCCCGGCCAGAGGTCGACGGCGATCATGACGGAGGCGCCTTCGCCCTTGGGCGGGGCGGCCTCGGCGCCCTGAAAGGCGCGGGCGAGGCACGAGCGGACGCCGGCGTGGTTCATCGAACGGGCGAACTTGCGCTTGTCGGGCACGCCGCCCGAGCCGACGCCGGCCTTGGTGATCGAGCCCGAGCGGCCCACCGTCAGCCTCAGCACGGTGCGCCCCTCGAGCTCGGGCTCGCCCTGCAGCGCCTGGTCGTAACAAGCCCGCACGGCGCCGTAGCGCCCGGCGCGCAGCGAGCGCGTCACGGCGCCGACGTCGACGTGGCCGCGCACGACGACGGGCTCGGAGATCATCACGCGCGGCTGCGGGTGCCAGGGCCTGCCGGGGCCGAGGCCGCCGACGTTCCAGCGGGCGAGCTCGGCCTGCAGCGCGCGCTTGTCGCGCCCGGCCTTCGGCCAGGGGTAGGCGCCGGCGAGGTAGGGGTCTTCGAAGGCGAGCCGGGCGTCGTCGGCCGCGGGCTCGGCCGCCTGGGCGCCCAGAGGCGCGGCGTCGGCCGGCTCGTCGGCCGCGGGGGGCGCGACCGGGGCGGGTTCGGGGGCCGGGGCGGGCTCGGGGGCCGGGGCGGCCGGGGGTCGCGGGGCCGGGGCGGCCGGGGGTCGCGGGGCCGGGGGCGGGCGCGCGGGCGCGCGCGGGGCCTCGCAGGCCGCGAGGGCGCAGGCGCCGAGGGCGACGAGGGCGGTGCGGAGAAAGCTTCCGCCGGGGGGGGTGGCGTGGCAGCGTCGTCGAATGCCGCTTTCTTCGAAAGACACGCAGTACCTCCGTGCGTTGGGCCATTCACTTCGGCCGCTCGTGCAAGTGGGAAAGGAAGGGGTAACGCCTGCCCTGGTGCGGGCGACGCAGCAAGCCTTGAACGATCACGAGCTCGTCAAGGTGCGCATCGGCACCGAGGCGCCGGCCGAGCGGCGCGAGAGCGCGCAAGAGCTCGCCGAGGGCGCGGGCGCCTCGCTCGTGCAGCTGCTCGGGCGCACGGTGCTGCTCTTCCGACCCCGGGTCGAGGGCAAGCTGCCGGCGCCCGAGGCGATCGATCGCAAAAAAGCGGCGCCCGGCGCCTCGAAGGGGTCGAAAGGGGCGGGCAAGGGCGGGGCGACGGCGCGCAAGGCCGCGTCGGGCTTGAAGTCGCGCGCGAAACGTTCGACCTCGCGCGGCGCTCCGGGCCGAGGCGAGTCGGGCGCCCGAGCGATGCCGCGGGGCGGCGCGGGCGAACGCGCGCCGGGCGCGGCTCGGGGCTACGGGCGCAGCGAAGGCTGGGGCGCGCGCTCGGCGGGCGCGGGACGCTTCGACGAGGCGCCGCGCGAGGGGCGCACGAGCCGCTCCGGCGAGGCGCCGCGCGGGGGCCGCACGAGCCGCTCCGGCGGGGAGCCGCGCGGGGGGGGCGCGGGCCGCTCCGGCGAGGCGCCGCGCGGGAGGGGCGCGGGCCGCTCCGGCGAGGCGCCGCGCGGGGGGCGCGCGGGCCGCTTCGATGAGGCACGGGGCGGGGGCCCTACGAACCGCTTCGGCGAGCGGCCGGGTGGGGGGCGCTCGGGTCAATCGGCGGGCCGGGGCCCTGCGGGGCGCTCCGGCGGGGCGGCGGGCGACGAGCGTCCGGGGCGCTTCGGCGGGCCGGCGCGGCGCGGGGCGGGGCGCTTCGACGATCGGGCGGGGGGGGCCGAGCGGCCCTCGCGCCCGGTGCGCGGGGGGCGCTTCGAGCGGCCGTCGAGCCCGGCGGGCGCGGGCCGTTTCGAGCGGCCGTCGCGCTCGGGCCGGGGGGGCGATGAGGGCTTCGCGCGGCCGTCGCGCTCGGGCCGGGGGGGCGACGAGCGTGCCGAGCGGCCGTCGCGCTCAGCGCGAGGGGGCGATGAGGGCTTCGCGCGGCCCCCGCGCTCGCGGCCGGCGGCCGAGGGCGGACGCTTCGGCGGGCCGGGGCGCGGGGACGCTTCGAGGGGGCACGGCAGGGCGGCTCGTGCGGACGGGGCCGAGCACTTCGACGGCCCCGCGCGGGCGGGGCGGGGCGGACGCGAGGGCGGCGGCGGCAAGCGGCGGCGTTAGGCCCGTCGGGCGAGAGCCTGCGGGCGCCCGGGCGGGCCCGGCGCGGCCCGGGGCGGCCGAGGTCGCGCTGCGGCCGGGGCCGAAGACGGCGAAGGGGGCGTGCGGGGCGCCGGGGGCGTGCGCATGATGGGGCGCCCGGGGGTTGCGCCC
Source organism: Polyangiaceae bacterium (assembly GCA_035762175.1). Lineage (GTDB taxonomy): Bacteria > Myxococcota_A > Polyangia > Polyangiales > Polyangiaceae > DASTPP01. Next base: position 11,309 of record DASTPP010000122.1, on the reverse strand, counting down.
ACCCCGGCCCAATGGCACGCGGGCGCCGCGAAGTCATGATCACGCTCAACAAAGTTACGAAACGGTTCGGGCCGAAGGTGCTCGTCGAGAACGTGTCGATGACCTTCGACCCGGGCAAGCGCTACGTCATCGTCGGGGCGAACGGGGCGGGCAAGTCGACGCTGCTCAAGCTCATCTCGGGCGAGCAAGACTACGACCAGGGGTCGATCGAGATCCCGGCGAAGCTCAAGGTCGGCGTGCTCAAGCAGGACCACTTCGCCCACGACCAGGACCGCATCTTGGACGTCGTGCTCATGGGCAACAAGGCGCTCTGGGCGGCGATGCAAGAGAAGGAGAAGCTCTACGCGGGCGAGATGACCGACGAGGTCGGCATGCGGCTCGCCGAGCTCGAGTCGGTGGTGGCCGAAGAAGACGGCTATACGGCCGAGGCGCGCGCGGCCGAGGTGCTCGAAGGCCTCGGCATCCCGGCCGAGAAGCACTACGAGCCGATGTCGTCGCTCGCCGCGGGCTACAAGCCGCGCGTGCTCATCGCCCAGTCGCTCTTCGCGGGGGCCGACGTGCTCCTGCTCGACGAGCCGACCAACCACCTCGACCTCGACTCGATCCGCTGGCTCGAGGGGTTCTTGACCGACCAGTTCCGGGGCACGCTGCTCATCGTCAGCCACGACCGGCACTTCATGAACTCGATCTCGACGCACGTCGTCGACGTCGACTACCAGACGCTGACGACCTTCACGGGCGACTACGACGACTTCGTCGAGCAGAAGACGACGGGGCGGCGGCGCACCGAGGCCGAGGTGGCGCAGAAGAAGAAGCGCGTCGCCGAGCTCAAAGAGTTCGTCGCCCGCTTCGGCGCGAGCGCCAACCGCTCGAGCCAGGCGCAGTCGCGCGTCAAGGAGATCGAGAAGCTCGAGAGCGCGATGTCGCTCAAGCGCTCGAGCGTGGTGCGGCCCTACATCAAGTTCGAGATCGTCAAGCCCTCGGGCCGCGACGTGCTGCGGGCCGAGGGCCTGTCGAAGTCGTTCGGCGACAACCAAGTCTTCAAGGACTTCAGCTTCAACGTCAGCCGCGGCGAGAAGCTCGCCATCATCGGCCCGAGCGGCATCGGCAAGTCGACCCTGCTCAAGATGCTGGTCGGCGAGTACGAGCCCGACGCGGGCAAGGTGATCTGGGGCCACGACACGAGCGTCGGCTACTTCGCCCAGGACCACCACGAGGCGCTCGAGGCGGGCTACACGGCCTACGAGTGGCTGCACCGCTGGGACAAGGACGCCACCGTCGAGTCGGTGCGCTCGGTGCTCGGCCGCCTGCTCTTCAGCGGCGAGGCGGGGCTCAAGAAGACCGAGACGCTCTCGGGCGGCGAGGCCGCGCGCCTCTTGCTCGCGAAGCTGATTCTGCTCAAGAACAACGTCTTCGTGATGGACGAGCCCACCAACCACCTCGACGTCGAGAGCATCGACGCCCTCTTGCAGGCGCTGCGCGAGTTCAAGGGCACGGTGCTGGTGACCAGCCACGACCGGCACTTCGTCTCGCAGCTCGGCACCCGCATCCTTGAGCTGTCGGCGAAGGGGCCGCACCTCTTCAACGGCAGCTACGACGAGTTCCTCTCGTCGGAGCACGGCACCGAGTACCTGCGCAAGAGCTGAGCGCCCGCGCCGGGGCGCGCGGCGGGCGCCCGCGGCCCGCGCTCTCTCGCCGCGGCCCGCCTCGGTCGGCGGCCGCGCCCCCTCGCCGCGGCCCGCCTCAGTCGGCGCCCGCGGCCGCGGCGGGGGGCACCCGCCAGAGGCCGACGCGCGAGCCGGGCAGCCGCTCGATCGCGCTCGCGACGAAGAGCGAGCCGTCGGGGGCCGCGGCGAGGGCGCGCGGGGCCTCGCCGGCGGGCAGCGTGGCGCGATCGAGGGGCGAGAGCGGCGCGCCGAAGCGCACGACCGCGCCGCAGCCGCCGTCGGCGACCGCGACGCCGCCGCCCGGCAGCCCGGCGACGGCGTCGGCCGAGACCAGGCCGCCGGCCGCGCAGCCGCCCGTGCGCCCGGGCCAGCGCAGGTCGACGGCGAGGGCGGCGGCGCCGCGGGTGGCGCGCCAGACCTGCGCGAGCGAGCCCTCGGTGCTGCTCGAGGCGACGACCGCGAGCCAGATCTGCCCCGGCGCCCCGCCCGCGGCGACGTCGCGCAGGGCGACCGGCTCGCCCGCGCTCACCTCGAGCGCCGACTCGCAGCTCGCGCCCCCGGACGGATCTTCGCGCAAGAGCCCCTCGTAAAGGGTGGCGCTGCCGTCGACGACCCAGGCGTGCAGCGGGTTCGCCGGGTCGAAGGCGGCGCGGCGCCGCTTCGGCCCCGGGCCGGCCGAGGCGCCGAGCGCGCAGCGGGTGAGCTCGATGCCGCCCGGATCGAGCAGCACGAGGGCCTCGTGGGTGACCGCGACGCGCCGGCCGCTGGGCAGCGGGGCCCAGGCGACGGTCTGGTCGGGCAACCCGCCCACCGGGGCGAACTCGCCCGCGCCCGCCGCGCCGCCCGCGCCCGCCGCGCCGCCCGCGCCCGCCGCGCCGCCCGCGCCGCCCGCCGCCAAGCAGGCCGCCGAGGGCGTGACCCGGTAGCCCTCGCCCCCGAAAGCCGCGTCGACGGCCCCCTCGCGAACGCCCAACGCGCCGACCGCCGAGAGGGCCGGGGCGTCGAGATCGAGCGGGGCGGAGGCGCAGCGGATCGCGGCCGAGCTGCGCAGCGCGACCGACGGTGCGCCGCCGCCCTCGCCCCCCTGACCGCCGCCGGCGCTGCCGGGGGAGCCGGGCACGAAGGGCCTGCCGTAGGTGCTGCCGGACGGGGGGGCGCCGCCCCCGCCGAGGTACGAGCGGGGCAAGGGGTCGTCGCCGCACGCGGCTTCGGAGAGGGCGGCGGCGAAGCCCAGCGCGGCGAGCGCGGGCGCGAGGAGGCGCGCGACGGGGGCGCGCGCGGGGGCAGGGGAGGGCGCCATGCGCGGGAGCGCGTTCTAGCGCCCTACCGCCGATCGCTCAAGCGTAGCGCGACGAGCGCCGAGGCGGCGGCGAGCAGGCTGGCGAGCGTGCCGAGCGCGCCCCAGCCCGCCCACGAGACCTCTTCGGGCGTCAAATAGACCACGGCCTCGAGGAAGCGCACGAGCAGCGCGAGGCCGCCGTAGGTGGCGAGCGCCACGACGAAGGCGAGCCGCAGGCGCTGCGCCACCTGGATGGCGCGCGTCGTCGAGCCCCAGACCGCGCGCGCCAGGTGGCGGGCGAAGAGGGCGAAGGGCGTCAAGAGGGCGGCGACGACCCCGAGCAAGAGCGCGGTCGAGGTCATGCGGCTCAGCGACGTGTGCGAGGCGAGGGCGAAGAGGTCGGCGAGGCCCGCGGTCAGGCCGAGCACGAGCACGACGGCCGTGAGCAGCGAGAAGCCGAGCAGGCTCGGGCGCGCGAGCTGCGCCTCGCGCGTGGCGCGGGCGAGCGCGGGCGGCCGCGAGGGCGAGGACGGGCCGGAGGTCGCCGGCTTCTGCCCCTCGGCGCCCGGGACGAGCGCGAGCGCGGCGGGCGCCGCGGGGGCCGCGTCGAAGGGGGCGAGCGCCTCGGAGAACTCGCGCATCGAGGCGAAGCGGTCTTCGGGCCGCTTCGCCATCGCCCGCTCGATGACGAGCTCGAGCGCCTCGGGGATGTCGGGCGCGACCGCCCGCGGCCGCGGCGGGTCGGCCGTCAGCACGGCGGTGATGGCGCCGGCGGCGTCGTCGGCGTCGAACGGCGTGCGCCCCGTCAGCAGCCGGTAAAGGATGGCCCCGACGGCGTAGACGTCGGCCCGGTGGTCGACCTTCTCGCCGCGCGCCTGCTCGGGCGCCATGTACGCGGGCGTGCCCATCACCATGCCGGTGCGCGTGAGGTTGTTGCCCCCCGCGTCGTCGACCTTCGAAATGCCAAAATCGAGGATCTTGACGTGCGGCCGCCCCGGCTCGCCCAGCAGAAACAGGTTCTCGGGCTTCATGTCGCGGTGCACGACGCTGTGCTCGTGCGCCGCCTCGAGCGCCGCGCACACCTGGCGAATCACGTGCACCGCCACGCCCAGCTCGAGCTTGCCCTCTTGCTTGAGCCGGTTGCCGAGGTCGTCGCCCTCGAGCAGCTCGCTCACCAGGTAGGGCCGGCCCTCGCTCGTGCGCCCGACGTCGTAGACCTCGATGACGTTGTCGTGCCGCACGCGGCTCGCCGCCTCGGCCTCGCGCTGGAAGCGCTGCACGAGCTCGGGGTAGCGCGCGTACTCGGCGTGCAGGACCTTGATCGCGAAGCGCCGGTGCTGCAGCCGCGTGTGCTGCGCCTCGTAGACGCGCCCCATGCCGCCCTCGCCCAGGACGCGCGTGACGCGGTAGGTCTCGGCGAGGGTCGTGTTCAGGTAGGGGTCTTCGGGCGGCGCGTTCGCCCAGCCGAGCGGCGTCGCGTCGCGCGGGCAGACGTTGAAGTCTTCGGGGTAGCGCGAGCCGCAGCGGGGGCAGAGCCGGCCCTCGGCCCGGCCGTCGCGCACGCCGGTCGACAGCTCGCCCGCGCGCCCGCCCTCGGTGCCGGGCAGCGAGAACTCGGCCGACTGGGCCCCGACCGACGGGCCCTCGGGCCGCGCGTCGGCGGCGGCCCCCGGGCGCGAGGGCCGCGAGCTCGGGCCGTCGGCGGACCCGGGCCTCGACGGCTTCGGGCCGGAGAGGTCCGAGTCGGGGGGGGGGCGCGAGGCCGCGGCTGGCCGTTGGGCGTGCATCCGGTCGGATAGACTAGCGGGCCTTCGACCGGGCGGGTAGCCCTTGGGCGGGCCGACGCGCCCCTTCGCGTCATGGGGGCGCGGGCGCGTCAATCGGCAGCCTCGTTCTGCCGCCGGCGCGCGCCCCGCCGGCGCTCCGGGCCCGAGCTCGGGCGCGAGCCCGGCGGGGGCCCGGGCGCGCGGGGGCCGGCAGCGTCGGCGCCGTGCCCCTCGAGCGCGGCGCGCGGGGGCCCGGGCGCGCGGGGGGGCCGGGCGTTGACGGCCGGCCGCGGATTCGTATAGTGCGACCCCTCTCCGGCCCGGGCTGACGGGGGCGCGCGCACTTGGGCCGCACCCTGTTGCCCGGGCGTCACGCAAGAAACGGCGTCCGAATGGCCCTTCACACCCAGCAGAAAGCCCAGATCGTCGACAAGTACAAGCAGCACGAGGCCGACACGGGCTCGTCCGAGGTGCAGATCGCCCTCCTGACCGAGCGCATCGTCTACCTGACCGACCACTTCAAGGTGCACGTCAAGGACCACGCCTCGCGCCGCGGCCTGCTCAAGCTCGTCGGCCAGCGCCGCCGCCTGCTCGACTACCTCAAGCGCACCGACGTCGAGCGCTACCGCACCATCGTCAGCGCGCTCAACCTGCGCAAGTAGACCCGCCCCCTCGTCCTCTGTCCCCACCCGGGCGGCGGCCGCGAGCGGCCCCCGCCCCCCTCTCGACCCGTAATCGGCGCCCGAGTGTGCGGCGCGACTTCGTCTTCGCTGCAAGCCCCCGACGCCCCCCGGCCTCGGCCGCTTGCACCGAGGAAGAAGACCGCCAGGCGGGCCCGCGTCAAGCCGGACGGACCGGCAGGTCGGCGGCCGCGCGGCGTGCGGGCCGCCGAAAACGGAGCCCGATGTCTTCTTTCGTTCGCGAATCCGTCACCGTCGGCGGCCAGACCATCACCTTCGAGACCGGCCGGCTGGCCAAGCAGGCCCACGGCTCGATTCTCATCACGCTCGGCGAGACCGTGGTGCTCGTCACCGCCGTCAGCACCGAAGAGCGCCCCGGCCTCGACTTCTTCCCCCTCACCTGCGAGTACGTCGAGAAGACGTACTCGGCCGGCAAGATCCCCGGCGGCTTCTTCAAGCGCGAGGCCCGCCAGCGCGACGAAGAGATTCTCACCTGCCGCATCATGGACCGGCCGCTGCGCCCGCTCTTCCCCGACGGGTACCGCAAGGACACGCAGATCATCGCCACCGTCCTCAGCGCCGACAAGGTCAACCCGAGCGACGTGCTGGCGCTGACGGGCGCCTCGGCCGCGCTGCACGTCAGCGACATCCCCTGGGACGGCCCCATCGTCGGCGTGCGCGTCTGCCGCATCGAGGGCGACTTCGTGCTCTACCCGACCTTCGCCCAGCAGCAGGTCGCCGACATCCACCTCGTCGTCGCCGTCTCGCGCGACGCCATCGTGATGGTCGAGGGCGGCGCCAACGAGGCGGCCGAGGCCGACATCGTCGAGGCGCTGATGTTCGCCCACCGCGAGGCGCAGCCCGTCATCGACCTCATCGAGAACCTGCGCCGGGCCGTCGGCCGGCCCAAGCGCGCGTTCGCCGTGCCGGAGCTGCCCGAGCACGTCAAAAAGCGCGTCGCCGCGCTCGCCGACCAGGGCCTCGCCAAGGCCTCGCGCACCCTCGTCAAGAAAGAGCGCTACGAGGCCTACGCCGCCGTCAAGAAGCAGATCACCGAGCAGCTCGCGGCCGAGCTCGGCGCCGACTGGGCCGCGCTCGAGAAGCTCGTCAAGGCCGAGCTCGAAGAGCGCAAGGCGCACGTCGTGCGCGAGTACGTCCTCGCCGAGGGCCGGCGCATCGACGGCCGCGACGGCCGCACCATCCGGCCCATCGCCTGCGAGGTCGGCCTGCTGCCCCGCGTGCACGGCTCGGCGCTCTTCCAGCGCGGCGAGACGCAGTCGATCGTCACCGCCACGCTCGGCACCTCGAACGACGAGCAGAAGATCGACGCGCTGACGGGCGAGCGCTGGAAGCGCTTCCTGCTGCACTACAACTTCCCCCCCTTCTCGACCGGCGAGACCAAGCCCATGCGCGGGCCCGCCCGGCGCGAGATCGGCCACGGCGCGCTCGCCGAGCGCGCGATCGCGCCGGTGATCCCCGACGCCGAGAAGTTCCCCTACACCATCCGCATCGTCAGCGAGACGCTCGAGTCGAACGGCTCGTCGTCGATGGCCGCGGTCTGCGGCGGCACCCTCGCGCTGATGGACGCGGGCGTGCCCATCAAGTCGCCCGTCGCCGGCATCGCCATGGGGCTCATCTCCGACGGCGCGCGCGTCGCGATCTTGAGCGACATCTTGGGCGACGAAGACCACCTCGGCGACATGGACTTCAAGGTCTGCGGCACCGCCCGGGGCGTCACCGCCATCCAGATGGATATCAAGATCGCCGGCCTGTCGCGCGACATCCTCGCGCGCGCGCTCGACCAGGCGCGCGAGGGGCGGCTGCACATCCTCGGCAAGATGCTCGAGTCGATGCCGCAGACGCGCGCCGAGCTCTCGCCCCACGCCCCGCGCATCGTCTCGGTCAAGGTCAAGCCCGACCAGATTCGCCTCGTCATCGGCCCCGGCGGCAAGACCATCAAGGGCATCGTCGACCAGACCGGCGTGTCGATGGACGTCGAGGACGACGGCACCGTCAACATCGCCTCGGCCGACGCCGACGCGGTCAAGAAGGCCATCGACATCATCAAGGGCCTGACCGCCGAGCCCGAGATCGGGCGCACCTACGCGGGCACGGTCAAGCGCATCGTCGACTTCGGCGCCTTCGTCGAGATCATGCCCAACATCGACGGCCTCGTGCACATCTCCGAGCTCGCCCACGAGCGCGTCGAGCGCGTCGAGGACGTGCTCAACGAGGGCGACGAGGTCGAGGTCAAGGTGCTCAGCATCGACCGCGACGGCAAGATCCGGCTCTCGCGCAAAGAGCTGCTGCCCCCGCCCGAGGGCGGCGCCGCCCCGGCCGCCGGCGCCGCGGGCGGCCGCCGCTTCGAGGGCATCTTGCCCCGCTTGAACCGCGGCCGCGACGACCGCGGCGAGGGCAAGGGGCGCTTCGGCGGGCCCCGCCGAGGCTGAATTCGCTTGCGAACGGGGCGGGGCGCCGATAGGCTCCGCCCCGCCGTTAGCGCCTTTCCGGCCCGTCCCCATCGTCTAGTCGGCCCAGGACACTGGCCTTTCACGCCTGTAACGCGGGTTCGAATCCCGCTGGGGACGCAAAGAAGAGACAACGCCGCCCCGCGCGGTGTTCTCGAAAGACGGCCCGAGGCCGCCGGCCCTCGGCCCGCGCCCGGCGCCGCCCGCCTTCGAGGGCGCGGCGCCTCGCCCGCCGCCGCCGACCGGCCTGCGGGGGGCGCCGCCGGGCACCCGGGCCGCCGGGCTTCTTCGCCATAGCAGCTGCCTTCTATCGGCAATCTTCGATACCGAGCCAGGGGTCTTCCGGAGCCGAGGCTGGTTGGCTCGAGTCACCTTCGGGGGGGGCGCGGCTCCGAGCTCGGGGCCGACGAAAGCGGTCAGAGCCCAAGCCGAGTGAGCAGCCTGCGGTACCAGGGGCGGGGCGGCCGCTCGTACTCGACCGGCTGGCCGACCTGGGTAGGCAGGACCACGACCCGGTAAATGTCGCCGACCGGCGCGGCTCGAACCATGGCGGCCGCTTCTTCGGCCGCATCCCAGGTCGGGAACGGAAGGGCCCTGTCGACCCGGCCGACGTACCAAAGGGCGCCGTCGTCGTCGCCTCGCCGGACGACGAACTCAGTATGCAACGTCGGCGAAATGAGGGCGACGACGTACTCGATGGGGGGCGGCAAAAGGGGCGTCGGGGTCGTCACCTGACCCCCCGCGAGGCTGGCTCGACCGCCACGAGCAGGTTTCGGGCACACGAGCGTCTCCGTTCTATCGTTTTCACGCCCCTCATTATGGCACCTTTGGTTTCACTGGCAACTTAAGATTAGGTGGCCCTCGACCCGGCAACAAGTACTGCAGGGGGGTGCTCACCCTCGCCGAACGAATCGACTGGATTTTGGGCGCCCGTAACCTCTCGGCCCGAGAGCTCGCCAAGAACGCAGGGCTCAGTCACACCTACATTGGGTTGCTCCTCAAGGGCGAGCGAGGCGACCAGAATGGCCTCACCTCTTCGTCCGCTCGCAAGATCGCCGACGCGGCCGGCGTCGATCTCAACTGGCTGATAACGGGCGAAGGCGAGCCCGAGCCCGGGGTCTCCGCCGGAGGCGACCCGCCAGCCCTCACCCAGGCCTTCACCCTCCTCGGCGACCGCTTGTCGCCACTCGTGAAGAAAGCCCTCCGCGCCGAACGTCCGCCAACGACGTGGACCGTCGAGCAGTGGATCGAGCGTGGCCTACACCTTCAGGCCGTGTACGACAAACTGCCATAAAAATACTCGCCCGTTGGAATCTTTGGTTTCCGTGGCAACCACGGAAGGTACCGCCGAGGGCTGCGCCACGCGGGGCGATTCTGGGGCGCAGCAACCCAAGTAATCGCTCGAATCCGAGCGGCGGGTGCCCTTGCCCGCCCGGAGCGCGCCCGCCCCCGCGTCGCCAAGCCCCCGCGCTCAGCAAGCAGGCCGAGCGCCTCGCCGACCGGGCCGACCCGGGGCGACGGCGACTCGCGCCCTCGCCCGATCGGCGGGCTCGCGCGGCGGTGCCCTCTCGGGCGACGCGGGGCTCAGAAGGGCTGGCCGCGGGGCTTCTTGGCGGTGTGCCCCGGGCGCGCCAAGTCGATGGCAGCCCCGCGCCGAATGTCGGCCCCGAGCGCGGTCTTGACGTGCGCGAGCGCGGCCCGGGTGAGGGCCGGGGTGTTCGACGCCGTGCAGTCGGCGGGCACGAACAGGTGGTAGCCGCGCATGTGGGCGTCATTGGCCGTGAAGACCACGCAGAGGTTGGTGGCGAAGCCGGCCAGCACGAGCGTGTGCACGCCGAGGTGGTTGAGCAGGAGCTCGAGCGTGGTCGAATAGAAGCCCGAATGCTGGGGCTTGAGCACGAAGTAGTCTTCTTCGTGCGGGCGCAGGCGCTCGGCCACCCGCCGGCCCTGGTTCTGGGGCTCGGTGCATAGGCGCAAGGTCGCCTTGAAGTCAGAGCGCCAGCGGCCGAAGTTGTCGTTCACGTAGATGACGGGCACGCGCTTCGCGCGGGCGCGCGCCGCGAGCCGCTCGATGGCCGGCGCCGCCCTCGCCGCGGCCCTGACGAGGCCCGCCGAGCCTTCGAAGTCGAAGGTGTTGATGACGTCGACGAGCACCACGCCGATGCCACAGCGCAGGTCGTCGTCGTTGCCGCGTCGCTCGCTCACCCGTCGTGCCATGGCAGGGCGCGCCATCGTGCCCCCGCGGCCGACAGAAAGTCTACCCCGCGCGGCCGATTCGACGGCGCCCCCTCCCGCGCGGCGGACGCGGCGTAAAACCGCCCGACCCCCCGGCGCCGCCCGGCCGGCGCGCGGGCGGGTCGCCGACCCCCGCCCGCGTCGAGGGCGTTCGCGCGCAGGCCCCGTCCCGGCCCCCGCGGCGCCGGCCGCGGGCGCCTTGCCCCCCCTCTTCGCGCCGCCGACCGCCTCGCCCGCCCTCTTCGCGGCGCCGCCGACCGCCTCGCCCGCCTTCTTCGCGGCGGCGCCAGCCGCCTTCTTCGCGGCGGCGCCAGCCGCCTTGCCCTTCGCGGCGCCGCCGGCCGCCTTCGTCGCCTTCTCCACCGCGGCCTTGCCCGCTTTCTTTTTCGTAGCGCCTCGCTCGCCCGGCGCCACGCCCTCGCTCATCTGCCGAACACACTCGGCGGCGCAGGCCTCGAGATCGTCGAGGGCGTCGTCGAGCGACCCGTACGTCAGCACCATGCCCACCGCCTCGCGCCCCTCGACGGCCTCACTCGCGGCCGAGAGCAGATACCGGCCGCGCCGGTACGACACCCCGACCACGCCGCCGGCCTCGACGAACTGGGTGAGGTTCGGGTGGCGCGCCGAGCCCCCTCCGCGGGGCACCTTCGCCGCCGCCGGGCGGGCGCCACGCTCGCTCTTGCGCTGAATTACGGTCGAACCGCTCCGTCGGTCGTCGGCTGCCATGGCCTCTCCATTCGGGCCGCGCGCGGCCGGGCGGCGGGTTTAGCGCCGTCGCGCCCCCGCGACCAGGGCGCTCTCGGGCCGGCGCGCCCGCCCCCCACCGCACGCACCCGCCGCCGCCTGCCAGGGCGCGCCGCCCCCGAGAAGGTCGACGGGCAGCCCGGTGCGCGCCAGCTCGGGCGGCAGCGCCGGCAGCGGCAGGCCGGGCGGCAAGAGCCTGGGGCCGAAAGGCCCGGGGGGCGCGACGGCCGCCCCCTCGGGCGGAGCGGGCCGCGCGGCGGCCGGGGCGGCCGGCGGCGGGCTGCTGCTCGCGCAGGCGGCCAGCAGCAGCGCCGCCGCGGCGACACAAGGGCGAGCAGAAGGCGAGATCGACGGGGAGGTCTTCATGCAACGTAACCCGAGAGGTGGGGGCCCACGGCGCGCGGACACGCCGACGGCCGCGCGTTCACGATCGCGGTGTGAACGCGCGGCCGTCGGCGCGTCGGTCGACA